>NZ_LRUN01000023.1 GCF_001679645.1 Pseudomonas bananamidigenes | reverse complement strand
ACGCGGAGCGTCCCGGGCTGCATTCCCACGCGGAGCGTGGGAACGATCACTACGCAAGGCCATTTCATATGCCCACTGCCCTTTACCGCTTGATCCTGGCCATCGCACTGCTGCTGCCGATGGCCGCCCATGCCGGGGATGCCGAAGACTTCGTCGCCGCCAACCCAGTACAGCAGGCCAAACTGCTGGAAGCCTGGGCCGCGCAGCCCGATCCGGCCCGTCTCGAACTGATCGACGCCCTGCAACAAGGCGAACTGACCGTCGACGGCCAACCCAGGCCCCTGCGCCTGAACAACCGTCTGCGGGGCCTGATCGATACCGCGCTGGCCAGCCACCAATTGCTCGCCGCTGACGCCAAGACCCGTCTTGCCGCCGCGCAGCAATTGCAGAAAAACGCCAAACCGGCGCAGCTGAAATTCCTCGACCGGCAACTGGCTGGCGAAACAGATGAAAACGTCCACGCCGCCCTGAGCCTGGCGCTGGCCAACCTGCAACTGGTCGACACGGACCCGGCGGTGCGTCTTGCGGCTGTGCGTCTGCTCGGTGAAACCGGCGACCCGCTGGCCCGCACACGCCTCGAAGGTCTGCTCGAACCCGGCGTCGAAACCGACGCCAACGTGCGCACCGCCGCCGAAACCAGCCTCGCCCAGGTCAAACGCAAACTGCTGGTCGGCGAACTGCTCGGCCAGGCCTTCAGCGGCATGTCCCTCGGTTCGATTCTGCTGCTGGCGGCGCTGGGTCTGGCGATCACCTTCGGCCTGCTCGGCGTGATCAACATGGCCCATGGCGAGATGCTGATGCTCGGTGCCTACTCCACTTATGTAGTGCAGTTGATGTTCCAACGCTACGCACCGCAGGCTATCGAGTTTTACCCACTGATCGCGCTGCCGGTGGCGTTCTTCGTCACGGCGGCCATCGGCATGGCCCTGGAGCGCACGGTGATTCGTCACCTCTACGGCCGACCGCTGGAAACCCTGCTCGCCACCTGGGGCATCAGCCTGATGCTGATTCAACTGGTGCGTCTGGTGTTCGGTGCGCAGAACGTGGAAGTCGCGAACCCGGCGTGGCTGTCCGGCGGGATTCAAGTGCTGCCGAATCTGGTGCTGCCGTACAACCGCATCGTGATCATCGCCTTCGCGTTGTTCGTGGTGGCGCTGACCTGGCTGCTGCTGAACAAGACCCGCCTCGGCCTGAACGTGCGTGCCGTCACCCAGAACCGCAACATGGCCGCCTGCTGCGGCGTGCCCACCGGTCGCGTCGACATGCTCGCCTTCGGCCTCGGTTCGGGTATCGCCGGGCTCGGTGGCGTGGCGCTGAGCCAGATCGGCAATGTCGGCCCCGACCTCGGCCAGAGCTACATCATCGACTCGTTCCTGGTGGTGGTGCTCGGCGGCGTCGGGCAACTGGCCGGCAGCGTGTTCGCCGCGTTCGGCCTGGGCATCGCCAACAAGATTCTCGAACCGCAGATCGGTGCGGTGCTCGGCAAGATCCTGATCCTCGCGCTGATCATTCTGTTCATCCAGAAACGTCCGCAAGGTCTCTTCGCACTGAAAGGACGGGTGATCGACTGATGAACCAGCCCCTGCTAGTCACGGCCACACAAAAGGCCGGCCCCAAAGTTTCCATCGCTGTCGGCGCGGTTGTTCTCGCGTTGCTGATCGCCCTGCCGCTGCTGTCGCTATTGCCGCAGGACAACGCACTGCACGTCTCGGCTTACACCCTGACGCTGGTCGGCAAGATTCTCTGCTACGCCATCGTCGCCCTGGCACTGGATCTGGTCTGGGGCTATGCCGGTCTGCTGTCCCTGGGTCACGGACTGTTCTTCGCACTCGGCGGTTATGCAATGGGCATGTACCTGATGCGCCAGGCTGCCGGTGACGACTTGCCGGCGTTCATGACCTTCCTGTCGTGGACCGAATTGCCGTGGTACTGGAGCGGCACCGGCAACTTCCTTTGGGCGATGTGTCTGGTGGTGCTGGCTCCAGGGTTGCTGGCGTTGGTGTTCGGTTTTTTCGCCTTCCGTTCGCGGATCAAGGGCGTGTATTTCTCGATCATGACCCAGGCGCTGACTTTCGCCGGGATGCTGCTGTTCTTTCGCAACGAGACCGGCTTCGGCGGCAACAACGGTTTCACCAATTTCCGCACGATCCTTGGCTTCGGCATCACCGAACCGGGTACTCGTGCGGTGCTGTTTCTGGCGACGGTGCTGTTGCTGGTGGCGAGTCTGTTCATCGGCTGGCGCCTGGCCCGCAGCAAGTTCGGCCGGGTGTTGACCGCGTTGCGTGATGCGGAAAATCGCCTGATGTTCTGCGGCTACGACCCTCGCGGTTTCAAGCTGTTCGTCTGGGTATTGAGCGCGGTGCTGTGTGGTCTGGCCGGTGCGCTGTACGTGCCGCAGGTGGGGATCATCAACCCCGGCGAAATGTCGCCGACCAACTCCATCGAAGCCGCCGTGTGGGTAGCCCTTGGCGGGCGCGGCACCCTGATCGGCCCGCTGCTCGGCGCCGGTGTGGTCAACGGCATGAAGAGCTGGTTCACCGTGGCCTTCCCCGAATACTGGCTGTTCTTCCTCGGCGCGCTGTTCATCGTCGTGACGTTGTACCTGCCCAAGGGTGTGATCGGTCTGCTGAAGAAACGAGGTGAATCATGAGAGTCACGGCGAGCGCTGAATTCATGCTGGAACCGGCCTTCTTCCCGCCGCTGGAGCCGAACAAGGACGCCGGCACCAGCCGCGATGCCCTCGGTCTCGGCCAGCGCGTGGAGCCTGGACTGAACACCCGTCACGGCACGATCCTGACCCTGGAAGACATCAGCGTCAGCTTCGACGGCTTCCGCGCGCTGAACGCGCTGAACCTGTACATCGGCGTCGGCGAACTGCGCTGCATCATCGGCCCCAACGGCGCGGGCAAGACCACGCTGATGGACGTGATCACCGGCAAGACCCGCCCGAGCCACGGCAAGGCCTGGTTCGGCGAAACCCTCGACCTGACGCAGATGAGCGAAGTGCAGATCGCCCAGGCCGGTATCGGTCGCAAGTTCCAGAAGCCGACGGTGTTCGAAGCGCTGAGCGTGTTCGAGAACCTGGAACTGGCGCAGAAAACCGACAAGTCGGTGTGGGCCAGTCTGCGAGCACGGCTGAGCGGTGAGCAGAAAGACCGGATCAGCGAAGTGCTCGACACCATTGGCCTGACCACCTCGGTCAATCGCCCGGCGGGGCTGTTGTCCCACGGGCAGAAACAGTTTCTCGAAATCGGCATGTTGCTGATGCAAGACCCGCAACTGCTGTTGCTCGACGAACCGGTGGCGGGCATGACCGACGCCGAAACCGCGTTCACCGCCGAGCTGTTCAAGTCGCTGGCGGGCAAGCATTCGCTGATGGTGGTGGAACACGATATGGGCTTCGTCGGCTCGATTGCCGACCACGTCACGGTGCTGCATCAGGGCAGCGTGCTGGCCGAGGGGTCGCTGGAACAGGTGCAGGACAACGAGCGCGTGATCGAAGTCTATCTCGGCCGCTGAAGAGGAATCAGAGCGTGGGAACGATCACCGGGGAGAATTTGAACATGCTGCAAGTCGACAAATTGCATCAGTACTACGGCGGAAGCCACATCCTGCGCGGCCTGAGCTTTGATGTGAAGGTCGGTGAAGTGACCTGCCTGCTCGGGCGCAACGGCGTGGGCAAGACCACGCTGCTCAAATGCCTGATGGGCCTGCTGCCGGCCAGGGAAGGCGCGGTGAACTGGGAAGGTCAACCGATCACTACGTTCAAACCGCATCAACGGGTGCACGCCGGAATCGCCTACGTACCCCAGGGCCGGGAAATCTTCGGGCGACTGACCGTGGAAGAAAACCTGCTGATGGGTCTTTCCCGTTTTCCCGGCAGCGAAGCCAAGGAAGTTCCTGCGTTCATCTACGAGCTGTTCCCGGTGCTGCTGCAAATGAAACAGCGGCGCGGCGGCGACCTGTCCGGTGGCCAACAACAGCAACTGGCGATTGGTCGCGCACTGGCCAGCCGTCCGCGCCTGCTGATCCTCGACGAACCCACCGAAGGCATCCAGCCGTCGGTGATCAAGGAGATCGGTGCGGTGATCAAGAAACTCGCGGCCCGTGGCGATATGGCGATTCTGCTGGTGGAGCAGTTCTACGACTTCGCCGCCGAACTGGCCGATCAGTACCTGGTGATGTCCCGGGGCGAGATCGTGCAGCAGGGTCGCGGAGAAAATATGGAAAGCGAGGGTGTGCGCGGGCTGGTTACGATCTAACCTCTAGCGTCCTGACGATAATCAGAAAACATGAATCTACCTTTAGCGACTGCCCTGTTTACCCCGAGCTGGCACGCCGAGCTTGAGCTGGCCTACACCCGCTTCGGCGATTGCACGCGCCCGACCCGTCGCCGTCACCTCGGACCGCTGCGGGTGCAAAAGCATCTGTATGCCGAAGGGCCCGAGGTCTGCCAGCACATCGTCGTCCACCCGCCGGGCGGCATTGCCGGCGGTGATCGGTTGAACATCAGCGCCCGCGTCGAACAGGACGCCTGGGCGCAGATCACCAGCCCCGGCGCCGCCAAGTGGTATCGCGCGACGGGCCCTGCCTGTCAGTCGCTGGAGCTGCACATCGCTGATGGCGCAACACTGGAATGGCTGCCCCAGGAAACCATCGTCTACAGCGCCGCCCAGGCGGAACTCACGACCTCGATCAACCTTGAAGGCGATGCGCGACTGTTCTACTGGGACGTCGTGGCGCTCGGGCGCCCGGCCAGTGGCGAGCGTTTCGACCTCGGGCATTTCCAGGCGCATCTGGATATTCGCCGCGATGGCCGGTTGCTGTGGCATGAGCGCCAGCGCATCGTCGGCAACGATGGTTTGCTTGATTCGCCGATCGGACTGGATGGCCATCCGGTATTTGCGACATTGCTGGTGACCGGCGAAATCGACGCCGAACTGCTGGAGCGCTGCCGCTCGCTGGGGCATGAGGTTCGCGGGGACCTGACGCAATTGCCGGGGTTGCTGGTTGCGCGTTGCCTGGCCGGTGAAGCATTGCTGGCGCGGGCCTGGCTGATCGATCTGTGGCGATTGCTCAGGCCTGTGTTGCTCGGCCGTGAAGCTCAGCCGCCGAGAATCTGGAGCACTTGAGGGCCAACCCCTCACCCCCCGCCCTCTCCCCGGAGGGGAGAGGGAGCCTGACTGAGGTGACCGCTAGAAATGTTTCAAACACAAGAATTCAACTGACTGAACTGGCCATAACAAACGACCTAGATCAGTCCCCTCTTCCTCCGGGAGAGGGCTAGGGTGAGGGGGCAGTTCCAACTGACACGCCACTCACCGAACGAATCACACAAATCTGCCCAAATGGATTTAAAACGATGGACCTGACCCCACGCGAAAAAGACAAGCTGCTGATCTTCACCGCCAGCCTCGTGGCCGAACGGCGACTGGCCCGTGGCGTGAAACTCAACTACCCGGAAGCCATGGCCTACATCTCGGCGGCGTTGCTCGAAGGCGCCCGTGACGGCCAGACCGTGGCCGAGCTGATGCATTACGGCACCACCCTTCTGACCCGCGATCAAGTGATGGAAGGCATCCCGGAAATGATCCCGGAGATCCAGGTCGAAGCGACGTTTCCCGACGGCACCAAACTGGTCACCGTCCACCAACCGATCGTCTGAGGCCGCGCCATGACTTACACCATTCGCGATGCCCTGCACGCCGACCTGCCGGCGATCCGCGACATCTACAACGACGCCGTGCTCAACACCACGGCAATCTGGAATGAATCGGCCGTCGATCTGGGCAACCGTCAGGCGTGGTTCAGCGCCCGCCAGGCCCAGGGTTATCCGATCCTGGTGATCGTCGACGCCGACAACGCCACCCTCGGCTACGCTTCGTTCGGCGACTGGCGACCGTTCGACGGTTTTCGCCATACCGTCGAGCACTCGGTCTACGTACGCAGCGACCAGCGCGGCAACGGTCTCGGCCCGCGGTTGATGACCGCGCTGATCGAACGGGCGAAGCGCTGTGGCAAGCACATCATGGTCGCGGCCATCGAAAGCGGTAACGCCGCGTCGATCCGCCTGCACGAACGCGCCGGGTTCATCACCACCGGGCAGATGCCGCAGGTGGGCACCAAGTTCGGTCGCTGGCTCGACCTGACCTTCATGCAACTGACCCTCAATCCTGGCGCGGAGCCACCGCCCGCCCACAAGGAGTGACACCGATGAACTCCGCCCAACTGCGACGCGTCAATGCTGAAAGTTTTGCCCACTATCGTCAGGGCCTGATCGACCTGCTGCTGGACGCCGTGGGCCATGGCGCCAGCGTCGGCTTCATGGCCGACCTCGATGCCGCTCAGGCCCGCGCCTATTTCGATGAAGTGCAGGACAACCTGAACAAGGGCAACGTCTTGCTGTGGGTGGTGGTCAAGGACGAACAGGTCCAGGCCAGCGTGCAACTGAGCCTGTGTCAGAAGGCCAATGGCCTGAACCGTGCCGAGGTACAGAAACTGCTGGTGCGCGAACAGGCCCGGCGCCGGGGCCTCGGTCAGCAACTGATGGAAGCGCTGGAATTGACGGCCCGCCAGCACAGGCGCGGCATGCTCTACCTCGATACCGAGGCCGGCTCCCCGGCCGAAGAGTTCTACAAGGCCCTGGGCTACACCCGCGCCGGGGAGATTCCCGACTACGCCTGCGATCCGGAGGGCACGTATCGCCCGACGGCCCTCTATTACAAAGTCCTGCAAGGAGCGAACTGATGATTCCAGGCGAATACCGGATCCAGCCCGGCGATATCGAACTCAACGTCGGTCGCCGCACGATCAGTCTGAAAGTGGCCAACAGCGGCGACCGTCCGATCCAGGTCGGCTCGCACTATCACTTTTTCGAAACCAACGACGCCCTGACCTTCGATCGCGCCGCCAGCCGTGGCATGCGCCTGAACATTCCGGCGGGCACCGCCGTGCGCTTCGAGCCCGGACAGAGCCGCGAGGTGGAACTGGTGGAATACGCCGGCCATCGGCGGGTGTTCGGGTTTGCCGGGCGGGTCATGGGTGACCTCGACTGACCAGTAGATTCCTGTGGCGAGGGAGCTTGCTCCCGCTCGAGTGCACAGCACTCGTAAACCCGGGAAATGCGGTGTATCTGACGAAAATCAATCACGATTTTTGGGGCTGCTGCGCAGCCCGGCGGGAGCAAGCTCCCTCGCCACAATAAATTTGTGCAAGGAATTGAAATGAAGATCTCGCGTCAAGCCTACGCCGACATGTTCGGCCCCACCGTCGGCGACAAGGTGCGCCTGGCCGACACCGAGTTGTGGATCGAAGTCGAACAGGACTTCACCACCTACGGCGAAGAAGTGAAATTCGGCGGCGGCAAAGTGATCCGCGACGGCCAGGGCCAGAGCCAGTTGCTGGCCGCCGAAGTGGTCGACACGCTGATCACCAACGCGCTGATCATCGACCACTGGGGCATCGTCAAGGCCGATGTCGGCCTCAAGGACGGGCGCATCGCCGCCATCGGCAAGGCCGGCAACCCGGACGTGCAGCCAGGCGTGACCATCGCCATCGGCGCCAGTACCGAAGTGATTGCCGGCGAGGGCATGATCCTCACTGCCGGCGGCATCGATACCCACATCCATTTCATCTGCCCGCAGCAGATCGAAGAAGCACTGATGAGCGGCGTCACCACCATGATCGGCGGCGGCACGGGACCGGCCACCGGCTCCAACGCCACGACTTGCACTTCCGGGCCATGGCACCTGGCGCGGATGCTCCAGGCGGCGGATGCATTCCCGATGAACATCGGCCTCACCGGCAAGGGCAACGCCAGCCTGCCGGAGCCGCTGATCGAACAGGTCAAGGCCGGCGCCATCGGGCTCAAGCTGCACGAAGACTGGGGCACCACCCCGGCGAGCATCGACAACTGTCTGAGCGTTGCCGATCAGTACGACGTGCAGGTGGCGATCCACACCGACACCCTCAATGAGTCCGGCTTCGTCGAAACCACCCTCGGCGCATTCAAGGGTCGCACCATCCACACCTATCACACCGAAGGCGCGGGCGGCGGCCATGCGCCGGACATCATCAAGGCCTGCGGTTTCGCCAACGTGCTGCCGAGTTCGACCAACCCGACCCGGCCGTTCACCCGCAACACCATCGACGAACACCTCGACATGCTGATGGTCTGCCACCACCTCGACCCGAGCATCGCCGAAGACGTGGCGTTCGCCGAAAGCCGCATCCGCCGCGAAACCATTGCCGCCGAAGACATCCTCCACGACCTCGGCGCGTTCTCGATGATCAGCTCCGACAGCCAGGCCATGGGCCGCGTCGGCGAAGTCATCACACGCACCTGGCAAACCGCCGACAAGATGAAAAAGCAGCGCGGTCCGCTGCCTCAGGACGGCGAAGGCAACGACAACTTCCGCGCCAGGCGCTACATCGCCAAGTACACGATCAACCCGGCAATCACCCACGGCATCAGCCATGAAGTGGGTTCGGTGGAAGTCGGCAAATGGGCCGATCTGGTGCTGTGGCGTCCGGCGTTCTTCGGCGTGAAACCGACGCTGATCCTCAAGGGCGGTGCCATTGCCGCCAGTCTGATGGGCGACGCCAACGCCTCGATCCCGACTCCGCAACCGGTGCATTACCGCCCGATGTTCGCCAGTCATGGCGGCTCGCTGCACGCTACCAGCCTGACTTTCATCAGCCAGGCGGCGCAGGAAGCGGGCTTGCCCGAAGCCCTGGGACTGAAGAAGAAAATCGCCGTGGTCAAAGGTTGCCGTGACGTGCAGAAAACCGATCTGATCCACAACGATTACCTGCCGGACATCGACGTCGATCCGCAAACCTATCAGGTCAAGGCCGACGGTGTGCTGCTCTGGTGCGAGCCGGCGGAAACGCTGCCGATGGCGCAGCGGTATTTTCTGTTCTGAGTCAGAGCCCCGGTTGTCGAGGCTCTCGACGACCGGGGCGGCCAACGAATCAGCGGGTTGAGGTGTCCATCAAATAACGTGAAGGGCCGGGCTGCTCATCGTCGAGCCCGACCGTCGCCGGTTCGCCCGTTTCCAGGTGCGACAGGGCAATCAGTTGCCGGTTGCGTTCAATGGTGCGTTCAACCTCGAGCATCTGCACCGCCTCCTGGTACACCGTGCTGGTCACGTCTTCGTATTCATCCTCGAGTCGTTGCAGCTTTTCATCTGCGCCGCGCTTGAGTGCATCAAGTTCAGCCGGGTATTTCTCGGTCAGGTATTGCACCCAGTAATCACGGCTGATCAGTTCTTCATAAAACTGCTCGCTCGTTTCGGCTCGCATGACCGCCGCGCGGGCAGCTGCCAGATCATCGCCCCTGAGCGGCCGGGCAAACCGCATGTGACCGGGTTGCCCCGGCAGTTGCAGACCGTCCTCCCAGCCCGACGTCAGACCGATTCGATACTGCAGACGCACTTCCGCCGGATCCGCGTGACGGCCCATGCTGCGGGCCGCGAGTTTTTCCACCTGCCCCAGGCGAAACAGTTGGCGCGACAGGTCGAGCAACGCGCGCCCCTTTTCCGCAAGACCGGGCTGCAAATGGCGCAAGGCGTTGTACTCATACACTTTGACTTCGATTTCGCTGAGCGCCAGGGTTCGCCCGTCGACGCAGGTAGTGTGCGTGCTCGCCATGGAGAACAGCGTGTCGCGAAGCTCCTGACTGCCATCGGCCGCCTCGACGATGTCCCAGACCCGTCGGGTCAGGTCGGCGCGATAAACCCGGAACTCCTCGGTGTCCGGCATCCGGGAAAGCAGATGGAAGAAGGCTTCGTTGTCGGGTTCGCCAGCCAACCGCTGCCACATTGCCCGATAGCGTGCAGCGTCCTCTTCGGGGATGTTTTCAATCCACGGTGTAACCTGCTGCTCAAGGACCGTTTCGGCAAGCGTCGGAAGGACCTCATCGGGTTCGCTTTCGATCTCCAGGTCTTCGGCATCGCTTTCGGTGGTGCTGTCCATGTCATCGATCATCCGGTCGATGTCGGCATACGTCAGGCCCAGCACGTCACGCCGTCCATGAGCATCGGCGTATTCACGCAGCCCGAGCAGACTTTGTTGCGATATCTCGTAGTTTTCCGCCAGGTTGCTTCCGGCCAATAAAGCCGCATGGCTGCCGTCAAACAACGCTGCGGGGATCGATGCGATTTCATTGCTGCTCAAGTCGATCGCTTGCAAGCGCGGGGCTTGCAAGACGCCTTCCGGCCAGGCGGTAAGCAGGTTATCGCGCAGATCCAGCCGCTCCAGCTGCCCGAACCCCGTGACACTGAAGGAACGCAGGCTGTTGTGGCTCAGGTCCAGCCACTGCAACTGTGTAAGGCGCTCCAGCGCCTGACCCGCAGCAGCGGAGTCCGCGAGGCCGGTGAGCGACAGTTCCAGCCGCTCCAGATGAAGCATTCGTGTCACCGGCTCGGGCACCGCCGGCAAGTGATTGCCGCTGAGGTTGAGCCGGCGCAGGTGAGTGAATGCCCCGAGGAAACCGTTGGAGCCTTGCGAAGTGAGTTTGACGCCTCCGAGGTTCAGGCTATTCACCGCCGCGAATGTTGCGCCCGGCTCGGGCAGGTTGCCCACCTGCAGACCGTTGAGATCCAGCTCGTGACTCGGGACACCATTCCAGTCGACGGTGCCTTCGCGCCAGCATTCCAAGATGCGTTGCGCGGCGAGCTGGCGGGTGCGCGATGACACCACCCAATCCATGCCCCGGGTTTCATGGGTGAACAGCCAATCGTTCAAGCGCCGCGTCAGGGATTCGAAGTCGCGATCCCATGCCTCGATTTGTTCTCCGATCTGCACCTCGGTCAGACCCGCGTCCTGCATCCGCTCGATGGCCTGTTGCGCCCGGGCACTGTCGTACTGCGGGCGCAGACGCCGGACACGGTCGACCCAGCCCGCCGGCCCCTCGACTGCCGGCGGCTGCGGTAACGGCAGCAATCGTCGGGCGATGACCGAGCCACTTTCGGTGGGCGGTGTACGGTGGCGCGGCTCTTCCAGCGCAAAACGCTGCAATGAACCGGGAACCAGGCCTCGATTCTCTTCAATCCTTTGCCGCGCAGTGGCAAGGGCCGCTTTGGCTTGCGGGTTCAACGGGGTACCGGTCAGGCTGGTATCAAGCAGTAATGCATCACGCGCCAGCAGCGCATCCGGCAGCGAGGTCAACTGGCTGTCACTGAGATCCAGCCAGGTCAGTTCCGGCAGTTCCTCGGCACCGGTCGGCCATTCGCGCAAAGCAGTCGCACTCAAATCCAGCGCTCTCAGGCGATTCATGCCACGCACGTCGATCCTGCTCAGGGGGTTGTCATGCAGATTGAGCGTTTCGAGTGCCGGCAGATCGCTAGGCTCCAGCGGCAGTCCGGTCAAACCACAATGGCTCAGGTCGAGAGTGTCGACCCCGCGGAAGATGCGGATGAAGTTGCGCAACTGTTCGACGGGAGCCTGCAACCCGGCCAGGTGCAGGCTGCGGACGTGGGTGAAGCCTTCAGCAGACAAGGTCGGAAGACTGTCCACCGGCGAGCCGAGAATATCCAGCACCGAAACATCATTGGGCAGGCTGACATAGAGGTTGTAGAACACGCTTTCGGTGCGTGCGCCATAACGCTGGAACAATCCGCTGCGCCAACTGTTTTTCAACGACTCGGCCACCGCCGAACGTGCTGCTCCTCCGTTGGACACCGTCGGTCCGGAGCCGACCCATTCCTGAAGCCGGTTCAGTTCGCTGAATTGTTCACTCAACGTTTCGATCGCAGCGAAACGACTGCCGACGTCTGTCCACTGTGCCTTGAACCCCGTACTCAAAACATCGAACAGGCTCGGCTCCATGCCGACAAAACGCTTGAGTTCACCACGACAATAATCCGCAACCATTTCATCCAGATCGAGCAGATGCCGAGGCTGACTCCGGACAAACTCATAGATCGGCTTGAACACCCGGCGGGGAAATTTCGACCAGTCCAGTGTCAGACCCGACAACAGTCGTTGATGACCTTCATAGATTTCCATCGGCAGGGTATTGATCGCGGTCGAGCGCAGATTCAGGCGCTCCAGTCGCGGCAGATCCAGAACGCCCTGTGGCCATTGGTGCATCTGCGCACTGCTGACTTCGAGCCTGCGCAACTGTCGCATGCCGCCGACATCGAGTGTCATCGGCACCACCGGATTCACCCCGTTCGCAGTGCAGTGCAACTCCAGCGCTTCAAGCCGGGTCAGCTCCCGCAGCCGCGACGCCACCTGGCTGGTAATCGGCGTGGAAAGTTTCAGGCGGGTCATGTGTCGCATTGTTTTCAATATCGCGAGCACTTTGTCGAACTCTGCAATGCTCGAATTCAGGGCCAGTTTCTCGACGTTGGGAAACGTTGCAAGCGTATCGCCGACCAGCGGGGTATGCAGCGTCAGTTCACGAACGTGGGCGAAGTCCGCCTTCAATGACGGCAGAGGTACGTCGCTGATCAGTGTCAGGCGGGCCGCGTGCGGACTGTGTTCGGCCAACGGTGAATTACGCCAGCAGTCCTTGATGTTTTGCACCACGCTGACGAACTCGTCACGGGCGGTGCGCAAACGCAGGTTCTGCGCCATCAACCATTGATCGAGTGTTGTCTCCAGCTCCCGCCACTCGCTCAGCCGGTTGTTGAGCAGATGAAAAATCTGTTGATCGCTCCTGCCCGACCGCCATTGTTCAAGAATGAAGCCTCGGGCCTGCGCGTCGCTCAACCCCGGATAGACGTTCTGCACATGAACGGTCAACGCCTGACTCGGCCCCGGTCCGTCACCACTGGCGGGATAGCCGAGCACGCCGGAGGCGATGCGTTGCGGTGGCTTGAACCAGGGTTTATCGGCAGTGCCTGCCCACAGAATCCGGGCCGACTGAGCGCGTTCGGCGAGCGCCCGCTCGATGATCGTGCGTTGCAGGTCGCTGCTCTGCCAGACGTTTGGCAGGCCCAGCCCATGACGCGCCTCATCGGGCAAGGCATGCATCAGCGAAGCGTAAAAATTGTCGCCTTTGTGCGGGATGCTGTTGAGTGGCTCGCCACGCTCATTGACAGCCTGAAAGGCATCCCCGTACTTGACCAGATACTTGCGCGTCGACGCGGTTTCGCTGCCGATGGCGTCCAGCATCGGGCCGCTGATACTGCCCTCCCGGATTTCCAGACGCACGTCACCGGACCAGCCTGGCAGTCGTCCCAACGTCTGCAAGGCAAGATGGCGGCTGTCGGCAGAAGCCATGGTTTCACTGCGCAACCCGGCCAGAGCCCGGGTCAGGCGACCCGTCTGGCCATACCAGCGACCGAGCTCCTGCAAATGCAACGGTACCTTCGCCGTGCTGTCCAGTCTCGCCAGTTCTTCGGCATTCGCCTGACTCAGGACAGCGGATGCTCCTCGCTCGGTCAGGCCGGGGATGATCCGTTGCAGCTTCGCCGTCCGGGGAGCCACCGGCGCAGTACCTTTGAGCAGGCTGTCGAACAACGCGGGCTGACGGGCGCTGGCGAAATCGGCAATTTGTCCGGCGAGTTCCTGCGTCCGCGCCGCCCGAACGCGTGCAGGCTCGCCACCCAACAGACGAACCGTCTCGGCTTCATCCAGCGTCGCGAGGATTCGCGCCGGCAACGCACCGCCAAGCACCTCGGTCCGGCTGATCCGGATCGGCGCCATGCCCCTGCGCTTCGTCCCGTAGCTGAGTGCCGTGCCCGAAAAATCCGCAGCATCGTAGACCTTCAACTGCCGCCCCCACGGCCAGCGCGGCATGCCGGGCAGCAGAGGCAGCACCTGCAAATAACGATCGTCAATGGGTTGTCGGCCTGCAACCTGCTCGACGATCAGTCCGGCATCGCGCTCGGCGTTGAACAGGCGCATGGCATCCGCCAGGTCCGGGGAAGGCAAGGCATTGTCCAGGTGCATCTTGCGCAGGGCGTCATCGCTGACACCGGCCATATCGGCAAGGGTCAGCAACTGCTCGTCAGCGAAAACCTCAGTGCTGTGGCCGATGCGCCGCAGGAGTGTCAGCCGGTCCCAGGCCTGAGGGCGCTCGAGCGTATGTCGCCAGGCGCCGGCGCCGTTGTGGGTCAGCGGCGGTTGATAAGCCTGCGGATCGTCCGGGTGATTGATTCGCCATGCCTTGAGCGATTCGTCGTAAGTCTGCCGGTACGTCTTGCCTTGAAGTCGAATGTAGTGGTCTTGCCCGACCCGGTACTGCCCCAGTGCGTTCGGTACCGCGCGCGAGTCCAGCGTGACCGGACTCTCGTAACCATCAAGGTCGGGTTTCCACAATCGAGTCGTGCCGTCAGGCATCTGTACCTGATGCAAACGCTCGATGATCGGTGTCGATCTGGCAGCGGTCAGCCGGGCGAGCCCTTTGCCGGCCCCCGCCATCAAGGCAATCAACGCGAGGTTTTGCGCGACATCGATCAGGTGTGCTTTCGCGGCCTTGCGATCGCCCTCGCTCCACTCGATGGCACCTTCAAAGGTCTCTTCGAGCAGTTGCCCGGCCATCACCACCATCATCACTTCACCCAGCACCGGCACGAACATCGAGGCGCCGGTCAACACCAGCATGCCGATGTTCAGCAACCCGGCGAGCTTTTCCGAGCGTACTCTGGCATCGACATCCGCCGTGGGCACCGCGTGGCTGCGAGCATCGGCAATCAGGCGGTCGCGATGCTGGTCGAACAGGTAATTCCACAGATCGACATTATCCGCCCAGATCCCGTGGCCCTTGCGGGACAGGTCCACCGGATTCAGATACGGATCCGCATTCGGCACCTGTGCGACCGGTGACGCCGGCGGCAACTCACGAATCCCGGTCAGCGCCGCGTTGATCGGGTTGAGGGCCTTGAAAATCTCATTGAACAGCGGAGCGTAGGGCTCCAGTCTTTGTGCAAATGTCCGGTCGGGCGTGTCGTCGGTGAACTGACTGAAAAAACGTGGCCGGTCAGCATAGGCGACGAACTGGCTGAAAAAGCGCTGGTAGGCATTCGGCTCTGCCGGATGTGCCTGAGTGGCGTCACGCGCGGTGAAGCGCTGCTTGAACATCGCTTCGATTTCCCGGCCCTTGTAGCGCTTGAGCGGATGGAAAGGATCGCCCGGGATATACAGGATCGAATCGTCGCTGTAGCGGTATTTTTCGCAGATCGTGAACATGACGCAGCCGGTCATTCGCCGGCCCATCAGGCCCAGATCACGAAACCAGATCTGTCGTTTGCCCTGACGCGGCGTCAGGTCACCGTTGAGGACAGAGCGAATCGAAGCATAGTCTTCGCGCCCGATATCGCCCTTGACCAGCGCCAGTTCTGCAGCCGCACGCAGGGCGGTCTTGTGCGCGTCGATGAATTTGTCGCGCAGCACATGTTCGGCCACCGCGTCTTTGGGGTGCAGGTAATCCTTGATATACGCCTGATACTTCGCCCCGATGTCCAGCGAACGGCACAGGCCGGTGAACTGTTCGACCGTCAGACGGGTAGTCAATGGTTCCAGGGTTGCCGGGGTCGATGTTTCGAGGCGAAATCCCGAAGATCGATGAAAGAACCCGCTTTTACATTCACGGGCTTCGAAGTTATGCAGAGCGGCCTGTAGCAAAGGCAGCCTCAGGACTTCGAAAAAATCGATCTCGATGGCAAAAATCCCCATCTCCACTGGCTTGTTCAGTACCAGCCAGGTCTTTTTGACGTCCAGCGTCACGTTGAAGCGATCCTTCAGAGCCTTTGTCAGCAATGGTGCGGCAAAGCTGTCGATGTCCTGGAGCCCCGTCATGGTGTGATCCAGGCGCGACCGGGCGACGAGGCTGTCGGCTGCGGCATCACCCACGGCCCTGCGTTGCCCGCGGGAAGCGCGCCTGTACCAGTCCGGCGCGGCGGAATCGGCATTTTTCAATGCCTCGCGATGACGCTCCGGTGCATTGATCAACCACCTGGGGCTGGCCTCTTCAAGAAAGTCCGCATGCAGGCTTTGCGTCACGACCGGCCCCGGTGAGGGTGCAGCGTTGTACGCAGACGTTGAAGTGACAGGGTGTTCAGACATGGTTTCGCTCCTTGAAATGGAGCGAGAGCAGACCATGGCGTACCTCTGTGGCGGCGGTACATAGGTATCACAGCGGCGCAACCTGTCAGCGGAAGCTTCAGGCCCGAGCGGCGCTTTCATTCCCGCCCAAAGGGTCTACCATCGAAAGACCCCTTTGCCGAATGTTCAGGATCCCGGTCATGCGTCTACCCGAATTCATCCGTCAAAACACGGACCGGATCGTCGAAGAGTGGGAGCAGTTCGCCAGGACGATCACACCGGCAAGCGAGTATCTGGATCGCGACGCCTTGCGCGATCACGCACGGGCCATCCTGCTGGCCGCTGCGCGGGACATGACCACGACGCAGACCGCCAGCGAGCAACGGGCCAAGGCCAGAGGAGAGGGTCCGGACAAGACTCCGAGCCTGGATCGGGCCGGCGCCAGCCATGGCGAGCTGCGCCATACGGAGGGGTTCGACCTGGTCCAGATGACCTCCGAATTTCGCCACCTGCGCGCCTGTGTGATCCGGTTGTGGGTCAACAGCCTCGAAAAGCCGGACATGGCCTGTTTTCAGGAAATGATCCGCTTCAATGAAGCCATTGATGAAGCGCTGGTCGAGTCCACCGCCGCTTACGCCGAACAGGTCAATCGCTCGCGGGACATATTCCTGGCCATCCTCGGCCACGACCTGCGCGCACCGCTGCAGGCCGTCAGCATGTCCGTCGAATTGCTGCTGCGTAAAACCGCCTTGCAGGACGAAGCGCTGCTCTGCGCACAGAACATCAGGCAGGGTTCGCGGCACATGGCGGCGATGGTCAGTGATCTGCTGGAACTGGTGCGCAGCCGTCTGGGCAAGAGTCTGCCGATCGAACCGGCGCCCATGGATCTGGCCGACACGGCCCGGGCAGCGATTGCCGAAGCCTGTGCCGGTAACCCGCAAAGCGATCCGACGCTGATCATCGAGGGCGATACCCGTGGCGTCTGGGATGCCGGACGACTGGCCCAACTGCTGCAGAATCTGATCGGCAACGCCTTGCAGCACGGGACGCACCCGCGGGATCTGATCGTGACATTGAAAGGTGACGGCGATGTCGTGAGCCTGACGGTGCACAACCACGGCGAGCCGATTTCCGAAGAGGCCATCGGCACGATTTTCGATCCCCTGGTGCGCAGCTCCGATGAAGAGCTCGGTCAGGCATCGACCAGCCTCGGGCTGGGCCTGTTCATCGTCAAGGAAGTGGTGACCGCCCACGGCGGGACCATCGAAGTCAGCTCAAGCGAAGCCGAAGGAACACTGTTCAGCGTGAAGCTGCCCAGACAGGCCTGAGCACTATTCGACCACCAGCCGCGCCAGTCGCTGGCGCAACATGCGGTTCTCCGCTCGCAGCTCCTTCACCTCGTCCAGCAGATCCAGCGCCAGGGCGACGCCTTCCCACTCCAGCTCCAGGTCGCGCCGCAACCTGGCGGCGCGTTTGGCCAGGGCCAGTTCATAGTCGGTGAAGCGCCATTCCCGGGGCTGCGTACCCTGAGGTTCGAGGATGCCGTGATCGACGATTTCGATCACCCAGGCGTCCGACAAATCGGCCGCCTTACAGAATTCTGTCATGTCCAGTTGAACGATCAGGGTGCTGCTCATGATGGGCTACTCCGTCGTCAAATTCAGAAGTTCTCTCGCGGATTGAAGGCGGCTTTCTTCGCCAGTTCCTGCCACAGCGCCTTGACGTCATCGCCCGTGGCTTTCGGCATGACAGCCTTGAGCTGGACGAACAGGTAGCCGCGTTCACCCGCCTTGTTCTGCAGACCGTGGCCCTTGGCACGCATGCGCTGGCCGTTCTGGCTGCCGGCCGGCACCTTGAGGTTGATCTTGCCGGTCAGGGTCGGCACCGCCACTTCGGTCCCCAGCGCCAGTTCCCACGGTGCCAGCGGCAGGGTGATGATCAGGTTCTCGCCTTCGACATCGAATTTCGGGTGTGGCGCGAAACGGATGGTCAGGTACAGATCGCCACTGGTGCCGCCACCGATGCCCGGTGCGCCCTGCCCCTTGAGGCGAATGCGCTCGCCGTCGGTCACGCCCGCCGGAATTTTCACATTCAGGCTCTTGCTGGTGTTGCTGACATGCTGGCCGTTGGCGTTGTATTGCGGCACCTGGAAGCTGATCTTTTTCGATTCGTTCGACAGGGTCTCTTCCAGGAAAATCGGCAATTCCAGTTCCACGTCTTCTCCCCGGCGCCCGGCGCTGCGAGATTGCCGACCGCCGCCGCCACCGAATCCGGGACCACGATTACCGAAAATCGAACTGAAGAAGTCCGAGAAGTCACCGGTGTCGCCACCGCCGCCAAAACCACCACGGCTCTGCCAGCCCGGCGGCCCCTGAAATGGCTGGCCGTGCTGACCGTAGCGGCGCAGGTCGTCGTATTCGGCGCGCTTGTCGGCGCTTTTCAGCGCTTCATAGGCTTCCGAGACATCCTTGAACTTGGTCTCGGCGTCTTTTTCCTTGCTGACATCGGGGTGGTATTTGCGCGCCAGCTTGCGATAGGCCGCCTTGATCGCCTTGTCGTCAGCCGTCGGCTCCACGCCGAGTATCTTGTAATAGTCTTTGAAGTCCATCGAAGGAATCACCATCCGTTATCGATTTCGCGCCGATGCCGGCATGCGCCTGTTCGCGCGTGCCGGGTTGACCGATCTCAAGGTTGTGACCGGGTGGCGCAGCAGAAGTTTATCGGCAGTGGACGGCGGTTCTTGCGACCGCCGGTGTGTCTGCCGGCCCATGCCAGCAATTTTGGGGCAAAGCGGCGACTTTCAAGCAAGCATAGTCGTGAAATAGCGGATGACCGGCCTTCGAATCTGCTGCGCACTGGCATACACTGCGCGGCCGTTTTTTTGACCGGAACCGAAAGACATGAAAGACGCCTCTCCAGCCCGTGCCTGCGGCATCGACTTCGGCACGTCCAACTCCACCGTCGGCTGGCTGCGCCCCGGCATGGAAACGATGATCGCGCTGGAAGACGACAAGATCACCCTGCCCTCGGTGGTGTTCTTCAATATCGAGGAGCGCCGCCCGGTCTACGGTCGTCTGGCGCTGCACGAATACCTGGAAGGCTACGAAGGCCGGCTGATGCGCTCGCTCAAGAGCCTGCTCGGCTCCAAGCTGATCAAGCACGACACCAGCGTTCTGGGCACCGCGATGCCATTCAAGGACTTGCTCGGGCTGTTCATCGGCCAACTCAAGAGCCGCGCCGAAGCCGCCGCCGGTCGTGAGTTCGAGCAGGTTGTGCTGGGTCGCCCGGTGTTCTTCGTCGACGACGATCCGCTGGCTGACCAGGAAGCCGAAGACACCCTGGTGGAAGTGGCGCGCAAGCTCGGTTTCAAGGACGTGTCGTTCCAGTACGAGCCGATTGCTGCGGCATTCGACTATGAGTCGACCATCGAAAGTGAAGAACTGGTACTGATCGTCGACATCGGCGGTGGTACCTCGGACTTCTCCCTGGTGCGCCTGTCGCCGGAGCGCCGGGGCATGGACAACCGACACGACGATATCCTTGCCACCGGCGGCGTGCACATCGGCGGGACCGATTTCGACAAGCAACTGAGCCTGCAGGGCCTGATGCCGCTGTTCGGCTACGGCAGCCGCATGAAGAGCGGCGCGCTGATGCCGACCAGTCACCACATGAACCTGGCGACCTGGCACACCATCAACTCGGTGTATTCGCAGAAGTCGACCCTGGCGCTGGGCAGCATGCGCTACGACATCGAAGACACCGGCGGCATCGACCGTCTGTTCAAGCTGATCGAACAGCGCGCCGGGCACTGGCTGGCGATGGAAGTGGAAGAAACCAAGATCCATCTGACCCACAACGACAGCCGCCATGTAGCACTGGATCGCATCGAGTCCGGGTTGAGCGTGGAACTGACCCGTTCCTTGTTCGAGACAGCCATCGACTCGCAACTGGAACGGGTGCGCGGCAGCGTCACGCAATTGCTGGCGGACGCCAATGTGGCGGTGGGTCAGGTCGATACGGTGTTCTTCACCGGCGGTTCCAGCGGCATTCCGGCGCTGCGCAACAGCGTTTCAGCGATGCTGCCGAATGCCCGGCATGTGGAAGGCAACATCTTTGGCAGCATCGGCAGCGGTCTGGCGATCGAGGCCATGAAACGTTACGGCTCGATGAACTGACACCACGATGATCGTTCCCACGCTCTGCGTGGGAACGATCAACTCGCAGCTGCTTTTAAACCATTCCTCCCAGCTTCAACTCACTCTTCAGATACGCGTAATAAATCGGCCCCGCCACCACCCCCGGCAGGCCGAACGCGGCTTCGAACACCAGCATCGCCAGCAGCAACTCCCAGGACTTGGCACTGATCTGCCCGCCGACGATGCGCGCGTTGAGGAAGTATTCGAGCTTGTGGATAAAGATCAGGTAACCCAGCGCGGCAACCGCCACCCAGATCGACAGCGACAGGCCGACAATGGTGATCAGCGTGTTCGACATCAGGTTGCCGATCACCGGCAGCAGGCCGAGCAGGAAGGTCAGCACGATCAGGGTCTTGGTCAGCGGCAGCTTGATCCCGAACAACGGCAGGATCACTGCCAGGAAGATCCCGGTGAAGAAGGTGTTGAGCAGGGAAATCTTGATCTGCGCGAAGACGATATTGCGAAACGCCTGAACCAGCAGGTGCAGACGGTCGAACAGTGCGGCCGCCAGCGGCTTGCGCTTGGTGACGTCCGGTACGCGCTGCAAGGCGATGATCGCGCCCAGCACCATGCCGATCAGCAGGGTCACGAACATGTGCGCCGCATCCTTGCCCACCAGTTGCAGCTCGGACAGGTGTTTGCTCGCCCATTGGCCAATGGCGACACGGAACTCGGCGGCACTGGCCGGCAGGTAGCTGTCGAGAAACGGCGGCAGCTGCCCCCGGGCACGGTCGACCACACCCATGAATTTATCGAGGGAAGCCCCGGGGTTCTCCGCCTCGTGCAGAAGGAAACTGATGGCCCCGGCAAAGATCAGCGCCAGCACACTCACCACCAGCGTGCCCAGCAAAGCCACCGCCAGCCAGCGCGCGCGACGGCCTTCGATCAGCCTTTGCAGTTGCGGGGTGAGCATGTTGACCAGCTCGAATACCAGCAGCCCCGCCAGCAGACTGGGCAATAAACGCAGCGGCAGCACCAGCAGCAAACCGCCGAAAATGATGATGCAACTGACCCAGAACACAACATGACGCTCAGAAAACGTTGGCATACAGCCTCAAAACGAACGGCGTAAAAGGATTGGCAGTCTGCCAGCGATCCTTTGGGAGCACTAGGGATATGCGGTGTTTGTGGGTTTGGGGCTTGGCTTGATAACCAGCCCTCACCCTAGCCCTCTCCCGGAGGGAGAGGGAACCAATTGCGGGATGCTCGGAAAATCCGGCGACCTGAAAGTACTGTATCGAATCCATAATCGACCGGATGTTTCAGGTCGAAGAATGTCTGGAGACAACGCGGTCAGTCCCCTCTCCCCCTGGGAGAGGGTTAGGGTGAGGGCCGGTTCTCAAGTCGAACCCATCCCGCCGAACCTTCTCATTTTTTCTTCAGGCAATCACTCATGAACGCCTTGCGCGCATCACCGGTCAGGGCCTTGGTTTTCGCGTCGGCGTTACAGGTCTTCATCTTTTCCTGCTGCGGGGTCAGGGTCTTGGCGTCGTTGGCAGCCGGCGCGGCCTTCAGGCAAGTGCTCATGAAGGCTTTGCGCTCGTCGCCCTTGAGGCTCTTGGCCGTGGCGTCGGCGTTGCAGGTGGTCATCTTGTTCTGTTGCGCCGTGGCGGCGAAACCCTGGGAGCACAGCAGCAGACCGATCATCAACAAAGGGACACGCAGCATCTTCATGGAGTTTTCTCCTTGTCGCCGCATCGATGGATACGGCCTCCGGCTGAGTGTAGTCAAAGCTTGTTACACCTTCCTGCTCTCCAGATGACTGCGCCGGTATTGCTCCGGCGTACACCCGGCCTGCCGGGCGAACATGGCGATGAACGCCGAGCCGCTGCTATAACCGAGATCGAAAGCGATTTCCTGCACGCTGCGTGACCTCTCCAACGCCTCGATGGCGGCGAGATAACGCAGGCGCTGACGCCATTCGCCGAAACTCATCCCCAGCTCCCGGACGAATTGCCGGGCCAGGGTGCGTTCGCTGACATGCACCTGTGCCGCCCAGTGCGCCAGCGGTTCATTGTTACCGGGCTCGGCCTGCAGGGTTTCGAGGATGATCCGCAAACCGGGACTGCTGGCGTACGGCAGATAACACTGATGAACCGGCGCCTGACGCAGTTGATCCACCAGTACCCGGGCCAGTCTCTGGTCGGCCTCGAGCGCAGGAATCTTCACATCCCGGGCGGCGAAGTCCTTGAGGATGGCCTTGAGGATATCGCTGATCGCCAGGGTGCACGCGTGCGCCGGCAAATCCGCGCACACCCCGGGCGCCAGGCACACCGCCCGGTAATTCACCGGCTGATGACTGTAGAAGCTGTGCTCGACCTGCGGCGGCACCCACACCGCGTATTGCGGCGGCGACATGAAGCGACTGCCGTCGACCTCCATGTGCAGCACGCCGTGAGCCGCGTATTCCAGCGTGCCCCATGGATGACGGTGGGGCGCGGCGTATTCGTGGGCGTTGAAGTCGGCATAGCGGAAATACACGGCCGAGGGCAGTTCGCTGAAATCCAGCAGATCGATGTGTTTACTGTTCATGCTGTCCGGAATCAGAGGCAGTTTGTCCGGTTCGCAGTATAGGCCTGCATCCGGACAAGGGATAATCAGCGCTCATCAACGTACTGGTTTCTCCTCCCATGCAATACGCGTTTCCCCTGCTGGCGATTTTCATCTGGGCCGGCAACACCGTGATCAACAAACTCGCGGTCGGTGCCATTTTCCCCGCCGAGATCGGCTTCTACCGCTGGCTGTTCGCCGGCCTGTTGTTCACCCCGTTCATGCTCGGGAAAGTTCTCGCACATTGGCCGCAGATTCGCCCGAACCTGAGCAGGATCTTCATCCTCGGCGTGCTCGGGATGGCGGTCTATCAGAGCCTGGCCTATTTCGCGGCCACCATGACCAGCGCCACCAACATGGGCATCATCCTGTCGCTGATGCCGCTGATGTCGCTGACCATGGCGATCATCAGTCTCGGTCAGCGCCTGACCGCCGGGGCACTGGTCGGTGCGGTGCTGTCCTTCGCCGGTGTGCTGGTGGTGGTGTCGTCCGGCAGCCTCGGCGCACTGCTGCAACACGGAGTGAACCTGGGTGACGCGATGATGCTGATCGCCACCCTCGCCTACGCGATCTACAGCACGCTGCTGAAAAAATGGCAGCTGCGCCTGCCGCCGCTGGTGTTGCTGTATTTGCAGGTGCTGGTGGCGGTAGTGGTGCTGTTTCCGCTGTATGCCGTTTCACCGAAGACCGGCCTGAGCCTGCAGAACATTCCGCTGGTGCTTTATGCCTGTCTGCTGGCCTCGATGCTCGCGCCGCTGGCGTGGATGCAGGCCGTGCAGCGTCTGGGGCCGAGCCGGACCACGCTGTTCTTCAACCTGCTGCCACTGATCACGGCGCTGATTGCAGCGGTGGTGCTGAAGGAACAACTGGCGATGTATCACCTGGTCGGTGGCTTGCTGACGCTGGGCGGGGTGATTCTTTCCGAACGCTGGACCACCGTACTCGGTCGCAAACTCAGCATCGCCTGATCCGGCTTCTTCGCGAGCAAGTCGAATCGTCGCACCGTCGCTCCCACATTTGGAATGCGTTCCCCTGTGGGAGCGAGCTTGCTCGCGAAGAACGATACCTCGGTTTAACGGTTAAACCCCGGCGGCTTTCAACCGCGCCGCATGCTCGACGAACAGCCGCACCGGGTCCGCTCCTTTGCCGACCAGTCCCAGTGACTGGTTGACGATGTCGAAGTGGTCCAGCGGGTAGTCATCGCCGATGACCGTGCCCAGGTGCGAGCTGTAGCGTCCGACCATGCCGTCGCACTGTCCCGGCTCGCGCACGAAGGTTTCGGCGAACAACCGGCAACTGCGGTTGGTGCCGTCGAACAGGTTGCCGCCACGATCGGTCTTGCCCGGCTGCAAGGTGCCGGACCACGAGTAATACCGCACGCCGTTGACCTCTTCCGGCCCGTGCCCGCCCCAGGTTTCCGGCAACCCCTGTGGATAACGCTGGTTGAACAGCGCCACGCCCTCGGTCGTCAGGGAATGGTGCGAAGCGTGAATATCCACCGGCAGTTTCGGCCCGTGGTAACCGGTCTCCAGCAATGCCATCAGCCAGCCGACAAACCGCAGCAACGCCTCGAGGATGCGGCCCCGGGCGCTGTCTGCCGGATAGTGTTTCGCCAGATAATCGGCCAGTTCCGAACCGTGATTGGGGCCGGCCACAGAGGTTACCGACGCCACCAGATCCGGACGCTTCGCCGCCGCGTAACGCGCCGTCAGCGAACCCTGGCTATGGCCGAACAGATTGACCCTGGCCGCGCCGGTCTCGCGCAGGATGTCATCGATGCGTGCCAGCAACTGCTCGCCCCGCACTTCGGTGGAATTGAGCGGCGACACCTGCACCGCAATCACCGTCGCCCCGCCCCGACGCAGCGCCTTGATGATCCCGTACCAGTACGGGTACAGCACCAGCCGGATGAAACCGAGCATTCCCGGCACCAGCACCAGTGGATAACGTGTGGCCGATTCCTGCGACATGGGCAGACATCCCTGTGGTCGGTGGGTGGATGCGAGACGCGCAAAACGCCCGCCAAGCATCCTCCGTGATGATGACAACTCCACGACCAGCCTACTTCAGCCCCACCACCCCCGCCACAATCAGCCCCACCGACAGCACCTTCACCGGCGTCAGGCTCTCGCCCAGCAGCGCAAAACCGAGAAACACCGTGCCCAGTGAACCGATGGCGGTCCAGATCGGATAGGCGATGCTGACCGGCAATTCACGCATCGCCAGGGTCAGGAAATAAACCCCGCCCACCGCCGCCACCACAGTGATCAACGATGGCCAGAGCCGGGTGAAACCCTCGGCGTACTTCATGCCCATGGCGAAAGTGACTTCGAATCCAGCGGCGATCAGCAGAAACAGCCAGGCCACCTAGAACTCCCGGGCGAGATCGAGCAAGCGCTGCTCGGCCTCGGCCACCGACACCGCGAAGGTGCGTTCGGCGGATTCCTCGCCCTCGGCCGCAACCACCGAGACGTCATTGATACCGATGAAACCCAGCGCCGTGCGCAGCCATGGATCGGCGTGATTCAGTGCCTCCAGCTCGCCGCCCGGGCCGAAACCGAAACCGCCGCGCGTGGTGACGATCAGCGCTTTCTTGCCGCGCAACAGCGGCGTGTACTGGGCGATGCCGTTGTCCAGGGTGTGGTCGAACGTCAGGCCCAGACGCACGATCTGGTCGACCCAGGCCTTGAGACCGCTGGGCACGTTGAAGTTGTACATCGGCGTGGAAATCAGCAGCAGGTCGTGATCGAACAACTCGCCCACCAGTTGATCGCTGAGGGCCAGATCGGCCTGCATCGACAATGGCCGTGCTTCGGGCTCCGGATAAAACGCCGCCGCGACAAACGCCTCGTTGACCGCCGGAATCAGTGCCCTGCCCACTTCGCGGCGGGTGACTTGCGCCTGCGGATGACGGACTTGCCAGGCACTGAGAAAGCTTTCCGCCAGGCGCCGCGAATGGGAACGGTCGCCGCGTGGGCTGGCATGGATCGCAAGAATCTTGCTCATCTGAAACTCCTTGGTACTAGACTTGATTGACTGCATGACGCCATATTGCAGGCATCATCTCTTCACCTCAAATGAGCAAAAATCATTCTGGATGAATCCATTTCATCCATGGAGTTTTCCATGTTCGCTTCACTGCCACTGACCGCCCTGCGCGCGTTCGAATCCGCTTCACGCCTGTTGAGCTTCAAGGCGGCCGCCGAAGAACTCGCGGTGACGCCGACGGCGATTTCCCATCAGATCCGTTCGCTGGAAGACTGGCTCGGCGTGGCGCTGTTCGAGCGCCTGCCGCGCCAGGTGCGCCTGACCGAGGGCGGCGAGCGGCTGTTCCGCAGCCTGCACGGCGCGCTGCTGGAAGTGGCGCAAAGCGTCGACACCCTGCGCCCGCAGCGCAGCGGCAGCAGCCTGACATTGTCGACCACCGCGGCGTTCGCCGCACTGTGGCTGGTGCCGCGACTGGGTCGGTTCTACGCGAAACACCCGAACATCAACGTGCGGCTGGACACCCATTGCGAAGTGATCGACCTGCATCAGGACGCCAGCGTCGATCTGGTATTGCGCTACAGCCTCGACGATTACCCGAACCTGTACGGCTTGTGCCTGTTCGATGAATCGTTCGGCGTCTACGGCTCGCCGGAACAAGTGGCGCTGGCCGCCCGTCGCACTCCGACGCTGATCAGCGTGCGCTGGCATAACTCGAAGCTGTACGCCCACGGCTGGGAAGCCTGGTGCGCGCAGTCGGGAGAACACTGGCTGAATCAGCACCCGGCCGTCCGCGAATACGACGAAGAACATTACGCCCTGCAGGCGGCCATCGCCGGGCAAGGGCTGGTGCTGGCGAGCAATATTCTGGTGTCGGAGAGCGTCGCCAGCGGCTTGCTGGTGCCGTACAAAGGTGAGGTGCAGGTCGATGGCGCGGGCTACAGCGCGCTGTGCGTGCCGGGGCGCGAGCGGCATCCGCCGGTGCGGGCATTCTTCGCCTGGTTGCAGGAAGAGGCGCAGTTGTCCGGGCTGTCGCCGAGATCCGCGAAAAATACATAAAACTTTTTGCCGCTCGCATCACTCACAACCTGAGTAGCGATCACGTCGGCCGAACGTGGCGCCCACCGGATTAGCCTCCAGGAGACTGAAATGAGCGACCTGCCTCTGTCTGATGTTCAAACCCTGCGCGAGCGCGCACGACAACACGTCGAAAACGGCGCGGTGACCGAAAGCTACAGCGCCAATCGTGAAGAAGTGCTGCGCCTGCTCAATGAATCGCTGGCCACCGAACTGGTCTGTGTATTGCGCTACAAGCGTCACTACTTCATGGCCAACGGCCTGAAAGCCAACGTCGCCGCCGACGAATTTCTCGAGCACGCCACACAGGAAGCGGATCACGCCGACCGCCTCGCCGAGCGCATCGTGCAACTGGGTGGCGAGCCCGAATTCAATCCGGACCTGCTGTCGAAGCTGTCCCACGCGCAATACGTGGCGGGCAAAACCCTGAAGGAGATGGTCTACGAAGACCTGGTGGCCGAACGGATCGCCATCGACAGCTATCGCGAGATCATCCAGTACATCGGTGAAAAGGATCCGACCACGCGCCGGATCTTCGAAGACATCCTGGCTCAGGAAGAAGAGCATGCCGATGATATGGCGGACATCCTGAAAGACCTGTAATTCTGGCGAAAATCGCCTTCGCGAGCAGGCTCGCTCCCACACTTGAAATGCATTCCAGTGGGAGCGAGCCTGCTCGCGAAGAGGCCCTGTCAATCACCGATCATTTCGCAGGTTTCACCGTGACAGGCGCCTTGCCCGCCTTCATCTGTTCCAGCAACGGCGCGCACTGGTTCGGTTCGCCACCGCTCGGCGCCACCAGCGCCAGCAACCCCGCCGCCGGCGCGGCTATCACGCCCAGCGCCACCATGCCGGCACCACGCAGCATCAGCGGCACCGCTTTGACCCCGGCATCCGGCTTGATGAACTTGCCGCGTACGTACAAAGGCGAACGCAGAGAAATCAGACGCCAGCCCTTGGACTCCGGAGTCACCGTCAGATCCAGTTGTTCGGTGGCCATGTTTGCCGTGCCGTCGATGTAGACAATGGCGTTCTCGGTATCGAACACGAACAGTCGCGTCGTCGCCAGGCCGGTCTTGATATCGAAGTCCGCCGCCGCGCAGTTGATCTTCACTTCCTTGTCGCCAAAGACTTTGCCGACCACGTAGTTGCCGACATTGAGCCCCGCCAGTTCCATCAACTCACGGCTGATGGCGCCATCGTTGATCAGCATCTTCAGGTTGCCGTTGGCGCCCCCAAGCAACTTGGCCACCGAGTTGCCGCGCCCGCTGATGTCGGCATCGCCGTTGAGCTCGCCGAAACTGGTCTTCATCGGTTCGAAGGTCGGGAACAGCTGCTTGAGCTTGAACTTGCGCGCGGTCAGTTTCGCCCGGCCTTCCAGTGGCTCGGTGCGTCCGTTGAGGCGGATCTGCGCATCGAGATTGCCGCCGGCGACGCCAAAGCGCAGCGGCTCAAGGCTCAGCTCGCCGTCATTGAGTTTGAGGTGCGTATACAGGTCGGTGAACGGCAGTTTCTCGCTGTGGACGATGCGCTTGCCGGTGAACTCGACGTCGGCATCCATCGCTCGCCAGCGGTCAGTCTTGAACTCCTCCACCGGCAGAACCTTGTCCGCCGGTTGCTTGCTCTCGCCACCACGGGCCTTTTGCTTGTCATTGGAATCCGCGCCAATCAGCGGCGCGAGGTCGGCGAACAGCAGTTGATTGGACAGCAACGCCCCGCTGAGTCTGGGTCGTGGCTGACTGGCGACGTAGGCCAGGTCGCCGTGAATGTCGCTGCCGCCGATCTTGCCGTTGAACTGTTCGTAGCGGAACTGCGCGCCGTCCGGCTCATGCAGCTTGGCGATCAGATGACCGTCGGTGGAATACGGCGGCGTGTCCGGCAGGGTCACGCCGGTCAGTGGATAGAGATTGCCGAGGCTGGCACCCGCCAGTTTCAGGCGCAGGTCGAGCGCGCCGAGGTTCAACGGATCGGTCAGCGTGCCGGCCAGCTCGATGCTGGTATCGCCGATTTTCGCCTGCGCCTGCAACGGGAACGGTTTCGCCGCATCCTGCAAGGCCAACAGACCGCCGATCTTGCCTTGGCCGGCGAGCTTTTGCCCGTGGTACTGGCCGGAGACTTTCAGCGCGAACGCATAATCCTGCGGCGCACCACCCTTCTCCAATGCGGTTTTCGCCGCTTTGTCGCCAACGATATCGCTGAAAGGAATCGGCTTGCCCAGTGGATCGATCAACAGATCGAGACGAGTCTTGAGGGTCTGGTCATCCAGGGTGACATGACCCTTGTCGAATCCGATGGCACCAATGTCCACCACCCAGTTAGAGGGTTCTGCATTCGGGTCCTTGGGATCGAATTTGAAGGTCCAGTTGGCGCGGCCATCGGCCAGACGCTGCAATTGCGCGTCGGGTTCGGTCAGGTCGATCCGCGGGATCGTCACCCGCTGCGCCAGCAATGCCAGCGGCGAAATGCGCAGCTCGACCCGTTTGAGGGTGGCCATCTGCGGCTGTTTCGACCAGTCCGGATTGCCCAGCGTCAGGTCTTCGGCCACCACATGCGGCCACGGCACCCAGGCGCGCCAGCCGCCCTCGTCCGGCTCGCGCTGCCAGACCACGGCAAGGTTGCCGTTGATGGCGAACGGCCGATGCAATTCTTCCGAAACTTTGGCATTGAGCGGCGGTTTGATCCGGTTCCAGTCGAAGAACACGAGGATCAGGACCAGCACCGCCAGCAACAGCAGGAAGGTGGCGAAGGTCCAGGCGAAAATTTTACGGCTGCGCGTCATGCACAAAGCTCCTGAAAACGACGGCGGATCGACACCGCTTGAACGACGGGCCTTGCCAGGCCCTCATGAAGTCTACGACTGGCAAACAGCCCGCAGGTTTAATCGAAAGCCCCATCAAGGCCAAAAAACGCTCGCCATGCTGACCGATCGGTCGAGTCGACGTTACCGCCCCCGCACTTTTGTGAGGCAAAAGTGGGTGGAAAATACCCACTCCGGTGCAAAACCGTTCGCCTGAAACGCCCGAGCTAGAGCCTCCCAAGCGAACAATCAATTCTGTTGATTATTACCATTGTGTTTATGAACTTTTATATCGACTTATCGAGAGTAGCATTGGCTTCGTACCCACTTTATCGCCCTCCCAAGGAGCAACCCATCATGAAACGCCAAATTCTGTTCAGTCTTGCCCTCTCGATGCTGGCCAGCACCGCTTTCGCTCTGCCAGCCGCCGACCAGGCTACTCCGCAAGTGAAATCCAGCCACTCGGTGTTCAGCCAGACCGTTGCTGCTGACGGCTCGGACCGCACGCCACAAGGCCAGACCCTGGCTGAAAACGGTCGTAACCGCCTGGAAGAAAAAGGTCTGGTTCAAGATGGCTATGACAAGACCCCACAAGGTCAAACCTTAGCTGAAGGCGGCCGTGATCGTCTGGAAGAGAAAGGTCTGGTTCAGGACGGCTACGACAAGACTCCACAAGGTCAGACCCTGGCTTCCGATGGCTACGACAAGACCCCTCAAGGTCAGACCCTTGCAGCTGACGGCTACGACAAAACCCCACAAGGTCAAACCCTGGCCGAAGGTGGTGGTGACCGCGTGATCGAACGCAACAGCGCCTTGAGCTAAGCCCGTGGCGGCCTGGAAAAAAAGCCCAATCCCCGGATTGGGCTTTTGACTTTTCAGGAGCCGGTATGAAGAAGTCGCAAAACCTCGCTGTATCCCCGCTGCCGTTCGACGCCGACAAAGCCGATTTGCTAGAGTGCGGCGCTTGTCTTGCCTAAGAACACACCCTTGCGATGCTGCCCCGCGCCGAACAGAAACAACAGACCCGCAACGCCCTGATGGACGCTGCCCGCCACCTGATGGAAAGCGGCCGAGGATTCGGCAGCCTGAGCCTGCGTGAAGTGACGAAAACCGCCGGTATCGTGCCCACCGGTTTCTACCGGCATTTCGCCGATATGGATGAACTGGGCCTGGTACTGGTCAGCGAAGTCGGCCAGACCTTCCGCGAAACTATTCGCCTGGTCCGCCATAACGAATTCGTCATGGGCGGAATCATCGATGCCTCGGTGCGGATCTTCCTCGACGTGGTCAGCGCCAACCGTTCGCAGTTTCTGTTCCTGGCCCGCGAGCAGTACGGCGGATCGTTGCCGGTGCGTCAGGCCATCGGCCGCCTGCGCGAGGACATCAGTTCCGACCTCGCGGCGGACCTGGCCTTGATGCCCAAGCTGCAACACCTCAATCGCGAAGGCTTGAGCGTGATGGCCGACCTGATCGTCAAATCGGTGTTCGCCACCCTGCCGGACATCATCGACCCGCCGTCCGAAGCCCTGCCCGAGCATTTGACGCCGCAGGCGAAGATGACCCAGCAGCTGCGCTTCATCTTTATCGGGCTCAAGCATTGGCAAGGACTCGGGAGTACCGAGTAGTTCCTCTCCAGCCCCAATCCCCTGTGGGAGCGAGCTTGCTCGCGATAGCGGTGTATCAGTCAACTCAGAATGACCGGGCGGACGCCATCGCGAGCAAGCTCGCCCCCACACTGGCTCCTGTTTGGTGCATGTAAAAAACTTCACGCACCAAAACGCCTCACAATCCTGCAACATCTTGAAACATCCGCTACGCTCCGACAGGGTTTTCCTACATATCGTCCGGTTGGCAAGCCCCTTGCTCTAGCCTGAGCATTGTCAATGGCAGGAAGCTTTCCGATGCTGGTGATTCACCGCCGAATCGACCCTCAACCCCTCTGGGCCGCCGAATTGCACCTGACCTTCGAGGCCAGGAGCAAAAGCCGCCTGCGCTGTTTCAGTGCCGAAGGCGAAGACGTCGGGCTGTTTCTGGAGCGTGGTCAACCGCCGCTGCATGACGGCGAATGCCTGCAAGCCGAAGATGGCCGGATCGTCCGGGTCTGCGCCCGCTCCGAACAACTGCTGCACGTCACCTGCGCCAACGCCTACGAACTGACCCGCGCGGCCTATCACCTGGGCAATCGCCATGTCGCACTGCAAGTCGGTGATGGCTGGCTGCGTCTGCTCGACGATTACGTGCTCAAGGCCATGCTCGAACAACTGGGCGCGCAGGTTGAATCCATCGAAGCGCCGTTCCAGCCGGAACACGGCGCCTACGGCGGTGGCCATCACCATTCGCGTCACGGCGACGAAGACTTCAACTACGCGCCGAAACTCCACCAGTTCGGCGTCCGTTTGTGAACCCGGCCTGGGCGCTGCTGCGCCTGGCCAGTCCGCAGCTGCCGATTGGCGGGTACAGCTATTCCCAGGGGCTGGAGATGGCGGTGGACAACGGCCGGGTGAACAACCCGGACAGCGCCCGGCGCTGGATCAGCGATCAATTGCTGCTCAACCTTGCACGGTTCGAAGCACCGCTGCTGCTTGCCCATTGCCAGGCGGCGGCGGATGAAAACTGGGATGAGCTGCTGCGTATCTGCGAGCGACATCGCGCCAGCCGCGAAACCCGCGAACTGCATCTGGAGAGCCGGCAGATGGGTTATTCGTTGCAGCAATTGCTCAATGGCTTGCCCGAACCTGATCAGGCCGCGCGGGACTTTCTCGAAGACTGCGACGAACCTCATCTGGCCCTGTGCTGGGCACTGGCCGCCCGCGCCTGGCAGATCAGCCCGCAGGACGCCCTCGCCGCGTGGCTGTGGAGCTGGCTGGAAAACCAGCTCGCCGTGCTGATGAAAACCCTGCCGCTGGGCCAGCAAGCCGCCCAGCGCCTGACCAGCGAACTGCTGCCGCTGCTGCAACAGGCGCAGCAGGACGCCACCCGAATCAATCCCGAACACCTCGGCAGCGCCGCGTTCGGTCTGTCCCTGGCGTGCATGGCCCATGAGCGCCAGTACAGCCGCCTGTTCCGTTCCTAGGGCCTTTCAGTCTGGAGAATCACATGAACACACAACCCTTGCGCGTCGGCATCGGCGGCCCGGTCGGTTCCGGTAAAACCGCGTTGACCCTGGCCCTGTGTCTGGCGCTGCGCGAGCGCTACAACCTGGCCGTTGTGACCAACGACATCTACACCCGCGAAGACGCCGACTTTCTGGTGCGCAACGAAGCGCTGGCACCGGAGCGCATCATCGGCGTGGAAACCGGCGGCTGCCCGCACACCGCGATTCGCGAGGACGCCTCGATCAATCTCGAAGCCGTGGATCAACTGAACCGGCGTTTCCCGGGGCTGGACCTGATTCTGGTGGAGTCAGGTGGCGACAACCTCTCCGCGACCTTCAGCCCGGAACTGTCCGACCTGACCATTTACGTGATCGACGTTTCGGCCGGCGACAAGCTGCCGCGCAAGGGCGGGCCCGGGATCTGCAAATCCGACCTGCTGGTGATCAACAAGATCGACCTCGCGCCGCTGGTCGGCGCCTCGCTGGAGATGATGAACAGCGACACCCAGCGCATGCGCAACGGCAAGCCGTTCGTGTTCAGCAACCAGAAAACCGGGCAGGGCCTGGAAGACATCATCGCCTTCATCGAACGTCAGGGCCTGCTGACGGCAGCCTGAATCACTGATCAACAAGGAAGCTTATCCATGACACTCAAACGCATTCTCGGCGCCATCGCACTGCTGCTGACACCGGCCCTGGCCTTCGCCCACCCAGGCCACGGCGATTCGGGTCTGGTGGCCGGCATCAGCCACCCGATCGGCGGCCTCGACCATTTGCTGGCGATGGTGGCCGTCGGTCTGTGGGCCGCGCAGCAGCAGGGCGCGGCGCGCTGGGCGCTGCCGTGCACTTTTGTCGGCACCATGCTGATCGGCGGGATGCTCGGTTTTGAAGGGCTGGAATTGCCGGCGCTGGAAGGCGGGATTGCCGCGTCGGTGCTGGCGCTGGGCCTGGCGGTGGCGCTGGCGGTGCGTCCGCCACTGGTGATGGCAGTGGCCGCAACGGCGCTGTTTGCGCTGTTCCATGGCGTGGCCCATGGCCTGGAGTTGCCGGACATGTCGAGCCCATGGGCGTATGCCGCCGGTTTCGTGGTCGCGACAGCTGCCCTGCATGCGGCCGGTTATGCCGTCGTGCGCTTTCTGCCTCAGGCTGCCGCGCCGCTGGTTCGACTGGCCGGAGCGGCTTCGGCGGTGACGGGCGCGTGGTTGCTGACCGGCTGATTTCTATCGCTTGAACTGGCCTCTTCGCAAGCAGGCTCGCTCCCACAGTTGTTCTGTGTTGCTCACAAATATTGTGTTCGGCGTGATCCGTGTGGGAGCGAGCCTGCTCGCGAAGGCGGACTGACAGACACTGCGTCTCCAAGGCCGGTCTCTCTGCTACCATGTCGCGCAATCGCCCCAGCCGTGACGACGTCCGCCCATGCCCCACGCTTCCCGCTCCACCTCCCTGCCTGAATTGACCACCCTGTTCGGTGAAGTGCATCAGCATTTCCTGAACGTGATCGTGCCCCTCTGGCAAGGACCTGGCTGGAACGCCGACATGGCGTTGCCTTACGAGGCGCTGGACGCCGCGCATCAGCCGTTGCCGCCGCAGCGCTATCGGGCCATGGCCTGCGCACGGCAGCTGTATCTGTTTTCCAGCCTGATCGGAATTGTGGATAACGCCGAAGTAAGGGCGGCCGCGCTGTTCCGCTCCCTGCAACGGCACTTCCACGATGCCGAGCACGGCGGCTGGTTCTACAGCATCGATCCCCAGGGCAAACCGCTGGATCAGCGCAAGGACCTCTACACCCACGCGTTCATCCTGTTCGCCTGCGCTCATTACTGGGAAAAGTCTCGCGAGCCGTTGGTCGAATCGACCCTCAATGCAGCGCTGGAAATCATCGGCCGACGTTTCGCCACCGGCGACGGTCTCTACGAAGCCTGCCTCGACCGCGACTGGAACACGCTGGAAACCGGCCCGTTGCAGAACCCGCTGATGCACCTGGCCGAAGCATTTCTGGCCACGCTGGCCGTGCGCGAAGATGCGCCGGTCAAGCAGGCGCTGAGCGAGTTATGCACAGCCATGCACAAGCACTTCGTCGATCCGCAGGCCGGTGTGCTGATGGAAAAACCGCTGGGGGCTGTGGATAACTGGTACGAGCCGGGTCATCAATTCGAGTGGTACTTCCTGCTGGCGTCCTCGCCGCTGCTGCGCGGTTCGAAACTGCATGCCGCGCTGGACCGGGCGTTTGCCTTCACCGAGCAATACGGCGTGGTGCGGACGTCCGGTGCCGTTCGCGCCATGCTCGACCTGAATCTGGACGGGCGACCGAAAGATTCGACCCAGCGCATCTGGGCCCAGGCCGAATATCTGCGCGCCCTGACGTTGCGTCCGGGCAGCGAAGCCGCCGTGCTGCGCCAATTGCAGGCGTTGCAGCAGCGTTTCCTGCATGCCGGCGGCTGGCATGAATGCCGTGATGAACAGGGCGAGGTCAGCCGCAAGGACATGCCGTCGACCACGCCGTATCACCTGGCGACCTGCTATCGCAGCCTTGCCGACTATCTGAGCTGACACTGTGGCGAGCAAGCTCGCTCGCCACAGTCAGGCAATCCACTTCCTGTCACCGGTAAAGCTGATGGTCAGCCAGCGCGCCGCATCCGGTTTGCCCAGCTTCGCGGAAATCCACTCGCGCAGCACATCCAGCTGGCCGACGCTCTGCAACCGGTAATCCGTCGGCAACACCACATGAATCTCGATGAATCGCGCCCGACCGTGCTTCTGCACGTAGGACACATAATCGTCGAAGCCATGCTCGACCTTCGCGGCCTCCATCACTTCGCGTACCTGCTCATCCAGCGTGTCCGGCGCAATGCCGAGCACATCACGCAGCGCCGGGCCGAGGATCTTGAAGGCCGGCGGCAGCATGGTCAGGGCCAGTACGATGAGAATCAGCGGGTCGACAAACTTCGTCCACTCGCCATAGCCCCGGGACTTGAGCAGCAGCGCCGCCAGGAAGCTGATCAACAGGCCCACCGACAGCATCGCGTCCACCAGCCAGCTGATGTTGTCGAACTGGATCAGACTCGACTTGAGCCGGCGATTGAGGTGCCGCACGTAGAAGAAGTAGGCGAACTCGACGACGGTAAACACAGCGGCGTAGATGATCACCAGCCCCAGCTCGATTTCACGACCGCCGTTGACGATGCCGAACACGCCGTTGAGAAACGCGTAGATGGCGATCAGCAGCAGAAAACTGCCTTCGATCAGCAGCACCATCGGCTCCAGGTGCCAGAAACCGAACTGGAAGCGCTGGTTGCTTTGCTTGGCGATCAGCTTCGCCGTGATCAGCATCAGGACTTTGATGAACGTGGCAATCAGCGAAAAAAAGCCATCGAACAGGATGGACTGGGAACCTGAAACAAAACCGGTGACGATCCCGGCGATCGACACGGCCAGCATCAGAAGGGTCGATTGTTTGAGCAGCGACTGCTCACCTCGGTTACTCACTTTGACTCCTCGAAACACCTTGAAAACCGCAGGGTGCGGTGGGGTTGTTGAGGAATGAGTCTACCTTAGTGCCGGACTCTGGCCGTTTTGCCCTCTTCGCCGGCTGCTGGCGAAGAGGGCAAAAACGTATCAGACCTTGTTACGCTCGATGGCAAAACCCGCCCAGGTCTGGCTCACCGGCATCAGTTCCAGGCTGTTGATGTTGATGTGCGCCGGGGTATTGAGCACCCAGAAAATCGTCTCGGCGATGTCCTGCGGCTGGATCGGCTCGGCGCCGGCGTAAGTCGCGTCATAACGCGCCTGGTCACCGCCGAAGCGCACCAGCGAGAACTCGCTCTCGCACAGACCCGGTTCGATGTTGCTCACGCGAACACCGGTGCCCTGCAGATCGCAGCGCAGGTTCAGCGAGAACTGTTTGACGAACGCCTTGGTCGCGCCATAAACGTGGCTGCCGGGGTACGGGTAGTTGCCGGCGATGGAACCGAGGTTGACGATGCCGGCGCCGCGACCATGGGCGATCAGACGCGGCAGCAACAGGCGAGTGCTGTACATCAGGCCTTTGACGTTGGTGTCGACCATGGTGTCCCAATCGTCGAGGTCGCACTTCGGTGCAGGGTCCACACCCAGCGCGAGACCTGCGTTGTTGATCAGGCCGCGCAGTTTGGCGAACGACGGCGGCAGGTTGGCAATCGCCTCCTCCATTGCCTTGCGATCACGCACGTCCAGCACCAGGCCATGCACTTCGGTCTGCTTCGACAGCTCGGCGCACAGCGCGTTGAGACGTTCTTCACGACGACCGGTCAGCACCAGTTTCCAGCCGGCCTCGGCAAAACGACGGGCACAGGCTTCACCAAAACCGGACGTCGCGCCGGTGATAAACAGGGTGTTGGACATCGTGTTCTCCTTGCTTCGGCTACCCGGGGCAGCCATTGGAATAGAAAATCAGCAGGCAGCATGCCCGGCCCGGCATTCACGAGCAACCGTCGACCGGCATACATTTCTGCTCAGAATTTAATCAACCTTCTCAACGCCTTGTCTGACGTGGCCTGTAGCCACATGCCCGCATGTTATCCACATGCCCTTCCACAGTTTCCGGGGGCAAGTGAAAAAGCGCAAAGCCGCGCCACACAAGGCTTTGCGCGACGAAGGCAAAGTATTTCGCTTGACCCGGATCCGCCGATTGTGCCGGGCAAGGCATTCTGCACGACCGACCGGTCACCAGCCTGATTGCCCGAGGCCAGCAATCACGGCCCTCTGCGCAGTCTTTCCAGAGTTTGATCACAGACTTATCCACAGGCTTGCACACAGGCGACACCGTGTTCTTCCGCGACCATAAAAAGGTTGACAAAACGGCGGACCGCAACCGGCAAATGGCCTGTTCAAAAAACGACCTATCGCCTGAACAGCACGTCTTTAAAGGCTTTCAGCCAGCTACTCCCACGTTATTCACAGCCGGCTCCACAGCAACCGGGGACAAGTCAAAACGGTGGAAAAACAGCCATTTGCAGCGTCTATATGTCGCGCTTTGGCAGGTTCCGGATTTTGTTTTCCACAATTTCGGGAATGGTCTGGATCGTGATGGATTCTGGATACAAAAAAGCCCCGGGACGGGTGTCCCGGGGCTTTGTTTTCTGTGGAGAACCTTTGACTCAGTGCCCGCCGAGATAGGCGTTACGCACCTCCTCGTTCACCAGCAGTTCCTGACCGGTGCCACTGAGGCGAATCTCGCCGTTGACCATCACATACGCCCGGTCGGACAGTTTCAACGCATGGTTGGCGTTCTGCTCGACGAGGAAAATGGTCATGCCGGTTTTCGCCAGTTCCCGCAGAGTGGCGAAGATCTGTTTCACCACGATCGGCGCCAGCCCCAGGCTCGGTTCATCCAGCAGCAGCAACTTCGGTCGGCTCATCAGCGCCCGGGCGATGGCGAGCATCTGCTGCTCACCGCCGGACATGGTCATTGCACGCTGATTGCGGCGCTCCTCGAGCCGTGGAAACAGCTCGAACATGCGCTGCATGTCCTCCTTCGCATATTTGTCGCCAATCGGGATGGTGCCCATCAGCAGGTTTTCCTCGACGGTCATGTCGGGGAACACCCGCCGCCCTTCCGGCGACTGCGCGATGCCGTTGGAGGCGATGTAGTGCGATGACTTGTGGGTGATGTCCACGCCCTGATAGAGGATCTGCCCGCCCGCCGCCCGGGGCTGGCCGAAGATCGACATCAGCAGGGTCGACTTGCCGGCGCCGTTGGAGCCGATCAGGCTGACGGTTTCCCCTTCGTTGATCTGCAGCGAGACGCCTTTGAGGGCCTGGATCGGGCCGTAGAACACGTCCAGTTCCTTGAGTTCGAGGATCGGTTGCGTCATACGACTTCCTCTTCATCGGCGCCCAGATAAGCCGCAATCACTTTCGGATCGTGGCGGATATCGTCCGGACCGCCCTCGGCGATGACAATGCCGTGGTCCAGAACCACGATGTGATCGGAAATGCTCATGACCATGCCCATGTCGTGTTCGATCAGCACTACGGTCAGATCGTGCTCGTCGCGCAGCAGCCGGATCATCGCGCTCAGCGCTTCGGTTTCCTGAGGGTTGAGGCCGGCGGCCGGTTCGTCGAGGCAGATGATCTGCGGCCGCGTGCACATGGCCCGGGCGATCTCCAGACGACGCTGCTGGCCGTAGGACAGCTCACCGGCCAGACGGTTGGCGCAGTCCACCAGATCCACCACTTCCAGCCAGTAGAACGCGCAGTCCAGTGCATCGCTTTCGGCCTTGCGATAGCCCTTGGTGTTGAGGATGCCGGCCAGCATGTTGCGATTGACCCACATGTGCTGGGCCACCAGCAGGTTTTCCAGCACCGACATTTCCTTGAACAGACGAATGTTCTGGAAGGTCCGGGCCAGGCCCGCACGGTTCACCAGGTGAGTACCGCCAAACATCTTGTAGTACAGGCGACTGGCGAAGTTCTTCGGCGAGACGAAGTCGGTCGGCTTGAACGACTCGCCCAGCAGTTTGATGACGTTGGTCTGCTGACCGCGCACGTTGAGTTCGATCTTGCCGCCGGAGGCCTTGTAGAACCCGGTCAGGCAGTTGAACACCGTGGTCTTGCCGGCGCCGTTGGGGCCGATCAGGGCGAAGATCGAGTTGCGTTTGACCTTCAGGCTGACGTCGCTCAAGGCCTTGATGCCACCGAAGTGCATCATCAGTTTTTCAACAGAGAGTACGACTTCACTCATGGCGCAGCCCTCTCATAGTGAATGGCACCTTTGCGTGGAGTGACCCCGGTACGGCTGATGCGGATCAGTCCGCGAGGTCGCCAGATCATCATCAACACCATCAGAATGCCGAACAGCAGCACGCGATATTCGGCAAAGCTGCGCAACAGTTCCGGGGCAACCGTCAGCACGAACGCGGCGATCACCACGCCGATGGTCGAGCCCATGCCGCCGAGCACGACGATGGCGAGGATCAGCGCCGATTCGAAGAAGGTGAACGAGGTCGGGTTGACGAAACCTTGATAGGTGGCGAAAAACACACCCGCCAGACCTGCCGTGGAGGCGCCGATGGTGAACGCCGAGAGTTTGACCAGTACGTGGTTCAGCCCCATCGAACGACAGGCGATCTCGTCTTCACGCAGGGCTTCCCAGGCACGGCCGACCGGCATTTTCACCAGACGATGCTTGATGTACAGCACGGCCAGTACCACCAGGAACAACACCGTATAAATGAAGTAGTACTTCACGTCCGGGTTGTAGGCGATGCCGAAGAACTCGTGGAACGGTACCCCGCCATCCTTCGCCCGCTTGCCGAATTCCAGACCGAAGAAGGTCGGCAGTGGCGCCGGCATGCCGTTCGGGCCGCCGGTCAGGGACAACCAGTTGTTGAGCACCAGGCGAATGATTTCACCGAAGCCCAGGGTCACGATCGCCAGGTAGTCGCCGTGCAGGCGCAGCACCGGAAAACCGAGGATGCAACCGGCCAGGCCAGCGGTGATGGCTGCCAATGGCAGCACTGTCCAGAAGCCCAGACCGAGGTACTGATAACCGAGCGCCAGACCGTAGGCGCCAATGGCGTAGAACGCCACGTAACCCAGGTCGAGCAGACCGGCCAGACCGACCACGATGTTCAGCCCCAGCCCCAGCAGCACGTAGATCAACCCGAGGATGACCACGCCCAGCAGGTAGGAATTGGAGAAGAACGGCAGCGCCACGGCGATGGCGATCATCACCGGGATGATCCAGCGCAGGCGCGACTTGTAGTCCGGTGGCAGCACATGCACGCCGGAGCCGGTGCTCTCGAATCCTTCGAGAATTTTCAGGCCCCTGGGCGTCTGCAGGAACAGGCTCAGGAAAAACCGCCCCGCCATGACGATGGCAATGATCCACGCCACGCGGGTGGGTTCGAGGTTGAAGCTGTAGCCGTCGAGTACCACGCCGACGATCGGCCCGAACACGATCAGGGCGATCAGACCGGCGAGAATCGCCTCAACCAGGCTTTTTTTGACATCAATGGATTTTGCAGTGGTTGAAGACATCGCTTACACCTTCGACACAAGAGGACGGCCCAGCAGGCCCTGAGGCCGGAAGACCAGAACAAGTACGAGCAGCGAGAAGCTGAACACGTCTTTGTAGTCGGAGTTGACCAGACCCGAGAACAGCGACTCGGAGATCCCGAGGATGATCCCGCCGAGCATGGCGCCGGGCAGCGAGCCGATCCCGCCGAGCACCGCGGCGGTAAACGCCTTGATGCCGATGACGAAGCCTGCGTAGAAGTCGAACGTGCCGTAGTTCATGGTGATCAGCACGCCGGCCAGGGCCGCCATCGCCGCACCGATGATGAACACGTAGGAAATCACCCGGTCGGTGTTGATCCCCAGGATCGAGGCCATCTTGCGGTCCTGCTGGGTGGCGCGGCACATGCGGCCGAGCTTGGTGTACTTGATCACATAGGTCAGCAACCCCATGCCGATGAATGCGGCCACGAGAATGAAGACTTTGGTGTAGGTCAGCTGGACGAAGCCCGAGCCGACGTCGATGCGCCAGGCGCCGGTGAGCAGCGTCGGAACACCTTGCTGGCGGGCGCCCTGACTGATCTGGGCATAGTTTTGCAGGATCAGGGAGATACCGATGGCGCTGATCAGCGGCGCCAGTCGGGTGGAGTTGCGCAGTGGTTTGTAGGCGATGCGTTCGATGACCCAGCCATACACCCCCGTGACGACGATGGTGAAGACCAGGGTGCCGAGCATCAGCAGCGGGAAGGATTCGATACCGAAGTAAGCCAGCAGAGCCAGACTGATTGCCGCGAGGTAAGCGGAAATCATGTAAACCTCGCCGTGGGCGAAGTTGATCATGCCGATGATGCCGTAGACCATTGTGTAGCCGATGGCGATCAGGCCATAGACCGACCCGAGGGTCAGGCCGTTGACCAGTTGCTGCAGGAAAATACCATCCATAACGCAATCTCACGCAGTGAGAACCTGCGCGCACCGTGGCGCGCGGTTCTTCTAGGAAAAATACAGATTTACGTCGGAGCAATGTCAGAGCGCAGTCAGCCCGACCACCACAGAATCCTGTGGGAGCAAGCTCGCTCCCACATGGGATGAGTGGGATCAACTGATCGCGTCAGCCCTTACTTCTGCTTTTCCAGCTGGTGATATTTGCCGTCCTTGTCCCACTGGTAAACCACGTAGTCGGAGACTTTAAGGTCGCCCTTGGCGTCCCAGGTCTTCTCGCCCATCACGGTTTTCACAGGGTTGGCTTTCAGCCATTTGGCAGCGTCTTCGCCCTTGTTGGACTTGGCGCCGTTGAAGCCGGCGGCCAGGGCCTGGATCGAGGCGTAGGCGTACAGGGTGTAGCCTTCAGGCTCGGTGCCGGACTTGCGGAACTGCTCGACCACGGTCTTGCTGTCAGGCAGCAGGCGCGGGTCGGCGCCGAAGGTCATCAGCACGCCGTCGACGTATTGCGGGCCACCGGCGGTGGTCACCAGTTCGTCGGTCACGATGCCGTCGTCAGACATGAACTTCACGTCTTTCAGGCCTTCGGTGCGCAGTTGCTTGACCAGCGGACCGGCTTCGGGATGCAGGCCGCCGAAGTAGACCACGTCGGCACCGGCCGCGCGGATCTTGGTGACCACGGCGCTGAAGTCTTTCTCGCCACGGGTCAGGCCTTCGTACAGCACCGGTTTCACGCCGCGTTTTTCCAGCTGTGCCTTGGTCGCATCGGCCAGGCCCTGACCGTAGGTGTCCTTGTCGTGCAGCACGGCCACCTTCTTGCCCTTGAGCACGTCGACGATGTAGTCGCCGGCGACGATGCCCTGCTGGTCGTCACGTCCGCACATGCGGAACATGGCGCTCAGACCGCGCTCGGTCACCTGCGGGTTGGTGGAGCCCGGCGTGATCGCGATGATGCCGGCCTCGTCGTAGATCTCCGACGCAGGAATGGTGGAGGACGAGCAGAAGTGGCCGACCACACCGGCGACTTTCTGGTTGGTGAGGTCCTTGGCGACCGTCACCGCCTGTTTCGGTTCGCAGGCGTCATCGCCCTTGACCAGCACGATTTTCTCCCCGTTGACGCCGCCCGCCGCGTTGACCGCATCGGCCGCCGCTTGCGCCCCCTTCATGTACTGCTCGCCAAATGCCGCGTTGGCGCCGGTCATGGGACCCGCCACACCGATTTTCACATCAGCTTGTGCAAACGCAGAAACACCCAGCGCAGTAGCGACTGCGAGGGCCAGAAAGCCTTTCTTGTAAAACGTCTGGGACATGAGGTGGTGCTCCAAGGTTTTTTTAGTTGGCACTGCGACTTCACTGGATTGCTCAGAGCAAGGGCCGTGCCATCGGTTTTTTATTCTTCAAAAAGTCGCTGCTTTCTTGCTTTTTCGACTGTTTCGTTCCCATTTTCATTGGGCGTGCAACCGTCTAAACCGCGGAAGGTGAAACCAACTGTCTTTTCAGGCGCAACCCGCACGCGCCATCATTGCAACCGCGGCGCCAATCAACGTGCAACCAGCCTGTAACAGCCCGCGTCACCGAACTGCACACTGCTGGTGCGGGACTGCTACAACCCGCACCATTACAGGCTAGTCGCTGCGTTAAAAAGCGCCGCTTTGCGCAACAAAATTCAACATTCAAATGACGATGCGCAGGCACTGGCCCGCGTGATACAGCGAGAACCCGGCCTCGTACAGGCAACTGCGCAAGCCCGCGCCTGCAAGGGGCTGCATCGGTGCAAAGGGAATCGGCAACGCCTGAGGATTTCCGTTACACAGATAATCGGCGAAGGCCTTGCCGACCACCGTACCGGTGGTCACGCCACGACCGTTGTAACCGGTGACGGCCACCAGTCCCGGCGCAGGTTCGAACAGGCGCATCAGATGATCGGGGGTGAACGCGATGCGCCCGGTCCAGGTGCATTCCCATTCCACGGGCTTGAGGTTGGGGAAATAGTGCTGCTGCACCCGGTCGGCCCAGGCCTTGAGAAACCAGATCGGTTTCTGATTGCCGTTACCCAGGCTGCCCAGCAGCAAGCGCCCTTCCTTGTCACGGCGGATGCTGCTCAACACCTGGCGGGTATCCCACGAGCCCTGCCCGCCCGGAAGGATTTCCTGAGCCGCATCTTCGGTGAGCGGCACCGAAGCGACCTGATAGTAGTAACCGGGGAAGAAGTTGCGCTTGAGTTCGGTCCAGTCACCTTCGGTGTAGGCGTTGGATGCGATCACCACTTGTTCGGCGAGCACCGAACCCTGCCCGGTCTGCACCGACCACTGCTGGCCCTGGCGTTCAAGGCGGGTGACCGGCGAATGGTCGAACATCCGGCCACCAAGCCCTGCCACCGCTTTCGCCAGCCCGGTGACGTAAGCCATCGGATTGAGCGTACCGGCCCGCCGATCCAGTAGCGCAGCCGCTATCTTTTTCGTGCCGGTCGCTTGTTCGCAGGCTTTTCCGGTCAGCAGTTCGACCGGTGCACCGCGGCGTTTCCACTGTTCTTCGCGACTGCGCAGATCCGCCTCACCCTTGGCGTTATGCGCCATGTGCAGGGTGCCTTCGCGGCGCAACTGGCAATCGATGTTGTATTTATCCACAAGGCTGAACACCAGCGCCGGTGCCGCACCGAGCATGCGGTTGAGCTGGCTGCCGACCGCCTCGCCGAACCCGGCCTCGATCTCGTCCGGCGGGATCCACATCCCGGCGTTGACCAGCCCGACGTTGCGTCCCGACCCGCCCTGACCGGCGCGATGGGCTTCGAGCACGCAGACGCTTTTACCCTTTTCCAACAGATGCAGCGCCGCCGACAGCCCGGTAAACCCGGCACCGATCACGCAGACATCGACTTTGACCTCGCCCCTGAGCGCCGTGTTATCCGGTCGTTGCGGCGTGAGCTTTTCCCACAGACATTCTTCGCGTAACGGCATTGCCAGACTCCAACAGAAACCTGCCAAACACACAGCTGAACCTGTGGGAGCGAGCTTGCTCGCGAAAGCGGTGTTTCAGCCAACATCTATATCAACTGACCTTACGCTTTCGCGGGCAAGCCCGCTCCCACAAGGGGATCTCCACTTGACCGAAAGGATCAGTCGAACGTAATGCCCTGCGCCAGCGGCAACTCCAGCGAGTAGTTCACGGTATTGGTCTGCCGGCGCATATAAGCACGCCATGCATCGGAGCCGGACTCGCGACCGCCGCCCGTTTCCTTCTCGCCACCGAATGCACCGCCGATTTCCGCACCGCTCGGCCCGATGTTGACGTTGGCGATGCCGCAGTCGCTGCCGACTGCCGACATGAATTTCTCGGCCTCGCGCACATCGGTGGTGAAGATGCACGACGACAGGCCTTGCGGCACGGCGTTGTTCAGGCGCAGCGCCTCATCGAAATCGGTGTAACCGACCACGTACAGGATCGGTGCGAAGGTTTCGCTGCACACCACGTCGCTTTGCTCCGGCATTTCAACGATGGCCGGCGACACGTAGTAGGCGTTGGGGAATTGGTCTTCCAACTGGCGCTTGCCGCCGAACACCCGGCCGCCCTCGCTCAGCGCCTGCTCCAGCGCGTCCTGCATGTTTTCGAAGCTGTGCTTGTCGATCAGCGGGCCGATCAGGTTGCCTTCCAGCGGGTGACCGATGCGGACTTTGGAATAGGCGGCCTTGAGGCGGGTGATGATTTCTTCTTTCACCGATTCATGGGCGATCAGCCGACGCAACGTGGTGCAACGCTGGCCGGCGGTACCGACGGCGCTGAACAGGATGGCGCGCACGGCCATGTCCAGATCGGCGCTCGGGCCGAGGATCATGGCGTTGTTGCCGCCCAGTTCGAGGATGCTGCGGGCGAAGCGTGCGGCGACTTTCGGTGCCACTTCGCGGCCCATGCGGGTGCTGCCGGTGGCGCTGATCAGCGCGACACGCGGGTCATCTACCAGCGCTTCGCCGGCATCGCGGCCGCCGATGATCACCTGGCTCAAGTGCGCCGGGGCATCGCTGAAATTCTTCAGTACGCGCTCGAACAACGCCTGACAGGCCAGCGCGGTCAGCGGCGTTTTTTCCGACGGCTTCCACACCACCGGGTTGCCGCAGACCAGCGCCAGCGTGGTGTTCCACGCCCACACCGCGACCGGGAAGTTGAACGCACTGATCACGCCGACCACGCCCAGCGGATGCCAGGTTTCACGCATGTGGTGGCCAGGGCGCTCGGAGGCAATGGTCAAACCGTACAACTGTCGCGACAGGCCGACGGCGAAGTCGCAGATGTCGATCATCTCCTGCACTTCACCCAGACCTTCCTGGGTGATCTTGCCCGCTTCCCACGACACCAGTTCGCCAAGGTCGGCCTTGTATTCGCGCAGGACTTCGCCGAACTGACGCACCAGTTCGCCGCGACGCGGGGCCGGTACCTTGCGCCAGTGTTCGAACGCATGATCTGCGCGACTGATGTGCTGCTCGACTTCGGCCGGGCCTTCCCAGTTCACGGCGCCGATGCGGCTGCCGTCGATGGGCGAATGCACCGGCACTTTGCCGTTCTGGTACAGGGCCGGGTTCACACCAAGACGATCAAGCAATGCGGCAACCATGGGTCACTCCTCAAGCAGAAAACTGAATGTGTGCGGACGCGTCTTCACGCCCGGGCAGGCCTTTAGTTGTAGCTTCAGGAACGCCAGGCAACAAACGACCTTTACGCGAGATATCATTCCGTTTATTCATGCTGCGCAGAAAGACAAGAAAAAGGATCGCCCATGCTGAACAAACGCCACTTGCCGTCGATTACCGCGTTGCAGTGCTTCGAGGCCGTGACCCGGCACCTGAGTTTCACCCGGGCCGCCGAGGAACTGAACCTGACCCAGAGCGCCGTCAGCAAGCAGGTGGCGCAACTTGAGGAATTGCTGCAGCACTTGTTGTTCCGTCGGGTCCGCCGCCGTTTGCAGATGACCCCGGCTGGCGATCTGTACCTGGTGGAAGTCAGAAAAATCCTGACCCAGGTCGAGATGTCGACCCATTACCTGCGTTCCTACGGCGGTGAGACCGAAGTCCTGCGCGTTTCCACACCGTCCACCTTCGGTGCCCGCTGGCTGGTGCCGCGCCTCAAGGGCTGGCGTCTGCGCCACCCGTCGATTCACCTGGACCTGTGCAACGAGCAGGAAGCCGATGACCTGCTGCAAGGGCGCAGCGACCTGGCGTTCTATTTCGGCCAGGGTTCTCGCCCCGGCACCGAGTGCCTGAAGCTGTTCGGCGAAGAACTGGTTCCCGTGTGCGCGCCGGGCAGCCTGCCGCAGAGGCCGTTGACTGATCCAACGCAACTCACCGATCTGGTCCTGCTGCAAAATGCTTCCCGCCCGCAAGCGTGGCACGACTGGTTCGACAGCCAGGGCTGCCAGACCGAACACAGCTACCACGGCCCGCGCTTCGAGACCTTCTACATGTGCATCCGCGCCGCGCAGGTCGGCTGTGGCGTCGCCCTGCTGCCGAGGTTTCTGGTGGAAGAGGAATTGGCCGACGGCAAACTGGTCATTCCCTGGCAGCATGCAATGCCCAGCAGCGATGCGTATTACCTGGCGTACCCGGAACATGCGGCAGAAGTACCCAAGGTGCGGGATTTCGTGAAGTGGATGCTGGAGCAGATCGACAGTCCTGACGCGGTCTGAGGGCCGCTGCCGAGATAAAAATCGCTGGCAATCCACACCCCGGATATGCGCCACTAGCGCCATTGATTGATACCGCGCCAACGCGCGGCCCGCCTGGAGACCCCGTTATGAGCGAGAGTGTGTTTGCCGATCGCATCGTGCAGAACCTGCTCGACACCGACTTCTACAAACTGACGATGATGCAGGCGGTGCTGCACAACTACCCCAACGTCGAAGTCGAATGGGAGTTCCGTTGCCGTAACAGCGAGGATCTGCGCCCGTATCTGGCGGAGATCCGCTTCCAGGTCGAGCGTCTGGCCGAGTTGAGCCTGAGCGCCGATCAGTTGAGTTTCCTCGAGCGCATCAGCTTCCTCAAACCTGACTTTCTGCGATTCCTCGGCCTGTTCCGCTTCAACCTGCGCTACCTGCACACCGGCATCGAGAACGGCGAGTTGTTCATCCGCCTGCGCGGGCCGTGGCTGCATGTGATTCTGTTCGAGGTGCCGCTGCTGGCGATCGTCAGCGAAGTGCGCAATCGCTATCGCTACCGCGAAACCGCTCTGGAACAGGCCCGCGAACAGCTGTACCGCAAATTCGACTGGCTGACGGCCAACGCCTCGGCCGAAGAGCTGTCGCACCTGCAGGTCGCCGACTTCGGCACCCGCCGGCGGTTTTCCTACCGCGTACAGGAAGAAGTGGTGAACGTGCTCAAGCATGACTTCCCCGGACGTTTCGTCGGCACCAGCAACGTGCACCTGTCCCGCGAACTGGACATGAAACCGCTGGGCACCATGGCCCACGAATGGATCATGGCCCATCAGCAACTCGGCCCGCGGCTGATCGACAGCCAGATTGCCGCCCTCGATTGCTGGGTTCGCGAATACCGCGGCCTGTTGGGGATCGCCCTGACCGACTGCATCACCACCGATGCCTTCCTCGGCGATTTCGATCTGTTTTTCGCCAAGCTGTTCGACGGCCTGCGCCACGACTCCGGGGATCCGGTGAAGTGGGGCGAAAAATGCATCGCCCACTATCACAAACTCGGCATCGACCCGATGAGCAAGACCCTGGTGTTCTCCGACAGTCTGACGCTGCCCAAGTCGCTGGAGATTTTCCGGGCGCTGCGCGGGCGGATCAATGTCAGCTTCGGCATCGGCACCAACCTGACCTGTGACATTCCGGGTGTCGAACCGATGAGCATCGTGCTTAAAATGACCGCCTGCAACGGCCAGCCGGTGGCGAAGATCTCCGACGAGCCGGGCAAGACCCACTGCAAAGACCCGAATTTCGTCGCCTACTTGCGACACGTTTTCCAGGTTCCTGCCGTTTCCAGCCTATCTAGCAAGGAGTGAATTCATGCAAGCCGTACAGCGTGAGATTGCTGAACAGCTCAACGTTCAGCCACCGTTCGCCGATCACCAGGCCCTCGAAGCGGAAGTCGCCCGTCGTATCAACTTCATCCAGCAATGCCTGACCGATTCCGGGCTCAAGACCCTGGTGCTGGGCATCAGCGGCGGCGTCGACTCGCTGACCGCAGGCCTTTTGGCCCAGCGCGCCATGCGTGAACTGCGCCAGCGCACCGGCGACGAGGCCTACAAGTTCATTGCCGTGCGTCTGCCGTACGACGTGCAGTTCGATGAACATGATGCCCAAGCCTCGGTGGATTTCATCGCCCCGGACGAACGCCACACCGTCAATATCGGCCCGGCGGTGAAATCCCTGGCCAGCGAAGTCGCGGCGTTCGAAGGCAAGCACGCGGTATCGAGAGACTTCGTGCTCGGCAACACCAAGGCGCGGATGCGCATGGTCGCCCAGTACACCATCGCCGGCGCCGCCCATGGCCTGGTGATCGGCACCGACCACGCTGCAGAAGCGGTGATGGGTTTCTTCACCAAGTTCGGTGACGGCGCCTGCGACCTGGCACCGCTCAGCGGGCTGGTAAAGAATCAGGTTCGGGCCATCGCCCGCAGCTTCGGTGCACCGGAATCGCTGGTGGAAAAAGTGCCGACGGCGGATCTGGAAGACTTGTCGCCGGGCAAACCGGACGAAGCGTCCCACGGCGTCACCTACGCCGAAATCGACGCGTTCCTGCACGGCCACCCTGTGCGTCAGGAAGCGTTCGACATCATCGTCAATACGTACAGAAAGACTCACCACAAACGAGTCATGCCGTTTGCGCCCTGAATACCGGGCATGAAAAAAGCGTCCCTCGGGACGCTTTTTTTTGGACTGCGAGTTTCTTACTTCACAACCACGGTGCCTTTCATCATCGAGATGTGGCCCGGGAACGAGCAGAAAAAGCCGTAATCGGTGCCGGCAGCCAGTTTCGAAACGTCGATGGTCAGCGAATCCTTTTCGCCGGCGCCGATAATCTTGGTGTGGGCGATGACGCGCTCGTCACCGTCCTTCAGGTAGTTCTTGTCGATGCCGGCGGCCAGGCCATCGGTGGCGATCGGCTGCATGTCGGCGGTCTTGCTGACCACCAGGTTATGGCCCATGACGTTCTTCGGCAGGCTGCCGGAATGGGTCAGTTCGACGGTGAAGGTCTTGCAGCTCTTGTCGATCACGATCTCCTTGGTGTTGAAGGACATCTGGTCGGTGGAGTCGACGGTGGTTTTGCACTCGGCAGCCATCAACTGGCTGCTGGCCAGTGCCAGCAGGGATACCGCAACAACTTTGGAAAACATGGTGAATCTCCAAGGCAGGGTTAACAAAAACACGAATGGTTGGAAGACTGCCTGAAATCTTCGCAAGTTCCTATGACTTGAGTCAAAAATTGTATACAACTTTCAGGCTATGACATTCATCGAAACAATCTAACAGCCAGACGTCTGGCCGGGCCGTATCTTCAGGGCTCAACTCAACTGGAGCATCAGTCATGTCCCTCAACAGCCTGTTGTGCAGTCTGCTCGCCGCCTACGCCTGTGGTGCCAGCGGCACCTGTGAAACCCCGAAACGCGAAGTCTAGCCCTTGGATCGAGGCCTGCCAGCCATTACCCTGTGACGGATTGACCCAGGAGGAAGGCATGTCTCTCACATCCGTTTGTGTATTTTGCGGTGCCAACGCCGGCACCACCCCGGCGTACACCGAAGCCGCCATCGCCCTCGGCACAGCCATTGCCGAACGCAAACTGAAGCTGGTCTACGGCGGTGGCGCCGTGGGGTTGATGGGGATCGTCGCCGACGCTGCGCTGGCCGCCGGTGGCGAAGTGATCGGCATCATTCCGCAGAGCCTGATGGACAAGGAAATCGGTCACAAGAACCTGACGCGCCTGGAAGTGGTCGACGGCATGCACGCCCGCAAGGCGCGGATGGCCGAACTCAGCGATGCGTTCATCGCCTTGCCCGGCGGTCTCGGCACCCTGGAAGAGCTGTTCGAAGTCTGGACCTGGGGCCAGCTCGGCTACCACGGCAAGCCGCTGGGGCTGCTGGAGGTGAACGGGTTCTACAGCAAACTCACCGCATTTCTCGATCACATCGTCGGCGAAGGCTTCGTTCGTGCTCCGCACCGCGACATGCTGCAAGTGAGTGAGTCGCCACAATCGCTGCTCGATGCACTCGATCAATGGAAGCCGACCGTCACGCCCAAGTGGGTCGACCAGAAACCCGGTTGATCCTGCCGCCTGTCACTCCAGAGGCATCACGGTGACCCGCACCTCGGGATCATGGCGACCGCCTCCCAGAATCACCCCGCGCAAAGGAGACACATCGGAAAAATCCCGGCCCCAGGCCAGGGTGATGTGCTCCAGTGCCGGTTGCACGTTGTTGGTCGGATCGAAATCGACCCAGCCCAGCACCGGGCAAAACACCGACACCCACGCATGGGACGCATCGGCGCCGATCAGGCGCGGTTGCCCCGGTGGCGGCCGGGTCAGCAGGTAACCGCTGACGTAACGCGCCGCCAACCCTCGGGAACGCACGCAGGCCAGCATCAGGTGGGCGAAGTCCTGACAGACCCCGCGGCGCCGCTCCAGCACCTCGACCAACGGCGTCGCCACCTGCGTGGCCTCGGCATCGAAGGTGAACTCGTCGAAGATCTTTTCCATCAACGCCTGCACACCCAGCAGCAGTGGTCGCCCTGGCGGGAAACAGCTTTCGGAAAACTCGACGAAGCTGCGCTTGAGGTGAACGTAGGGTGACTGGAACCGGTAACGACAGGCCTCCAGCCATTCGCCAGACAGCGGCTGGCTGCTGTAGGTCAGCGCATTGCGTGTCAGCTCCCAGGCCGCAGACAGATTGAAATCCGGCGCCGGCCGCGCCAGCACCTCCATCGTCAGCCGGGCATTGACCTGCAGTTGATCATGGGGGCGTTCGAACGCCAGGCGTGTCAGCGGATTGCCGAACACGTCCAGTTCGTCACGACGGGTGGTCGGTTGCGGACTGATCAGCAACTGCCGTTCGGTGCAACGTTGCCAGGCGCACTCGCGGGGCCACAAATGAGCCAGCTGCTGCGCCAGCGAAACCGGGTTGTCGTATCGATAACACGTGTCGTGAAGGATCTGGTAAAGGGCATTCATCAGACAGACACCGTGCGCTGGCTGACATCATCGACATGGGCGAAATGGCGCAGCGCCAGACGATCGGACGCTTGGCTGCAGGCATCGGCAATGGCTTGCAGCAGATCCGCCAGACCATCCAGTGCGGCCCGCACGCTGGATTCGCCGAACAGGGGATTCTCCAGGCAAGCCAGGTCGAAACGCGCCAGACGCTCGCCCAACGTTGACAATACGACGTCCCGAGGCGCGTCGAAATCATCGCTCAGGCGTTTGAGCGTGCGCGTCACCAGCTTCAACTGGAACAACACCGCGTGAGGGTTCTGCTCGTCCAGCAGCAACAGATCGAGCACCGGGATCAGCTGTGCCATCGCCAGATAGCGCGAGCGATAGGTGATGCTGCTGTTGCCCAGTTCCAGCAACCACTCCAGCCCGGCCTGATCGAACGCACCGGCGCCGCGCAGGAAGCCTGCAAGGCTGCTGCCGAGAAATTGCAGACGCTCGATCCGTCGACCGATCATCAGGAAACGCCAGCCTTCGTCGCGGGTCATGTCGTCCAGGGCGAACCCGGACAACGCCGCCAGCGACATCACCAGGCGGTTGAGAAAATCCAGCAACTGGCCGAAGTCCGGTTCGGCGGTGTCCAGCTCCGTCGCCTCGCGCTGCAACTCCACCAGCGCCTGCCAGTTCTCCCGCGAAAGCTTGCCGCGCACCTGCGATGCCGCCCACTGCAAGCGTTGCAGGTTCGAGCGCAGACTGAACGACCAGTCCTCGCCCAACACAGCCGCGAGCAGGCGCTCCGGCAGCTCGCCTTCATCCGGCAGCAGCATCAGCCGCTCGCCAAGTTCCACCGCCGCTTGCAGGGCCTGCGGATCGTCACCGTCGACGTAACGCGCCAGCATGATCCGCAACAGCCGCGCGCTGTCGTCGCAACGCTCGCAGTAACGGCCGAACCAGAACAGGTTTTCCACCACCCGCGACGGCAGGTAGGGGTCGCGCCGCACCAGATCAGGCACGCCGATGTTGCGCCGGGACTTCCACTGCTCGCCACTGGGTGGCCGGTCACCCAGCACCCAGGTGTCCTTGCTGGCGCCACCGCGCTGCATCGACACCACTTCGGCATCGGCTTCGGCCGCCACCCGGGTCAGGCCTCCGGGCAGCACCCGATACCCGTCATGACTGTCCACCGCATACATGCGCATGCCGATGGCCCGCGGTTGCAACCGGCCGTCCTCGGGCTGCCAGACCGGTGCGAGGGACAGCTGCGCGAGCTCTTGCGCCACGTAGACATAAGGCCGGGCCTGAATGCGCCGGGCAAGCGCCTGGCGCTGCTCGTCACTCAAATCACGCCCGAAGACCGGTGCAAAGCTCTGCGACGGGAAGGCCGGCTTGATCAACAGTTCCGGCAGTTTCTCCAGTGCCTGGGCCAGCACGGGCGCCTCTCCGCACCACCAAGTGGCGATGGAAGGCAGGATCAGTTCTTCGCCGAACAGGTATTGATTGATCTTCGGCAGAAACCCGAGCAACCCCGGCGACTCCAGCACACCGCTGCCCAACGCATTGGCCACCAGCACCCGGCCTTGACGCACAGCCTCGAGCAATCCCGGAACACCCAGTGCCGAATCCGTGCGCAGCTCCAGCGGGTCACAGAAATCATCGTCGAGCCGGCGCATGATCGCGTGAACCCGACGCAGGCCGCTCAGGGTTTTCAGGTAGACCGTGGCATCGCGCACCGTCAGGTCGCCCCCTTCCACCAACGGATAACCGAGCTGACGCGCGAGATAGAGATGCTCGAAATAACTTTCGTTGAAGCGCCCAGGGGTCAGCAATACCACCAGTGGCGCCTCGTCGTCACAAGGCGCCTGACGGGCCAGGGTTTCCTGCAACGTACGGAAGAAACCGGCCAGGTGCTGCACCTTCAGATCCCGGTACAACTCGGGAAAGGCCCGGGACACGATGGTGCGGTTCTCCAGCGCATAACCGGCACCCGATGGCGCCTGGGTACGATCCGCCGTCACCCACCAACGCCCGTCCGGCGCGCGCGCCAGATCCACGGCATACAGATGCAGAAAGGCCCCGTCCGGCGGTGCAATGCCCTGACAGGGCCAGAGAAAATTGTCGTGGCCGAACACCAGTTCTGCCGGCAGCAAGCCTTCGCGGATCAAGTGCTGCGGACCATACAGATCCGCCAGCACTGCATTGAGCAGACGCGCCCGCTGTGCGATCCCGGCCGACAGTTGCTGCCATTCAACGTCAGCGATCACGTGGGGCAGCAGATCCAGCTCCCATGGACGATCCGCGCCCTTGGGATCGGCATACACATTGTAGGTGACACCGTTTTCCTGAATCTGCCGGGCCAGCAGCGCCTGACGCTGCGCCCGTTGCGCCGGGGTGCTGCGCTGAAACTGGTCGAACAAGCGCTGCCAATGTGGGCGCACCGCGCCGCCGGTGTCGAGCAGTTCTTGGTATGAGCCCGCCGTCAGCGGGTAGCGGTCAAGCAGATCAGGCATGGAAAGCTCGGCAGCCAGCAGATTGGGGTCAGACTAACGCAGGCACATGACGCCGGGATATACGAAAAATCCATCTGCGGCTGTGAGCGAGCCTGCGCGTATTCGAAAGCGCGCAAGACTTATGCCATGCGGCGGTCCGGGCGCGTTCCCGAGGTGCTCAAGGCAGTAAAGCACCAAAATCGGGCACGCAGTGAAAGGGGCCGACACGCCTGCACGCAAATGTCGCGAGGCACAACGCAAAACGCCAACCCGAAGGTTGGCGTTCTGTTCAGCTCAAGTGTGCGTTTCAGCGCGGAACGACCGGCTTGCGTGCCGGCTTCGGCCCCTTGCCTTTCGCCGCATCCTTGCGCTCCTTGGCAGCCTGCTGGTTGCGGGCGAATGCCGCAGCCTTGGCCTGTTCACGCTTGTCCCACGGATTGCCGCCGTCGCTGGCGCGCGGTGGCAGACCGGTGTGCTGGGTGAGAATCTTCGTGCTCTTGTCTTTCGCGACCTTGTGGCTGCCGGCCGGTGTCGAGTTCTTGCGACGGGCACTCTGATAGCTGTCGGTCGCCGGCTGGTGCAGCGGGATCAACTGGTGCTTGCCCGGCCCGATCAGGTCGCCACGACCCATGCGGATCAGCGCTTCACGCAGAATCGGCCAGCCCTTCGGATCGTGATAACGCAGGAACGCCTTGTGCAGGCGGCGCTGCTCCTCGCTCTTGACGATGGTCACGCCGTCGCTCTTGTAGGTGACCTTGCGCAACGGGTTCTTGCCCGAGTGATACATGGCAGTGGCCGAGGCCATCGGCGACGGATAGAACGCCTGCACCTGGTCGGCACGGAAGCCGTTGCCCTTGAGCCACAGGGCCAGGTTCATCATGTCCTCGTCGGTGGTACCCGGGTGGGCCGCGATGAAGTACGGAATCAGGTATTGCTCCTTGCCCGCTTCCTTCGAGAACTTCTCGAACATGCGCTTGAAGCGGTCGTAGGTGCCGATCCCCGGCTTCATCATCTGGTTGAGCGGACCTTCCTCGGTGTGTTCCGGGGCGATCTTCAGGTAACCGCCGACGTGGTGGGTCACCAGTTCCTTGACGTACTCCGGCGACTCGACCGCAAGGTCGTAACGCAGGCCGGAGGCGATCAGGATCTTCTTCACTCCCGGCAACGCACGGGCGCTGCGGTACAGCTGGATCAGCGACGAGTGGTCGGTATTCAGGTTCGGACAGATGCCCGGGAACACGCAGGACGGCTTGCGGCACGCGGATTCGATTTCCGGGCTCTTGCAGGCAATGCGGTACATGTTCGCGGTCGGGCCGCCGAGGTCGGAAATGACGCCGGTGAAGCCAGGTACCTTGTCACGGATCTCTTCGATTTCGCGAATGATCGATTCTTCGGAACGGTTCTGGATGATCCGGCCCTCGTGCTCGGTGATCGAGCAGAAGGTGCAGCCACCAAAGCAGCCACGCATGATGTTCACCGAGAAACGGATCATGTCGTAGGCCGGGATCTTTTCCTTGCCGTAAGCGGGATGCGGAATACGTGCGTAAGGCATGCCGAACACGTAGTCCATTTCTTCGGTGGTCATCGGAATCGGCGGCGGGTTGAACCAGACGTCGACCTCGCCATGCTTCTGCACCAGCGCACGGGCGTTGCCCGGGTTGGTCTCCAGGTGCAACACGCGGTTGGCGTGGGCGTACAGGACCGGGTCGTTACGTACCTTCTCCATCGATGGCAGGCGGATCACGGTCTTGTCGCGGGTCATCTTCGGGCTGGCCAGGATCTGCACGACCTTGGCTTCCTGCGGATCATCGACCGGGCCTTTTTCCTGCTCGATGGCGCAAGCCGCCGTGTCCTGGGTGTTGACGTACGGGTTGATGATCTTGTCGATCTTGCCCGGACGGTCGATGCGCGTGGAGTCGACTTCGTACCAGCCCGCCGGCGTGTCGCGACGGATGAACGCGGTGCCGCGCACATCGGTGATGTCTTCGATCTTGTGGCCGTAGGACAGACGCTGGGCGACTTCGACAATCGCCCGCTCGGCGTTGCCGTACAGCAGGATGTCGGCGCTGGCGTCGATCAGGATCGAGTTGCGCACGCGATCCTGCCAGTAGTCGTAGTGGGCGATGCGACGCAGGGAGGCTTCGATGCCACCGAGCACGATCGGCACATGTTTGTAGGCTTCCTTGCAGCGCTGGCTGTAGACCAGACTCGCGCGATCCGGACGCTTGCCGGCCATGCCACCCGGTGTGTAGGCGTCGTCGGAACGGATTTTCTTGTCGGCGGTGTAGCGGTTGATCATCGAGTCCATGTTGCCGGCCGCGACGCCGAAGAACAGATTCGGCTCGCCGAGCTTCATGAAGTCGTCCTTGGACTGCCAGTTCGGCTGCGCAATGATCCCGACGCGAAAACCTTGAGCTTCCAGCAGCCGGCCGATGATCGCCATGCCGAACGACGGATGATCGACGTAGGCATCACCGGTGACGATGATGATGTCGCAGGAATCCCAGCCGAGCTGATCCATCTCCTCCCTGCTCATTGGCAGGAACGGCGCGGGTCCGAAACATTCGGCCCAATATTTTGGATAGTCAAATAACGGCTTGGCTGCTTGCATGTCGATAACCGGTGTTGGCTTTCATTGAATTTCGCGGGCGCGGAATATAGCACAAATTTTGACCAATTCCGACGACCGTGGTCGGATTCTCTCCCCTTCGCCCGCCTGCGGCCCACCGGCCCCCCAGAGATACCCTTCAACTTATTCAAGGATGAATAAAGATGCCTGCAAAACCACCGTCAAAAGGTGTGACCACCGCCGAAGTGCACAACCCGCCTTCGCGATCGGCCCAGGACCTGCCGCCACGGCACGGCACTTCGCCCGCTATCCGCTCCGCCGCGCAAAGCCTCGTCGACGGCCAGACACCGGGCAGAAACCCGGACAGGGCAGATCCCGACAGAATCTCTGCGGCGCCATCGCTGAACGTCAGCGAAATCCACTCATCCCCGCCTGCGATACCCTCAGCACCTGCACTGGAAACCTATCGGGTCAGTCCGGGCACCCGACTGCCCGCCGCCGACGCAAGCGGCTTCAGAGTGTTCAAGGGGCGGTTGTTCGTCGACATGCATGATGGCAGCATCCTGCAAATCAGCCTGGATCCCGAGATGGCGCTCTATCGGGCCAGCCTGGGAAGTGAATCACGGCCTTCGGGCCCGATTCTTTTCCATGACCCCCGCAGCAACCGTTGGCACCCGCTGTTCGACTTCGAAGAGAGCGCCCTCCCGCTTTCTGCCGGCCGGCTGACGACCTTCAGGACAACGCTGGATTTCTCCGGCACAGCTCCGGACAGCGACGGTTTGCATGGTTTCGACGGCAAACGCTACGTCATCATCGAGAATCATGCCCATCAGGTGATGCACGACGTTGACGCTTCCTCTTCCGAACGCAAGGTCTGGCGCATCGTCAATCCGAAAGACCCGGTCGCCGGCGATCGCGAAAACATCTATCGCGCCAGCCGGGCCGGCGAAACGCTGGCCATCACCCGCAATGCCGAAGGGATCTGGACCACAAGTCTTGATGGACTCAAGGGAGGCATGCGCCGCACTGCACAGACCCAGGACAACAAAGCCTATTTGTTTCTGCGATATGAGCCCATCAGAAACGCCTTCGAAGCCTTGGCCGCCTCCAACAGGCGTTATGGAGAACTCTGGGACGGCGCCCGAGATCTTCCGGAGGGAAGCCAGGCCGAGAAAGAGGCGCTGATCAAACTTGAAGTGCATATCATCAAGCACACAAGAATGCAGGCCGAATACTTCAAGTCACTGATCGACAACAAGGACTGGTTGATCCTGTTGAAGGCCGGCGGGCTCTACAAAAGCGAACTGCATACCCTTCAGTTGAACAGAATCGACTACTTCAACAAGCTGATCGCCGTAATGGATCGCAGGGTCTATCCGACCGTGCATGCAATCACGGTGGAGTCGCTGAAGAGCAATTTCGCCCATCTCAATAAAAAGCTGAAGATCATGGACGATCGTCAGGACGTGATGGAGCAGATTCGCAAAGCCGACCGCAGTGCGACATCCGAACTGGATGAGCTGAACCGTGGCGTACCCACCGCAGACCAGATTTATTCCAGCCAATACAACATCTGTCTGCGCCTGATTTCCGACGACCCCGAAAATCCGCCGCCTTTCGGCATGCGCAGTGCAATGGCCCTGCACCTGCTGAAAAAGGATCTGCACGAAGTCTCAGGCTACTCCGAACCGCTGGCACTGCAATTGACGCTGGAAAACATCAGGAGTGACAGAGCGGCGTTCGAATCTCTGGCCTTCGAATCTCTGGCCTTCGAATCTCTTGCCTTCGAAACTCTTGCCTTCGAAACTCTGGATAGTTCAGCGACTCCGGCAAAAGCCGCATATGTCAGCCAGGCGTTGTCCCTGCTGGACAGGTTTGTATCGAAAATCGACAACCGCCTGAACGAAATCCATGAGCAGATCGACAGTAACAGCCAATTGCCTCACTACGATCAGGATATCGATTTCGATTTTTTCCCGGAGCAGTCTTCCGGAGCCGCCGAGGCAGCCGCCCCGCGAAAACTGTTCCGGACACGCCATCATGGTACTTATCGGGTACTGGTCGGAGTGAAGGACACCGCAGCGGACGGCAGCGTGACGCTCGAGGTTCCCGATCTTTTCAAGCCGGATGCGCCACCCCAGCGTTACCAGAAAATCCGGAATGAATGGCGACGCATCCGCCCTGCCAGCGCTCCGGCGCCCAGACCGCAACTCATGCGCAACGCGACCGAATGCCTGGCGCGGGTGAATGAACACGTTACCCAGGCCCGGCTGATGGAAGCCCGCAAAGCCAACCCGACCAATATCGTCGAATTTCTGGGTGCCGAGTCGGATCGCCTCAAGGATCTGGCACAGCGTCTGGAATCCACTGAACGGGCGGCAGAGGATGCCGAGGTCACCGGATTGATCAACCGCCTCGGAACCGCCGCTGCGTCAATGGATGCCGAAGGGCAATCCATTCTGATACGGATGTACAAAAACAAGGATGTGCTGGATGTGCTGCGCCTGAACTTCCTGCTCGATCACTCGGAACTGAAGGTAGTGAAAACGGTAGAGCGCAGACAAACGGGCAAGGGAAGAGACAAGTCGTTCCTCGATGTCTACTCGATCAATGACCGCTCGGACAACGCGCCGTTATGGGAGGCGCACTTTCACTATGACAGGCAAGACCGCCAGGCGCTGGACTACACACTCAAGGGGGCACACATGAAGACCCTGGAACAAGGCAAGCTCGGCAGCGCGTTTCAACAGCGCGAAGAACAGGCAGGTCGGCCCCACCAGAGGATCTGGCGGGAGCTCATCAGTCCGCGGGTCGCCCAGAAACTGTTCGATCACCTGGCATGAATCGCGCTATTCATCATCGTCGAAGTTATAGCTGCCCGGTGCAAGGTTTTCGAAGCGCGTGTACTTGCCGATGAAGGCCAGGCGAATGAAGCCGATCGGGCCGTTCCGCTGTTTGCCGATGATGATTTCGGCGATGCCTTTGTGTTCGGTTTCCGGGTGATACACCTCGTCCCGATACACGAACATGATGACGTCGGCGTCCTGCTCGATCGCTCCGGATTCCCGCAAGTCGGAGTTCACCGGACGCTTGTTCGGGCGCTGCTCCAGGGAGCGGTTGAGCTGCGACAGGGCAACCACCGGGCAGTTGAATTCCTTGGCCAGGGCTTTCAGGGAGCGGGAGATCTCGGAAATTTCGTTGGTCCGGTTGTCACCGCTGGAGCCCGGGATCTGCATCAACTGCAGGTAGTCGATCATGATCAGGGCGATGTCACCGTGCTCGCGCACCAGACGTCGGGTCCGTGCACGCATTTCCGACGGGCTGATGCCCGCGGTGTCATCGATGAACAGCTTGCGGTCGTTGAGCAGGTTCACCGCCGAGGTCAGGCGTGGCCAGTCGTCATCTTCCAGTTGGCCGGAACGCACCTTGGTCTGGTCGATGCGTCCGAGGGACGACAGCATACGCATGATCAGCGATTCGCCTGGCATCTCGAGCGAGTACACCAGCACGGCCTTGTCGCTGCGCAGTACGGCGTTCTCCACCAGGTTCATCGCGAAGGTGGTCTTGCCCATCGACGGACGACCGGCAACGATGATCAGGTCGGCCGGTTGCAGGCCGCTGGTCTTCTCGTCGAGGTCGGTGTAGCCGGTGGACAGGCCGGTGATCGCATCCGAGGTGTTGAACAGCGTATCGATACGATCGATCGCCTTTGTGAGCAGGTCATTGACCCCCACCGGGCCGCCGGTTTTCGGACGCGCCTCGGCGATCTGGAAGATCTGCCGTTCGGCTTCGTCGAGGATCTCTTCGGCGGTACGCCCCTCGGGGTTGAAGGCGGCATCGGCAATATCGTTACTGATGCCGATCAACTGGCGCAATGTCGCACGCTGACGGACGATCTGCGCATAAGCCTTGATGTTGGCGACGGACGGTGTGTTTTTTGCCAGTTCGCCAAGGTAACCGAGGCCGCCGACTTGCGAGGTCTGACCTTCCTTGTCCAGTTGTTCGGCCAGGGTCACGACGTCGATCGGCGAGTTCTGATCGGCCAGTTTGGCGATCGCACGGAAAATCAGGCGGTGGTCATGCCGGTAGAAATCACCGTCGGAGACCTGATCGAGCACGCGTTCCCAGGCGTTGTTGTCCAGCATCAGACCACCGAGCACAGCCTGTTCGGCCTCGATGGAGTGCGGCGGCACCTTCAGGGCAGCGGTTTGCAGATCGTATTGCTCAGGAGCGGAGATTTCGTTCATGGCCACTTGTTTTATTCAGGAAAAGCACGGTTTGCAGAAAGACAAAGGGCACGACCTGTAAACAGGATCGTGCCCGATGTTAACCGCCTGACGGGCAAGCCGCCAGCCGATCAGGTGTTGCTTAAGCAGCTACAACGACAACGCGTACGGTAGCTTCGACTTCAGCGTGCAGGTGCACGGCTACGTCGAATTCACCCACGTTGCGGATGGTGCCGTTCGGCAGACGAACTTCGCTTTTCGCCACTTCAACGCCGGAGGCGGTCAGTGCGTCAGCGATGTCGTGAGTACCGATCGAACCGAACAGCTTGCCTTCGTCGCCAGCGGTGGCAGTGATGGTCACTTCCAGCTCGGCCAGTTGGGCAGCGCGGCTTTCAGCCGATGCTTTACGCTCGGCAGCGGCTTTTTCCAGCTCAGCGCGACGCTCTTCGAACGCAGCCAGGTTGGCAGCGGTCGCAGCGGTGGCTTTGCCGAAAGGCAGCAGGTAGTTACGACCGTAGCCGGCCTTAACCTTTACTTTGTCGCCCAGGTTGCCCAGGTTGGCGATTTTTTCCAGCAGGATCAGTTCCATTTGGTATTAACCTCTTAACTTTTAACCTTCACCGTTCGCGTTATCGATGTCTTTCGACACGTGACGACCGCGAAAATCAATCAGGCTGTCGACAATGGCCAGAACCACAAGCAACGGACCGAGCAAGTGCATGAAAGGCACGAGCGTGACGTATATCCCCACCAGCCAGAAGCCGGCCAACCGTTTCTGCGCCACCAGCCCGTGAACCAGGGCCAGACCGGCGAAGAACAGCGGTACGCTGCACAACGGCATCAGGACCAGTGCATGCAGACCGAAGAACGGTGCCACACACATGACGGCCAGAAGCGACAGCGCAACGCCTTTCGGCAGTCGGATGGCGCGAAACTCGCGACCGAAACCGCCGGGGTTATACAACAACGCCTGCCAATAGCGCCCAAGAATCAGGCACAGCACGCTAAAAACCTGCAACGACAGTGCTGTCGAAATGATCGACAGAGGAACCGCCAACCCCGTGAGAATCGCTTTCTGGTCTGCCGAGAATTTCTCGTAGACCTCACCCATTGCCAGCGGCAGGACTTGTTCAAACGTCTGCGCCAGCGCTTCGGTGAAGGAACCGAACACGGTCCCCAGACTCACGGCAATCAACAATCCCACGGCCACGCTGACCAGCAGCACGCGATTCCAGGTGTGTCCGGCGCGTAAAACCAGCGCCAGACCGCAAGCCCCGAGCAACACGATCAGTGCTGTCGGGTCCTTCAGGTAGTGCCAGCTAACTAACGCCGACAACACGCCCACACCCAGGACGCTCAAGGCGTCCGAACCGCGCCGCAGAAGCACAAGGCAACCTGCAGCGGCACTCAACCAGAACAACAGCGGCAACGCCGCAGATCCGGCCACGACCAGCGTGGCCTGCATACGCCCCCGCATGATGAATTCAGCCAAGGCACGCATGCATTCGATCCTTTACTTCTTGTCGACTACCCGGTCTCAGCGGCCGTGGCTGTCGGTGTAGGCCAGCAGGGCCAGGAAGCGGGCGCGCTTGATAGCGGTGGCCAGCTGACGCTGATAACGAGCTTTGGTACCGGTGATACGGCTTGGAACGATTTTGCCGGTCTCGGATACGTAAGCTTTCAGAGTGTTGAGATCTTTGTAGTCGATCTCCTTCACGTCTTCAGCGGTGAAGCGGCAGAATTTACGACGACGGAAGAAACGTGCCATTTGATAGGCTCCTTAAAAGGTCCGTGGATTACTCGTCAGCGTTATCGCTGTTGTCGCTGTCGCTATCGCTGTCATCGCCATCGGCGCTGCCATCGTGCTCAGGACGCTCGCGACGCTCACGGCGCTCACTGCGGTTTTCTTCAGCCTTGAGCATCTCGGACTGGCCAGTGATGGCTTCGTCGCGACGGATGACCAGGTTACGGATCACAGCATCGTTGTAGCGGAAGTTGTCTTCCAGCTCGGCCAGGGCCTTGCCGGTGCACTCAACGTTCAGCATCACGTAGTGAGCCTTGTGAACATTGTTGATTGCGTAGGCCAGTTGACGACGGCCCCAGTCTTCCAGACGGTGGATTTTGCCGCCGTCTTCTTCGATCAGCTTGGTGTAACGCTCAACCATGCCGCCGACTTGCTCGCTCTGGTCAGGGTGGACCAGAAAGATGATTTCGTAATGACGCATGAATGCTCCTTACGGGTTGTAGCCTGCCGCTCAAAAACGGTCAGACAAGGAGTGAATGACACTTATGGACTTGCCGGCACGGGGCACATGGGTGCCTGCCGTCACAGCAAGGGGCGCAATTGTAGAGAAGGGACAGAAGAGGCGCAAGGCAATTGGTGATTATTTGAACAGCCACGCTTTCTGCCACACCAGAAAACACTGTGGGAGCGAGCCTGCTCGCGATTGGGAGAAACACTCAACAATGATGCTGAATGTAACTCCGCTATCGCGAGCAGGCTCGCTCCCTCATTTTGGACTGCGTGAGGCTTAAGCCTTTTTGGCAGCAGCCTTGGCCTTGGCCCCGCGCTGGCGCTGGGCCTCGAACAGGCACACGCCGGTCGCAACCGATACGTTGAGACTGCTGACGCTGCCGGTCATCGGCAGGTGCACCAGGTAGTCGCAATGCTCACGGGTCAGACGACGCATGCCCTTGCCCTCGGCGCCCATGATCAGGATGGTCGGGCCGGTCAGGTCCTGGTCATAGAGACTGACCTCGGCCTCACCCGCCGTACCGACAATCCACAGGCCGCGCTGCTGGAGTTTTTCCAGGGTACGCGCGAGGTTGGTCACGGCCACCAGCGGTATCACCTCCGCCGCGCCGCAAGCCACCTTGCGCACGACCGGCGTCAGGGTCGCCGACTTGTCTTTCGGCACGATCACCGCCAGCGCACCGGCAGCATCCGCCGAACGCAGGCAGGCACCGAGGTTGTGCGGATCGGTCACGCCGTCGAGCACCAGCAACAGCGGCGCGCCTTCGGTCCGATCAAGCAGTTCGTCGAGCATCGCCTCGCCCCAGACCTGGCTCGGACTGACCTCCGCCACCACGCCCTGATGCACGCCTTCGACCCAGGCATCCATCTCGCGGCGTTCGGCCTGGCCGATCTGCACACGGTTTTCATTGGCCAGCTCGACCAGCGTCTGCACTCGCGGATCGTTGCGGCTTTCAGCCAGCCAGATCTGCTTGACGCGTTTTGGATGGTGACGCAACAACGCTTCTACCGCGTGAACGCCGTAGATTTTTTCCAACTGACTCATGACTTCGCCTTCGGTTTACGTGCCCCGCCACTTTTGGCTGGAGCGGAACCCGACTTCGGCGGGCCCTTGCGGTGCTTGCTCGATTTGCCTGGCTTGCCGCCGGAAGCCTTGTCGGGTGTGGACCTTCCGGTTTTTCCCGAGGGCGCCGCCTTACCGCCGTTCTTGGCTTCGGCCAGCAACGCCTTCTTCAATTCACGGCTTTTGCGCAGCTCGGCGTTTTTTGCCACGGCATCGCTCGGACGGTAAGCGTCGGAAACCTTTTCCTTGGCCGGACGACGGCTGGCGGTTTTTGCCGGGGCCTTTTCTTCCACAGCCCTGGTCGCCGGAGCAGCCGTTTCGGCGCCCCGTTTCTTGCGACCGATGGGGGCACTGATGGTTTTCTCGGCCATCTCGAAGTCGATCTTGCGCTCGTCGAGATCTACACGCATGACGCGCACTTCAACGGTATCGCCGAGACGGAAGCTGCGACCGGTGCGCTCACCGGCCAGGCGATGGTGCACGGGGTCGAAGTGGTAGTAGTCGCCCGGCAGCGCCGTGACGTGCACCAGACCTTCGACGTAGATATCGGTCAGCTCGACGAACAGACCGAAACCGGTCACTGCGGTGATGACGCCCGGGAACGACTCACCCACGCGATCCTTCATGAACTCGCACTTGAGCCAGTTCACCACGTCGCGGGTCGCTTCGTCAGCGCGGCGCTCGCTCATCGAGCATTGTTCGCCGAGCTGCTCCAGTGCCGCCTCGTCGTACGGATAGATGCGCGCCTTCGGAATGGTCATCGCGCCGGCACGACGAACGTGCGGCGTGTCCTGTTTCGAATGGATCACGCTGCGGATCGCCCGATGGGTGAGCAGGTCCGGATAACGACGGATCGGCGAAGTGAAGTGGGTGTAGGCTTCGTAATTCAGGCCGAAGTGGCCATCGTTTTCAGCGCTGTACACCGCCTGGCTCAGGGAGCGCAGCATCACGGTCTGGATCAGATGGAAATCCGGGCGATCCTTGATGCTCGCCAGCAAGGCCTGATAGTCCTTCGGTGTCGGGCCTTCCTTGCCCTTGTGCAAGGACAGGCCGAGCTCGCCAAGGAACGCGCGGAGTTTTTCCAGACGCTCCGGTGGCGGACCATCGTGAACGCGGTACAGCGCCGGAATCTCATGCTTTTGCAGGAACTCTGCCGTGGCCACGTTGGCCGCGAGCATGCACTCTTCGATCAGCTTGTGCGCATCGTTACGAGTGGTCGGGCGGATCTCGGCGATCTTGCGCTCGGAACCGAAGATGATCCGGGTTTCCTGAGTCTCGAAATCGATCGCGCCACGTACGTGACGGGCGGCCAGCAATACCTTGTACAGCGCGTAGAGCTGCTTGAGGTGCGGCAGAATGTCGGTGTATTCACCGCGAAGCTTGCGCGCTTCGGTAGCCTTCGGCGTTTCCAGCATCGCGCTGACCTTGTTGTAGGTCAGTCGTGCGTGAGAGTGGATCACCGCTTCATAGAAGCAGTAGTCGGTCATTTCGCCGGACTTGGAGATGGTCATCTCGCAAACCATCGCCAGACGATCAACGTGTGGATTCAGCGAGCACAGGCCGTTGGACAGCTCTTCCGGCAGCATCGGCACCACGCGCTCGGGGAAGTACACCGAGTTGCCGCGGACCTGAGCCTCGGCATCCAGCGCCGAACCGATTTTCACATAGCTGGAAACGTCGGCAATCGCCACATACAGCTTCCAGCCGCCGGAAAACAGGCGCAGCTTGCCCGGCTTGGCTTCGCAATAGACCGCGTCGTCAAAGTCGCGAGCATCTTCACCATCGATCGTGACGAACGGCAGATGGCGCAGGTCGACGCGTTTCTCTTTGTCCTTTTCTTCGACTTCCGGCTTGAGCTTGCGGGCTTCCTTGACCACGGCCTCAGGCCAGACGTGTGGAATATCGTAGGTACGCAGGGCGACATCGATTTCCATGCCCGGCGCCATATAGTTACCAACGATTTCGATCACATCACCCTGTGGCTGAAAGCGCGGAGTCGGCCAGTGGGTGATCTTCACCTCGACGAACTGACCGATCTGGGCATTGGCGTTGCGCCCGGGCGTGACCAGCACTTCCTGCTGGATCTTCGGATTGTCTGCAACAACGAAACCGATGCCGCCCTCTTCGAAGTAACGACCGACGATGCTTTCGTGAGCACGGGACACCACTTCGACGATCACGCCTTCGCGGCGACCGCGACGATCCAGACCGGAAACACGGGCCAGGGCGCGGTCGCCGTCGAATACCAGACGCATTTGCGCCGGGCTCATGAACAGATCGTCGGAACCATCATCCGGCACCAGGAAACCGAAACCGTCGCGGTGACCGCTGATGCGGCCGAGGATCAGGTCGAGCTTGTCCACCGGCGCATAAGTGCCACGACGGGTGTAAATCAGTTGAGCATCACGCTCCATGGCACGCAGGCGGCGGCGCAGAGCCTCGATCTGGTCGTCCGTGGTCAGACCAAACTCTTCGACCAGTTGCTCACGGGCAGCCGGCGAACCCCGGTCAGCAAGGTGCTGAAGGATCAGTTCGCGACTGGGAATGGGGTTTTCATATTTTTCCGCTTCACGAGCGGCCTCGGGATCGAGGGACTGCCAATCGGCCATTAGAGAGTTTTCACCTTGTCTATATGCGGGTTAGTTTGGCATAGGCGCCATCAAACGGGAAATTTCCGACTCTATAAGGCGCGTCTTGAGACCTTTATCGACGTCCGAAAAGCGTTTTGGACACCGCTGGTAAAAAAAACCATTTTTTTTGCTGACAGGGGTTTACAGTTAAAAAGACGCTCCGTATAGTGCGCGCCATCGACGACGTACTGACGCTGTCGAGATGCCCAGGTGGTGAAATTGGTAGACACGCCAGCTTCAGGTGCTGGTGACCTTACGGTCGTGGAAGTTCGAGTCTTCTCCTGGGCACCAATTTCGAGTTTGAGACTGAAGCAGTTTCAAGGCTCACACAAAAACCCGCGAAAGCGGGTTTTTTGTATTCTGCGCCCCGCATTTTTTCTGAAATTGATTTATTAAAATCAAATCAGGGGTTTACAGATCAAAAGACGCTCCGTATAGTGCGCCACATCAACAGCGGCAACGCTGAAGATGAAGCCCAGATGGTGAAATTGGTAGACACGCCAGCTTCAGGTGCTGGTGACCTTACGGTCGTGGAAGTTCGAGTCTTCTTCTGGGCACCAATTCAGATTCAAGGTCACGATCTTGAATCACACAAAAACCCGCGAAAGCGGGTTTTTGCATTTCTGGCTTCCTGAAAACTCAATCCGCCGTGCCAGCCCCTTCCACGGCTCGCAAGGACCATTTGAGAACAAATATCGTTTATCATTGTTGCAAGTTTTTGCAATGCGACAGTGAGGAACCCTGCGAATGATGTTTCGAAATACCCTGCGCCGCGGCTTGACCTTCACCCTGCTCGGCCTGGCACTCGCCACTCCCCTCACCCAGGCTGCCGACACGGTTTCCCTGACACTCTACAACGGTCAACACAAGGAAGTGGGCGACGCCATCGCCAAAGCTTTCGAAGCCAAGACCGGCATTCACGTCAATGTGCGCAAGGGCAGCAGCAACCAGCTCGCCAGCCAGATTATCGAAGAAGGCGACCGCTCCCCGGCCGACGTCATTTACACCGAAGAATCCCCACCGCTGAACAACCTCGGCGAACTGGGCCTGCTGGCCAAGTCCGACGACGCCACCCTGGCAGTCCTGCCGAAAAAGTACGTCGCCGGCAATGGCACCTGGATCGGCGTCACCGCTCGGGTTCGCGTCGTTGCGTTCAACCCGAAGCTGGTCGATGAAAAAGACCTGCCCAAATCGGTACTGGATTTCGCCGATCCACAGTGGCAAGGCAAGGTCGGTTTCGTGCCCACCAGCGGCGCATTCCAGGAACAGGCCGTCGCCATCATCAAAAAGCACGGCCGCGAAGCCGCCGAAGAATGGCTGACCGGCCTACGCGCCTTCGGCAAGACCTACAGCAACAACATGGTAGCCCTCAAGGCTGTGGAAAACGGCGAAGTCGCCACTGTCCTTGTGAACAACTACTACTGGTTCGCCCTGCAGCGGGAGAAAGGCAAGCTCGACTCCCGACTGCATTACTTCACCGGCGGGGATGTCGGCGGCCTGATCACCGTCTCCAGCGCAGCCGTGCTGAAGTCCAGCAAGCATCCAAAAGAAGCCCAGCAATTTCTCGCCTACATGGCCAGCGAGGAAGGCCAGCGCGTGATCACCCAGACCACCGCCGAATATCCGCTGCATAACGGCATGGAATCGGATCGCGGCCTCAAGCCATTCAGTGAGCTGGAAGCACCGGACGTCACGCCCGCCGATCTGGGCAATGCCGAGGAAGCGCTGGATCTGGAACGCGAAGTTGGCTTGAACTGATGAGCGCATCGCTATCCGCTCCCGCCACCCGCGGGGATTACGTACCACGGCGCAAGCGCCCTTCGGCCTGGCTGGTACTGCCGGTGGTGCTGCTGGTGGTGATGAGCCTGCTACCGCTGGTCTACGTCGGGCTCAAAGCCTGGCAGGCCGGCTGGAGCGAGGCGCTGCACTTGCTGTGGCGACCCTACGTGTTCGGCCTGCTGCGCAACACGCTGGCGCTGATGGTCGGCGTGACCGTGACTTGCGGTGTGATCGGCCTGTCGCTGGCCTGGCTGCTGGAGCGCAGCAACCTGCCTGGCCGGCGTCTGTGGGGCGTGATTCTGTGTCTGCCGTTTGCGGTACCGGCCTTCGTCAGCAGCTTTACCTGGGTATCGCTCAGCGCGCAGTTCGAAGGACTGGGCGGGGCGATCCTGGTGATGAGCCTGTCGAAATATCCTCTGATCTTTCTGCCGGTGGCAGCCACCCTGCGCAACCTCGACCCTTCCCTTGAAGAGTCGGCAAGGACACTGGGGCAGAATCGCCGGGGCGTGTTTTTCCGCGTCACCCTGCCCTTGCTCTGGCCTTCGCTGCTGGCCGGCTCCTTGTTGATTGCGCTGCACATGCTGGTGGAGTTCGGCGCACTGTCGATCATCGGCCTGCAGACATTCACCACCGCGATCTATCAGCAATTCGAGTTGGAATTCAGCAATGCCAACGCGGCGATGCTGTCCGCGGTGTTGCTGGCACTTTGTTTGATGCTGCTGTGGCTGGAGTTGCGAGTGCGCGGCAAGGGCCGCCATGTGCGTACCGGCCAGGGCGCGGCGCGGCGTGCCGAACAAGTGCAGCTCGGGTCGTGGGCGATTGCCGGTCAGTTGTATTGCCTGATGCTGGCGATTGTCGGGAGCGGAATCCCGCTGGGGATGCTGGCTTACTGGCTGGCGGTCGGATCGTCAGCCGCTTTCCCGGTGGCAGCAATCACCGAGGCCTTGCTGTCGTCGCTGGCGCTGTCACTCGGTGGGGCGGGACTGTGTCTGGCGCTGGCGGTGCCGGTCGGGTTGCTGGTGGTGCGTTACAAAGGCCAGCTGGCGATCTGGGCCGAGCGACTGCCCTATCTGCTGCATGCCCTTCCGGGATTGGTGATCGCTCTGACGCTGGTGTATTTCGCCCTGCATTACGTGCCGGCGCTGTATCAGACGACCCTGTTGCTGCTGATCGCGTATGCGCTGCTGTTTCTGCCGCTGGCCCAGGCGCCAATCCGCACAGCGCTGAACAAGGCCGCACCGCAGCTGGAAGAGGCCGCCCGCACCCTTGGCGCATCGTCGTTCACAGCGTTCTGCCGAGTGACTTTACCGATCATCTTTCCGGCACTCGGTGCGGCATTCGCGCTGGTGTTTCTGGATGCCATGAAAGAACTGACGGCAACGCTGCTGCTGAGCCCGACGGGGCTCAATACTCTGGCGACCGAGGTATGGGCCCACACAGCGAATGTCGAGTTCGCCGCAGCGGCGCCTTATGCAGCGTTGCTGATCGTGGTATCGGGCTTGCCCGTCTACTTGCTGACCACCCGAATGTATTTGAGCCGATAAAAAAATCGCAGCCGAAGCTGCGATTTTTTTTGCCCGCACTATCAGGCCCGGAACTGCCCCAGACTGGCCTTGAGCTGCGCCGCCAGACCATCGAGCACCTTGCCGCTGGCCGTGGTTTCGACCACCGCTTGAGCGGCTTTCTCGGCCTGGGCATGAATCGTCTCGACCCGCCCGCGCACAGCCTGCGCACCCTGCGCCTGATGAGCCGCTGCCTGGGTCGCCAGACCGATCGCCGTATGCACCTGCTCGACCGACGCCTGCACCGATTGCTGCAAACGTGCGCTGTCACGCAATACCAGCAAACCTTCACTGGCCTGACGCCCGGCCTGACCGATTGCCTCGACCGCCTCGCGTGCGCCCTGCTGCAGCGCCACAATGTGCGCCTGAATATCGCCAGTGGAGCTTTGGGTCTTGCTGGCCAGCGCCCGTACTTCATCCGCCACCACCGCGAATCCTCGCCCGGTCTCACCGGCCCGGGCCGCCTCAATGGCGGCATTGAGCGCCAGCAGATTGGTCTGCTCGGCGATGCCGTGAATCACGGTCAGTACCACTTCGATCTGCTCGCTTTGCTGTGCCAGCCGCTCGATGACTTTCGCGCCGGTATCAACTTGCCCCGCCAGCGCCTCGATGAGACTCCCGACCCTGGCCGACGTGCGGGTGTTCTCTTCGGTGGCCTGGCGAATATCCACCACCTGCTTCAGCGCCGCCTGCATCGCATGGCTTTCCGACTGCGCCTCATCGGCCATTTGCGACAGCGCCCGCAGACTTTCGGCCACTTCATCGCGCTGCATTCCCGCCGCCGCATCGGCACCGGCGTTGCGCAGGGTCATGGCACCGATCTCCTGGCCGGTACGCTGAGCCACATCCCCGGCTTCGCGCACGATCGGCTGCAACTTGTCGACAAAGCGATTGACCGCCGAGGCCATGTCGCCGATTTCGTCCTTGCTGTTGATCTGCACACGCTTGGTCAGATCCCCCTCGCCCGCTGCCAGATCATCCATGGCGGCGTTGAGCATCTTCAAGCGATTGACCACACGATGGCCGAGCACGACCGCCAGCAGCAACAGCACACCGGCGCCGACCAGTGCCAGGCCCATACCGATACGCCAACGCAGCGTGGCAGCAGCGTCCTGCACGGTACTGGCTGTGTTGGCTTTCATCTCGGCGGCGGTGGACTGCGCCGACTGCAGTCGCGCCCGCATGGCCGCAGCACTGTCCGCCGCTGCACCTTTGAGGCTATCGCCCACCAGTTGATCACTGCTGGCAATGAGCGCCGAGAAGCGCTGATCGAGCGCTGCCAGATCGGTTTCCACCGAAGCCGTCGAAACCCCCATCAGCACTTTGCCGATTTCCACCCCGTTGGGATTGATCGACGCTTCGATGTAATAAACGGAAGGGTCATTTTTCGCCGCATCCAGCACCTTATCCAACGCCCGCTCGCCCTGGCCCTTTTCGAGCAAGGCCTTGTTGATGGGGTTTTCGCGGTTGAGATAGCGGGTCAGATGCTGGCCGGTAGCATCGTCATAAACCACGAACAGCACATTGGGATTGCGTTGTGCCCGGCGGGCGAACTCCGACAATGTCGGCACATCGCTGTCCCACATGGCCCGAGGCGCCACCGAAGCCAGCAACTGGGCCATGTCGTTGGCCGAGTCCTTCAGGTCTTTCTCCAGCGTCGTACGCAGTTGTGCCTGCTCTTCCTTCAGACGCGAGGACAGGCCGGCAGTCAAACGCTGGCGAGTATTGGTGGATAACGTATCGAGGCTCGACGTGACTTCACGCCCGGCCTGCTCCAGCTCACCGGAAAGCTTCTGGCTGTCGGCGCCCAGGCGAGTGCCGAGGTCGGCCTCCAGCGCAGTGACCGTGCTCCGCGTCAGGGCGACGGCAACGAGTACCTGCACCAAAAGGGCGATACCGAGAGTAACGAAAACGGGCCGCAACAAACGGCTTTGTAACAGTGAGAGAACGGCCGACACTGTGAATCCCTCTACGTCTGACGCCATTAAATTGATGGCATTCTTGTAGACAGATTCACAGCAAAGGTCATGCCGTCCAACAGGCATAAACGACAAAGGCCCCGATGAAGGGGCCTTTGTGTTTTTACATCAACGACTTATCAAGCGAACGGATGACGCAGAACGATGGTTTCGTTGCGGTCCGGGCCCGTCGAAATAATGTCGATCGGCGCGCGACCAGCTCTTCGATGCGCTTGATGTAGTTGCGTGCAGCCTGTGGCAGCTCTTCCAGGGTCTTTGCACCCAGGGTCGATTCGCTCCAGCCCGGCATCTGCTCGTACACCGGCTCCAGGCCAATGTAGCTGTCAGCATCGGTCGGTGCGTCGATCATGGCGCCATCAGCGTTCTTGTAGCCTACGCAGATGTTGATGGTTTCCAGACCGTCCAGCACGTCCAGCTTGGTCAGGCACAGGCCCGAGATGCTGTTGACGTCGATGGCGCGGCGCAGAATGTTGGCATCGAACCAGCCGCAACGACGGGCACGACCGGTGGTCGCGCCGAACTCGTGACCACGCTTGGCGAGGAACGCGCCAACATCGTCAAACAGTTCGGTCGGGAACGGGCCCGAACCGACGCGCGTGGTATAGGCCTTGGTAATACCGAGGATGTAATCGATGAACATCGGGCCGACACCCGAACCGGTCGCGATACCGCCGGCAGTGGTGTTGGAGCTGGTCACGTACGGGTAGGTACCGTGGTCGATGTCCAGCAGCGAACCCTGAGCGCCTTCGAACATGATGTCCTTGCCGGCGCGACGCAGGTCGTGCAGCTCGGCGGTGACGTCGAGCATCATCGGCTTGAGCAGTTCGGCGTATTCCATGCACTCGTCCAGTGTCTTCTGGAAGTCTATGGCCGGCTCTTTGTAGTAATTGACCAGTACGAAGTTGTGGTAATCCAGCAACTCGCCCAGCTTGGCGGCGAAACGCTCACGGTGGAACAGGTCACCGATGCGCAGGCCGCGACGCGCAACCTTGTCTTCGTACGCCGGGCCGATGCCGCGACCGGTGGTGCCGATCTTCATCTCGCCACGGGCCTTTTCACGGGCCTGGTCCAGTGCCACGTGGTAGGACAGGATCAGCGGACAGGACGGGCTGATGCGCAGGCGCTCGCGCACCGGTACGCCCTTCTCTTCCAGCTTGGTGATTTCCCGCAGCAGGGCGTCAGGTGCAACCACCACGCCGTTGCCGATCAGGCACTGCACGCCTTCGCGCAGCACGCCCGACGGGATCAGGTGCAGGACGGTTTTCTCACCGTCGATCACCAGGGTGTGGCCAGCGTTGTGGCCACCTTGGTAGCGCACTACGGCGGCAGCATGTTCGGTCAGCAGATCAACGATCTTGCCTTTGCCCTCATCACCCCACTGGGTGCCCAGGACTACGACATTCTTACCCATAACACTTGTCCTCATTCGCGCAAACTTGGTGCCGGCGATGGCCGGCAGGAAAACTCAGGAAGCCAGTGGCGATACTTGCCAAAGCCCGTTCTGCTGGATCAATTGCCGGTCGCAGTCCGCATCACGGGCGGCGGCCAAAGGTTGTCCAGGCAATGCCTGAACGACACGCTGACCCTCACTGCGCAACTGGCAAACCTGCTGCCAGAGTGCCGCATCCGTACTGTCAGGCATCCAGATACCGCCAGACGGCAGCTCGACCTCAGCACGCCCCAGGGTCACCAGGGTTTTCAAATCGGTGGAAAAACCGGTTGCCGGACGGGCGCGACCAAAGTCCGCGCCGATGTCGTCATAGCGACCGCCCTGAGCGATTGACTGGCCGACACCCGGCACAAACACCGCGAACACCACACCGGTGTGATAGTGGTAACCACGCAGCTCGCCCAGATCGAAGTACAGCGGCAGCTCCGGGAAGCGCGCCGACAACCGCTCGGCGATCGCCAGCAAATCTTCCAGCGCCGCCAGCACCGGCGCCGGCGCACTGGCCAGACGCTCACGGGCAGCGCTCAACACTTCACGGCCGCCGCACAAGTCGGCCAGTGCCCGCAACATGCCGGACAGATCGGCCGGCAGACCTTCGGTCAACGTAATGACCTCATCGATGGCCTTGCGTTGCAGGGCATCGAACAGCTGCTGCTCGACTTCACCCGACAGACCGGCCGCCTGCGCCAGACCGCGGTAGATGCCGACATGCCCCAGGTCCATGTGCACATCCGGCACGTCGGCCAGTTGCAGCATGGCCAGCATCAGACTGATGACTTCAACGTCGCTGCTCGGGCTGGCATCGCCATACAACTCGGCACCCAGCTGGATCGGGCTGCGCGAAGACGACAAGGCACGCGGCTGGGCATGCAGCACACTGCCGGCGTAGCACAGACGGCTCGGGCCTTCACGACGCAGGGTGTGTGCATCGATACGCGCCACTTGCGGCGTGATGTCGGCCCGAAAACCCATCTGCCGGCCCGACTGTGGGTCGATGACCTTGAAGGTACGCAGATCCAGGTCCTGGCCCGCGCCGGTCAGCAGGGATTCCAGGTACTCGATATGGGGAGTCACGACGAACTCGTAACCCCAGCTCTGGAACAGATCCAACACCTGACGACGCGCGACTTCAATGCGCGCCGCTTCCGGTGGCAGTACTTCTTCGATGCCATCTGGCAGCAGCCAGCGGTCTACCGTTGCCATTACGCCATTCCCCTTAGATCCGGGCGGCCAGCCCGAGGGCGAGCCTTGAGTGAAGCAGAAAATGACCGGTCCGTTCAAAACGCACGCGCATGAACGACGCGACGAAAGGCCTGTTACCGGCTTCGCCCATCACTTTCCTCGAATAACTGCCGGGCCATTCAACCCGATCTTCTGCAACAAAAACAGCAATCAAACATGCAGACGCAAAAAAGCCGGGAATTTCCCGGCTGCCGCATCATACACACGTTTTCCGAAAGGATCACCCCGCCCGAGGCATTAGCCGCCGGGCGGAATGATTCAGGTCAACGTCGCATCAAGGCCTGGACTTTTCCAGGTACTTGAAGAAGTCGCTGCTCGGGTCGAGCACCATGACGTCGGACTTGTTCGCAAAGCTTTCACGGTAGGCACGCAGGCTACGGTAGAACGCGTAGAAATCCTGATCCTGACCGTAGGCCTTCGAGTAGATGGCAGCGGCCTGGGCATCGCCGTCACCGCGAATCTCTTCGGATTCGCGATAAGCCTCGGCCAGCAGCACGCGGCGCTGGCGATCGGCGTCGGCACGGATGCCTTCGGCCAGCTCGTTACCCTTGGCGCGGTGCTCGCGAGCTTCACGCTCACGCTCGGTGCTCATACGCTCGAACACACTGCGGTTGACTTCCTTCGGCAGATCGATGGCCTTGACACGGACATCGACCACTTCGATACCCAGCTCCTTTTCCGCCATCTTGTTCAGCGAAGCCGTGATGTCGGCCATGAGCGCATCACGCTCACCCGATACCACCTCATGCAGGGTGCGCTTGCCGAACTGGTCACGCAGACCGGACTCCAGACGACGGGAAAGACGCTCGTCGGCGATCTGCTTGAGGCCGGAAGTCGCGGTGTAGAAGCGCTCGGCATCTTTCACGCGCCACTTGGCGTAGGCGTCGACCATCACCGCCTTCTTTTCCAGGGTCAGGAAGCGCTGTGTCGGTGCATCCAGCGTCATCAGACGTGCGTCGAATTTACGCACCTGGTTAACGTAAGGCACCTTCACATGCAGACCCGGCTGAACATCGGCCTGAACCACACGACCGAACTGCAGCAGCACAGCGCGCTCGGTCTGAGCCACGATGTAGAAGCAGTTCCAGCCAACCAGCACCACAACAACGCCAACGATCAGGGCGATCAGCGATTTATTGCTCATCAGCGGGTCTCCCTTGTACGTGTCTGCGGCAGGTCGGTGACATGCGGCACGACATCCGTGTTGTTGCCGGCAGCAGCAGAACCGGTAACCGGTGCGTTATTGCCAGGACTGTTCTGGATCATCTTGTCCAGCGGCAGGTAAAGCAGGTTGCTCTGGCCGTTCTTGTTGCCGGTCACGAGAACCTTGCTGGTGCTGCTGAAGACTTCCTGCATGGTGTCCAGGTACAGACGCTGACGAGTGACCTCCGGCGCCTTGCGATATTCGGCCACCAGCTTGGTGAAGCGATCAGCCTCACCCTTGGCGCGGGAGACCGTTTCGTCACGGTAGCCATTGGCATCTTCGAGGATGCGCTGGGCCTGACCACGGGCTTCCGGCACCACCCCATTGGCGTAGGTTTCAGCCTGGTTGCGCGAACGCTGCTCGTCTTCACGGGCACGGATCACGTCATCAAAAGCTTCCTGTACTTCACGCGGTGCGGCTGCGCTCTGTACGTTGACCTGGGTGACGGTGATACCGGTGCGATAGGTATCGAGGAAACGTTGCAGACGTTCCTTGATTTCGCTCGCCATCAGCTCACGACCTTCGGTCAGCACCTGATCCATCGCCGTGGAGCCCACCACATGGCGCAGCGCACTGTCGGTTGCATGTTGAAGGCTGATTTCCGGCTGGTCGACGTTCAGCACGAAGTCCTGCAGGTTGCTGATCTTGTACTGCACGGTCAGCGGCACTTCGACGATGTTCTCGTCTTCGGTCAGCATCTGGCCCTGCTTGGTGTAGGCACGCTCACGCGTGACGTTTTCCATGTACTTCCTGTCGATCGGCGGGAAATAGATATTCAGGCCCGGGCGACAGTTTCGTAGTACTTGCCGAAGCGCAGCACCACGGCCTGCTCCTGCTCGTCCACCACGTAAACCGCGCTGTACAGCCACACGGCCGCCAACACGACAAGACCAATGCCGAGCAGCCGCCGAAGCCGCCACTCTTGCCCGGACCGCCCCCGTCGTCACCCCGTTTCTTTCCACCACCGAACAACCCGTTCAGGCTTTCCTGCAGCTTTCGGAAGGCCTCGTCGAGATCCGGCGGCCCCTTGCGGTCGCCATTGTTGCGACGCTTGCCACCCCAGGGATCCTGATTGTTCGAGTTGCCACCCGGCTCATTCCAAGCCATAGCGCTCTCCATCTGATAAAGCAAAGACGCACCCACGGCGCGCCGACCAATGCTACAGAATGCCTGCCGTTGCGGCACAACCGCTTTTTCAGGCTTTTATTGCAAAGTGTGTTGCTCGATGAACTCCGTCGGCACAACGCCTTCACGGCTGACCAGTCGATTGAGTTCTGAACGCGGCAATCGCACGGCCAGCAAGCTGACACCTTCTTCGTCGTATTCTTCTTTCTGTACCGCGCCCAGTTCGAAGAACTGTGCACGCAGACGCGCAAACCGCTGGGGCAGACGCAAGGTTCCGACAAACAAATCATTGCCCAGCAATTCGGCAATGGCTTGCTCAAGCAGCTCCAGACCAGTGCCATCACGCGCCGACAACCATACCCGTTGAGGCTTGCCGTTCTCGTCGCGCTGGATTTGTGGCTCAACGCCTTCAAGCAAATCGAGTTTGTTATAGACCTCGAGGATCGGCAAGTCCTGGGCCCCAATCTCGCCCAGCACCACCATCACCTGCTCGATCTGCAGCATGCGATCCGGTTCGGCCGCATCGATCACGTGCAACAGCAGGTCGGAATTGCTCGACTCTTCGAGCGTAGACCGAAATGCCTCGACCAGTTTGTGGGGCAGATGACGAATGAAGCCCACGGTATCGGCCAGGACGATCGGTCCCAGGTCGTCCAGTTCCAGACGGCGCAGGGTCGGGTCCAGCGTGGCGAACAACTGGTCGGCCGCGTACACCTCCGATCTCGTTACGTTATTGAACAGCGTGGATTTACCGGCGTTGGTATAGCCCACCAGAGACACGGTAGGAATTTCCGCACGGGAACGCCCGCGACGTGACTGTTCACGCTGGCTGCGCACCTTTTCCAGCCTGCCCTTGATCTGGCGCAGACGAACCCGCAGCAGGCGCCGGTCGGTTTCCAGCTGGGTTTCACCCGGACCGCGCAGGCCGATACCGCCCCCCTGACGTTCAAGGTGAGTCCAGCCGCGAACCAGCCGGGTACTCATGTGGTCAAGCTGGGCCAGTTCAACCTGGAGCTTGCCCTCATGGGTACGGGCGCGTTGGGCGAAAATATCGAGAATCAGACCGGTACGGTCGATCACGCGGCACTCGAAGACACGTTCGAGGTTGCGTTCCTGACTCGGCGTAAGGACGTGATTGAAGATCACCAGATCGGCTTCTTCGGCATGTACCAGGTCGCGCAGTTCCTCGACCTTGCCGCTGCCGATCAGGTATTTGGCGGTTGGCCGATGACGCGGTACGTTAAAAAACGCAACGGTCTCGGCGCCTGCCGAATTTGCCAGCTCCTGAAACTCCTGCGGATCTTCGCGCGCCTCAGGGTCCTGTCCATCCAAGTGAACGAGGATGACTCGCTCACCACCACCGTGGCGCTCAAAGAACAAAGGACACTCCTATCAGGCGTTACCTGGCTCAGCGTCACCTGCATCGGATTCGGATGCACTTGGCAGACGAATTGGACGAACCGGCACGACTGTAGAGATAGCGTGTTTGTAAACCATCTGGCTGACGGTGTTCTTCAGCAGGATGACGAACTGGTCGAACGATTCGATCGTGCCTTGCAGTTTGATACCGTTGACCAGATAGATGGAAACCCCAACTTTCTCTTTACGTAAAGTGTTCAAGTAAGGGTCTTGTAGCGAATGCCCTTTTGACATGTGCCGCACTCCTTTAAGGATTCAATATAAAAAATAGGTAATCAGATGGCTTTTGCCGCCACTCCCCCAAGGATAGACGGCAATTGCAAGGACTCAGCTCAATATGGAGATGGTCCCAAGGTATTTCAAGGTGCGTGGCAGATTGTCGCAATCCAGACTGTCAAGCCAGTGCAAATCGTTCCAGCTGCGCAGCCAGGTAAACTGGCGTTTGGCCAACTGGCGCGTGGCAATGATGCCCCGCTCCTGCATTTCGGCCGACGTCAGCTTGCCATCCAGGTAATCCCAGACCTGTCGATAGCCTACCGCACGTATAGACGGCAACCCGGCATGCAGGTCACTTCTATTACGCAGGGCTACGACCTCGTCGATAAATCTCTGTTCCAGCATATTTGTGAATCTTTGTTTAATGCGCTCATGCAGTACCTGACGATTTGCCGGAGCAATCGCCAAGTTCGCGACAGTATAGGGCAATTGTTGCCGTCCCGATGCCGCTGCATCAGTCGTTTGCCGAGATTGTTTCAAGCGCAGCTCGGTCATGCTCTGACCACTGACCCGGAATACTTCCAGAGCACGACTCAGGCGCTGTGGATCGTTCGGATGAATACGCGCCGCGGACGCCGGATCGATTGCCGCCAGTTGATCATGCAGGGCCTGCCAGCCAAGGCGTGCAGCTTCTTCTTCAATCTGTGCGCGAACTTCGGGATCTGCCGCCGGCATGTCCGCCAGGCCGTCGACCAACGCCTTGTAATAGAGCATCGTACCGCCCACCAGCAGCGGAATGTTTCCGCGTGCGGTGATTTCGGCCATCGCCTGCAAGGCATCACGGCGGAAATCCGCAGCCGAATAAGCCTCGGCCGGGTCGAGAATGTCGATCAGGCGGTGCGGATACTCGGCCAGCACCTCTTTCGATGGCTTGGCCGTGCCAATGTCCATGCCGCGATAGACCAGCGCCGAGTCAACGCTGATCAACTCGCAGGGCAGTACCTTGGTCAGCTCGATGGCCAGATCGGTCTTGCCCGCAGCGGTCGGGCCCATCAGGAAAATCGCTGGAGGAAGCTGGCTCATCAACGACCGCGCAGGAACAGTTTGTCCAGATCGTCCAGGCCCAGCTGGGTCCAGGTCGGTCGGCCATGGTTGCATTGACCGCTGCGCTCGGTGTTTTCCATGTCACGCAGCAGGCCGTTCATTTCCGGCAAGGCCAGGCGGCGGTTGGCGCGGATCGCGCCGTGGCAGGCCATCGTGCCGAGCAGCTCGTTCAAATGCGCCTGGATCCGGTCGCTGGTGCCATATTCCATCAGGTCCGCCAGCACATCGCCCACCAGACGATTGGCCTCGGCCTGCTTGAGCAGGGCCGGAATCTGCCGGATCGCAAGGGTTTCCGGGCCCAGTCTCTGCAACTCGAAGCCAAGGCGCTGGAACCATGCCGCGTGCTCCTCGGCGCAATCGGCCTCGCGCTGACTGACCGCCAGCGACTCCGGCACCAGCAGCGGCTGACCGCTCAAGCCTTCGCTGGCCATGGCGATCTTCAGGCGCTCGTACATGATCCGCTCGTGAGCGGCGTGCATGTCCACCAAAACCAGGCCATGGGCGTTTTCGGAAAGAATATAAATGCCCTTGAGCTGCGCCAGCGCATAGCCCAGCGGCGGAATATCTTCCTGGCCGGCCGGCAATGCATTGGCATTCGCTTGCGGCAGCGGTGCAAAAAACTCGCGATACGCGGCCTGCGCTTCGGCAGCCGGCACGGCAGATTGCGGACGCGGTGTGTATTGATACTGATAAGCGCCGCCAGCACTGGCACCCGACGACGTATTGAATGCCGGTTGCGCTTGCGGTTGCTCCAGCAAGGAGTTGGCAGCCAGACGCATTTCACCCTGCGGACCGAACTCACCCGCCTCGAGGCCGGTCGGCCGTACGATAGCGGTGGTGACAGAACCGGCAAGCTGATCTTCAGGCCGCACATCGCCCAGTGCACGGTGCAACGTGCCGTAGAGGAAATCATGCACCATGCGTCCGTCACGGAAACGTACTTCGTGCTTGGTCGGGTGTACGTTGACGTCGACAGCGGCCGGATCGACCTCGAAAAACAGCGCGAACGTCGGATGGCGGCCATTGAACAGCACATCGCGATAAGCCTGACGCACCGCGTGAGCCACCAGTTTGTCGCGCACCGCGCGGCCATTGACGAAGAAATACTGCAAATCCGCCTGGCTGCGGTTGAAGGTCGGCAGACCGACCCAACCCCACAAGTGAAGACCGTTGCGCTCGATCTCGATCGGCAGAGCCTGCTCCAGGAAACCCGAGCCGCAGATCGCCGCCACGCGCCGGGCGCGGGCCGCATCGTCGTGGGCCTCGTGCAGACTGAGGATGGTCTTGCCGTTGTGGCGCAGATGGAATGCCACATCGAAACGCGCCAGCGCCAGACGTTTGATCACTTCCTGAAGATGATCGAATTCGGTTTTTTCGGTCTTGAGGAATTTGCGCCGTGCCGGGGTATTGAAGAACAGGTCGCGGACTTCCACCGAGGTACCGACCGGATGAGCCGCCGGCTGCACGCGGGGCGCCATGTCGCGGCCTTCGGTTTCGACCTGCCAGGCCTGATCGGCGTCACGGGTGCGGGACGTCAGGGTCAGGCGTGCCACGGAGCTGATCGACGCCAGTGCCTCGCCCCGGAAACCCAGGCTCATCACCTGTTCGAGATCTTCCAGGTTGCGGATTTTGCTGGTGGCGTGACGGGCCAGCGCCAGCGGCAGGTCATCGGCGGAAATCCCGCTGCCATCGTCGCGCACCCGCAGCAGTTTGACACCGCCCTGCTCGACATCGACATCGATGCGTCTGGCGCCGGAGTCGAGGCTGTTTTCCAGCAACTCCTTGATCACCGAAGCCGGGCGCTCAACCACCTCGCCGGCGGCGATCTGGTTCGCCAGCCGTGGGCTGAGCAGTTCAATGCGCGCTGCGTTCAGAACCTGATTCATTCTTTGGATGCCAGTTCAGTGCCCGGAATGGTCAGGTGCTGACCGACCTTCAACTCATCGCTGCTCAGGTTGTTGGCACTGCGCAGAGTGGCTGCCGACACCTGATAACGCACGGCAATCATCGCCAGGGTTTCACCCGGGCTTACCCGGTGATCACGCGGCCCCTGGGCGATCTTGCCCGAGTCGCGCAGCCAGGCGATGTAGGTGCCCGGCGGCGGATTCTGCTGGAAGAACTGGCGCACGCCGCTGCTGATCGAGCGCGCCAGCGCCTGCTGGTGGCTCGATGCCGAAAGCTTCGAGGCTTCGTTGGCATTGGAGATGAAGCCGGTTTCCACCAGGATCGACGGAATGTCCGGGGATTTCAGCACCATGAACCCGGCCTGTTCCACACGCTGCTTGTGCAGTGGCGTGACGCGACCGATGTTGGTCAGGACTTTCTGGCCGACGTTGAGGCTGGAGGTCAGCGAAGCGGTCATCGACAGGTCGAGCAGAACACCGGCCAGCATCCGGTCCTTGTCGTCGAGGCTGACGTTGCCGGCACCGCCGATCAGGTCGGAACGGTTTTCGCTGTCGGCCAGCCAGCGGGCGGTTTCCGAGGTGGCGCCACGGTCGGACAAGGCAAACACCGAAGCCCCGAACGCCGCCGCAGATGGCGCGGCGTCGGCGTGGATCGAAACGAACAGGTCGGCGCCTTTCTTGCGGGCGATTTCGGTGCGGCCGCGCAGCGGGATGAAGTAGTCGCCGGTACGGGTCAGTTCGGCACGGAAGCCTTTCATGCCGTTGACCTGGCGTTGCAGTTCACGGGCGATCTGCAGCACCACGTCTTTTTCGCGCTGGCCGCGTGAACCGGACGCCCCCGGGTCTTCACCACCGTGACCGGCGTCGATCACGACAATGATGTCGCGTTTGCCGGCAGGAGCCGGGGGCAGTTTGATCGCAGGTTCGGCCGGAGTTACCGGCACGGCCGGAACAGTGGCGACCGTCGGTGCCGGCGCAGGTGTTGGCGGCGGCGCGGCATCGGCCGGGTTGTCGAACAGGTCGACCACCAGACGATTGCCGTACTGCGCGTTCGGCGCCAGCGAGAAGCTTTTCGGGGTGACGGCTTTCTTGAGGTCGATGACCACCCGCAGATCGGTCGGCGTACGCTGGGCCGAACGCATGGCGGTGATCGGTGTGTTGGCGGTGGAGACTTTCAATGGCGCGCCAAGGGTAGCGCCGTTGATGTCGATCACCAGACGGTCCGGGGCCGTGAGGGTGAAGACGCTGTGCTGCACCGGGCCGGTCAGGTCGAACACCAGACGCGTGTTGTCCGGCGCCCGCCACAGGCGCACGCTGTTGACCTTTGTCTCGGCCACAGCGTTGACGGTTACTGCCATCAACATCAGTCCAGCGGCAGCCACCAACGCGCGAAAGCGCATACCTAACCCCATCATTTATTTGGATTCCAACGCCAAAGCGGCACACCAGGCCTCGCCACGCGAGCCCTGGGACAAAATAGTCAGCGAACGCCCGCTGTCTTGCGGGCTAATGGTAATGGTCAGGTCAGGCTTTGGCAAAAAGCCTGCACCTTTATCGGGCCACTCGATGAGGCACAGGGCGTCGTCTTCGAAATAGTCGCGAATGCCGAGAAACTCCAGCTCTTCCGGATCGACCAGGCGATACAGATCGAAGTGGAAGGCACGGATATCACCGATCTCGTAGGGCTCGACCAGGGTGAAGGTCGGACTTTTCACCGCACCGACATGCCCCAGCCCGCGAATGATGCCCCGCGACAGCGTGGTCTTGCCCATGCCGAGGTTACCTTCGAGGAAGATCAGGCCATGCCCACCGGTCACGCGGGCGATCCGTGCGCCAAAGTCGCTCATCGCCTGTTCATCGGCCAGGTACAGGGTTACTTCAGACACGGTGCATGCTCCTCCAACAACTGACGAATGGCTGGAATCAGATCACTGGCCGCCAGCCCACGGCCGAATTTACCTTGTTGCGCCCCGGCGTTGGCGTGCAGCCAGACCGCCAGACACGCCGCGTCGAACGGTTCCATGCCCTGGGCCAGCAATGCCCCGACCAGACCGGCCAGCACATCGCCGAGGCCTGCGGTGGCCATGGCCGGATGGCCTTGATGACACAACGCCAGACGCCCGTCGGGGTGGGCGATCAGACTGCCCGCGCCCTTGAGCACCACCACCGCTGTGTATTTTTTGCTCAGTGCCAATGCTGCTGCCGGACGATCCGCCTGCACGTCGGCAGTGCTGATCCCCAACAGTCGCGCCGCCTCCCCCGGATGCGGCGTAATCACGCAATCCTTGGGTAGAGTGACAAATCCGGACGCCAGCAGATTCAATGCATCGGCATCCCACACCTGCGGCAGCGGCGCATTGGCGGCGGCCGACAGCAGTGCCCTGCCCCAACTCGCCTGCCCGAGTCCCGGGCCGACCACCAGCACGGACACCTTTTCCAGCAGCCCCATCAGTTGATTGGCCGACGAAGTGCCCAGCACCATCGCTTCCGGCACCCGGCTCAACGCTGCCGGGACATGTTCCGGACGGGTCGCCAGCGACACCATCCCCGCCCCGCTGCGCAAGGCGCTTTCGGTACTGAGCAGAATCGAACCGCCAAAGCCATGATCGCCACCGATCAGCAGGACATGGCCAAAACGCCCCTTGTGCGCAGCCGGCTCCCGAGCTGGCAGACGCGGCAGATTACCGGCATCGAGCCGGCGGGCAGCGATGGCAATGTCACTGCAGGTTTCGACCGTCGCTTGCAGATCGTTGAACAGCAGGTCGCCGACATGGTCCGCCGCGTCCCCGGTAAACAGGCCAAGCTTGAGCCCGATGAAGGTCACGGTCAGATCCGCCCGCACGGCACTGCCCAGCACATGACCGGTATCGGCACACAAACCGGAAGGGATATCGACCGCCACCACCGGCAGGCCACTGGTATTGATGGCTGCGATGGCAGATACATACGGCTCACGCACGTCCCCGCTCAGACCGGTGCCAAGCAGCGCATCGACAACAATTCCGCGCAATTCACCGGAAGCAGTCCACGCAGCAATCGCAACGCCTTCGGCCAGCGCCTCGGCATGTGCCAGCGCCGCATCACCCTGCAGACGTTGCGGATCACCGACGGCCAGCACCTGTACTGCCCAGCCTGCACGACGGGCCAGCACCGCTATCAGATATCCGTCACCGGCGTTGTTGCCGTGCCCGGCCAGCACAGTCAATGCGTCCGCCGAAGGCCATTGGCGCACCAGCGCGCGCCAGGTGGCATGGGCGGCACGTTGCATCAGTTCGAAGCCCGGCGTGCCGGCGGCAATCAGCCGTGCGTCGAGTCCCCGCACCTGCGCGGCGCGGTACAGTGCGTCGGGTAATGGATCTTTAGTGTGCGGCATGCGTCTTCGGGCTCCGATGTCTGGCAGAATTATACGCACCTCAGCTCCGGTTTCTCTCGCCTCATGTCCGCCATTACCACAGATCTTCCCGCTCTCGCCCAATCCATCAAGGACTGGGGCCGCGAGCTGGGCTTCCAGCAAGTCGGCATCAGCGGCGTGGACCTGGCCGAGCACGAGCAGCACCTGCAACGCTGGCTCGAGGCCGGCTACCACGGCGAGATGGACTACATGGGCGCCCACGGCAGCAAACGCTCGCATCCCGACGAGCTGGTGCCGGGGACCTTGCGCGTGGTGTCATTGCGCATGGACTACCTGCCGGGCGACACGCAAATGGCGCAAATGCTGGCGAAACCGGAAAAAGCCTACATCTCGCGTTATGCCTTGGGCCGCGATTATCACAAGTTGATCCGCAAGCGCGTGCAACAACTGGCGGACAGGATTCAATCGGAAATCGGACCATTCGGCTTTCGCGCTTTCGTCGACAGCGCCCCGGTGCTGGAAAAAGCCATCGCCGAACAGGCCGGGCTGGGCTGGATCGGCAAAAACACCCTGGTGCTGAACCGCAAGGCCGGCAGTTATTTCTTTCTCGGCGAACTGTTCGTCGACCTGCCGCTGCCGGTGGACGCCCCCCACAGCAGCGAGCACTGCGGACGCTGCACTGCATGCCTCGATATCTGCCCGACCAATGCGTTCGTCGGTCCGTATGTGCTGGATGCGCGACGTTGCATTTCCTACCTGACCATCGAACTGAAGAACGCCATCCCCGAAGACCTGCGACCGCTGATCGGCAACCGGGTGTTCGGCTGCGACGACTGCCAGATCTGCTGCCCGTGGAACCGCTTCGCCAGCCCGTCCGGCGAAAGCGATTTCAAGCCACGGCACAACCTGGACAACGCCGAACTGGCCGAGCTGTTTTTGTGGGATGAAGAAAAGTTCTTGAGCAGCACCGAGGGCTCGCCTCTGCGCCGGGCCGGTTACGAGCGCTGGCTGCGCAATCTGGCCGTGGGGCTGGGGAATGCGCCTTCAACGATTCCAGTGCTGGAAGCATTGAAGGCGCGACGGGGTTATCCGTCGGAGCTGGTTCGTGAACATGTGGAGTGGGCACTCAAGCAACACTCGGATCGCGACCTCCAGAATCACGGATAACCCGGCAGATAGGTGCTATCCGCTACCAGGCAGGATCATGACTACCCACCTGTTTGATGATGACGTGCCGGGTATCATTGTTGGTCAGGAAAAACACCCGGTCCGCTTGCGACAGACGAGTGTGTGCATGCTCATAGCCCGCATATGGCTTGGCCGGCGCGTAGTTGGGATAAGGATCGAATTTACTGCCGGGGTAACTCTTGGCAGCGTCATAAGGCGATTTGTTGTTGATCGCGATGTCATCTCTGAACTCCGCGTATTTGGCCCGCGCAACGTTGCCCGGCTTGCCGTTGGGAATGTAATCATGCGCGGCAAAGTCCTCCGTCAACGTCCAGCGTACCGGTGGAGGCGGTGGCTCCTGACCGTTTGCGCCGGATGACTTGGCCTTCTTTCCTCGAGCGTAGTACTCGACGGGTGGTTCATCGGCAAGCCCCTTGAAGTTCTTGCCCAGCATCCGCCCGCCCCGCGTGACGATTTGCCGGGCCGCCAGCCATCCGGCACCCGCCGAAGCCACGCCCAGCCCAAGACTCACCCAGCCAAGTATTGATGCGGCCTCGGATTCTGGCGCCCATTCATTGGCCAGCTCACTGGCAATCCCCGTCCCCCCCGAAGCGACACCCAGCCCCATGGCAAGCAGCGCCAGCGGGGTAGCCGCGCCAAGGGTCACAATACTCGCGACGATCCCGATGCCGCCGAGCGCGATCCCCAGAACCGACTGCCACGAAAAATGCCCCGTCGGGTCGACACGATTGACCGGGTCGCCCAGGCAATACGCATAGGCATTCATCCCGCCCGCTCCGAAAGGACTCAGGTTGTCGGGTGACAGAAAGCGCATCAGAGTCGGGCTGTAGGCCCGATAGCCGTTGCCCAGCAAGTACAGACCGGTAACGGGATCGAGCTGCTCGCCATTGAAACCTGCCAGACTGAAAAGACCGCCTTCGGCGTCCCGATGCCCATAGGGGCTATAGGCGATATTCGTAAGCTGACCACTTTGAAATTGCGTCAGCACACTTTGCTGCTGATCCGTGCCGAACATTTGCACGCCGGTAACCGGACCGTTTTCATACAGCCCCAGCATCAGACCTTCGTGGCGCACGACACTGCGTGAATCGCTGCCACACACATCGTTGATGGCGCGTCCACCGCGATAGTAACGCTGAGTGTCCGCGCTACCCGGCTGAGACAGCGCCATCAGCCGGTCGAAACCGTCGTACTGATAGCCCCGCACGCTCTGCCCCTGAGCATTACTGACACCGGTCAGACGCCCAAGCGTGTCGTAGGTCAACGTACGGCCCTGGTCATCCTTGATCATCCGGCCATTGGCGTCGTATTGCAGAGTGACCGGTTGCGGGTAATCAGCGTGGGAATGACTGACGCCCGTGAGCTGGGTGAAATCGACCTTGCTGTAGCTGAAAGTCGTCAGGTTGACGCCCTGGGGGAAACGGGTTTGCTGCGTGAGGAGGTTGTCCAGCGCATCGAAGGTGAATGTCTGTTCGACGATTTCCTTGCCGTAGGGATCGCGTGGCCGTTGCGTGCCTTCACAGGTGTATTGGCTCAGTCGTCCACGCACGTCATAGGTAAAGCGCTCATCGCGCAGTACTTGAGTGCCGCGTTTCAAGACTTTCTGCGCCAGCTTGCCGGAGGGGGTGTAACTCAAGGTCAGTGTCTGGCTTTCCTGACCCTCGACTTCAAAGCGGCGGGTCGTTTCACGCCCGATATCGTCGTAGCTCAGATACGTCTTCATGCGCAGGGCGGTCGATGTATCCCGGGCATCGATCAGCGCCAGCAAGCCTGCGGTGTCATAGGTGTATTCGAACCGCAAGCTGCCCTGGGTGAAAGCGGATTTGCGCCCCCAACTGTCATATTCAGACTTGTGTTCGTTGCCAAGTCCATCGATGAAAGTCAGCGGCCGCCCACCCAGCGACCAGGTCTGGGATGTTGTCTGGCGATGTTCACCGTACACGGTCGTTTCGGACTTCAAGCGTCCGGAAGGATAGTAGACGAAACGATGTTCGCGCCCCTGCTCGATGCAGGTTTCAGGCTTGCCATGCAAGGCGTCGTAGGTGAAGCGCGCCAGCAATCCGTCAGCCCTGCGCTCAGCCAGCCCGCTCACTCCCTGCGACCAGGTGAACTCGATCTTTTTACCGTCGGCCCCCATTTGCCATCCGGCCTGGCTGGAGCCCGACACATACCCCGTTGTGGATGTGCGACCGCCTGCCGTACTTTCAGTCAGGCGATCCAGCCCGTCGAATACCTGTCGGCCCAACTCCAGCGTGTCGACCTTGATCCTTACCGGTAATGTTTCGGCGCTGTGATCGGCATATTCTGTCTCGACCGCATGGCCGTCCGGCAATTCGCTGCGAACCAATCGATCAAAGACGTCGTAGTGGTAGAGCGTCTTGTTGCCTTCCTGATCGGTCTGGCTGCGGGTTCTGCCGTAACCGTCGTACTCAAGGATCGACTTGCCCAGGCTCTCCCCCTTCCGATCGAGCATCTCGATACTTTTCGGCTTGCCGAAAGCGTTGAAGACCGAGACCGTCTTGCCCATTCCCTCCTGCCAGAGAGTTTCCCGGAGAGAAACCGGATCGAATTCGCGATGTTCTACGCGCCCGTCAGCATGACGCGTCTGTTTCACTTGTCCCCAACTGTCATAGACCCGTCGGGTAATGGCCGGACGGGCAGTGCCGTCCCACCAGTCTGTGCGGGTCTGCTCCACCAGATGCCCTACCTTGTCGTGAAGTGCGGAGTACACCGTGCGCATAAGACTTTCTTGCGAAGCACCCTCATCGAGGTTGTCGCAATCAAGCTCCTTGATGCCGATCACACGTCCCAAACCGTCATGAGTGACCGTTTGCATACCTCCCGCCGGATCCGTGACGGTCACCGTCGCGGGCGAAGTGCCGCTTGCCTCCTGATAAACCCAAGTCGTCGAAGCAGCATGGGCGGTGCCCGGGGAGAGCGTCTTGCGCAAGCATCGACCAATGGCGTCGTACTTATAGTCGATCCGGCGACCGTCCTTGTCGGTCTCCGACAAGGTCAATCCGCTGTATGACGACAGGACTTGCGTCGTGCTTTGCGAAGTACCATCGAAACCGTGAACAGTTTGGGTCAGATGAAGGCGAGCCCCCTCCAGCCGAGAGGAAAACGCCGTTCGGGTGGTGCGGCCACTCCGGGTACTGCGCTGCTCCTGCAATGCACCATGCCGGAGCCGGTCCGCCGGTGTATTGAAATAGCTGTACTCGACTTTTGAACGAAGAACCTCCGCGTCTTCCACCTTTTCGAAAAACTGCTCTTCGATGACCACGACACTGGCCAGCGTCGAGCCTTGCAATGCCGGGTGCAAGGCATGACGAAAACGGGTACAGGTCGAGGCCCCGTCGCCGGTTGCGGCGATGACCGTCCTTTGCTTCTCGAAACGGACAAAGCCGAGCGGATCCACCGGGCAGTCCGGCGACTCGACAGCCGGATAGAACTCGGACAGCGTCGTGACACCGTCGGGCCCCACATGCCTGAGCAGGTTGCCCACGGCATCGAACTCGGTAATCGTGGTCTCCTCGCGTTGCTTTTTGCCGAGACGGTTTTCGAACTTCAGTGTCTGGACCCGGGGCAGACGAAAGTGTGCCGGTTGCTCGTTGAAAGGCTTTCCTGTTGCGAGGTGATACTCGGTGAGCTGCGAAGTGACCGCTTCCCCGCACGTCGTCACCTGCGCAACCAGCAAATGGAATTTGTTGTACGTCCGTTTGATGTGACTGTGCACCTTGCCATCGACAACCAGCCGCTCCTCGGACGTGTACTGGTAACTCCAAGGTGCCGAGTAGAGCGGGTCACCATCGTCGGATGGCTCCACCGACAAACCATGCCCAAGGAAATTACGGTCCGAAAACGTGTAGGTTCTGCTCGTTTTCGGCTGACCGTGACCCGGATAAATGTCATGGGCCATGACATGAGGCAGCGTCGCCGTCGCACCGACGTCGCTGGCGGGCAGCAGATGCCCCTGTTCCTTGTAGCGAATGATTTCAACGGCCCCCAACGGTGTAACGACCCGCTTCAAGTAACCGACTTCATCGATGAGCGAATATTCGAGATCCCAGCCCCGGCCCTCAGGCAAACCGATCTTCACGACCCGGTCGTTGCTATCGAGCTTCATTGTGAAGTCGGCCGTGGATGCCGTATCCGGGTTCTGGCTCAACGTAACCAGAGTGCCCTTGCGGGAGATTTTCAGCAGCGTCCGCCGGTCATCCCTGACTTCGATCAACTCCGGGTATTGATTGACCACTTTGTACAGCAGTGTGACGCCTGCGCCGTTGGCCGCGACGATCCGCGTCGGGACTGCGACCAGACTCCCCCCCTGCACCGTCAACTCTTCCCGATGTCCGTCCTTGTAACGAACATCAAAACGTCCGGCACCGCTTTTCACGACCTTGACGCTTTCCAGCTTCATTTCTCTGAACTGGAGACCCGCAACCGTTTCGACGGCCTTGTAACGCTCACCGCTGAACAGGGTCATCATCTTGCTGCGTGTGTCATAACGGGTCGTGGCCAACGACCAGCCCAGCCCGAAGCCGGTGTTTCGGGTATCGAGCGGGTTGAACCCCAGGGCGAGCCCGAACGAAGGCCCGTTGAGACCCTCAGATCGAACAGCGCCCAAAGACAAGGAACAGGTATACAAGCCTGTCCGAGGATCAACACCGCCCGTTACAAACTCACCAAAATTGAATGCATTGGAATGCACGGAGACCGGAGATTTGTTCTCCATATATAAATTCCTTTTTCATCACACAAAAACCAACTCACTCGATAAACTTCGAAGTTCAAGCCGATCGGATTGAAACCAAACAAAAGAAGCTCACGAACATCTGCAATAAAATCGCTACTCAAACCAACTTGAATGCGCGCGCGTAAAAATCCGGCTTTATACGAAGCCAGTGCGCCGTACCGAACTCATCAAATACCGTCAGTTCAAAAACCTGATCCCGAACCGGCTGACTCTGATAGTCGGGAGAGAGATAACTCAATACCGTCAGATTACCCGGCTGCTGATTGACTGGCGTCCCGACATACCCTTTCGGACCGCGAATGGTCGCACTGGCACCATAGACCGGCGCCATGTAGCCGCAATAAGTTCTTCCCCCCGGGTGGGAATCATCAATGTTTCTGGAAGCAAAGAACAACGTCGCGTACTCGTCATCCTTTTGTACTTGCGTGCTGGTCCAGTCCAGAAGATGAATGGAACGACGGTCAGCATAAAGACCCAAGCTGTATCGATGGATCGCGTCGAAACGATCAATGACGCTTTCACTGACCTTTTCCAGGGAAAAGTGGCTCACTGGATACTTGACCGGCGATACCGCCTCCAACGTCACGCTGCTGTCGCTTCCCAGTTGCCCGTTGCTTCGAACCACTTCATCGCCCAGGGTGATTTCGGCGGCGATTTGCAGCGAGCCCGGCCTGGAGCTGCTGACCCAGAACTCATAGACCTGGACAGGTTCGGCAGGGTCGGTAATGCGGTTATGCGCAGCCGGTACCAGTGGAGTGTCCCGGGCGATGCCGCCCGCCATGTCATGGGCGTAACGATTTTCCCGGGTCTCGACGTTCCAGTCCCCCGAGAGCGGCCGCGCGCCGTTGTAGGAGATCAGGCGAAGGGTCTGCATGGCCGGATGCCCGTGCAGAGACACTTCGTTGGCCCGGGCATCGCCACCCGAAACCAGGACCAGCACCCGCACTTGCATCCGACCGTTGGCGTAGAGTTGCTTATGGCGAAGTGTGGGGGCCGAATCAAATTTGACTTCGAGCCTCTGAATACTGACGACTTCTTCAAACATAAATAACTTCCTGTATAAACATTCAACTACCCCCTTTTCATACAAGCCAGGGCACGATCAAATATTAAACACATCACAAAAGTCTATAACAGCAGCAATAGCTGACAACATGTAAACAGAGCATCAGGAAGCACCAACCTGAAACACGAATTATAAAACCGGCCCTCTGAAATATAAAAATCACAACAAAAAAGCCCACTTCTTCAAAGCCAGAAAGACAAAGAAAAAAGTGAGCCATCTATTTTTTTACAACCAGACTCATTGCAAGACAACGGCTGCTCAGTATTTATCAGGTGTCGGACTCGACCCCGCTATCAGAACTTTCGCTTGATTCGGAAGAGTCAGCGACATCAAGACCGTCCTCATCCGCGCGAATCTGCACTTTACGATCAAGACTGGCATTTTCCAGATAGTGGGTGATTCGCTCCCTCGCCACTACGCCGAGCGGGTTGTCCCGCAAATCCAGGTAAAGATTCTGCGTATCCGGAATATCGAACAACTCTTCGCCGATGATGAAAATGTCGTTCTCTCGCAAATCCACGCGAGTCAGTGCCGGCAACCGCTCCATCCCGGACGGAAGCTCGTCGATCGCACAATCGCGCAGAAACAACTCTCGCAACCCCCGCATGAATCCCACAGACGGGGCAATGCCCAAAGGGTTTTCCCTCAAATCCAGCAACGTGAGGGTTTCGATCCGGGACAGGCCCTCGGCACTGCTCTCGGAAAGACGAAGTGAATTTCCGTTCAATATCAGGTGCTGCAAATCCCGCATCCGGAAGATCGCCGGAGAAAACGCTTCCATTCGCACAGACTCCAGAATCAGGTAGCGAACATTGGGAAAACTGTCCAAAAACCGACCCAACGATACTTCGGTATTACGAGCGCTCAGCACCAGCTCTGTCACCCATTCAAACCGGGCGGACAAATGTGGCAATTCCCCGGAGAAATCGATGAACGTCGAAAAGCTTTGATCGGCAGAACCCTGGCCCGACACTGATTCACGTCGCCAGACCGCTAGAAGATCCTGACTGAATTTTTCACGCGTCTGTCGTTGGCTGGCGAGGGCTTCAGCACTCAATCCGGACTCGGCGCCGGGATGAGTTGAACGTGCACTCCCTAGCCAGTCCTTCAGTTCCTCACGCAACGCGACAGACTCTTTTTCCAGTCGTACAAGAACGGAGTGCGGATCACTGTGTAAACGATCTCCGATGAAAGCAATCACTTCGTCGTCCGCAAGCCCGGGATACAGCGCTCGTACTCGTCGTTCGACAGATGCTCGCGAAATCAGACGGCCTGACAGTGCCGAGGAGGATCCCGGCGCGGAGGTTTCAACATCGTTTTCGTCCGCACCGGCAAGCTTTTGCACCTTGTTGCCGTCTTTCGGGTACCAGTACCGGCGGTGTTGATCAGGCAACAGAAACGGCCCGGAAGGAACGAGCTCACTTGCCAGCATTGCTCGCCAGTCTCCCGTAACGGCATCCCTGGCAACCTGGACAAAGTGCCCGTCGGTCAATTCGATGTACCGGCGCTGCTTGATGATTCTGAATCCCTGAGCATCGGGTGCGGGCAGTTTAGCTGCAGCGCTGATCCAGAAATCGGCCAACACCGGAGGCATCGGTGCGGTTGCAGGCACCCGGGATGCATATTCGGAAACAATCATGCTGTTCTCGACAACATGCGAGGGAGGGGCATCCTGCCTGAATGAATGGCCAGGGTCTGTTGTCGCAGGTGGCAATGCAGCGCGACGTGACACACCTGGCACGTCGACATCCGCTCGCGGCGGTGCTTCATGACTTGGAGCGCGGGAAGCAGGTGGGTTCGGGGAGGGGTCTGGAGCAAAACCTTTTGACGGCTTTTTGAGCATCAGTTCTCATCCTTGAGCGACATTGAGTCAGCTCCTTTATGGCAAGGAACTGACGGACAATAGTGTCCCTGCCGAAATGCCGGCAGGGATCATCGATATGACAGCTTACTGACTTATTCTTTTACAGCCGGCTTAAATATCTATTGCCCTGATGCAGATTTACCCCCGCTCAAGAATGAACAAACTTTCCGTAGCGTTGGTTCGAATGGCCAGTTTGTGTTCAGACCCGTATTGATCAATCGCGGAAAAATGAAACACCTCGTCCACCGTATACTTGGCGTAGCTGTACGCGTACTCGGAAATGGCTTGCACGATAGTCAATTCACCGTGACGGTCGCCGACCCGTACAGGATATTCCTTACTCATCTCAGAAGAGACACTGGCCGGGCCTGAAAATACGGTGTCTAAAAAGTTGTTGTCATTGACAGGCAACTTTACAGTCACGTCAGTCTGATCCGGGCCTACCAGAATACCGATCAGATAATTGGTCGCGGGTGCACCCAGCCAGTTACCGTGAGCAAAAACCAAGTTGCCTGTCCCCCGCGGCGCCACCCAGTCCACCAGTTTTATTTGCTGCCCCTGATGATTGAGTCCGAGGTAGTAATTGGAGATCCGGTTACCTGGTTCTTCATTCCCGCGTCGTACGCTTTTCAAGTGAAACTGCTCAAGCGAATAGCTGATCGGCAATTGCGCATCCAACGTAATACTGCTGTCCTGACGATCGATCAGACCCGTACCGTTGCTTTGAATAACGGTTCCGTTGAGTAAAACACGCGCTGCGATCTGTGTGGTACCAACCCCCGCCGATGAAACCCAGAAGGTGCGCACATGAGGATGAGCATGGTAGTGCGACTCATCGTCCGATGCGTCCATCAAGTCGGCAGAGACAGGAGCCTCCAGTGTATATCGTCCCTGTTCGGCACTGGCTGTCCAGCCGTCCCGCAATGTTTTCCCGGTATTGTAATGAATAAGTTCTACTGTATTCAGTACATCCGCCGGTACAGAAATATGTTGACCGTTTTCGTCGAAACCGGAGACCAGCACCTGCACTTTGACTTGCATACGCCCGTTGCCAAACAACACCTTGCTTCGCGTTGCGACCCCTGAATCGAACTTCACCCTCAATTCAATACTTTCCAGAGAAGCCGAATTGATAGGGCGCTCTGCAGACAGCTCATTAAACTCACTCATTCTTTCACTCCTGTGACTGATATCAGTTCCGATGCACCCGCACCTTATTGGGCGGAGCCGGATATCAATATCACGCCATTCAAAAGCGAACTTGAATTCAAGTGTAAGAAGCTGTAGCCAGTTCTCAATGCTCGTCGTTATAAACGAATTTCGGCATTTCCCAATGAAAGCGAATCGCCAACAACCGCAGCAGAAAGCCACCGAACAGGGTAATCAGAATTGCCTGTTCGCTCGGCACATTCAGATACAGACACAGCATGTAGCACCACGCCGCAGCAAACGAGACGCTGGCGTACAGTTCACGACGGAAGATCAATGGAATGTCATTGCAGAAGATATCTCGCAGGATGCCGCCGAACACACCGGTGATCACGCCGCTGACCGAGGCCACCAGCATGCCGTGGCCCATTTCCAGCGCAGTCATGCAGCCGATCAGGGTAAATGCCACCAGACCGACCGCATCAAGTACCAGAAACAGCGAGCGCAGGTGGCGCATCCAGCGGGCCGTGAACACGGTAATCATTGCCGCGACTGTGGTCAGCACCAGGTATTCCGGGTGCTTGACCCAGGTCAGCGGGTAGTGGCCGAGCAGCACGTCGCGCACCGAACCGCCGCCCAGCGCCGTGACGCAGGCGATCAGCACCACACCGAACCAGTCCATGCCTCGGCGGCCCGCAGAGAGGGCACCGGTCATGGCTTCGGCGGTAATGGCGACGAGGTAGAGCATCAGCAACATGGTGGCGATCCTGGCGGGAAGGCGCGCAGTCTAGCCATTTCAGGGCTGCACCAGAAGAGGGCTTTGCTGAACGTCTGTGACGAGGGGATCTGGCTGCTGCGCAGCCAGCCGGGACCAAGCTCCCTCGCCACAAAGGCCGCCGATCTCAGAACTTGATGAAGTGCTTGCGGTAGTGCTGCAGCTCGGCGATGGACTCGCGGATGTCGTCCAGCGCCAGATGGGTGCTGCCCTTCTTGAAGCTGTCACGCACGTCCGGTGCCCAGCGCGCCGCCAGCTCCTTGAGTGTGGAGACGTCGAGGTTGCGGTAGTGGAAGTAGCTTTCCAGCGACTTCATGTGGGTATAGAGGAAGCGACGATCCTGGCAGATGCTGTTGCCACAGATCGGCGACTTGCCTTTCGGCACCCACTTTTCGAGGAAGGCGATGGTTTCGGCTTCGGCCTCGGCCATACTCACTCGGCTTTCACGCACGCGCTGGGTCAGGCCGGAGTTGCCGTGGGTGCGAGTGTTCCACTCGTCCATGCGGGCGAGCACTTCGTCGCTGTGGTGGATGGCGATCACCGGGCCTTCGGCCAGGGTGTTCAGGTCACTGTCGGTGACGATGGTGGCCATTTCGATGATCACGTCATTTTCCGGATCCAGACCGGTCATCTCCAGGTCGATCCAGATCAGGTTCTGTGGGTTTTGCATATTTCGACTCCTAGGCAATGCCGCGCAGTTTAGCCTAGGCCGATGCCCGGGCGTGCTAAACTCGCGGCCGTTTTACCTAATCGCTGCATTCTTCAGACGGAACACCCATGGCCAAACGCCAACTCAATCGCCGCCAGAACTGGCGCATCGAAAAGATTCAGGGCGAGCGCGCCGCCCGCGCCGCCAAACGCGAGTCCTCGGCGGTCGAGGCGCTCGAAGGCGGCGACCTGGGCCCGGAGCAACACGGCCTGGTGATCGCCCACTTCGGTGTGCAGGTCGAGGTCGAGGCCGTTGACGGCGAACTGGCCGGCCAGGTTTTCCGCTGCTATCTGCGAGCCAACCTGCCCGCGCTGGTGACCGGCGACCGAGTGGTCTGGCGTGCCGGCAACCAGGGCATCGGCGTGATTGTCGCGCAACTGCCGCGCACCACCGAACTGTGCCGCCCGGACAGCCGTGGCCAGCTCAAACCGGTGGCCGCCAACGTCGACATGATCGTCATCGTCTTTGCCCCGCTGCCCGAGCCCCACGCCAACCTGATCGACCGTTATCTGGTCGCCGCCGAACACGCCGGCATCCGTCCGTTGCTGCTGCTGAACAAATTCGACCTGATCGACGAACAGAACGCTCCGGCACTGAACGCGTTGCTGGCGGTGTACCGCACGCTGGGTTATCCGGTGCTGGAAGTGTCGGCACATCACGGCAATGGCATGGAACAGCTGCAGAAGCAGCTCGACGGGCGCATCAGCGTGTTCGTCGGCCAGTCCGGTGTCGGCAAGTCATCGCTGGTCAACAGCCTGTTGCCGGATGTCGAAACCCGTGTCGGCCCGCTGTCCGAATGGTCCGGTCAGGGACAGCACACGACGACCACCGCACGGCTGTTCCACTTCCCGGGCGGCGGTGAGCTGATCGACTCCCCGGGCATCCGCGAATTCGGCCTCGGCCACGTCAGCCGTGCCGACGTCGAAGCCGGTTTCATCGAGTTCGACGACCTGCTCGGCACCTGTCGCTTCCGCGACTGCAAGCACGATCGCGAACCGGGCTGTGCCTTGCTCAAGGCCCTTGAGGACGGACGCATCCAGCAACAGCGGATGAACAGCTACCGCTCGATCATCGCCAGCCTGCCCGAAAACGGGTACTAGGCAACCGGACACAAAAAAGCCGCGATCATCTCGCGGCTTTTTTATTGGTCACTACTTCGGCGCGGGAGCCGGTGCAGCAGGCGCCGGGGCTGGCGCCGCGCTGCCCGGCTCGGCCGGTTTCGGCAGCGGGTCGTCGAACAGGTTCAACCGTTCACGCAACTCGTGGGCCGGCACCGGCTGCTGGTCCGCCGGCAACGCGTTCGGGTCGACCGGTCTGGCCGGATCGGCGCCGTTCTTCCCTTCTGCCGGTTTCGCCGGTTCAGCGCCTTGCGAACCTTCGATGGCCGCCTGGGCCTTCTTGGTCAGCACCACAATGTCGATGCGACGGTTGACCGGATTGAACGGGTTCTCCTTGTCGAACAGTGCCGACGAGGCGTAACCCACCACCCGTGCCACCTGCCCGTCCGGATAGCTGCCCGCCACCAGCGCACGCCGGGCGGCGTTGGCACGGTTGGCCGAGAGCTCCCAGTTGCCGAAGTCGCCGGTGCCGGTGTACGGCTTGGCATCGGTATGGCCGCTGATGCTGATCTTGTTCGGCACTGCCTTGATGGTGTCGGCCATGGCCAGCAGGATGTCTTCGAAGTACGGCTTCAGGCGTGCGGAACCGGAGTCGAACATCGGCCGGTTCTCGGCGTCCATGATCTGGATGCGCAAGCCGTTCGGCGTGATTTCGAACAGGATCTGATCCTTGAACTTCTGCAGTTGCGGGTTCTCGTCGACCTTGTTCTGCAGCTCCTGCAGCAACAGTTCCAGGCGTTCCTTCTCGACCTGCTCGGCCATGCCTTCGACCTGATCGGTGTCGACCGTGACCTTGTCCGGTTGCGGCTGAGACTTCACTTCAGGGTTGAGGGTGTTTTCCGGCGCCAGGGTCGGCGTGCCACCCAGATCGATGATGTAAGGCGTGCCGCTTTCCGAGAAGCCGACCGGGTCCTTGAAGTAACCGGCGATGGCGATCTTCTGCTCCGGTGTCGCGGTGGACAGCAGCCACAACACCAGAAAGAACGCCATCATCGCCGTCGCGAAGTCGGCGAAAGCGATCTTCCACGCTCCGCCGTGGTGCCCGCCACCGTAGCGCTTGACGCGCTTGATGATTATCGGCTGGTTATTTTCCATGACTTAGCGACCGCGTACCGCTTGCTCCAGCTCGGCAAAGCTGGGGCGGTGAGCCGGGTACAGAACCTTGCGCCCGAACTCCACGGCCAGCGACGGCGGCATGCCGGAAGCCGAAGCCACCAGCGAAGCCTTGATGGCCTCGTAGACGTTGAGCTCTTCCTTGGCATCGTGGGCCAGGGAATGCGCCAGCGGGCCGAAGAAACCGTAGGCCGCCAAGATACCGAAGAAGGTACCGACCAGTGCCGCACCCACGTGCAGACCGATGGACTTCTGGTCGCCGTCGCCCAGCGACGCCATGGTCACCACGATACCCAGTACCGCCGCCACGATACCGAAACCGGGCATGCCGTCGGCGATGCCGTTGACCGCGTGGGAAGGGTGCTCCAGTTCTTCCTTGAGACTGTACAGCTCCATGTCGAACAGTCCTTCAAGTTCGTGCGGCGCCATGTTGCCGGACGACATGATGCGCAGGTAATCGCAGATGAACGCGGTCATGCGTTCGTCTTTCAGCACCGCCGGGTATTTGGCGAAGATCGGGCTCGCAGCGGCATCTTCGATGTCGCCTTCGATGGCCATCATGCCTTCGCGGCGGCTCTTGTTGAGGATTTCGTAGATCAGGCCGAGCACTTCCAGATAGAAAGTGTGGCTGAAACGCGAGCTGAACATGCCCAGGGCTTTCTTGAGCACGTGCATGGTCATGTAGCCGGGGTTGGCCTGGAGGAATGCTCCGAGTGCCGCACCACCGATGATCATCACCTCGAAAGGCTGGATCAGGGCGGCAATCTTGCCGTGGGAGAGCACGTATCCGCCGAGCACGCTCGCGAATACGACGATGATGCCGATAATTTTAGCCATAGATAGAAAGTACTTGTTTAAGTCGGGTTCAAGGTCATATTCGGAAGTTAAAAAATCTCTTCTTCTACTTATCGGCAAAACTGCGCCAGACTATAGCCAGTTCAGGCGAAAAGCCAATTTAGCCCGTGCCGGGCGCGTCTACAGCAGATCAAGATCCCGTCCAGACATGGCTAATGAAACGAACGTCCCACACGCAAGACCGACTACGCTCGATGGCTGGGTGAAGCTGCTCGACGGCGTGCGCCTGCCGGTGCCGCAAGAGGCTCACGACAAGGTCTGCCGTGCGATCCGCGACAATCGCAGCTCGTTGCGCGACATTGCCGACCTGATGCAGGACAGCCCGGCGCTGGCCCTGAGCATCATTCGCGAAGCCAACCGCCATACCTTGGGCAGCCTGACCGCACCGGCGGAAAACCTTGAGGTGGCGATCAACCGCCTCGGGCTTTCCCGCACCGAAGAACTGCTGGCACGCCTGCCCGCCGAGCCTGCGGCACAGATCCCCCAGGCCTTGCGCCAAATACAGATGATCAGTCAGCACGCCACGCAACAGGCCAACGGTTTTTTCGCCAGCCGCCTGGCGCGCCTGTGGCAGGACATTCATTGGGGCAGTCTGCTGTTTCTGTCGCCGCTGTGGCCGTTGGCGCTGACTTTTCCCAAATTGCTCGAAGAATGGGAACTGCGGGTGATCCACAAGGGCGAATCGGCCCGTGACGTGGAAAAACAATTGTTCGGCGTGCGCCTGCTGAAGATCGGTCAGGCACTGGTCGACGTCTGGCGCCTGCCGATCTGGGTGCAGCAGGGTTATCGCCTGCTGCTCACCGAACAGCGCGAGCTGGTCAAGGTCTTGCGCATCGCCCGCGACGTCGATCACCCGCTGCGCCAGCAAAATCGCCTGGATGACGACCCGACCCTGCGCAACTGGCTAAATCAGCCGGCCAACACCGTGCTGCTGGCCAACGGTCTGGCGCTGTCGGCGCAACAGGCCTGGGACAGTCCGCACAGCGAGCGCTGGCAGTACCTGACCAGCCTCTATCTGCAGATTTCCCTGGACGAAGTGCAACAACAGCTGCACCAGCAGGCCGCCAACAGCGCACGCCGGCATTCGATGCCGGATCTGTGGCATCCGGCAGTTTCGCTGCTTTGGCCGTGGGGCACTCATCACCTGCCTGCCGGCCTGCTGCCCGCCGCAGCACCCAATGCCGAAGACCTCGCCAAATGGCGCCGGCAATGCGCCGAGCTGCTGGCCGAGCCGAGCCGTTTCACCAATGCCATGCACCTGACCATCGCCGCCCGCGACGCGTTGGTGGCCAGCGGCATGCGCCGGGTGATGATCCTGATGGCCGATCGCACTCAGTCCAGTCTGCGGGTGCAGCAGATTTCCGGTTTGCCGAAGGAAGCCGCTGCGCTCAATTTCGCCGTCAGCCAGAGCACGGTACTGCAACGTTTGCTAGCGCAGCAGGCACAGGTGCGGATCACCCCGGACAACAACGCCCAGTTTTCCGCTCTGCTGCCGCCGTCCCTGCGCACACTGTTCCGGGGCGAGCATCTGTTTCTGCGCTCGCTGGTCCATAACGGCCGGGTGATCATGATCGTGGTGGCCGATCAGGGCGGCGGGCCGTTCGCCGACATCACCGTGCAAGCCTTCGGCAAAACCGCGCAGTGCATCGAGAAAGCCCTGCACAGCTTTAGCCAGCGCGGCCAATGACAGCTACAATCCTTCCCCTTTGTGCTCTGGAGACCTCACATGTCTGACTTCTCTGGCCTGGCGCTGGTGATCGAGCCGAGCGACCTGCTCCCGCGCCTCGACGCCCGCAACCTGATTCTGGTGGATCTGACCAGTGCCGCCCGCTATGCCGAGGGTCACATTCCCGGCGCACGCTTCGTCGACCCGAAGCGCACCCAGCTGGGCCAGGCGCCGGCTCCGGGCCTGTTGCCGACAAAAGAAAAACTCGAAGAGCTGTTCGGCGAACTGGGCCATAACAAGGACGCGGTCTACGTGGCCTATGACGACGAGGGCGGTGGCTGGGCCGGACGCTTCATCTGGCTGCTCGATGTCATCGGCCACGACAAGTATCACTACCTCGACGGCGGCCTGCCGGCGTGGCTGGCGGAAGGTTCGCCGATGTCGATCCAGGTCCCGCCTGCCGTCGGCGGCCCGGTGTCCCTGACCCTGCACGATGAACCAACGGCCACCCGCGAATACCTGCAAAGCCGTCTCGGCGCCGCCGACCTGGCGATCTGGGACGCTCGCGGGCCATTGGAGTATTCCGGCGAGAAGGTATTGGCGGCCAAGGGCGGGCACATCCCCGGCGCAGTCAATTTCGAATGGACGGCAGGCATGGATCAGGCGCGTCAGTTGCGCATTCGTACCGACATGCCGCAGATCCTGGAGAGCCTCGGAATCACCCGAGACAAGGAAATCATCACTCACTGCCAGACCCATCACCGGTCCGGTTTCACTTATCTGGTGGCCAAGGCTCTCGGTTATCCGCGGGTCAAGGGTTACGCCGGTTCCTGGGGCGAATGGGGCAACCACCCCGACACCCCCGTCGAGCTTTAAGGATTTTCAAGGACAGTCATGAAAGAGCGTTTGTTTATCATCAGTCAGTACCTGCTGCCTCACCACTTGCTGTCGCGCCTGGCCGGCTGCATTGCCGAGTGCCGCGTGCGCTGGTTCAAGAATGCCTTCACCACCTGGTTCGCCAAGCGTTATCAGGTGGACATGTCCCAGGCACTGGTTGAGGACGTGACCGCTTACGAGCACTTCAACGCCTTCTTCACCCGTGCACTGAAAGACGGTGCACGCCCTCTGGATCAGACACCGGGCGCGATCCTCAGCCCGGCCGACGGTGCGATCAGCCAGCTCGGCCCGATCGAGCACGGTCGCATCTTCCAGGCCAAGGGCCACAGCTTCAGCGTGCTCGAACTGCTGGGTGGCGACGCCGCCAATGCGGCGCCGTTCATGGGTGGCGAGTTCGCAACCGTTTACCTGTCGCCGAAGGATTACCACCGCGTGCACATGCCGCTGGCGGGCACCCTGCGCGAAATGGTCTACATCCCGGGCCGGATCTTCTCGGTCAACCAGACCACCGCGGAGAACGTTCCGGAACTGTTCGCCCGCAACGAGCGCGTAGCGTGCATCTTCGACACCGAGCGCGGGCCGATGGCCGTGGTGCTGGTGGGTGCGATGATCGTGGCCTCGATCGAAACCGTGTGGGCCGGTCTGGTCACGCCACCGAAGCGCGAGCTGAAAACCTTCCGCTACGACGAAGCAGCCCGAGCGCCGATTCATCTGGAAAAAGGTGCCGAACTTGGGCGCTTCAAGCTGGGTTCGACCGCGATCGTGCTGTTCGGGCCGGACCAGGTGAAATGGGTCGAGGAACTGAAAGCCGGTTCGCCGGTACAGATGGGGCAGGCCCTGGCGCTGTCGAACGCCTGAACCTGCTGATCCGCCCCTGCGCACGTCTGCGAAGGGGCGGACACGACCTGAACGGCGCCGTTACTCTATCTGCCCACGGAAGCCGATCGGCCCTTCGTTGGCGTAGGTATTGGTGCCGCTGAGGTTTTTCCCGCCGTCACTCGAGGTGACATTCAACGCGATAACATTCTGGTTATCCCGACCGCCGATCACCCATTTGCCACCCGGATGCCAAGGGGCATCGTTGCCACCCCACTGGTTCTCGACGTTGTACTGGTTCTGGCCAGTGCGCTGAGCCTTGAAGCCAATAGGGCCTTCACCGGCATAGGTCATGGTGCCGGTAAAGGTTTTGCCACCGTCGCCTGACTTGATATCGATGGCGACGACTTTCTGGTTGTCCCGCGCGCCCAGTACCCAGGTTCCACCCGGATGCCAGGGTGCCGAACTACCGCCCCACTGGTTTGCAACTGCGTATTTAGACATGAACCTCATCTCCTTGAAGTTGTTCAGAGACCTGCCCGACGTAAGCGGCAAGCCGTGCAACCGTGCGTTTCCGATCGCACGCCAAAGAGCCTAGTAGCGCCTGAGGAAATGGCATCAGGCCAGCAGACCAACGGTAAAAAAGCCTGACAAACGCCTGCGAAACAGGCCACAGCTGCTAGAGTTTTTGGCATTGCCCTATTCGCCGCCGGAGCTGGTCACGGCATGAGTGAGACTCGACAACCACCTCAACTGAGCGCCCCGACGCCCACTCAATTGCGCCTGTCTTTCTGCGACGCGACCCCGCGCGACCTCAAACGCTGGATCGCCGGACTGCCCAAGGCCAACATCGGCGAAACCGCACGCCAGCTCTATCAGGGACTCGGCGAACTCAATCAATTGCTGACGCGCAGCGACAACCGCCTGCAACTGCTGGAGCTGCTGCGGCCCGAGGTGTATTTCGTCTGTCAGCACCTTGAACGGCACTTTCTGCATCAGGCGATCATGCTCGACGAGCGCTCACGCAAGATCAGCAATCTGTGCCAGGCCCTGCAGGGCCATCTGGCCACAGGTTACAAACAGATCGTTTTGCGTATCGCCCCCAAATACACAAAGGACCGTGCAGCCCTGTTGAGCGAGGCCCTGCAACGCGCCACCCATGCGCTGAAAGGACAACTGGTACGCGCCACGCAGCTCTACAGCCCGGCGCCGGAGCAACTGTGGTTTGAGCTGCACCAGTTGTTTCGCTGCGCCTGTGACTTGCAGCTGCAGCATCGTCGGGTACGTGATGAACTGGCCAGCCTCACCGGTGAACTGAGCGTCGAACAGACCTATATCGCCGCGCTGCTGCTGGGCAGCGCTCGCTGCAATCAACTGCGGCAGAACCCGATCGCTCAACTCGCACAGGTCATCGAGCCTTGGAGCGCATGGCTGAAACTGCATCCCGGCCATTCGGGCGAAGGGCTGTTTGCCATTTCCCCGGAGATCGACACCGGCCCGCGTTATCGCAGCAAGTTTCGCAGCGAACAACAGCCCGGTCTGCTTGGCTTCGATCCACAACCACTGGTGAAAGCCATCGAAGCTCACCTGCTGCACCAGGACACTTCAACACCGCTGCCCGTCCCCACGGGCCTGACCCTCGATACCCTGCAACATCTGTACGCCACCTGGGGCGAGGCGGCCGAGCGCAGCTTTCAGCGCACCGTCGGCCAGGGCACCCTGACCGTGTGCGTCGGCATGAGCGCCCTGCACTTCTATCTGGGTGGTGAACGCACGTTCAGCGAACTGCTCAAGCACCCCGGCTCGCGTGCCGCGAACTTCAGCCGGACAGTGGCTCAAGGCGAAAAGGACAGCTGGAGCCAGGCCTTCGACGCTGCTCCCCAGCGTAAGGCCGACGAATTTCTGCCCTACGAGGAAATCCGCTACGAACCGCTGGCCGACGACGAAAGCGACGCCGACAGTCCGCCGCACTATCCGACTTACGCCCTGCCGGTCATCAACCACAGTCCCGGAGGTTATTGCCTGGCATGGCCCAAAGAGGTGCCCGCCGAGTTGCAGACCGGGGAAATGGTCGGTATTCAGGACACTACCCATCAGGGCTGGAGCATTGCCGTAGTGCGCTGGATTCGTCAGGTACGCGGGGCCGGGACACAGATGGGCATCGAACTGGTCGCGCCCCACGCCCGGCCTTGCGGGTTGCAACTGGTGCGTTCGCGGGACGAACACAGCCACTATCTGCGTGGACTGCTGCTGCCGGAAATCAGTGCAATCGATCTGCCTGCCACCTTGTTGGCGCCACGTCTGCCGTTTCAGGAAGGCAGCAAAGTGCTGATCAACACCCAGGGCGAAGAGCACCGCGCCGGACTGGATCGGCGGGTGGCAAGCACACACAGTTTCAATCAGTTTGCCTATCGTTCGCTGGAGACCGCGCAGGATGGCGGGGGCGAAGAGGATTTCGACTCGTTGTGGAAATCGCTTTGAGCCAGGACCGCAGCCGGTGGCTGCGATCCTGTGTCGCTGTCAGAGCTGCCCGTCGCGATCCCGGAAGCCCAGCAGGTACAGCACGCCATCCAGCCCGAGGGTCGAGATTGCTTGCTTCGCCGACTGCTTGACCAGTGGCTTGGCCCGGAACGCCACGCCCAGCCCGGCAATCGCCAGCATCGGCAGGTCGTTGGCACCGTCGCCCACGGCAATGGTCTGCTCCAGACGCAAACCTTCTTTTTCAGCCAGCTGTTTCAGCAGATCGGCCTTGCGCTGGGCATCGACGATCGGCTCGATCGCCACGCCCGTGCACTTGCCATCGACCACTTCCAGTTCGTTGGCGAACACGTAGTCGATGCCAAGCTTCGCCTGCAGTTGCTTGGCAAAGTAGGTGAAGCCGCCGGACAGGATCGCCGTCTTGTAGCCCAGACGCTTGAGTTCAGCGAACAGGATTTCGGCACCTTCGGTCAGGCGCAGGGAGGCGCCGATCGAGTCCAGCACACTCACATCCAGGCCCTTGAGCAGTGCCAGGCGCTCTTTGAAGCTGGCACGGAAATCCAGCTCGCCGGCCATCGCCCGCTCGGTGATCGCCGAAACCTGCTCGCCCACACCGGCGGCCTTGGCCAGCTCGTCGATGACTTCGGCTTCGATCAGGGTCGAATCCATGTCGAACACCGCCAGACGACGGTTGCGACGGAACAGCGAGTCTTCCTGGAAGGCGATATCGACGTTCAGATCCTGGGCCACGCTGAGGAATTCGGCGCGCAGGGCCTGTGGATCGGCGGCTTCGCCACGCACGGAGAACTCGATGCAGCCCTTGCCTTTGTCAGCCGGCGTGTCCAGCGGCATACGACCCGACAGACGGTCGATGTGGTCGATGTTCAGGCCATATTTGGCGGTGATCGAGCTGACGGCCTGCAACTGGCCGGCGGTGACCTTGCGGGTCAGCAGCGTGACGATATGGCGTTTCTTGCCTTGATTGCCCACCCATTGCTGGTAATCCTCTTCGGACACCGGGGTGAAACGCACCTGCTGGTCGAGCTCGTAACCCTTGAACAGGATGTCCTTGAGCACCGACTTGCCTTGCTCTGTGTCGGGAATCTCCACGAGGATGCCGAACGACAGCATGTCGTGAATCACCGCCTGACCGATGTCGAGGATATTCACACCACCCTGGGCCAGGACGCCGGTAATGGCCGCAGTCAGACCCGGACGGTCGGCTCCGGTGATGTTAATCAGGACGATTTCGCGCAACGCGCACCCCCGCAACTGGAAAAAAACCGCATTCTACCCACTTTCAGTGACCATCGGGCACCGCCAGCGCTTTGCCGGTCTAGGGCCTGTCGCTATACTGCGCGTCAACTTCACGGACAAAAGAGCCGAGCTCAGTGAACCGGCCCACGCCAGTTAAAACCGATAACTTCTTCCTGCTGATCTTCCGTGCACTGCGCCACCGCCGTGTACCGATTGCATTGCGCATCGCCAGCCATAACGTGATCCTGGTCGCTCTGGCCCTGGTGATCTATGCCTGCGTGATGGGCTTGCAGTTCAAGCAGGCCATGCACGAGCAGGCGGATGCCCTGGGCGAAAGCCTGACCACGCAGACCGCCACTTCCGCCACCGAGCTGCTGGTGTCCAACGACATCCTCAGCCTCAACGTGCTGCTCAACAACCTGACCAAGAACAAGCTGGTAGCCCACGCCGCCATCTACAGCGTGGACAACCGCATCCTCGCCGAATCCGGTCAGCGGCCCAAACACGGCCTGCTGGGCGAAGCCGAGGGCATGTACGAGAGCAAGATCACCTTCCAGGACGTGACCGCCGGGCAACTGCGCATCAGCCTGGACATGGACCAGTTCCAGCAGCCGATGACCATCAGCCTGCAGAGCATGGGCATTCTGAGCGCGATCCTGCTGGCACTCTCGCTGGCCCTGAGCCTGCGCCTCGGCCGGCATATCTCCACACCGCTGCTGCAACTGCGCGTATGGCTGCGCCGGATCGACGAATTTACCCCGGGCACCGAGCGTCAGGACGAAATCGGCGACCTTGCCCGCCAACTGCACGCCAGCTATGCCCCGGAACCGGCCCCCAAACCTGAACCGGAACCGGAGTTCGAGGATGACGACATCGAGCCGGAATTCGAAGTGCGCAACCTGCGCGACCCGAGTTTCGACGAGAGCCGTCCGATGGCTGCGCAAAAGCCTGCACCGCGCCATGTGGTCAGCACTGTTGAAGACGACGATGACGAAGATCCGTTTTCCGATCTGCGTGACGAATCGCTGAACGAAACCGCACAACCGGCAGTACGCCGGCCGACTCCGAGCGTGCCGCAACACACGGCGGTGCTGGCGGTGCAACTGGGTTCGCAAGAGCAATTGCGCCGTCTGCCACGGGCACGCCTGGAAGAGTTGCAGGAGCGCTATCGCGATTGCCTGGAGCAGGCCGCTTCGCTGTATCAGGGCGAAATCGAAACACTGAACGACGGCAGTACGCTGATGCTGTTCCACACCGAAGACAGCGGCGACGATTACCTGACCAACGCCATCTGCTGCGGCGAGCTGCTGCGGGCTCTGGGTCATCAATTGCAGATCGAGGTCGCCGACAGCGGCATCACCCTGCAATTGCAGTTGGGCCTGACCCTGGGCGACGAACTGTTCGGCCTGAGCCAGATCGACCTGCTGCTGACCGACTCCGCCCAGGACGCCCTGGCCCTGTCGCAGCACAGCCGCAACCTGTTGCTGGTGGAGCGCCGGATCGGCGACGACGCGCTGATCCGCCAGCGTGCGCGGATCCGGCCGATTGCCAGCCCTGAAGGCGCCTGCTGTGTTGAGCGGTTGATGGAGCCTTATCCGTCGATGCTCGAACGCCAGCTGGCGCGGATGCATGAGCGCCGGGCCTGAGGCCCTGTCCTTGATGTGAAGAAGCCCGCAGATGCGGGCTTTTTGTTGCCTGCAAGCGCTCTTTCGCGAGCAGGCTCGCTCCCACACTTGATCTACGGCGTGCTCATACCCTGTGAGAGCGAGTCTGCTCGCGAAGAGGCCAGCCCACACAATGCGGACCTTCAACTTCTGCATCGGTTGTGCGTGCTTCATCAGTCCTCTGCAGGGGGCGGCTTGCTTGCGAAGAACACTGATGCCATGCAGCAGGCTCCCGGCCACCAGACATAACAAAGCCCGCACAAGGCGGGCTCTGTCCTGACTCGATCCAGCCTTAGAAGCGGAACACTTCCATATCGGTACGAATCGGCGAGGCCATCGGGATCTTCGGTTGCTTCTCGGCCTCCACCGCCGGCGCTGCCGGTTTCGGTGCCGGTTTGCGTGGAGCTTCGGCAACCGGTGGCTGGTTGGCCAACGGCTTGAGCGCGACCGACAGTTGCTCGGCCAGGCGCTGCAGCAGAATGCCTTGCGCCTGAACCTGAGAAGCCGTGCTGCCGCTGTGCAGCTCTTGCAAATGAACGATGCGGTTGTCGCGCACCTGGCCACGACGGTCAAGCAGCCGCCACTGTGCATCGAGAATCGCCGGCTGTTTCGCGCCGGAGTCCAGGCGAGTGATGGTCAACAGCACCTGAACATCCGGAGTGAACCCGGTGGTCGCCGGAGCCAGCACCACCCGCTGGCTGTCCAGACGACCGGCGACCTGACGCAGCAGCAGTTGATCGATATCCGAAGACAGGCTGCCGGCCCAACGACCATCGACCGCCGCCTGCAGGCTGCCATCAGGCTGACGCTGCAACAGGGTTTCACGTTGCAGGTAGTCGGCAACGATTACAGGGCCCAGCAAAACCGCCATGCCCGCGCTTTGCGCAGGCTGAGCCGGACTTCCGCTGTCCAGCTGATACAGCGACACCGGCTGGTGTACGCTGCAACCCGCCAGGCCAAGCACGCCGGCGAGCAGGAAAATAAGGGGGCGCAGAGAAGTCATCATCCCGTCCAGGTGGTCGCCGCAAGGCTGACCACAGTGAAAATACTCAATAAATATGAAGATCGCTCGGCCACGCCGGCGTTTGGAAAGGCCATATCATCCGTGAATATGCGCTCCGACTCCAGCGCCAAAGCGCCGATCTACGGGTTAAATCGTAGATCGGGCGCTCTAGAGAGGCGTTCTCACTTGTTTTTCCTGCATTGAGGTCAGTGCGAACGCCCGTTGGTCGCTTAATTGAGATTTTCGACGAGCAGCGCGTCCACCCGCTGGAAGCCTCGCGGCAACTTGTTGCCACGACGACCACGCTCACCCTTGTAGTGTTCGAGGTCATCGGCCTTCAGCGACAAGGTACGTTTTCCGGCCTGCAGCACCAGTGTGGCGCCTTCAGGAAGAACGGCGATGTCCGTGACGTATTCTTCGCGACTGGCCACACGCTCACCGGAGATGCCGATGATCTTGTTGCCTTTGCCCTTTCCTAATTGTGGCAGATCGCTGATTTTGAAGATCAACAGGCGACCCTCGGTCGTCACCGAAGCCAGCCAGTTCTGATCACGGTCGGGCACCGGACGCGGGGCGATGACCCTGGCGTTGTTCGGCAGGCTCAACAACGCCTTGCCCGCCTTGTTCTTGGCTTGCAGATCTTCACCCTTGACCACGAAACCGTAACCGGCGTCGGATGCGATCACGTACAACGCATCGTCTTCAGGCATCAGTACGCATTCGAAGGTGGCGCCAGGCGGCGGTGTCAGACGGCCGGTCAGCGGCTCGCCCTGGCCCCGCGCAGAAGGCAGGGTGTGCGCGGCCACCGAATAACTGCGTCCCGTAGAGTCGATGACCACGGCGGACTGGTTGGAGCGCCCCGCCGCCGACGTCTTGAAGCCGTCGCCAGCCTTGTACGACAGACCGGTGGCGTCGATCTCGTGGCCCTTGGCCGAACGAATCCAGCCCTTTTCCGACAGCACGACGGTGACTTTCTCGTTAGGCAGCAGATCGTGTTCGGTCAGCGCCTTGGCTTCTGCGCGCTCGACGATTGGCGAGCGACGGTCGTCGCCGTAGGTTTCAGCGTCCTTGAGCAGTTCGCTGCGAACCAGTTTTTTCAGTTTGGCTTCGCTGCTCAGCAGCGCTTGCAGTTTGGCCTGCTCCTTGAGCAGTTCGTCCTGTTCGTCGCGCAGCTTCATCTCTTCCAGTCGCGCCAACTGACGCAGACGGGTGTCGAGGATGTAGTCGGCCTGGATTTCGCTCAGAGCAAAGCGCTCGATCAGTTTGGCTTTCGGCTGATCCTCGGTGCGGATGATGTGGATCACTTCATCAAGGTTGAGGTAAGCGATCAGCAAACCGTCCAACAGGTGCAGGCGACGCTCGACCTTGTCGAGACGGAATTGCAGGCGGCGACGCACGGTCAGCACGCGGAATTCCAGCCATTCCACCAGCAAGGCACGGAGGTTTTTCAGCTGCGGCTTGCCGTCCAGACCGATGATGTTGACGTTGACCCGGTAGGTCGACTCCAGCTCGGTGCTGGCGAACAGGTGCTGCATCAGCGCTTCGTGATCGACACGGCTGTTGACCGGAATGATCACGATGCGGCATGGGTTCTCGTGGTCGGATTCGTCACGCAGGTCGGCGATCTGCGGCGCCTTCGACGGCTTGGCCTGCATCAGCGCGGCGATCTGCTCCAGCACCTTGGCCCCGGAGACCTGATGCGGCAGTGCGGTGATGATGATGTCGCCGTCCTCGACGTGGTAGACGGCGCGCATGCGCACCGAGCCCTTGCCGGTTTCGTACATTTTCAGCAGGTCGGCGCGCGGGGTGATGATTTCCGCTTCGGTCGGATAATCCGGGCCCTGGATGTGTTCGCAGAGCTGTTCGACCGTGGCTTTCGGCTCATCGAGCAGGCGCACGCAGGCCGTGGCGACTTCGCGCAGGTTGTGCGGCGGCACGTCGGTGGCCATGCCCACGGCAATACCGGTGGTGCCGTTGAGCAGGATGTTCGGCAACCGGGCCGGCAACACCAGCGGCTCCTGAAGGGTGCCGTCGAAGTTCGGGCCCCAGTCCGCAGTGCCCTGGCCCAGCTCGCTGAGCAGCACTTCGGAATAACGCGACAACCGTGCCTCGGTGTAACGCATGGCGGCGAAGGATTTCGGATCGTCCGGCGCACCCCAGTTACCCTGGCCGTCCACCAAGGTGTAGCGATAGCTGAACGGCTGGGCCATCAGCACCATCGCTTCGTAACACGCCGAGTCGCCGTGGGGGTGGAATTTGCCGAGCACGTCGCCGACGGTGCGCGCCGACTTCTTGTGCTTGGAATCGGCGTCCAGCCCCAGCTCGCTCATGGCGTAGACGATACGCCGCTGTACCGGTTTCAGACCGTCGCCGATATGCGGCAGGGCACGGTCCATGATCACGTACATGGAGTAGTTGAGGTAGGCATTTTCGGTGAAGTCAGCCAGCGACCGGCGTTCCACACCGTCCAGGCTGAGATCAAGGGAGTCGCTCATGCGGGCCTCATCGGTTCGTTGTCTGGCGCAGCAGCATGGTGCCACCGCGCTGGGTAAATTCAAGTTTGTTCAGGGCGCTCATGCCGAGCAGCACCTGATCGCCATGCAGACCGGGCGCCACCAGTGCGCGGACATCCCGCAGCATGATGTCGCCCAGTTGCAGGCGGTCGATACGGGTGCGATAGCCCTGGCTCAGGCCGTTGGCCGTGCTCAGGGTCACACCGAAACCTTCTTCCAGTCGCAGGTCTTTAGCCACCTCGGCCGGAATTGCCACGTCGGTCGCGCCGGTGTCGAGCATGAACTCCACCGGCCGGCCGTTGATCAGTCCGCTGGCGACGAAATGTCCCTGGGCGTTACCCGCCAGTTTCACTTCGATCACGCCGCCCACCTGCTGCGAACTGACCACCACATTGGGATTGCGCTGGCGGTCTTCCCACTGGCCAAAAAAACGTGTGGCCAGAAACAGGGCCGCGCACCAGGCCAGAATCATCAACACCCGACCGGCGCGCTTGCCCGGTGGCTGCTGACTCAAGGTCTGGCACTCCAGCCACCCTCGGGAGCGGCGAAACGCCAGACGATCGGGCGGACCTCGCCATCGGCACGGGGGCCGAAATTATTGTCGACGCCGACCCATGCGCCATCGGCATCGATGACCAATGCCTCTTCCAGTCCGAAATTCTGTGCGTAACGGCGATTGCTCTGCAGCAGCTCGGCCGCGTACGACCAGCAAAGCTCGACCTTGGCCGTCTGCGGATCGCGGCGGCAGATCTGGTAAGCGTTGCGTTCAAGGGTGAACAGTTTGCCGTTGAACAAGGACAGGTCGGAAAAGTCCCGATTGACCGGTCTGGCCTTGGGAAACTGCGGCGGCTGCATTTCCATGCCACCCTCGCTGAGCAACACGCAGCGGCCATCGCAGTCCCACACCGTCTGCTGACGTTTGATCATCAGCAGGCCACGGTTTTGCCGTTCGGCGGCCAGCCACATCTGATCCCCCGCCGGGTTGATCGCCAGACCTTCGAAGATCGCATTGAACTGCAGCAGCATGCCGCTGGCCCGCGCCTCGCGGACCATCATCGGCGAGATTTTCATCCACGATGACGGCCCCTGCGGCGGCACTTGCAATACGGCGGCGTGGCCTTCGCTGACTACGTAGCGATTGCCGGCACTGTCGCAGGTGATCCCTTCGAAATCCAGGTCACCGCCGCGAACGAACGACGCCGCCCAGGTCCGCGATTTGATGCCCCACGGCAAACCGCTGTCAGGCACCGGCGGCGGATCGATGCGCACGGCCGTGGCCTGCCAGACCGGGTTGCGGGTGTCGAGGCGATAGATCTGATCGTCGTCCCGGTCCGAAACCGTCCACAGTTCGTTGCCGCACGAGGCCAGCCCCGAGAGGTTGCCGCCACGCATGCCTTCGACCGGATGCTCGGAGAGCACGCGCAGTTCCTGCACGGGCTCCGCCGATACGGTCATCGAGCCCAGCAGCAACGCACCCGCCAGGACCCGGCCGAAGCGCATCAGACCAGGACCTCGGCCAGGTTGCCCTTGGATTCGAGCCAGGATTTGCGGTCACCGGCGCGTTTCTTCGCCAGCAGCATGTCCATGATCTCCGAGGTCTGAGTGAAGTCTTCGCCGAGGGTCAACTGCACCAGACGCCGAGTGTTGGGGTCCATGGTGGTCTCACGCAGTTGCGGCGGATTCATTTCACCCAGGCCCTTGAATCGGGTGACCTGTGGTTTGCCACGTTTCTTCTCGGCCACCAGACGGTCGAGAATCCCGTCACGCTCGGCTTCGTCGAGGGCGTAGTAGATTTCCTTGCCCAGGTCGATGCGATACAGCGGCGGCATCGCCACGTAGACGTGACCGGCCTCCACCAGCGGACGGAAATGCTGGACGAACAAGGCACACAGCAAGGTGGCGATGTGCAGGCCGTCGGAGTCGGCGTCGGCGAGGATGCAGATCTTGCCGTAGCGCAACTGGCTCATGTCCTCGGCGCCCGGATCGACACCGATGGCCACCGCGATGTTGTGCACTTCCTGGCTGGCCAGCACTTCACTGCCGTCGACTTCCCAGGTGTTGAGGATCTTGCCGCGCAACGGCAGGATCGCCTGGAATTCCTTGTCCCGCGCCTGCTTGGCCGAACCGCCGGCGGAATCACCTTCCACCAGGAACAGCTCGGAACGCATCGGATCCTGCCCGGCACAGTCCGCCAGTTTGCCCGGCAGCGCCGGCCCTTGGGTGATGCGTTTGCGCTCGACTTTCTTGCTCGCTTTCAGACGCCGGCCAGCGTTGCTGATCGCCAGCTCCGCCAGCGCCAGACCGGTTTCCGGGTTGGCGTTGAGCCACAGGCTGAACGCATCCTTGACCACACCGGAGACAAACGCCGCCGCCTCGCGTGACGACAGACGCTCCTTGGTCTGACCGGAGAATTGCGGCTCCTGCATTTTCATCGACAGAACGAAGGCGATGCGTTCCCAGACGTCCTCCGGCGCCAGTTTGACGCCACGCGGCAGCAGACTGCGGAATTCGCAGAACTCGCGCATCGCGTCGAGCAGACCCTGACGCAGACCGTTGACGTGGGTGCCGCCCTGCTCCGTCGGAATCAGGTTGACGTAGCTTTCGGTGACCGAGGTGCCACCTTCAGGCAGCCACAGCAGGGCCCACTCGACCGCTTCCTTGGCGCCGGCCAGGTTGCCGCAGAATGGCGCGTCCGGCAGGCGTTCGAATTCGCTGACCGCGTCGACCAGATAGGAACGCAGGCCATCTTCGTAATGCCACTCGACCTTTTCGCCGGTGCCTTTGTCTTCGAAGCTGATCAACAGACCCGGGCACAGCACAGCCTTGGCCTTGAGCACGTGCTTGAGGCGGCTGATGGAGAATTTTGGTGAGTCGAAGTATTTCGGGTCCGGCGCGAAGTACACGCTGGTGCCGGTGTTGCGCTTGCCGACGGTGCCGATCACTTGCAGGTCGGTGGCCTTGAAGCCGTCGGCGAAGGTCATTTCATATTCGTTGCCGTCACGCTTGACCCGCACCCGAACCTGGGTGGACAAGGCGTTGACCACGGAGATGCCCACCCCGTGCAGACCGCCGGAGAACTGGTAGTTCTTGTTGGAAAACTTGCCGCCCGCATGGAGCTTGGTGAGGATCAGCTCAACGCCCGACACACCCTCTTCCGGGTGGATGTCGACCGGCATGCCGCGGCCGTCGTCGCAGACTTCCAGCGAGTGATCGGCGTGGAGGATGACCTGGATCGATTTGGCGTGGCCGGCCAGGGCTTCGTCGACGCTGTTGTCGATGACTTCCTGGGCAAGGTGGTTCGGCCGACTGGTGTCGGTGTACATGCCGGGGCGCTTGCGCACCGGGTCGAGGCCCGAGAGGACTTCGATGGCGTCGGCGTTATAGGAGCTAGCGCTGGGAGTGGCCATAAGGTCTCGTCGTCAGTGATTCAATGAAAATGGGGCAAGGCTTCACAGTGTGTTGAAGTCGATTGCCTGATAGGTATCGGCGCCAATCCCGGCAAAGCTGAGCAATGCCGGCAATTGTGTAACAAATCCCTGAAAACTGTGGTCGCCACCGGCCTGAATGCGCAAGGCACAGGCGCGGTAATACTGCTGGGCAAGGCGATAATCCAGCGTTTCATCCCCGGTCTGCAACCATACCTGATAACGCTGCGGATCCTGCGGCGCCGGCACTTCCAGTTCGGCCAGGGCCGTCACATGGTCGTGGGTCAACTCCCAGGTTTCGTCGGTGTACAGGTTTTTCTGGGTGCCCAGGTATCCGTCGAACATCCGGTGCGGACTGACGGCCGGGTTGACCAGCAGGGCTTTCAGGCCATGGCGCTCGGCCAGGTGAGTCGCATAGTAGCCGCCGAGCGAGCTTCCCACCAGCAACGGCCGGCCCAGTTCGGCGATTGCCTGCTCCAGCTGACCGATGGCTTCCCGCGGGTGATGATGCAATGCCGGGACACGCAGTCGATCGCTCAGACCCAGCCGTTCCATCACCTCGACCAGCTGACAGGCCTTCCTGGAAGCCGGTGCGCTGTTGAAACCGTGGATATAGAGGATCGAACCGGACATTTGAGCTCCCTGGATGTCGGCTAAAGAAAGCGGAGTTTACAGGGAGTCGAGGGTCGTTGGGCCAGCACCCGAGGAAATCAGCGCTGCGCCCCGGAGTCAGTAACCGTTGGAGCCGTAATCGACCGTGAACCGGAAATCGGTGACACGTTCCACACCCGTTTCGATCCGCCCGTCCGGCAGCAGTCGCAACCAGCGATAGCCCGGCGCCTGTTCGCCGACCTTGAAGTCCTCACTGCCCGGCTCGAACTGAATGCAGGTCGATGGCGAGGCGATCAGCCGCACGCCGTTGCGCTCGCGATCGATCTCCTGATGCACATGTCCCCAGAGCACGGCACGAGCTTGCGGGAAACGGTCGAGCACGTCGAAAAAGGCTTCCGGATTGCGCAAGCCGATCGGCTCCATCCAGGCGCAATCGATCGACACCGGATGATGGTGGAAACACACCAGATGATGCCGCTCCGGCGCTTCGCTCAAGGCGCGGGCCAGCAATTGCAGCTGGTCATCCTGCAAGTACCCCGGCACCGAGCCCGGCACCGCCGAATCGAGCAGGGTCACGCGCCAGTTGCCGATGTCCACCACCGGTTCCAGCAGCGCACTCTGCACCGCGGCCATTTGCATGATCTGCGGTTCATCGTGATTGCCGGGGATCCAGCGGGCCGGTGCCTGGATCTGCGCAGTCAACTGGCGAAAATGCTGATAGGACTCCAGCGTACCGTCCTGGGACAGATCGCCCGTGGCGATCATCAGATCGATTCGCGGCTGTTGCTCAAGCACCAGCTCGATGACCTTTTGCAGGCTCTCGCGAGTCTTCATGCCCAGCAGTGCACCGTCCGCCTCGGCGAACAGATGACTGTCGGACAGTTGCACCAGCAACGCCGCATCGGCGGTGGTCAGAGTCGATACGCTCGGCAAGGCGTTCTCCCAAGGCGGAATCGCCGGATCGGACAGGTTCGCAATTATGCTGGGGGATGCCCCCGGGAAGAAACCGCCGAACCGGACGCAGTTCACAACTTGCCGCAGTTATCGAAGCGATCGACGCTAGCGAACGGCGGCGTACTCGTGACCGCAGGCCAGGCAATGGCTCAGCCATTCGCCGAGGAACAGATTGAGCTGGGATTTTTCATCCGGCTGGTGCATGGCCGCGTTCGGGTAAGGATAGATGCCGCGAAAGCGTCGTGCATGTTCGGCACTGATCACTTCGGCCATCCGCGCGTCGTGGTAGACCTGCACTTCCAGCTGCGGCACCGGCAGCCACGGCAGGCTGTGCTCCTGCCGCACTTGCAGGGTCGTGGTGTACGGGCAGGTCTGCAACACTTCGATGGCCAGCACGCCCAGCATCTGGTCGCCCTGGGTCACGGCGATGCGCCGCGCTTCAGGATGGCGGCGCATGTCCGGCAACAGTCGCATCAGGCGCGCGTAGTTGGCCTCGCAGGCGGCCTGCAGGCCCGCGAGGTCGACACGATAGCGATCGCGCAGTTTGTTTACGACCATAGCCCCCTCACTTCGGCGCGATTGAGCGCCAGCCACTGCAAGGCGATGATGCTCGCCGCATTGGCAATCCGACCGTCGCGCACGGCCTGCAGGGCATCTTCGAAGGCCCAGACCGTGACACGGATATCTTCCGCTTCTTCCGCCAGCCCATGCAGGCCGCCCACGCCTTCGGTGCTGCAGCGCCCCAGAAACAGATGCACGAACTCGTTGCTGCCCCCCGGCGACGGGAAATACTGCATCATCGGCCACAACGCCTTGATGTCGAGCCCAGCTTCCTCCTGCGCTTCACGGCGAGCAACTTCTTCCGGCACTTCTTCCTTGTCGATCAGACCGGCGACCAGCTCCACCAGCCACGGGTTGGCGGTCTTGCCCATGGCGCCGACGCGAAACTGTTCGATCAGCACCACCTCGTCGCGTTGCGCGTCGTAAGGCAACAGGCATACGGCGTCATGGCGCACGAACACTTCACGATTGATCTCGCGGCTCATGCCGCCGGCGAACAGTTCGTGGCGCAAATGCACACGGTCGAGCTTGTAGAAGCCCTTGTAACATTGCTCGCGCCGCACGATGTCGATGGCGGCTGGAGTGGCTTTGGCAAGATCGGTCATGGGCATCCTCGTTTACTGCAGATCCAATACGAGGTTCCTTTTTTGTGACGGGCCACCTCGACTTCGCGCCATCCTAACGCGCCCGCGACATTTGATGCAGCCCCTTTACCGTCAGCGGGATGGACGGTGGAGGCGAAACCCACTCTAATTAGCTTAGTGGCGAACTGACCGCTTCGTTGAGAGTCGAAGCGGTAACTTTTTGCCTTCCCCTGCTTCAGAAAGGACGCCCATGTCGCTTTTCAAAATCGCCTCCGTGGCGGCCATCGCCCTGACCCTGGGCGCCTGCGCCAGCCTGTTCCAGCCCAACTACCGCACGCCGCTGGAAACCACCCGCGACGCCTCGGAAACCCTGAAACCCGGTTGTTCCAACCCTGACTGCCCGCTGGTGAATATCGATACCCTGCACTTCCCGGCCGAACCTGCGCTGGACGGCATCATCGAAAAACGCCTGCTGCAATTTACCCGCACCGAGCCGAACGCACCGGTGGCGCCGACTCTGGCGGCTTACCGCGAGCAATTCCTGCGCACTGCGGGGCCGCGCAACAGCAGCTATTTGCAGGCGAAAGTACGCGAGCAGCATGACGGTCTGGTGATTATCGAAGTCTCGAGCTACCTCGACACCGGTGGCGCGCACGGCACGCCGGGGCGCGGTTTCATCAACTATTCGCGCCAGCAGCACAAGGTGCTGAGCCTCTCGGACATGTTGGTGCCAGGCCAGGAAGACGCCTTCTGGAAGGCTGCGCAAGTGGCGCATAACAGCTGGCTGATCAGCACCAAACTCGATCAGGAACCGGAGTACGTGAAGAACTGGCCGTTCGTCAAAACCCCGCATGTGGCACTGACCTACGGCGGCGTGATCCTCAAGTACGACGTGACCACCATCGCGCCTTATGCGCTGGGCCACGTCGAACTGAAGATCCCTTATCCGCGCCTGAACGGCATCATCAAGCCCGAGCTGTTTCCCGGCCGTAACTGAAAGCCCGGCCCAGCACCAGTTGCAGCAGCCCTGCCAGGACCAGCGCCGGCAGGGTTGCGCCGACATCCGGATACAGATTGGCCAGCAGGTGATAGGTGCTGATGCCACCCAGCCAGGCCAACAGCGCCGGCCAGCGCAATGCGGCCGAGGCCACCTGAGCGCTGCGCTTGCGCAGGATGAAGTGATCCACCAGCACCACGCCGAACAGCGGCGCGAACACCGAGCCGATCAGCAGCAGGAAATTCTGGTATTGCGCCAACGGCGCGAGCAACGCGATCAAGGTGCAGATCACGCCTATGACCAGCGCCAGATGCTCGACCTTCAAACGCAACAGAATCCCGCTGGAAACCGCCGCCGAATGAATGTCGGCAAAGGCGTTTTCCGACTCGTCCAGCAGAATCAGCAACAGTGGAATTCCAAGGCCGGCACCGGCCAGTGCCAACAACAGCGCGTTGACTTCGCCGCTCGGCGCGAACGCCAGCGTATAGACGACGCCCAGGCTCATCAGCCAGAAATTGCCAATGAAGAAACCGACGGCCGTACCGCCGAATACGTTCTTCGCCCGCTTGCCGAAACGCGAGTAGTCGGCAATCAGGGGCAACCACGACAACGGCATCGCAATGGCGATGTCGAAGCCCACGGCGAACGGCATCGAACCATCCCCGGCCCGTGCCCACAAGGCAGCCAGATCGGCCTTGGCGAACAGGTTCCAGGTCAGCCAGATGCACGCGGCCAGAATCAGCCAGATACCCCATTTGCGCAGGATCTTGCGCACGAATGTCAGCGGACCACTGACGGCGAGCAACGTCGCCAGCACACCGAAGCACAACGTCCACAGCATCGGGCTGGCCCACAGCGAACCTTCGCTGAACGCTCGGGTGCCGAGGAGGCTGGCGGCGTCACGCATGACGATGATTTCGAACGAACCCCAGCCGATCAGTTGCAGCAGATTGAGCAGCGCCGGCAGGCTCGCCCCCTTGCTGCCCAGGCTGAGCTTCAGCGCCGCCATGGATGACAGGCCGGTGTCACTGCCGATCACGCCGACGGCGGCCAGCAACAGCACGCCGACCAGCGTGCCCAGAAAGATCGCCTGCAACGATCCCGACAGGCCCAGCCCCGGCGCCAGCAGCGCACCGGTCTGCAACACCATCAGGCCGATGCCGAGGGAAAACCACAGGGAAAACAGGTCGCGACCGCCGAAGACACGCCTGTCGGCGGGCACGGCGAGGTCGGGGGAATAAGTACCGGGTTGAATGCTCAAGGATGTTATCTCAGAGGGACATTTGTTGTTGTGTCGACCGTATTCGCGAGCAAGCTCGCTCCCACTTTGGAATGCATTCAAATGTGGGAGCGAGCTTGCTCGCGAAGGGGCCATTACAGGCCCCACTCTTTCAGGTCCGATCAAACCTTCCTGTACAGCTGACTGCCTTCCTTCTTGAACCGCTCGGCCTGTTCCGCCAGGCCCTGGGCGACGTCCACGTCAACCGTGTCGATCCGCTGGTTGGCCGCGTATTCGCGAACTTCCTGGGTGATCTTCATCGAGCAGAATTTCGGCCCGCACATCGAACAGAAATGCGCGACCTTCGCCGAGTCCTTCGGCAGGGTTTCATCGTGATACGAACGGGCGGTGTCGGGGTCCAGGCCGAGGTTGAACTGGTCTTCCCAACGGAACTCGAACCGCGCCTTGCTCAGGGCGTTGTCGCGGATCTGCGCGCCCGGGTGACCCTTGGCAAGGTCGGCGGCGTGCGCCGCGATCTTGTAGGTGATGATCCCGGTCTTCACGTCATCCTTGTTCGGCAGACCCAGGTGCTCCTTCGGCGTCACGTAGCAGAGCATCGCGCAACCGAACCAGCCGATCATCGCCGCACCGATACCCGAAGTGATGTGGTCATAACCCGGTGCAATGTCGGTGGTCAGCGGGCCGAGGGTGTAGAACGGCGCCTCGTCGCAGCACTCCAGCTGCTTGTCCATGTTCTCCTTGATCAGTTGCATCGGCACGTGACCCGGGCCTTCGATCATGCATTGCACGTCGTGCTTCCAGGCGATCTTGGTCAGCTCGCCCAGGGTCTCCAGTTCGCCGAACTGCGCTTCGTCATTGGCGTCGGCAATCGAGCCCGGACGCAGGCCGTCGCCCAGCGAGAAGCTGACGTCGTAGGCCTTCATGATTTCGCAGATTTCCTCGAAGTGGGTGTAGAGGAAGTTTTCCTTGTGATGCGCCAGGCACCACTTGGCCATGATCGAACCGCCACGGGACACGATGCCGGTCACACGCTTGGCGGTCAGCGGCACGTAGCGCAACAACACGCCGGCGTGGATGGTGAAGTAGTCGACGCCCTGCTCGGCCTGCTCGATCAACGTGTCGCGAAACAGCTCCCAGGTCAGGTCCTCGGCCACGCCGTTGACCTTTTCCAGCGCCTGATAGATCGGCACGGTGCCGATCGGAACCGGCGAGTTGCGGATGATCCATTCACGGGTTTCGTGAATGTGTTTGCCGGTGGACAGGTCCATGACGGTGTCCGAACCCCAGCGGATGCCCCAGGTCAGTTTCGCCACCTCTTCTTCGATGGACGAACCCAATGCACTGTTGCCGATATTGCCGTTGATCTTCACCAGGAAGTTGCGACCGATGATCATCGGTTCCAGTTCGACGTGGTTGATGTTCGCGGGAATGATCGCGCGGCCACGGGCGATTTCCTCGCGCACGAACTCAGGGGTGATTTCTTTCGGAATGCTCGCGCCGAAACTGTGGCCGGCGTGCTGCTGGTTCAGCAGGCCGGCAGCGCGGGCTTCTTGCAGCTTCATGTTTTCGCGGATGGCGACGTATTCCATCTCGGCAGTGATGATGCCTTTGCGCGCGTAGTGCATCTGGCTGACGTTGGCCCCGGCCCTGGCCCGGCGCGGGTTGTTGACGTGGGCGAAACGCAGTTTGGTCAGCTCCGGATCGGCCAGGCGCTCCTGACCGAACTTCGAGCTCAGGCCCGGCAGGCGCTCGGTATCGCCACGGTCATCGATCCACGCCGAACGCACGTCGCCCAGACCTTTGCGGACATCGATCACCACATTCGGATCGGTATACGGGCCCGAGGTGTCGTAGACGGTGACCGGCGCGTTGATTTCGCCGCCGAAGTCGGTCGGAGTCACATCGAGGGTGATTTCGCGCATCGGCACGCGGATGTCCGGGCGGGAGCCCTGAACGTAGACCTTCTGCGAACGGGTGAACGGTTGAACCGACTGCTCGTCGACCTTGGCCGAGTCACTCAGGTTGATCGCGTTTTTAGATTTTGTAGTCATCACGGGCTCTCCAGACAGCATCCAGGCAGTGGATTGTCGGAGCAGAACCTGAAAGGCACGGACGCACCGGGACTGGTGCTGTGCATCGTCGTCGAGCGTTCGATTGTCGAACAATTTCCCGGACGAAGCACAAGAGGACTCGCCGGGTGACGAGAAATCTTGTTCCCTACGCAGGCGCTAACCTGATCAGGTTCAACGGGATCCGAAATTATTCGATCTCAGCCTCATAGCAAGGCACCCCGACAAGAACCCGGCCAGTCTAGACACAACCGGCAAAGAACGCCAACACCGCGGCAAACACCATGATGAATGGCGCAATTGCGGGCGCCGACAGGATTGTGAGCGCCTCAATGCACAACTACACTCGCTTTGCCCTGCTGCGCCCTGGCGCCAAGCCTTGACGATGCAGTGCCCGCGCCCTACCTTTGGCGCCCGGATTATTTCCATAATATTCATGCTAGGGATCGCCTCATGCTGCGCAAACTCTCACTGGCTGTTGCCGTGTCTTGTGCGTCCAACGCAATGGTCTGGGCAGCGGAAGCGCCGTTGTCGACCCGGACCGATCTGGTCAGCGTCTATCAGGAAGCGGTCGACAACAACGCCGATCTGGCCGCCGCCCGCGCCCAGTACGGTGCCCAGAAAGAAGTCGTGCCACAGGCCCGCGCCGGGCTGCTGCCGAACCTCTCCGGCGGTGCCGAAACCGCCGCCGTGCGCACCTCGATCGACCAGCCATCGGCCATTGCCAACCGCAGCGCACATTCCTATCAGGCGACGCTGGCGCAGCCATTGTTCCGCGCCGATCGCTGGTTCCAGTACCAGGCCGCCAAGGACGTCAACGAGCAGGCCGCGCTGCAACTGTCGGCCACCGAACAGAACCTGATCCTGCAATCGGCCGAAAGCTACTTCAACGTCCTGCGCAGCCAGGACAACCTGGCCTCGACCAAGGCTGAAGAAGCCGCGTTCAAGCGCCAGCTCGACCAGTCCAACGAGCGCTTCGACGTGGGCCTGTCGGACAAGACCGACGTGCTGCAGTCGCAGGCCAGTTACGACACCGCACGGGCCAACCGGATCGTCGCGCAGCGTCAGGTCGAAGATGCGTTCGAAGCGCTGATTACCCTGACCAACCGTCAGTACAACTCGATCCAGGGCATCGTCCACACCCTGCCGATCCTGCCGCCGGCGCCGAACGACGCCAAGGCCTGGGTCGACACCGCCGCCAAGCAGAACCTCAATCTGCTGGCCAGCAACTATGCGGTGAGCTCCGCCGAGCAAACACTGAAACAACGCAAGGCCGGTCACCTGCCGACCCTCGACGCCGTGGCCAAATACGAAAAAGGCGACAACGACGCCCTCGGTTTCTCCAACCCGAACGCCTTCGGCACGCCTTATCACGGCAACGTCGAGCAAAGCACCGTGGGCCTGCAACTGAACATCCCGATCTACAGCGGTGGGCTGACCAGCTCTCAGGTGCGCCAGTCCTATGCACAACTGGATCAGAGCGAGCAGCAGCGCGAAAGCCTGCGCCGGCAGATCGTTGAAAACACCCGCAACCTGCACCGTGCGGTGAATACCGACGTCGAACAGGTGCAGGCGCGTCGCCAGTCGATCATCTCCAACCAGAGCGCGGTGGAAGCCACGGAAATCGGTTATCAGGTGGGGACGCGCAACATCGTCGACGTGCTCGACGCCCAGCGCCAGCTCTATACCTCGGTGCGCAACTACAACAACACCCGCTACGACTACATTCTCGACAACCTGCGCCTGAAGCAGGCGGCGGGGACGTTGAACCCCGGTGACTTGCAGGATCTGACCCGCTACCTGAAGGCCGACTACAACCCGGACAAGGATTTCCTGCCGCCGGATCTGGCCAAGGCTGCCGAAGAACAGCTCAAGGCCCGGCCTTGAACAAAAAACGCAGCCTTGGGGCTGCGTTTTTTTATGGGCGGTCGATCAATCGTCCCAGGCCATCGAGCAAGCGCTGCAACGCGCCCTGATTGCGGCGCATCACCTTCAGCCCGGCCTCGGCCATGCGCTGAGCATCACGCGGCAACTCGAACAGGCGCTGCACTTGCGTCGCCAGACCTTCGGCGTCATCCACCTCGGCCAACGCGCCGGCATCACGCAGCTGTGCGGCGATGTCGAGAAAGTTGAACAGGTGCGGGCCGCTGATCACCGGTTTCGCCAGAGCCGCCGGCTCCAGCAGGTTGTGGCCGCCATTGGCCACCAGGCTGCCGCCGACAAACGCGCTGTCGGCCAGGGCGTAGAGAAACAACAATTCGCCCATGGTGTCGCCCAACAGCACCGAGGTGGCGGCATCGACGTTTGCACCGGTCGAACGACGCACCGTGGCGAAACCTTCGCGCTGGCACAATTCGAACACCGAGTTGAAACGTTCCGGGTGACGCGGCACCAGAATCAGCAGCGCATCGGGATGGTTGGCCAGCAGGCGACGATGGGCATCGAGCACCACTTCGTCCTCGCCCTCATGGGTGCTGGCAGCGATCCACACGGGACGCTCCTGCGCCTGCCATTGGCCCCGCAGTTCAGCGGCGCGTTGCAGCAATTGCGGGTCGATGGTCAGATCGAACTTGATCGAGCCGGTGACCTCGACCGTCTCCGGGCGTGCGCCCAAATCACGAAAGCGCCGGGCTTCGGCTTCGGTCTGCACGGCGAACAGGCTCATCTCGGCCAGCATCGGTGCGATCAGTTTGCTGAACCGGCCATAGCCTTTGGCCGAACGCTCGGACAGGCGTCCGTTGGCCAGCGCCACCGGGATCCCGCGCTTGGCACACTGATGGATGTGATTGGGCCACAGTTCGGTTTCCATGATTACGGCAAGCCGGGGCTGCACGCGATCAAGAAAACGCGCCGCCGCGCAGGGCAAATCGTACGGCAGGTAGCAATGCCGGATGCGCGGTTCATTGGCGAACATCGCCTGAATGCGTTCCGAGCCGGTCGGTGTCATGCAGGTCACGGTGATCGGCAGGTGTGGATAACGTTGCAGCAGCGCACGGATCATCGGCGCGGCCGCGATGCTTTCGCCCACCGACACGGCGTGAACCCAGATGCCACCGGGTTGCAATGTCGGCATGCCATAGGAGAAGCGTTCGCCAATCCGTCTGGCATACGCCGGCGCCTTGCGCGAACGCAGCCACAGCCGAATCGCCACCAATGGCAGCCCCAGGTAAAACAGCGCGGTGTACAGAGTTCTATTCATGGCGGCGGAGTTTATCGACTTTTGCCGCCGATCGCCCGCAGGTGTATGGCAAATCGCTCCGCCAGCCAGCGCGCCGCCGGCCCCAGCGGTTCGTCACGGCGCCAGACCAGTTCCACCACCAGCGCCGGCGGCGTCCATTCGCTGTCCAGTTCCACCATCAGCCCCTGATACGCCGAATACTGCACCACATGGCGCGGCAGCCAGGCCCAGCCGAGGTCGCGCACCAGCCATTCAGCCATGACGTAGAAACTGTCGGCGCGCCAGACCTGCGGACTGGCCGGTTCGTTGCCGGGGTAGACACTGGTCTGTGTCGACATCAGCAGTTGGCGATGTTGCGCCAGTTGCTGGCAAGTGACGTAAGACTGCACGGCCAGCGGATGGTTGACGCCACAGACCGTGACCATTTCCACACTGCCCAACACCCGGCGCTCCAGCGCTTCGGGGATTTCATCGTGATAGAACAGCAACCCGAGATCGGCCCGGCGCTCCACCAGTTTGCGCGACACCTCGCCCTGGGCGGCGCTGGTCAGTTGTACCTCCAGGCTCGGAAACTGTTCGGCCAGCGCCCCGAAGCTTTCAACCAGCGCCTGATAAGGCATCGCTTCATCCTGGGCGACCCGCAACTGTGCTTCCTGACCGCGCACCATGGCCATGGCCCGGCCATTCAGGCGCTCGCATTGACGCAGCACTTCCCGCGCCTCTTCAAGCAAGGCTTCGCCCGCTTCGGTCAGAGTCGGCTGACGCCCGCTGCTACGTTCGAACAGGCTGACGCCGAGGTCGTCCTCCAGCATCGCAATGGCGCTGCTGATCGCCGATTGCGCCTTGTGTTGCCGGCGCGCCACGGCGGAGAACGACCGCTGTTCGGCCACCGCCACAAACAGGCGCAATTGATCCAGATTCCATTGCATGTCCATCAGGCAACCCATCTCCAGAACAGATAGGTAATGACTTTACCCCATCTGGGGACTCACTAGAATGCCGCCTCAGAAAGCAACACTTCGCACGAGGATTTGAACATGAACGCTTACGTCTATCTGGCTATTGCCATTTGCGCCGAAGTGATCGCCACCGTTTCGATGAAGGCCGTCAAAGGTTTCAGCACGCCATTGCCCCTCGTGCTGGTCATCGTCGGCTACGCCATCGCCTTCTGGATGCTGACGCTGGTAGTGCGCAGCGTGCCGGTGGGCGTGGCGTATGCGGTGTGGGCCGGCATGGGCATCGTGATGGTCAGCGTTGCGGCGCTGTTCCTCTACGGTCAGAAGCTGGATATTCCGGCGATGCTCGGGATGGGCTTGATCGTGCTCGGTGTGGTGGTCATCCAGCTCTTCTCGAAAACCGCTGGCCATTGACCTGTATTACACAGATCCCGGTGGGAGCGAGCCTGCTCGCGAAAGCGTAGTGTCAGATATGTCACCGGCAACTGATACGCCCTCTTCGCGAGCAGGCTCGTTCTCACATCCGGATTGCATCAGCCTTGTTGATCATCGACAAATCCCCTTTTCCCCGAGTCTGTATACTGCGCCCTCGTCTTGAACACTGAGGTCGTTGCATGCCATCTCCCATTTCCACCGACGTGCTGATTGTCGGCGCTGGTATCGCCGGCCTCTGGCTGAACGCGCGCCTGCGACGCCAGGGTTTCTCGACCGTGCTGGTGGAAAGCGCCAGCCTTGGCGGCGGACAGAGCGTGAAATCCCAGGGCATCATCCACGGTGGCGCCAAGTACGCATTGCACGGCGCGCTGACCGGCGCCTCGGAAGCCATCGCCGACATGCCGCGCCGCTGGCGCGAAGCCCTGGCCGGCGATGGTGAACTCGACCTTTCCGGTGTGCGTCTGCTGTCCGAAGCCCATTACCTGTGGTCGCCGGGTACACTTGCCGGCAACCTCACCAGTTTCTTCGCCAGTAAAGCGGTGCGCGGCCGGGTCGATCAGGTCAAGGGTGATCAATTGCCACCGGCGCTGCAGGACAAGCGTTTCAAGGGCAAGGTCTACCGCCTCGCCGAACTGGTGGTCGATGTACCCAGCGTGATTCAGCGCCTGGCCGACCTCGCCGGTGACGGCCTGCTCGCCGGCCAGAACATCGAGCCTTTGCTGGACAGCGGCGTGCTGGTCGGCCTGAAGGTCGACGGTCGCGAAATCCACGCCCAGCGCATCGTCCTCAGCGCCGGAGCCGGTACTGCGGCGCTGCTGGAAACTCTCGGCCTGACCCAACCGGCCATGCAACGCCGGCCGCTGCACATGATCATCGCCAAGGGCCCGGGCCTGAAGCCGCTGTACGCCCATTGCCTGGGTGGCGGCACCAAGCCGCGCATCACCGTGACCACGCACCCGGCCGCCGACGGCCAATGGGTCTGGTACATGGGTGGCGACATTGCCGAGTCCGAAGGCGTGGCCCGTGAGCCCGCCGAACAGATCGCCACCGCACAAAAGGAAATCGCACAGTTGTTGCCCTGGATCGACCTGAGCAACGTGCAATGGGCGACCTTGCGCGTCGACCGCGCCGAACCGCTGCAAACCGGCCTGACTCGTCCGGACAACGCGTTTCTCGCCGAAGAGGGTCGCCTGCTGGTTGGCTGGCCGACCAAACTGGCCCTGGCCCCGGACTTCGCTGACCGGGTGATCGCCTCTCTGGAGCGCGACGGCATCCAGCCGGGCCATCCGGCGCCGTTGCCGGAATTGCCGAAACCGCCAATGGGCGTTCCTGCATGGGAGCAACTGCTGCCATGAGCCTGCCGACCCTGCACGATCTGCATCGCCCGCTGGGCAGTACCGGCCTGCTGGTTTCACCGCTGGGCCTGGGCACCGTCAAACTTGGCCGCGACCAGGGCGTGAAATACCCCAACGGCTTCCAGATCCCCGATGACGACGCCGCACGCATGCTGCTCAAACAGGCGCGGGAACTGGGCATCAACCTGATCGACACCGCCCCGGCCTATGGCCGCAGCGAAGAGCGCCTCGGCCCGCTGCTGCGTGGCGAACGCAAGGACTGGGTGATCGTCAGCAAGGTCGGCGAAGAATTTACCGATGGCCAGTCGACCCACGACTTCAGCGCCGCCCACACCCGGATGTCGGTCGAGCGCAGCCTGAAGCGCCTGGAAACCGACTTCATCGATCTGGTGCTGGTGCACTCGGATGGCAATGACATGGCTATTCTTGACGACAGCGAAGTCTACGCAACCCTCGCGGCACTGAAGGCCGAGGGCAAGATTCGCGGTTTCGGTTTCTCCGGCAAAACCGTCGAAGGTGGCCTCAAGGCACTGGAGCAAGGCGACTGCGCGATGGTCACCTACAATCTGAACGAACAAAACGAGAAGGCAGTCATTGACTATGCTGCTGACCACGGCAAAGCCATTCTGGTGAAGAAAGCCCTGGCCAGCGGTCACGTGTGCCTGAGTCCCGGCGTGGATCCGGTGCGCGCCAGCTTCGAGTTGCTGTTCGCCCAGCCCGGCGTGGCCAGTGCCATTGTCGGGACAATCAATCCGCTGCACCTCGCCCACAACGTTGCGACCGTTGCCCGGGTCCTTCGTGGTCACTGACGCCGCCCCGCGGCCTTAAGCAGGAGCCGACATGCCGCGTACGCTCATCAGAAAGAATCCGAGCAACTTCAAGACGCTGCCGCTGTTCGTCGAAGCGACGCCCGAGGGCCTGACCTACCAGAGCGTAGGCAGGCCGCTGAATTTCGCCCAGACCCTGCAACGGCGCAAACCGGTCAGCGTGGCCGACGCCGAGCGCTTTGCGCTGGAACTGGCCAACCTCGGCGTTTCGGTGCGCCTGACCCTGCACTGGCAGAACCGCGATTACTGGGTGCTGGTGCGCCAGCGCCGGCAGGATCGCGGCGACGTGGTGCTCAAACTGATTTCCGGCTACGTGCCGGCTCACGAACTGAATATCCCGTTGCACACGGCGATCCAGGAGATTGCCGAAGAATGTCTGCTGGAAACCCCGGAAGGCTGGCTCGGCGGGCGCTTCAACGACACCTGGCTGCCGGCGCCCTATGCCTCGGCATTGCACTACCGCGAGGCCCTGCCCTTTCGCCTGACGCCGCTGTCCGGTTCGGCGCGCCCGGTGCGCTGCGCCAACCTGCAACTGGTCGAACGGCCACGGGCGTACGTTCACCTGCCGACCGCTTCCCTGCAATTGATCTACGACCTGCGGCTCGATGTGCCGAAGGAAGCCAAGAACCTGAGCCTGTTCCATGTCGACGAACGACTGGAAGGCGATCAACTGGTCGCCCGGCTCGACCGCAAACGCCCCGACCTGTACCTGATGCCGTTGCAGGACGGCGAACCACTGCCCGAGCTGTATACGCTGAAGAAGGGTCAACTATCCCCGGCAGGCACTCGCGGCCTGTATCTGGCGGAGAGTTTCGCCCGGCAGGACGGCTGGCTGGTGCGCGATGAGCGGATTCGCTGGAAGGACTGGCTGCGCCAGCAAGGTTTGACGCCTCCGACCAAGGACTCTGGCCTGGCGCGGCTACGCGGCAAAGCGAAGCAACTGCTGAAGAAGATCGTGCCGCGCAAGGCGGGCTGAAAGCCAAGCGGCAGGCCTGTGTGGCGAGGGAGCAAGCTCCCTCGCCACAATTGGCTTGAATCAATTACCGCGGATCTTTTCCACAATCGCCGTGGTCGAGCTGTTTTCCACCAGCCCCAGCACTTTCACGGTGCCACCGTAAGCCTTGACGATATCGGCGCCGACAACCTGGTCGATGCCATAGTCACCGCCCTTCACCAGCACATCCGGCTTGACCTCGCGCAGCAGGTTTTCCGGGGTGCCTTCAGGAAAGCTGATCACCCAGTCCACCGCGCCCAGTCCGGCGAGTACCGCCATGCGCCGGTCGACGCTGTTGATCGGTCGGCCCGGGCCTTTCAGGCGACTGACGGACGCGTCGTCGTTGATCGCGACGATCAGGCGATCGCCTTGCGCTCGCGCCTGCTCGAGGTAGGTCACATGGCCCGCGTGCAGAATGTCGAAGCAGCCGTTGGTGAACACGATCTTCTCGTTGTGCGCCCGGGCATCGGCGACTGCCAGCAGCAGTTGTTCCAGACCCAGCACACCGCGCTCGGAACCTTCTTCACGCTGAATCGCACGGCGCAGTTCCGGGGCGCTGATCGCCGCCGTACCCAGCTTGCCGACCACGATGCCCGCCGCCAGGTTGGCCAGTGCCACCGCGTGCGGCAGTTCTTCGCCTGCTGCAATCGCCGCCGCCAGGGTAGAAATCACCGTGTCCCCGGCACCGGTCACGTCGAACACTTCACGGGCCCGGGCCGGCAGGTGCAGCGCCGGATGATCCGGACGCAGCAGTGTCATGCCGTGCTCGCCACGGGTGACCAGCAGAGCGCCGAGTTCAAGGTCGTGCATCAGTTTCGCGCCCTTGCTCACCAGTTCGTGTTCGTCGGCGCAACCACCGACGATGGCTTCGAACTCGCTGAGGTTCGGGGTGATCAGGCTCGCACCCCGGTAGATCGAGAAATCCTTGCCCTTCGGGTCGGCCAGCACCGGAATGCCTTTGCCCCGGGCGGCCTGGATCAGCGCCTGATGGTTTTTCAGAGCGCCTTTGCCGTAGTCGGAAAGCACCAGCACCTTGATGCCTTCCAGCAGGTCGTCGACCTGGGAAGCGAGCGCGAGCGCGTCGGTGGCGAACGGTTCTTCGAAATCGATACGCAGCAATTGCTGGTGCCGGCTCATGACCCGCAGCTTGACGATGGTCGGCTGGTGCGCAATGCGCTGGAACAAGGCGCGCACGCCCGCCCCCTTGAGGCTGTTGCTCAGGCTGTCGGCGGCTTCGTCGTCACCGGTCACACCGACCAGCGACGCCGGCGCACCCAGCGCGGCAATGTTCAGGGCAACGTTGGCGGCACCGCCCGGGCGGTCTTCGATTTGCTCGACTTTGACAACCGGTACCGGCGCCTCAGGGGAAATCCGTGAGGTACCACCATGCCAGTAACGGTCGAGCATGACATCGCCGACCACCAAGACAGGGGCTTGATCGAATCGCGGCATGGACAACTTCATGGAGCAACCCACATACAAAATGAACAGGGGCGCGATATTAACACAGGGTGGGCGAAGGCTTGTGCGGCGGCTGCAACTGGATGAAACGAGAGGCTTTTCTGCTCATTTGTTGAGCAACAGGACCGCCAGTCGATGGCAGGCGTCGGCCAGTTCGACCTCATCGGTATCGATCCGGCACTCGGTCGCCAGCGAGACTTCATAAGGTGCCTCACTCATAGCCAAGCATCTCGTAATCTCGCGCATAGACTCGCCGTACCAGGCGCCGGGTGCGTTGCGTACAGAAGTCACGCGCCGGCTGCGGGCGACGCTGCCTGGAACCATTGAAGTGTTGCAGCTGGCTTGTCAGCCCGAGACGCTCGCACACCAGTTGGAAATCCCGCGCCAGATGCTCCTGATACCCGATGAAGTCCATGGCGAGCCGGCCCAGCGAATCAGTGAGAAAGTCGGTTTGCGCGACGAAGTGCAATTGTCGCCCGATCGTGTCGGCATGCAGCCAGCGCGCAACGAAATCGTCGAAGTCGCGGTAGTGCCTGACCAACTGCTGCGCGGCGTGATCGCGCCCGCTCAGTTCGTTGCCGTGCAGGAAAGCATAGGCCGAATAGGCACGCTCCAGCGGATCACGCACGAAGGCAAATTTGAAGGCGGCGGCGAACTCCGCAGGAAACTGCTCTTCATACCAGTACAACGGCAGATGACCGGGACGCCAGCCATTGAACATCGCCTCGCACACACTGCTGCCGGCGCACTTGGGAACATGAATGAACAGACAGGATCGCCGGTCGAAGGCTTCGGGAAAGCGCAGGTTCGCCGACATGGATTTGTTTACCGCCTGTCGATCGACCACGGACAGGCGCCCCAGCAGAAAAGCTCGCTGCGGTTTGGGCAGCAGCTTCCACAGATAGCGTTGCAGCATGAAAGTACCCGTGCGACGGGGATGGCCCCTTCGATGGAAGTCAGAGTTCTTCCGGGAACCTTAACAAGCGCGGTGTCGGGTTTTATGCAGGTTTGGTCAAGAAGGGTAAGCCATTTGATACAAAGCATCGGGTGCATGGCGCACCCGATGACTTCATGGCCGGATCAGGCGATGTCTTCGGCCGGGGCATCGAGGCCCATGGCATTCAGGCGCGCGTAATAGCCATTCTGTGCCAACAGTTCATCGTGAGTGCCACGCTCGACGATCTGTCCCTGGTCCATGACCAGAATCAGGTCGGCCTTCTCGATGGTCGACAGGCGGTGGGCAATCACCAGTGTGGTGCGGCCCTTCATCACCTGATCCAGGGCGGCCTGGATATGGCGCTCGGATTCGGTATCGAGGGCGGAAGTAGCCTCGTCGAGAATCAATACCGGCGCATTCTTGAGCAAGGCACGGGCGATCGCCAGGCGCTGGCGTTGACCGCCGGACAACAGCACGCCGTTCTCGCCCACCTGGGTATCGAGCCCCTGCGGCAACTGCGCGATGAAGTCCATGGCAAAGGCATCACGCGCGGCTTTTTCGATGTCTTCACGCGGCGCCCCGGCCAGATCGCCATAGGCGATGTTGTTGGCCACGGTGTCGCTGAACAGCGTGACATGCTGGGTGACCTGGGCGATGTGGCGACGCAGGTTCAGCAGTTTGTACTGCTCGATCTCCACACCGTCGATCAGGATTTCGCCCTTGTCGTGGTGATAGAAGCGCGGAATCAGGTTGGCCAGCGTCGACTTGCCGCTGCCGGAGCGACCGACCAGCGCGACCATCTGCCCTGGCTCCACCGAGAAACTGATGTTGTCGAGCACCTGACGCTCGGTGCCTGGGTAGGTAAAGCTGAGGTTGCGTACCTCCAGACGACCGGTGACCGAGTCGCGCTCGACCGTACCGGTATCGATTTCCGGCTCGACGTCGAGCTGCTCGAAAATGCTTTCGGCACCCGCGACACCCTTCTGGATGGTCGAGCTGACTTCGGACAACTGACGGATCGGCTTGGGCAGCAGGCCCGCCAGGGTGATGTAGGCCACCATGTCGCCCGCCGAGGCATCACCGCGCAGGAACAGCACCAGGAACATCAAGACCGCCATGGCGGTGTAGATCACCAGTTGCAGCATCGGCGTGTAGATCGCGCCGGTGCGGGTCATGCGCAGTTGTTTGTCGGTGTTGCTCTGGCTGGCATTGAAGAAGCGTTTTTCTTCGTAGGCTTCGCCACCGAAACTGCGTACCACGCGGTAGCCCTGGATGGTTTCCGATGCAACGTGGGTCACATCGCCCATGGCCAACTGGATTTTCTTGCTCTGCTTGCGGAATTTCTTGCTCGCGGTACGCACCATCACGGCGATGAGCGGCAGGATCGCAACCATCACCAGTGTCAGCTTCCAGTTCATGAACAGCAGGGAGGCGAACAGGAAGACCACGGTCATCCCCTCACGGATTACGACCTTGATCGCATCCGTTGCCGCCCCCGTGACCATGGTGACGTTGAAGGTGATGCGTGAAATCAGGTGACCGGAGTTATGCTTGTCGAAATACCGGTTCGGCAGTACCAGCAGGTTGTTGAACAGTTGCACCCGCAGATCATGCACCAGCCCCAGGGAAACCTTGGCCAGGAAATAGTTGCCCAGATAGGAGCCGAAACCCTGCCATGCCGCGATCAGGATGATCAGCAACGGTACGGCCTGCAGCAGTTGCAGGTCACGCAGGTAAGGGACGGTGGGGAACAGCGCGGCCTCCGGGTTGGAAAGCCCGTCGACGAAATACTTGAGAATGTAACCGAGCATTGGCTGGGTCGATGCGAAAATCAGGAATCCGACGATGCTGATCAGGAACAGACTGATATACGGCCGGACGTAGCCGAGCAGTCGGAAGTAGATTTTCAAGCTCGAAGGGCTTGCGGCGGGACTGGAGTCGGTCATATCACGGGAAAGTCGATAAAAAGGACGCTGACTTTAGCACAGCTTCTTCAGGGTTCTGGCAATCGCACAAAGGCTGTTATTGTTATGCGTCTTTTTTCAGTGTCGAACTGCCATCAACGAAATGGCCGATCAATTTCAGGAACGAATCTCACAGCATGCAACTTCGCGGCTTCAGCAGTACGTCCAGTCGAATCTTCGACTTCATCAGCCTGTGGATACTTCCAGCCGGCTATTTCCTGCTTCTGTGCGCATTGTTCTTTCTGCCTGGGCGCAGCCTGCATCACAAGCTGTTCTATGGCCTGTTCAGCATCCCGGCACTGATCGCCCTTTGCCTGCGACCGCAGGCGTTCAAGGAACTGTTGCGCGAACCGATGATCGTCGCACTGCTTGTGTTCATCGCCTGGGCAATGCTCAGCCTGAACTGGGGCCCGTCGACGGCGAATCGTTCGGCGGCATGTTCAAGCCACCGCTGCACACACTGTTGCTGTTTGTCGGTTGCTATCTGCTCGTGCGTTACCGCAGTGAGATTCTTGCGCCAATACTGTTCGTCGCCGCTCTGGTTGCACTGGTCGCCACCACCTGTTTCCTGATCCCTTTTATCCAGCATTACCAACCCGGAATGCGCCTGGTCGGCGGAGGCGCTTTCGACAATCCACTGCTCAGTTCCCACCTGTTCGGCTTCTTCTGCGCCTATTGGCTCAGCGTCAGCATGTGCTGCAAGCATGGTCGCCTGCTCTGGTTCAGCCTGCCGGCGATGCTGATCATGTTTAGCGCCGTGATCGCCACCGGCTCGAGAACTCCTCTGGTCGCACTGACCCTGGCTGCCCTGTGGCTGAGCTTCATTTGCTGGAACCGTCGCTCACTGTTGATGCTCGGAGCACTGGCGGCCGTCGGTATCACGGTCGTCGGCGTGTTTTCCAGAATGATCACCGAACGGGGCGATTCCTACCGTTTCGAAATCTGGCAGATCGCCTTGCAGAAAATTGCCGATCACCCATGGATCGGCCACGGCTTCAACGCCGATCTGGCGATCGATCCGGGCGTCGGGTACAACTTTCAGGAACCCCACAGCTTTGCCCTGGGCGTCCTTTATTACGTCGGGGTTCTGGGTTTGTTGCCCTGGCTGTTTCTCCAGGCGTGGGGTTTGCTGAGCAGTTGGCGTCAACGGGTTCAGCCGTTGCTGATCATCGCGTCCACCTGGCTGGTCTTCGGCATCGGTGCCGGATTGACCGAAGGCGGAGGCATCATCTCGCGCCCGAAAGAGCACTGGTTTCTGCTGTGGATTCCACTGGCGCTGATCGCGGCACTGAGCATCAATCAGCGCGCCCGGCGCCTGTTGACCGTACCGGTGCAGAAACTGTCGGCCAGCGGTCTGCAACCATTGGCGGTCAATGCCCAGGTGATCGAAGAAGACGGCCTCGGCCCCAAGGTCCTGCGCCTGACCGATGGCAGCTTCCTCAAGCTGTTCCGCCGCCGTCGCTGGTACACCTCCGGTAACTTCAACCCGTATTCCGAACGTTTTGCCATCAACAGCGAACAATTGCGCCGCATGGGCATTCCGACCCCGCAGGTGCTGAACCTGTATCGTCTCGACGACGGCAGCAGCGCGGTGCATTACGCGCCGTTGCCGGGGCACACCTTGCGCCAGGTACTTCAGGGCATCACCGCACCGGCCGTGCGGCAGGCTCTGGTCGAGCGTTTCGGCAAGTTCATGGCGCGCCTGCATGAACAGGGTGTGTATTTCCGTTCGCTGCATCTGGGCAACGTACTGGTGCTGGAAGACGGTGAGTTCGGATTGATCGACCTGGCGGATCTGCGCATCTACCCGTCCCCTTTGAGCCTTTCCCTGCGTCAACGTAACCTGCGCCACATGCAGCGCTACACGGAAGACAAGCGCTGGCTGTTCGAGGACCACTTCGATGCCCTGCTCCAGGGTTATTCGACGACAGCTTCCCAGGCGGCTGTCGATAATCTGCACAGGCAAGTGCAACAGGGAGGTCGCCCTGCCCGGGCCCACTGACCATGATGGATACCAATCCTGTCTTCGCCGCGGTCGCGTATCTGCTCGCCATCGCGACTTCGGTAATGTTCCTGCGCCTGGTTCCCAAGGCCGCCCTGCACCTGCAGCACAATGGTGAAAATCGCTACGGCACCATTGACGGTTTGCGTGGCTACCTGGCCTTTGGCGTTTTCATACACCACGCGATCATTACCTGGTTCTACCTGCACACCGGCGTGATCGACTTTCCGCCGAGCAACTTCTATTCGCAACTGGGTCAGGCCAGCGTCGCGCTGTTTTTCATGATCACCGGTTTCCTGTTCTGGAGCCGCCTGCTCAAACAGGGGCGCGAGCATGACTGGCTGGCATTTGCGGTATCACGGGTGTTTCGGCTTTATCCCCTTTACCTGCCGCTGATGCTGATCGTGTTTGTCACCGTGTTCAATCTGCAGGACTGGGAACTGAAGGACTCTCCCGTGGAACTGGTCGGGCAGGTATTGGGCTGGCTGACTTTCGACCGTCCGGATATCAATCAATACCACCAGAGCGGCATGTTGATCTCCAACGTGACCTGGACGCTGGCCTACGAGGTGTTCTTCTACCTGGCACTGCCACTGCTTGGCCTGGTGTTCATCTACCGCGGCCCATGGCTGCAGGTCGTTCTGTGCCTGATCGGAGTCTATGCCCTGTACCAGGTCATCGGCTGGGAGCATTCACTGAAAAAGCATTTTCTGGCGAGTTTTCTTGGCGGTATCGCAGCGGCCTATTGGGTACGACGCCCGCATCTGGTCGCATGGGGGCGGACACACGCCGCCACGGCGGTTGCCCTGCTGGCCCTGATTCTGGCGATGACCCTGTTCAAGCGCGCCTTCAGCCTGATGCCGCTCCTGCTGCTGGGCATGTTTTTCGTCGTCGTGGCATCGGGCAACCCGCTTTGGGGCGCCCTGCGTATGCGCAGCATCCGCTGGCTGGGAGAGATCAGCTACAGCACCTATCTGCTGCACGGTTATGTACTCTGGATCATGGTGCAGCAACTGCCGCACCTGATGTCCTTCAACCCACAGAACCCGGTCTTCTACCTGCTGTTGATGGCAGTCTGCAGTTGCCTGCTGATCGTCATCGCCAGCCTGACATTCCTGTACATCGAGAAGCCTGGAATCGAAGCCGGAAAGACATTCCTGCACTGGCTACGCCAGAAGCAGCGGCCGAAAAAACTGGCCGAGGAAGCCGCCCGGGAACGTTGAGCGGCTATGAGGTCTGGCGCTGGCGGGCATAAGTGAGGAATCCCTCGATGTCGTCACTGCACAGCGTTTGCGCCAGGCTGTGCAGTTCGGCTTCCGGCCAGTCCCACCACGCACTTTGCAACAGTTGCCGGCGCTGCTCTTCGGGAAAGCGCCAGCGCAGGAATTTCGCGGGATTGCCCCCCATGACCGCATAAGGTTCAACATCCCGCGTGACCAGTGCGCCGGCCGCGATGATCGCGCCACTCCCGATCGTCACGCCTGACAGGATGGTGCAGTTGGAGCACAGCCAGACATCGTTGCCGATCGTCACATCCCCATGAGTGCCGCTGTAATCACGAATGTGCGCGGCCTGCGGCAGCATCGCCGGAAACGGGAAGGTGGTCACCCAGTCCGCCCGATGATGTCCGCCGAGAAAGATCTGCACGCCTTCGGCAATCGAACAGTAGGCGCCGATCTTCAGCGTCGAGCCTTCCTTCCAGTCATGAACGATCGGCAGGCCATAGCTGCCCCGGCCAAAGCTGTAATCAGGATAAGCCTGGGCGAACCGTGCAGCGCCGCGCTCGATCTTCGGCAACTTGCGAATCGCCCGTTTGACGCGTCGCTCACGCCAGCGCTGAAGCCAGCCCATGATTCAGTCCTTTTCCAGCGGCGAAAACAGCAACCGGCCCAGGCCGCGCCAGGTTTTCTTGTTCCAGGCCTTGAACGGGATCTGCGCCAGCAGTTCCCGAGCCAGTTTGCGGTTGCGGTTGGCGGTTTTCAGGAACATCGAATTGAGCGATTTGTAGCGCACCTCGTCGTACAGCGGATGATCGCTGAACAGCGCGTAGGTACGCAGAATGTTTTCGATCATGAAGCGGTGGTTCTTGTAGGAGTTGGTGGCGTGCTTGCGATAGCGCGCCATCACGACGTTCAGACCGTCGATGAAATACCCGGCGCGGGTGATTTTCAGCTCGATGTACAGATCCTCGAGACGAATCGTCGGATCGAATCCGCCCACCTTCTCCAGGGCCTCACGGCGGATCATCAGGGTCGGTGCCGGCGGATACGGTTTGCGCTCCAGGAACATGTCATCGAAGTCCAGACGCCGGAACGGCACGTCCCGGCGCTGACGCTTCTCCGGGTAGAGGTTGCCGTCGGCGTCCATCAATTCGATGTTGCCGGCGCAGATGCCGACTTCCGGTTTGCCGTCCATGTAGGCGACCTGGGTGGCGATACGATCCGGGTACATGATGTCGTCGGAACCGAACGGCACGATCAGACTGCCCCTGGCCCGTGCGATCGCGCCGTTGAGCGTGTTGGTCAGGCCCTGGTTCTGCTGCACGCGGAAATCGAACCCATGTTTTTCCTGCAAGGCCTTGATGCGCTCGACACTGTCATCCTTCGAACCGTCGTCGACCACCAGCAGCTCAATATTCTTGTAGCTCTGGTTGATGACGCTGAGGATGCTTTCCTCGATGTACGGTCCGTGGTTGTAAGACGCGATGATGACGGTGACGAGGGGTTGGGCATCGCTTCGGGCTGCTGACTCACTCACGGCTCTTTCTTCACTCACGGCTGCTCCTTGCGGGCCTGCTCAAGGCCGGAGTCGATGAGGTTCAGGTATTCCTGGCGGAAGACCTCGATATCGTGCTGTTCCTGCAAATAGCGGTAGGCCTGTTCGCCCTTGGCCTTGAGCTCGTCATCCGACAGCCCGAGATAGGTATCCAGCGCCGCGACCAGGCTCGATACATCCTTGGGAGTGATCGCCAGGCCACCGGCACCTTCGATCAGCGGCAACATGGCCGGTACGTTCGACGCGATCACCGGCAAGTGCCCGCTCATGCCTTCCAGCAGGGCCAGGCCCAGACCTTCGGCCAGCGACGGCATGGTCCAGATATCGAAGGCTCGCACGTATTGCAGGGCGTTTTCCTTGAAACCCAGCAAGTGGGCGCGACCGCTCAGGCCGAGCTGCTCGATCTCGGCGGCCAACGGCGCTTGCAGCGTCCGGCACCGATGATTGCCAGTTGGGTGTTCGGGTATTTGTCTTTCAGCTGGGCGAAAGCCTGCAACAAATAAGTGTGGCCCTTCACCGACACCAGCCGCCCCAGCGCACCGATCAGGCGCACATTCGGGTCGATGCCCAGCAGCTCGCGGGCACGCTCGCGGCTGTGCTGCAAGCCTTCGGCCTGTTCGATGTCGATGGCGTTGGTGATCGCACAGGTATTGCGGTCAGTAAAACCGCAATCGCAGTCCAGCAGGTACTGTTTGACCGCCGGCGACACGCCGACGAAACGCCAGTGGCGGTCGATCAGGCGTTGAGTCTGACGACGGCGATAGAAGCGGTCGTACTCGCCGAAACCGTGGGAAATACCGATGCACAACGGCACTTTCAACCAGCGGTTGAGGGTCAGCATCATGTTCACCGGCTTGAAGCGGTTGCAGATCACCACATCGAACTTTTCCCGGCGGCAGAACTTGTACAGCTGCCACATCGCCCGCAGGCGCATGCCTTTGAGGGACTTGTCGGAAAACTCGAAATACACCGAACGATCCGCCCGGCTGACCGCTTCACCCGGCCCGGGTTTGCCGCGCAGGAATGCCGCTGTTACCTCGTAACGATCCGTCGGCAGGGCTTTGACGATCTGTTCGGCGAGGTCGGCGAAGTCATGGGATTTGACGTTGTAGTCGGGTTGCAGCTGCAGAACCTTGGCACGTTGACTCATGACTCTCCCCGTTGCGCACCCGTCGCGCCTGTTTCACTCTGCTTCAGCGCCCAGAACAACTCCTGGCGCCTGACCGCTTTGCGGAAAAATTCGTTCTCGCCGTAGACCGACGGCCTGCGCCCGGCCAACAGCCGTTGAATCAGCCGGCGCAGGCGCCGCTTGAACGGTGCCGGCGGCTGCAGGTCATGCATCATGCCCAGCGCCATGGCCTTGTCCCGTTGCAACTCGATCGGCAGCGGCAGGCACAACGGCTGCATCGCGACTGCCCCATCGAATGTCGGTGGCAAGGCAATGCCCTGCCCGCTGTCGCCCATCGGCCAGCGGTCGTTGTCGTGCAGGTGGTTGGCGTAACCGAGCAGCGTCGGTTGCCAGTCCAGACCGCGCAGGGCTTCCAGAACGGCTTCCTGGGCGCAGATATGGTCGGGATGCGGATCCAGCGTCGGGTGTGGCAACACGATCACGTCCGGGCGCGCACGATTCAGGACCTCACGCAGGTCGGCCAGCAGATTGTTCCAGGTCGGCGCGCCGTCGGCATCGCCGGGCAATGTAAACGGATTCAGCTGGCGGAACAGGCGCGTATCGCTCAGATCGGCTTCCCGCGAGCCCACCGGTCGATTCGGCGCAGCCTGCATCGCCGCCAGTTGCAGACAGAAGTAACCGAGCTGCACGCAGTGGTCCTGCGGCACGCCGGCCCAACGCGGCACGGCGAGGCTGTCCCAGGCCCGCAGACGGCCCTTGAGTCGCGCCGCCTCGACCTTGTTCAGGCCCATTTGTTGATAATGTCCGGCTTCGATCTCGCCGGCGGTCAGGGTCACGATCCAGGCTTCTTTGGCCTGACTGTACAGACCGTAAGCGGCCAGTTCGGCATCGTCGGCGTGAGGCGCGATGACCATCACCCGCTGCTGGCGGTAGTCCGGTTGTTCGAGCGCCCACAGCAGCGGCTCACCGGACACCCGGCAAAAACGCCCGCGCAGACGCAACTGGCCTTGCGACAAGGCTTGCGCCTGACCGCTGAGGTTCAGATAACGCAGACCGTTGACACCACGTTCGAACGTCTGCGCATCCGGATTGGCACCACCGGCCAACTCGACCCGAGGATCGAAGAAGCGTCCCAAAAAGCTGCTTTTGACCTTCACGGCGAGGATCAGCGTGGCATCCTCCACCAGCATCACGCCCTCGTCGAGACGCAATTGCTCGCCGTTCAAATGCACTTTCGGCTGCGCAGTGAACGGCGGAAAGCTGTATTGGTAATCGTCTTTCGGCGAATAGAACAAATGATCGGCAAACCACGCTTCGTGAGCGATCCAGCCAATCACCGCCAGCACCGGCGGCAGCCACCAGGCCACCAGCACGCCAAGGGCGATCAACACGATCAGTGCGATCAACAGGCCGATCCGTTTATTGCGCCGATGACGCTTGAGCAGTTGCTGTTTTCGGCTCATGGGCTGACTCATACGGTGAAGACCGGCACAGGATTGCACCAGCGATCCTTGTATTCACGGTCGGCACGACCGAAGGAAAAACGCAGCGGCTTGTCCAGTGCCCGGGCATGTTCCCAGGCACTTTGCGTGTTGAGGAAACTCAGCACGCTGCCGGGGCTGAATTCACGGGTTTCGGGATCGACGCCGCCATTGATGTATTCGACGCTGATCCACTCCGGCGCTTCGACGCGATACACCAGCTGGATCGCAATCGGTGCATCGTTGAGGAAGATCACCGAACCGATCAACAGTTCGCGCAACAGCTCGATGACTTCGGCCATGCGTGCCGCACCCGTGGCCGGAAAACCCCAGCGGCGCTGGAACAGATCGCAGTAGATCGCGGCCAGTTCGGCACTGGAGAACTCATCGACCGACCGCACCACACCGCCCGCCTCTTCCAGCAGGCGCAGTTCGCGGCGCTGGTTGTAGCGAAACTTCTTCGACAGTTCTTCAGGGGTGCGGGCCATGGCCAGTTGTTCGGTCTGCAACTTGAGGCCGCTGAAGCGACTTTCGTTGAGCGCCGACAGGTAGCGCCCGCGATGACGCAGCGGGGCTTGGGCATCGGCGGCAGCCGGCAGGATCAGCTCGGCGTTGCCGAGGTCGAACAGGCCTTTCTTGCCACTGCGCTTGAGCACGTCCTTGGACAAGGCCAGATCGCGGCCCCAGGTCGGGATCGCCGCCTTGACTTCGCCTTGCTGCTCCCAGGCCAGATAACGCACCGGAATGCCGGCCAGATTGGCCAGCCGTTCGACGACCATGGGATGGGTCGCGACGCTGCCGCCAAATCGCTGCCAGGCCTGTGCATAGGTTGAGGCGTCAACGGGCGACCAGCCACGCTCGCGCCAGCCTTGAAATCGGTTGAGCATCAGCCCCTCGGTGCCAGATCGGTAACTTGCGGCAAATGCCAGAAGGTGTCGCGTACGGCGCGGTCGGAGAAACGTTCGCGCAGGCGGTCGAACATCAGCTCGGCGCACTGGCGACGCTGCTGCTCGTCCATGCCGGCCAGGTGTTTCAGGCCCTGGGCCAGATGCTCGGCATCACCCAGCGGGAACAGAATGCCCACGCCCTCAACCACTTCCTTCGCCCCGCCACACGCCGTGGCCAGCAACGGCACGCCGGCGGCCATGGCCTCCAGCAGCACCATGCCGAACGGCTCATGGTCGGAGCTCAAGGCGAACACATCGAATGCGCGGAAGTAATTGCGCGCGTCCGGCACCTGACCGAGAAACAGCACACGATCACCGACACCCAGCTCGCGAGCCAGGGCCTTGAGCTCGTCCTCAAGACGGCCCTTGCCGAGAATCACCAGTTGGCTGTTGGCCGGCAGACCGGGCAGTGCCGCGGCAAAACCGTGCAGCAGCGTGGCCTGATCCTTGTCCGGGTGCAGGCGACCGACGTTGCCGACAATGAATGCATCGGCAGAAAGCCCCAGGGTCTCGCGGGCTTCACGGGCGGACACCTGACTCATCTGCAACGCCGAAACATCGATGCGGTTATAGAGGGTCTGGATGCGGGTCGTCGGCCATTTCGGCAGGCAGCGGCGGATGTCGTCGCGCACCGCATCGGACACGCCGAGCAGGCTCAGGCGCTTGCGGAAAATATGCGCGAACAGTTTGCGCGAACCACGTTTGTAATCGCCAAACGCGTGGTGCACGCCAATCACCGGCAGCGAAGTGCCGAGCAAGGCGATGTAGATCGGCTTGAAGCGATGGGCGATGCAGAAACTGAAATTGCGTGAAGCGGCGATCTTGCGCAGATCGCCGATGGCGCCCAGCTTCAGGCCACGAATGGCTTTGGAGCTGTATTCCATGAACAACACTTCGTCGGAGGCGCAGGCCGCGGCCACCTCGCTATCGGCCGCCCCGGTCAGAAAGACCGTGGTGACCCGATAACCGGTGCCCGCGAACAGGCTGGCGTACTGCCGCGCGCAGTCCAGGAACGGCCCGTCATAGCCGTGGCAGAACTGCAGCACATGGCGTTCAGCCGAGCGTGTCATAAGCGTTTGCGCCTTCTTTGACCACCAGGATGTCTTCCATGATCAGGTACTGCAGATCCGAGCCGAAGAACATGTTCAGGGCGTCGGTCGGCGAGCAGATCATCGGTTCGCCACGGCGGTTGAGCGAGGTGTTCAGGGACACGCCGTTGCCGGTCAGCACTTCCAGCGCCTTCATCATGTCGTAGTAGCGCGGGTTGTATTCGCGCTTGAGCACCTGGGCCCGGGACGTGCCGTCTTCGTGGACGACTTCCGGCACGCGGGTCTTCCACTCCTCCGCCACTTCGAAGGTGAAGGTCATGAACGGCGCCGGGTGATCGATCTTGATCATCTGTGGCGCCACGGTGTCGAGCATCGACGGGCAGAAAGGCCTCCAGCGCTCGCGGAACTTGATCTGATGGTTGATGCGGTCAGCCACGCCGGTCACGCTCGGGCAACCGATGATCGAACGACCACCCAGCGCACGCGGACCGAACTCCATGCGGCCCTGGAACCAGGCCACCGGGTTGCCGTCGACCATGATTTTGGCGATCTGCTCCGGCATGTTGTCGAGCTTGCGCCAGGTCGGCTTGTTCTCGTGACGGGCGCAGGCGGCGATCACGTCTTCGTTGCTGTACGACGGGCCGAGGTAGACGTGTTCCATCTTCTCGACCGGTACGCCACGGGCGTTGGACACATAGGCCGCTGCGCCGACCGCGGTGCCGGCATCGCCGGAGGCAGGCTGTACGAACAGCTCCTTGACGTCGTCACGGGCGATGATCTTCTGGTTGAGCTTGACGTTCAACGCACAGCCGCCGGCATAGGCCAGCTTGCCGGTTTCCTTGAGCACGTCGCCCAAGTAGTAGTCGATCATCTGCAGCGCGATTTTTTCGAACAGCGCCTGAATGCTGGCGGCGTAGTGGATGTACGGCTCGTCAGCGATGTCGCCTTCGCGCTTCGGACCCAGCCATTCGATCAGCTTCGGCGAGAAGTAGTAACCCTTGCCCTTCTCTTTGTAGCGACGCAGGCCGATCACGTTGGCGTAGTCGGTGTTGATCACCAGCTCGCCGTTCTCGAAGGAAGCCAGTCGGGAGAAATCGTACTTGCTGGCATCGCCGTACGGCGCCATGCCCATGACCTTGAACTCGCCGTCCAGCATGTCGAAACCGAGGAACTCGGTAATCGCGCCGTACAGGCCGCCGAGGGAGTCCGGATCGAAGAATTCCTTGATCTTGTGGATCTTGCCGTTTTCCCCGTAACCGAAGAAGGTCGTGGCGTACTCGCCCTTGCCATCGATGCCGAGGATCGCGGTTTTCTCTTTGAAACCCGAGCAATGGTAGGCGCTGGAAGCGTGAGCCAGGTGGTGTTCAACCGGTTCGATCTTGATTTTCTTCGGATCGAAGCCCAGTTGCTCCAGGCACCAGACGATTTTCTTGCGATAGCGCTTGTAGCGACGGTTGCCCATCAGGATCGCGTCGAGCGCGCGGTCCGGGGCGTACCAGTAACGCTTGGCGTACTGCCAGCGGGCCTTGCCGAAAATGCTGATCGGGGCGAACGGAATCGCCACCACGTCAACGTCGGACGGCTTGATGCCGGCTTGTTCCAGGCAGAACTTCGCCGATTCGTAAGGCATGCGGTTCTTTGCATGTTTATCGCGTACGAAGCGCTCTTCCTCAGCCGCCGCCACCAGCTTGCCGTCGATGTACAGGGCCGCGGAAGGATCATGGCTAAGGGCGCCGGACAGGCCAAGAATCGTCAATGCCACAGGGGTCTAGCCTCTTTAGTCTGCATTCAGGCGCGATGCGCCTTGAAAAATGATGTGCCCTCGCACCGGGCGAGAGACAGCTAAAGGGCGGGATTATAGCTTAAAAGCGCCGACAAACCTCTAGCGGAACTGGCCGGCCGGTGCGTTGACACTCGAGTAGCATCGACATAGACTCCAGCACAAATGGACTGGGAGATCCCGGTCGGCGCTAATGCCTCGGTGAGATCATCGGGGCTTTTCGCTTTCTGGGGATGGGAAAATCTTCAAACCCCAATTCTCGAAACCCTCTCCAACCTTGCTCCGCCCTCCGCTGCAATAGAACTTGCGCTTGAGCACGTCAAAAGCACGGTTTCCCTGACCCGCTCTCAAAACGCTCATGCCAATGGGCCTCGCAACAAGTCGCTGTATTCACTGATTGGCGGCAAGGTAATTTACCCACGACCCGGTCGCCAAAAATCACTGATGTATCCGTCCACAGCCATGCAATAAGCCGTGTCGAAGACACCGGGCAGGGCGAGGAAAAAAGCGTCGCTGGTGAAAGCCGTTTTGATGGTCAAGGTTTGCCCTCCGGGAACGTCGGGGCAAACTAGCATCGGAGCTTTATGGGAGGCAGTTCATGGGTTCTGACCAAGCCGTAGGACAAATCACAAGGATTTGTCGCCACATGCCCTACCCAATTTCTATTGCAGAAATGTCTTACTCGATTGAGACAGCAATCACGCAGCGCCCGATGCATCCTTTGGCAAACGCTGATCAATCACCTGATACAGCGCACTGCTCTGCGGCCAGTTACGCATGAACCTTGCGCGATCCCGGGCATAGGCCGGAGCGAAGCTGCTCGCCGAGCCGTGCTGGCACATCGAGTCCAGATCGATCAGCGCCCAGCGATCCTGGTGCCAGAACAGGTTATGTCCCTTGAAATCGCCATGACTGATGCGCTCTGCAATCAAGCGTGCAAACAGTTGATCGAGCGCCTGCAACTCGGCTTCCGGCGCTTCGCCGCTTTCAACATACGGCGCAAATCGCTCGATGATGTCCGGCCCGGCCAGGTACTCGGTGACCAGATACGCCTTGCTGCGCAGCCAGAAAAACCGGGTTTCCAGCACCGCCAGCGGTTTGGGGGTAGCGATGCCGAGAAACGCCAGGCGATTGCCTTCGCGCCAGGAATGCCACGCACGGCTCGGGCGCCAGAAGCGTTTGAGCCAATGGGCAAAATTCTTGATGTTGTAGCGTTTGACCACCAGCGCACGCCCGGCCACTTCGACCCTGCCGACGCTCGCTGCGCCGCCGGTCTTGTACAGATGACCCTGATCGAGCAAGGCATCGGCCCGTTCCAGCACCGGCAGCATCGCGGGCTCTTCCTCGCGACGGATCGAGCGCAGACCGAACGCCCCGCGTCGCACGCTGAACAACGAACATTCACGACCGACCTTGATCAGAAAATCCTTCAAACGCCAGGCCCGCACCTTGTCGATCTGCTTCTGCAGCGCTTCCAACGGTAGTGCGTGCTCGCTGTTGCTCAGCAGGTAATACACCAGCAGCTCTTCGGTGAACGGCTCCAGGGATTTGGGCAACTGGGCGAAAAAAACGCCCAGATTCTCCAGCACTTTCTGCCGGGACAATGGCTGACCGGCGGTTTCCGCACGGATACCGGCGCCATCGATCAGATACAACTGACCGCCGTGGCGCAGCAGGTTGTCCAGGTGCAGGTCTTCCTGCCACAGGCCTTTGCCGTGCAGCTGGCCAATGGCATCGAGCGCTTCGGCCAGCACTGCCGATTGTTCATCCGCCAGCACTGGCAACGATTCAACCTTGCCCCATGCATCGCCCAGGCTTTCAGCGCCTTCGAGGAACTCGAACAGCAGCCAGCCGCCCTCGCCGTCCTTCAGGCCATCGGCCAGCAGCAACGGCGTGATCATGCCTTGGGCGGCGAGCAGCTTCACACCGTCCAGTTCACGCTGAAAATGCCGTGCCGCCTTGCTGCCGACCAGCAACTTGGCCAGCACCGGGCGACCGCGCCACACGCCGGCGCCGACATAACGCTGCCCCGGCAATACCCGCAACAGGCTGAGCAATTGCAGATCAGCGGGACCCGCGGCATCCGCCAGGGAAACCGTCAACGGCAGGCTCGGCGTGCGTCCGGCGTTTTTCAGGTCGGACAGTTGCATCAGCGGGTCTCCTTGCGACTGCGCCGCGCGGTCAGCCGCGAGACCCAGCTATCGACCAGCGAGCTGTCGACCGACTGATCGAGATATGCGGCCAACAACTCGCGCAACTGAGCCTCGCTCCACTCCGGCGCACGACGCAACAGCGGCTCCAGGTCCTTGACCCGATCGCGCAGACCGAACAGCAAGGGCCGGGTCTTTTCCAGATCGATCAGTTGCGCCCGATAACCGGCGCCTTCGGCACGCAGGAAAATATGCTTCGGATAAAAGCAGCCATGCACCTGGCGCACGCCGTGCAGATGCCGCGCCAGTTGACCGCAGGCCTTGAGAATCGCCGACTGCTGCGCGACCTCGAGGCTCGACCAGCGCTGCAACAGCGAATCCAGATCATCCCAACCGTCGAGGGCCCGGGTCAGCAGAATCGCGCGCACCTCGCCATTGACCTTGCGCTGACCGAAAAACGCCGCCTGCAATGCGGGAATGCCGAGGGCGCCATAGCGACTGATGTTGCGAAACTCCCGGGCAAAGGTCGGCTCGCCGAACGGTGCGTGCAACGTGCGGGTCAAGTAATTGCTCTGGCGCTTGAGGTAATAGCCGCGACCTTCGAGCTCAAGGCGGAACACGCTGCTCCAGCCGCCGCCGTCGGTGTTCGGCTCATCCACTGCGTCGAGCTGCTTGGCCCACAGCGCATCGAACGTGCCGAGACCGTGACGCTCCAGCAGCGGGCGGTCCTCAGCGGCGAGAAAATCAGTCATTCGCGTCCCTCGAAAAATCTCACCACGTGACGAATCCGTTTTTTGTCGGCGGCATTGAGCCGGTCACGCTGACGGTATTGCAGGTAGAAGCGCAGGCGCTGGGTATTCGACAGGTGATATTTGGCCACCTTGTCGAGACAGGCCAGATCCTTGGTGATCCGGTACTTGAGCCAGAAACCGCGCCAGAAATCGCCGTTCGGGCAGTCGATGAGAAACAGCTGTGCCTGATCGTCGATCAGCAGGTTGCGCCACTTCAGATCGTTATGGGTGAAGCGATGATCGTGCATCGTACGGGTGTAGACCGCCAGTTGCCGGCTGATGCCATCGACCCAGCCGTGATTCTTCAGCTTGGGGTCATTGCGCTCGGCCAGCGCCGAGAGGTCCTCGGTACGCGGCAGCTCACGGGTGATCATCGCCCCGCGGTCGTAGGCCATGCCTTTGCGCTCCAGGCCCCAGGCCACCACTTCGGCGGTGGGAATGCCCCATTTGGCGAAGCGCTTGAGGTTCTGCCACTCCATTTTCACCCGCGGCTTGCCGAGGTAACGGCGCAACCCCTTGCCGGCGCCGGAGTAGCGCTTGACGTAGTAATTGACGCCGTTGCGTTGCACGCGGATGACTTCGGACAGCGGATCGCGGGTCAGGCGCTCGCCCTTGAGCGCGAATACCGCTTCAAGACTGCCAAAATCCGCTGCGAGGTCGCTGTAACCGGGCTCAAGATTCCAACCCGCCATCAGAGCGCATCCCCGTATCGCTGCTTGCGTTCATAGAGCTTGCCGGCCTTGCCTTCGAGCCAGCTGAGCAACGGCGCCTCTTCAGCCAGGATCCGACGCAGCGGTTGCTGGAAGTAGCCTTTGAGAAAGCGCAGCTTGTCGCGACGGGTCAGACCGATGTCCAGCGCGGAAAAATACAGCGCCGCCAGATCCTTGTTGCGCCAGCGCCGGGTAATCGCCGGGCGGGTCTGGGCGCGGTGCAGATCGATGACCGAGAGCTTGAAATCTTCCGCAGTCACCGGTTTATCGGTGTGCAGCAGGAAGTGGCAGATGTAGCAGTCGCGGTGATTGACCCCCGCGCGGTGCATCATGCCGGTCATGCGTGCGACTTCGGCGATCAGCGCACGCTTGAGCTTCGGTTGTGGCGGCTGCCTGACCCAGTCGATGCTGAAGTCTTCGAGACTGATGGTCGGAGCCAATTCTTCGGTAACGATGAACGAATGCTGCTCTGCCGGGTTGCTGCCCTTCTCGCCGTATGCAACGGCGGTCATGGTCGGCACGCCGACTTCCTGCAATCGCTGGATGGCTTTCCATTCCTGGCCCGCACCGAGTACCGGCAGTTTGGCGGTCAGCAGATTCTTGAAGATTTCGCCCCAGCCGATGCCGCGGTGGATCTTGACGAAAAACCCGTTGCCGCCGACTTCCGTGCGCAGCGTCCGCCGAGCTTCCAGCTCGCGGTAGACCTCGCCCTTGAGCGCCTCGACTTCGGCGAACGGGTCGCGTCCGGTCCAGAGGCTCTTGAACGGTTCAGCCAGCATCAACTTCATTTATGCGTGCTCCGCCAGAATCACATCGGCCGCGTGCTGCGGCATGCTGTAGAGGTCGGCCGTCTCGGCAAAGGCCAGACCGTTACGGCTCCAGGCCGCCCGTGCAGCGTCGTCGTTCAACATGTCGGTCAGGTATTGCGTCAGCTGCGCCTGATCGAACGGCTCGTCCAGCACGCGCCCGGCATCGGCCTCGGCAATGTAATGGGCGTAACCGCAGACCGCGCTGACCAGCACCGGCAATCCGGCGACCAGCGCTTCGAGCAGCACCGTACCGGTGTTTTCGTTGTAGGCCGGGTGGATCAACAGATCGGCACCGAGCAAAAAGCGCGGGATATCGCTGCGTCCCTTGAGGAACGTCACGTTGTCGCCCAGACCCAATGTTGCACTCTGCATCTGGAACAATTTGGGGTCATCCTGGCCGATTACAAACAGGCGGGTGCGTTTCTTCAGTTCGGCGGGCAATGCCGCCAGGGCTTTCAGGCTGCGATCGACGCCCTTGGTCTTGAACCCGGAGCCGATCTGCACCAGCAGCAGTTCGTCGTCCCTGAGGTTGAATTCTGCGCGGAAACCGGCGCGAATCTCGTCGGCATCCTTCGGGCGACGGCGATCCTGAGCAATGCCCGGCGGCAGCAGGTGGAAACGCTCCAGCGGCGTGTCGTAATGCTTGATGAACAGCGGCTGCTGCACTTCGGAAATCATCAGCACTTCGGTCTTCGCGCCTTTGGCGAACACCGCGCGCTCGTACTCGGCGAAATGGCGGTAACGGCCCCAACGGCGGTACAGCGAATGGCGCAGGTTCTGCGCCTTGTCTTCGAAGCAGCCGTCGGCCGCATAGTAGACGTCCAGCCCCGGCATCTTGTTGAAGCCGATCAGCCGATCCACCGGGCGTTTGGCCAGATCCGCTTCCATCCACGCGCTGAGCTTTTCGTTGCGGCGGTGATTGAAGAACGCCTTGACCGGCGCCACCAGCACTTCGAAGCCGGGCGGCACGTCACCTTCCCAGATCAGGGTGTAGACGCGAATCTGATGACCACGCTTCTGACATTCGAGGGCGATGCGCATGAAATCGCGCTGCAAACCGCCGAACGGGAAATATTTGTAAAGGACAAATGCCAATTGCATCAACGCAGCTCCTCAGCCATCAACAACGTGCTCAGTCGGCTGGCGACACGCTCGGGATTCAGACGCGTGAAGCACAAAGGCCACTCGCGTTTCAGGTCAAACTGACGGGCATCCTGCGCGGTCGGTTGATACGTACATTTCTTTTGCAGGCACGGCGCGCACGGGAAATCGCTGGCGAGGTGAATCTGCAGCTTGCCGTAGGCGCCGGTCAGACCCGGATTGGTCGGGCCGAACAGGGAAATCGTCGGCACATCCAGTGCCGCGGCGAGATGACCGAGACCGGTGTCCACCGCGACGCAGGCCTGGGCGCCGGCCAGCACCTTGCCGACCCCGGCCAGGTTCAGCTTCGGCAAGACTTCGGCATGTTTGAAACCGGCGGCGATGCGCTCGGCCCGGGCCTTCTCCTGTGGATTGCCCCAAGGCAGTCTGATCCCGACGCCGAGGTAACCGACCCGCTCGGTCAGCTCACGCCAGTAGCTTTCCGGCCAGTGCTTGGTGTCCCAGGTGGTGCCATGCAGGAACACCACATAGGCAGTCTTGCGCGGCAGTTCTACCAGACGCTCGACATTGAGGCCGTAATCCCCCAGGCCTTTGGGCAGGTCGTAACCCAGGGCGATAGCGAACAACTGGCGCACACGTTCAACGGCATGCTGCCCACGGGCCACCGCCAGCTTGCGGTCATAGAATCGAGCAGCAATCGGCTCCCGGGCCGAGCCCTTGTCGAGGCCGGCCACCGGGGCCTTGACGTAACGGGTCAGCCAGGCGCTTTTCAGCAGGCCCTGAGCATCGATCACCAGGTCATATTTGCTGGCACGCACGGTTTGCTTGAAGCGCTTCCACTCGCCGCTCTTGAAGGTTTGCCAGAGGTTCTTGCGCCAGCGGCGGATCGCCACCGGTATCACCTTGCCCACGGCCGGGTGCCAGGTCGGGATTTCGGTGAAGCCCTCTTCCACCACCCAGTCGAACTGGATGCCGGGAATCGCCCGGGCCGCGTCGGTCAACGCCGGCAACGCATGAATCACGTCGCCCAGCGATGAGGTCTTGATCAGCAATACCCGCAACTTATTGAACCTCGACCACGGAGCCCTGCAACCGCTGCAAGGCATCGTTGACCGCGTCCGGCATCAGCTGGCGCAGGCAGTTGTAATGGCCGAAACGGCAGGTCCGATCGAAACACGGGCTGCAATCGAGGCCCAGACGGACGATTTCCACATGTTCGGCCAGTGGCGGAGTGAAGCCCGGCGAGGTCGAACCGTAGACCGCCACCAACGGGCGATTCAGCGCAGCGGCCACGTGCATCAGGCCGGAATCGTTGGAGACCACGGAGTCCGCGCAGGACATCAGGTCGATGGCTTCGGCCAGTGAAGTGCCGCCACTGAGGTTCACGGACTCTTCGCGCAACCCCGGAATCAGTCGCGCACGGATGTCTTCGCCGACCGCATGATCGTTCTTCGAGCCGAACAGCCAGACCTGCCAGCCTTCGCGAATGCGCGCTTCGGCAACCTTGGCGTAATGCTCGGACGGCCAGCGTTTGGCTTCACCGAATTCGGCGCCGGGGCACAGCACCAGCACCGGACGATCGAGGGTCAGACCGAACTTGGCCAGAGCGGCCTCGCGGGTCACCGGATCGATCTGCAGGCTCGGGCGCGGATAGGGTTTCGGCAGCTCGGCGTTCGGCTCGTAGGCCAGCGCCATGAAACGCTCGATCATCAGCGGATAACGTTCTTTATCCAGCGTGCGCACGTCGTTCAGCAGGCCATAGCGGAATTCGCCACGCCAGCCGGTGCGTTTCGGGATGCCGGCGAAGAACGGCACCAGCGCCGACTTCAGTGAATTAGGCAGCAGGATCGCCTGGTCGTACTGGCCGGCCAGGGATTTGCCGATCCGCCGACGGGTCGCCAGCTCCAGCGCGCCGTGGCCGAGCGGGAAGCTCAAGGCCTTGCGCACTTGCGGCATGCGCTCGAGGATCGGCCGGCTCCACTCGGGGGCCAGCACGTCGATTTCGCACTGCGGGTGGCGCTGCTTGAGACACTGAAACAGTGTCTGCGCCATCACCATGTCACCGACCCAACTGGGCCCAACGATCAGAATATTCATGTGGTTTCCATAAACGAACCGGGGAGGCCTTACGCCTCCCCGTCTCGAGAATCAGCTTAGCCCCAGCTCTCGCCAGATCCGCATCACCTGCCGCCGTTCGTCCGCGAACTGGTCGCCCGGTATCACCCCGGCCTCCTTCTGCAAGGCCTGCCGGTGGGCGGCAGAACGGTAGGCCTTGTAGGCCTCGCGCAACAGGCCGGCGTCTTCGACGGGTATCAACCCTTCGTGCTCCAGCTCTTCCAGAATGCGGATATTGTCCGTCCAGCGCAGCAGCGGTGGGTGACTTTGCGACCACGCCAGGGCCGCGTATTGCACCATAAATTCAATATCGACGATACCTCCGGCGTCCTGCTTGAGGTCGAACGGCGCCGAGGCCTCGAAGGCATTAGCCCCGGTGCCGGCGGCCGTGCTCTTGCTGCCGAGGTTGTCACGCATCTTGGCGCGCATCTCGCTCACTTCCTGTTGCAACTTCGCCGGATCCCGCGTCTTGCCCAGCACCTGGGCCCGCACTTTCTCGAACGCCTGGCCGACATCCTGACTGCCCACCAGTACCCGCGCCCGCACCAATGCCTGATGCTCCCACGTCCAGGCTTCATTTTCCTGATAGCGGGCAAACGCGCCGAGGGAACTGACCAACAGCCCGGACGCTCCGGACGGCCGCAGACGCATGTCCACTTCATAAAGCTGGCCGGAGTTGGTCTGCGCTGTCAGCAAGTGAATGATCCGCTGGCCGAGCCGGGTAAAGAACTGTGCACCATCGATCGGTTTTGCCCCGTCGGTTTCCGCCTGGGGGTCGCCGTCGTGGATGAACACCAGATCCAGGTCCGAACCATGCCCCAACTCGATCCCGCCGACTTTCCCATAACCGACAATGATGAAGCCGGGATCGCACAACGTGCCGTCGGTGCGCAGCGGCGTGCCGTACTTGGCCACGGTCTGGCGCCAGGCCAGGGCCAGCACTTGCTCCAGAATCGCCTCGGCCAGCCAGGTCAGGTAATCGCTGACCTTCATCAACGGCAGGCTGCCGGCGATTTCCGAGGCGGCGACGCGCAAGCGGTGCGCCAGTTTGAAATGACGCAGGGCTTCCATCTGTTGCTCGAGGTCGTCTTCCGGGATCCGGGTCAGACGCTCGCGCAGCTCGGCCGCCAGTTCCGGTGCCAGCGGCGGCTTGAACAGGCGACCTTCGTTGAGCAGCTCGTCGAGCAGCAGCGGGAAACGGGTGATCTGCTCGGCGATCCACGGGCTGGCGGCGAACAGGGTCAGCAAGCGACGCAGCGCACCAGGGTTTTCCGTCAGCAACACCAGGTAAGCCGAACGCCGGGCCACCGCTTCGACCAACGGCAACACCCGTTCAAGCACCAGATCCGGATTGTCGTGCTCAACAGCCTGAGCGAGCAGGCGCGGAATGAAGGCGTCGAGGCGTTCACGACCCAGACGCTGCATCGCCCGCAGTTGCGGACTGCTGCGCAGACCGGCCAACGCCTTCAAGGCCTTGGTGGCGTCGGCAAAACCGCCCTCTTCCAACTGGCGACAGGCGGCTTCTTCGTCCTGCGCCTCCTCCCACAGCGGCAGCCATTCCCCGCCGACCACCACCTCGCAATCGGCGCCCTCTTCTTCATCGGGGTCGGCGATCACTTGCGCAAAGTGCCAGGCCACCCGGCCACGCCAGAACATCAGCTTTTCATGGAAGGCATCCCAGTCGGCGAAACCGAGCATGAAGGCGATGCGCGCCTGATCCTGTGCCGTGTCCGGCAGCATTTGGGTCTGGCGGTCGGCAATCGCCTGGATCGCGTGTTCGGTGTAGCGCAGGAATTCGTAACCTTCACGCAACTCGCTGACCACCGCCGGCGGCAGATAACCCTGCCCTTCCAGCGTGCCCAGCACCTTTAATAGAGGGCGCTGCTGCAGGCTCAGGTCGCGACCGCCGTGGATCAACTGAAAGGCCTGGGCGATGAACTCGACTTCGCGGATGCCGCCGGAGCCCAGTTTGATGTTGTCGGCCATGCCCTTGCGCCGCACTTCCTGCTGGATCAGTTGCTTCATGGTGCGCAGCGCTTCGATCGCCGAGAAGTCCAGATAACGCCGGTAAACGAACGGTCGCAGCATGTCCAGCAACTGCGCGCCCGCCACCTGATCGCCGGCGACCACCCGCGCCTTGATCATCGCGTAGCGTTCCCAGTCACGGCCCTGATCCTGGTAATACTGCTCCAGCGCATTGAAGCTCAGCACCAGCGCACCGGAGGAACCGTACGGACGCAGGCGCATGTCGACGCGAAACACGAAGCCGTCGACGGTGATCGGGTCGAGGGCCTTGATCAGGCGCTGACCGAGGCGGATGAAGAACTCCTGGTTATCCAGCGGACGCTTCACACCGACGGTTTCGCCGCCCTCGGGGTAGGCGAAGATCAGGTCGATGTCCGACGACAGGTTGAGCTCCACCGCACCGAGCTTGCCCATGCCGAGAATGACCATCTGCTGCGGCAGGCCGCTGCGCCGACCGGTCGGCACGCCGAACTGCTGACAATGGCGGCTGTACAGCCATTGATAAGCCTGGTCGATACTGGCGTCGGCCATATCGGAAAGATCGCGGCAGGTCTGCACCAGATCGGCCTGACGAGTCAGGTCGCGCCAGATGATCCGCACCTGATGCCGGGCGCGCTGACGCCGCAGGATGCGGCCCAGTTCGTCTTCCGTTTGTGCAGCGTTCACCGCAGCGGCGATCTGCGCGCACAACTCGCCGGGAGCAAACGGCCGGTCGAGCTCGCCGGACTGCACCAGCGACAGCAACATCAAAGGGTCACGAACACTCTGTTCAATCACGAAATCGCTGGCGGCGGTGACGCGGTCGAATTGCGCCCGGCGTTCCGGAGTCCAGGTGGAGAAGCCGGGATCGTCTTCAAGTCCGGCGATGGCCGTACGGAACGACTGCTCCGATCGACTGACCAATGACAGGAGAATGGCGGGCAGTTCGGCAAGCGCGGGCAGGGTCATGGTCTATCCTTGATCGGCGTATAAATGGCCGCTTGTAGTGATGAATGAAAAACCGCTACGCGAAGGACTGTCGAACAAAAGTGAGAAATAGCTGAAATTTCTTTTTCTTTGGCAGCCAACATCAAACTTTCACCTTTTTCGGATGGCAAAAGACCAACCTTAACGATTATTCTCACAACGCAGCCGGAGGCCACAAGCCTTTCATCTGTAGTTTTACTACTCGTCTATACATTCGAAAGGCTGAAATGCCAGATGATTTGTAGTAAAACTACACGCCGCCGGAACAACCTGTCGGCAATCCAAGAATTTTAAATCGTCTGCCCACAAGGCCAGTCGCAAACTCAGGCAACCGATTCTGGAAGCCTTTCCGCCCTGGAGCAAGCCATGCAAGACCTCGATCCCGTCGAAACCCAGGAATGGCTGGACGCCCTGGAATCGGTTCTCGACAAAGAAGGCGAAGACCGTGCTCACTATCTGATGACCCGTATGGGCGAACTCGCGACCCGCAGCGGCTCGCAACTGCCTTACGCCATCACCACGCCTTACCGCAACACGATCCCCGTTACCCACGAAGCACGCATGCCTGGCGACCTGTTCATGGAACGCCGCATTCGCTCGCTGGTACGCTGGAACGCGATGGCCATGGTAATGCGTACGAACCTGAAAGATTCTGACCTGGGCGGTCACATCTCCAGCTTCGCTTCCAGCGCGACCCTGTACGACATCGGTTTCAACTACTTCTTCCAGGCCCCGACCGACGAACACGGCGGCGACCTGATCTACTTCCAGGGTCACACCTCGCCAGGCGTCTACGCCCGTGCGTTCATGGAAGGCCGCATCACCGAAGAGCAGATGAACAACTTCCGCCAGGAAGTCGACGGTCAGGGCCTGTCGTCCTACCCTCACCCTTGGCTGATGCCTGACTTCTGGCAGTTCCCGACCGTGTCCATGGGTCTGGGTCCGATCCAGGCGATCTACCAGGCGCGCTTCATGAAGTACCTGGAACACCGTGGTTTCATCCAGCCGGGCAAACAGAAAGTCTGGTGCTTCCTGGGCGACGGCGAGTGCGACGAGCCGGAATCCCTGGGCGCAATCTCCCTGGCCGGCCGCGAGAAGCTGGACAACCTGATCTTCGTCATCAACTGCAACCTGCAGCGCCTCGACGGCCCGGTTCGCGGCAACGGCAAGATCATCCAGGAACTCGAAGGCGTGTTCCGCGGCGCCCAGTGGAACGTCAACAAGGTCATCTGGGGCCGTTTCTGGGACCCTCTGCTGGCCAAGGACACCGACGGCATCCTGCAACGTCGCATGGACGAAGTCATCGACGGCGAGTACCAGAACTACAAGGCCAAAGACGGCGCGTTCGTTCGCGAGCACTTCTTCAACACGCCTGAACTCAAGGCGATGGTTGCCGACCTGTCCGACGACGAGATCTGGAAACTCAACCGTGGCGGCCACGACCCGTACAAGGTCTACGCGGCGTACCACCAGGCGGTCAATCACAAGGACCAGCCTACCGTCATCCTGGCCAAGACCATCAAGGGTTATGGCACCGGTGCCGGCGAAGCGAAAAACACCGCGCACAACACCAAGAAAGTCGACGTCGAAAGCCTGAAACACTTCCGTGACCGTTTCGACATCCCGGTCAAGGATGCCGATCTGGAACACCTGCCGTTCTTCAAGCCGGAAGAAGGCAGCGCCGAAGCCCGCTACCTGGCCGAGCGTCGTGCCGCACTGGGCGGTTTCGTTCCGCAGCGTCGTGCGCAGAGCTTCAGCGTGCCGACTCCGGACCTGGACACCCTCAAGGCAATCCTCGACGGTTCCGGCGACCGCGAAATCTCCACCACCATGGCCTTCGTGCGGATCCTCGCGCAATTGGTCAAGGACAAGGAAATCGGCCCGCGCATCGTTCCGATCATCCCGGACGAAGCCCGTACCTTCGGTATGGAAGGCATGTTCCGTCAGCTGGGCATCTACTCGTCCGTCGGCCAGCTCTACGAGCCAGTCGATAAGGATCAGGTGATGTTCTACAAGGAAGACCAGAAAGGTCAGATCCTTGAAGAAGGCATCAACGAAGCGGGCGCCATGAGCTCCTTCATCGCCGCCGGTACTTCGTACTCCAGCCACAACCAGCCGATGCTGCCGTTCTACATCTTCTACTCGATGTTCGGCTTCCAGCGTATCGGCGACCTGGCCTGGGCGGCCGGCGACAGCCGTACCCGTGGCTTCCTGATCGGCGGCACCGCCGGCCGTACCACCCTGAACGGCGAAGGCCTGCAGCACGAAGACGGTCACAGCCACCTGCTGGCTGCCACCATCCCGAACTGCCGCACCTACGATCCGACCTACGGCTACGAGCTGGCGGTGATCATTCAGGACGGCATGAAGAAGATGACCGAAGAGCAACAGGACATCTTCTATTACATCACCGTGATGAACGAGTCGTACCAGCAGCCAGCCATGCCGGCCGGTGCCGAAGAAGGCATCAAGAAAGGCATGTACCTGCTCGAAGAAGACACCCGCGACGCGGCGCACCACGTTCAGCTGATGGGCTCCGGCACCATCCTGCGTGAAGTCCGTGAAGCGGCGAAGATCCTGCGTGAAGAGTTCAACATCGGCGCCGATGTGTGGAGCGTCACCAGCTTCAACGAACTGCGTCGCGACGGCCTGGCCGTAGAGCGCAGCAACCGCCTGAAACCAGGCCAGAAGCCGAAGCGCAGCTACGTCGAAGAGTGCCTGAGCGGCCGTAAAGGTCCGGTCATCGCCTCGACCGACTACATGAAACTGTTCGCCGAGCAGATCCGTCAGTGGGTACCGTCCAAGGAATTCAAGGTCCTGGGCACCGACGGTTTCGGCCGCAGCGACAGCCGCAAGAAACTGCGTCATTTCTTCGAAGTCGACCGTCATTTCGTGGTGTTGGCAGCCCTGGAAGCACTGGCTGACCGTGGCGATATCGAACCTAAAGTCGTGGCCGAGGCCATTACCAGGTTCGGCATCGACCCGGAAAAACGCAACCCACTGGACTGCTGAGGAGAAACTCTGTGAGCGAACTCATTCGCGTACCTGACATCGGCAGCGGTGAAGGTGAAGTAATCGAACTGTTTGTGAAGGTCGGCGACCGTATCGAAGCCGATCAGAGCATCCTGACCCTGGAATCGGACAAGGCCAGCATGGAAGTGCCGGCCCCGAAAGCCGGTGTCATCAAAAGCCTGAAAGTGAAGCTGGGCGATCGCCTGAAAGAAGGCGACGAACTGCTGGAGCTGGAAGTCGAGGGCGCCGCGCAAGCGGCCCCTGCTCCGGCTGCTGCTCCTGCCGCCAAGGCCGAAGCTGCACCGGCTGCCGCTCCTGCTGCTGCCGCGCCAGCCGCTGCCCCTGCTGCCGCTTCGGTCCAGCAAGTGCACGTGCCGGACATCGGCTCGTCGGGCAAGGCCCAGATCATCGAGATCCAGGTCAAGGTCGGCGACAAGGTCGAGGCTGATCAGTCGCTGATCACCCTGGAATCCGACAAGGCGAGCATGGAAATCCCGTCGCCTGCCGCTGGCGTGGTCAAGGCCATCAGCGTCAAGTTGAACGACGAAGTCGGCACCGGCGACCTGATCCTGGATCTGGAAGTGGCGGGGGCTGCGGCTCCTGCGGCTGCCGCTCCGGCCCAGGCTGCTGCTCCAGCCGCTGCCGCAGCGCCGGCCCCGGCTGCCGCGCCTGCTGCTCCGGTTGCCGACAGCGTTCAGGACATCCACGTTCCGGACATCGGTTCGGCCGGCAAGGCCAAGATCATCGAAGTGATGGTCAAGGCCGGCGACAGCGTCGAAGCCGACCAGTCGCTGATCACCCTGGAATCTGACAAGGCGAGCATGGAAATCCCTTCGCCTGCCGCTGGCGTGGTGGAAAGCGTTTCCATCAAGCTGGACGACGAAGTCGGTACCGGCGACCTGATCCTCAAGCTGAAAGTCAAAGGCGCCGCCCCGGCTCCAGCTGCCGCTGCTCCGAGCGCTCCTGCGCCAGCCGCTGCTGCTCCGGCGGTCGCTGCACCTGCTGCTGCCGCTCCGGTTGCTGCTCCAGCCAAGCCGGGCGCGAAAGTTCATGCCGGTCCTGCCGTGCGTCAACTGGCTCGCGAGTTCGGCGTCGAGCTGAGCGCTGTCGGCGCCAGCGGTCCGCACGGTCGCATCCTGAAGGAAGACGTGCAGGCTTACGTCAAAGCCATGATGCAGAAGGCCAAGGAAGCTCCGGCCGCTGCTGCAGGCGCAACCGGTGGCGCGGGCATCCCGCCGATTCCGGTCGTCGACTTCAGCCGCTTCGGCGAAATCGAAGAAGTGCCGATGACCCGCCTGATGCAGGTCGGCGCCGCCAACCTGCACCGCAGCTGGCTGAACGTGCCGCACGTGACGCAATTCGACTCGGCGGATATCACCGAGCTGGAAGCGTTCCGCAACGCACAGAAAGCGGTTGCAGAAAAGGCCGGCGTCAAGCTGACCATCCTGCCGCTGCTGCTCAAGTCCTGCGCGCACCTGCTCAAGGAACTGCCGGACTTCAACAGTTCGCTGGCGCCAAGCGGCAAGGCGATCATCCGCAAGAAATACGTGAACATCGGCTTCGCCGTCGACACCCCGGACGGCCTGCTGGTACCGGTCATCAAGAACGTCGACCAGAAGAGCCTGCTGCAACTGGCCGCCGAGGCCGCTTCCCTGGCTGAAAAAGCCCGGACCAAGAAGCTCTCGTCGGACGAGATGCAAGGCGCCTGCTTCACCATTTCCAGCCTCGGACACATTGGCGGCACCGGCTTCACGCCGATCGTCAATGCGCCGGAAGTGGCGATCCTCGGTGTTTCCAAGGCAACCATCCAGCCAGTCTGGGACGGCAAAGCCTTCCAGCCGAAACTGATGCTGCCACTGTCGCTGTCCTACGATCACCGTGTGATCAACGGCGCCGCCGCTGCACGCTTCACCAAGCGTCTGGGCGACCTGCTGGCGGACATCCGCACCATCCTGCTGTAAAGCGCTCGCCCTCCGGCAACGGAGGGCCGACCGCGTTCCACGTTTTCGAGCGCCACACGCTCGTACCTCAACCCCGTCACCTGACGGGGCTTTTTTTGCCTGCAATAACCATCGACCACACTTTTCCCACAACTTGTGCTGATTTCAGCCACAAGCCAAATCCACTTCCATTAGATATTTTTCATAACCATCCAACTAACCTTGGATCACCAAAATCAGCTACCCACTATTCAATCACCCACTTGCAATCAATATTTATTCGAATGGAATCGAACATGCTGAAGCCGACTGTCGGCCCTATTATCGGGCACACCACAACTAACCAGGCACGCATATTCTTGCGGGGTGAGTTCCAGGAAAATGCCGCCGTATTTGCCGGCATCCGTTATCGGGTCACCGATTCAAAACAATGGGAGAAGAGTCGATTCATCCAGCTTGATGCGAAACGGGACATGTCCGGCGTATTGATTCTGGACAACTTGAGCGCCGACACCGATTACGAATACCAGACTGGATGGTTCAGCCCGATGAACCCGGCCCACACTCTCGAAAGCGTGGCGGAGTTGCCGCTGCAATGGCCCCGGGAGACGTACCGCCTGCGTACCCGCAGCAAGCGGCCACTGACGCCTCGCGCTTACATCCTCGGCTCCTGCCGCTATCTTCGCCTGACCGCGGGCATCCCTGTGCTGCCCCAGCTCGGTGACCGGATCTTCGCTTCGATCAGCCAATTGATCGAAGGCGCACAACCACCGGTGAGCGCGATCATGATGAGCGGTGACCAGATTTACGCCGACGACTTGAACGTGATTGCACCCGATCGTGAATATAAAGAGTTCATTGCAAAATATCGCGCGGCCTTTTCCCAACCCAACATCCGGCGACTGATGTCCGGCACTTCGACTTATATGATTCTCGACGATCATGAAATAGAAGATAACTGGCCGACGCGCGCCGGCGAATCCGATGAGGCATTGTTTCGCAATGCAATGGTCGCTTATGAAACTTATCAAGCCAGTCATGGCCCGGCCTGTTCGCTGGCAACTAACGGGCAAGTGGATCACGCTTCGCTGAAGCACTACTGGTATCCATTCAGCGATGGCGATATCGAATGGTTCGTCACCGACAGTAGAACCCGTCGCAACTTGTCGGACGATAACCGCCAGATGATCGATGACGAGCAGGAACAAGCCTTGTGCAAGTGGTTGATCGAGAGCAACGCACGGGTCAGGTTCGTGGTCACCAGCGTCATGCTCTACCCTGACCGCAAGATCAACAGCGCAGACGCCTGGGGAGGCTTTCCCGAGCAACGCTTGCGTCTGCTGGAATTCATCCGCCGGCACCGGATCCGCAATGTCATGTTCATCAGCGGCGACGTGCATGGCTCACTGACGGCCCGCCTGACCCACAGCCAGGATCCCGACTTCGAAGTGCACACCATCGTTTCTTCACCGCTGCACAACAGCAAACTGTTGCCCTATGCCACGACCTCGACATTCATTCTCGATCAACCGCTGGCGCGCACCGACACGGGAGAGTATCGACACGAGCTGACCAGTCAGGTCATCAGTCAGGATAATTTTGCCCACATGGTGGTCGAGCCAGGGCACATCCAGGTCAACTACCATGACCGGGATGGCAAACACCTGCAAACGGTCAACATTCCCCTTCGCTGAATGAAACGGCATCACTGTCAAAACCGATCGAAGGCTCTGGAACAGCACTTTCCGGGCAGCTCTCGATTACTTTCCGCCACTCGCTGGAGAAATGCCCGCCGCAGCCGACATATTCTTATAGCACTTGGCCTTCATCTCTCTTGTCAGTCGGTGCCGCAATGATGCAACCTTGCCGCAGACAACAGTAAAGAGGGCGAGAGCCCGGCGCGTTCAGCAAATTTCCAAGCGAGTTCCCTTCATGAAGAGCCAACCCGATGCCGCCAGCCGTATGGCGGCCGAGGTAGTGACGCAGTTGCCTGTGCCCTCGCGGCTCGGCATGCTGCGTTTCGAGCGCCTGAATGAAGCCAGTTGGGCGATGCTGTTTCTCGATCCCAACTGCGAACGCCAGTTCGGCCAGCCCGCCGTCGAACTCTGCGCCCTGGTCGGCTCGCCCTACGCCAGCCTGATGGAGCCCGAAGCACGCTATCAGCTGCACGACGCGATCCAGCAGCAACTCGGCCAAAGCCCGCATTATCTGGTGCGCTACACCCTGCACACCGCCGCCGGCGCCTTGAGCATTCTCGAACTCGGCGAGGCCTACAAACAGCACAACCGTCACTTGCTGCGCGGTTACCTGCTGGCGGTCGACGACGTATTTGACGAGGCGCCGGCACTGCCGTCCGTCGACCTGGAAACCCAGAATTCACGCCTGCAGATCGCCCTTGAGCTCAATCAGCGCGCCCAGCAGGAACAGCTGCAGCATCTGGAGCGGGTCCGCGCCCAGCAGGACCTGATCCTGTTGCTGGCCCGTCAGCGCTACAGCAGCCAGAACTCCCTGCAGGAAGCCGCCGAACTGATCACCCGCTGCGCCTGCGATATCTACGAAATCGACTGCGCCAGCCTGTGGAACCTCGAAGGCCAGAAGCTGGTGCCGATCTCGGCGTATCACCGCGCCACCCAGGAATACATCCTGCCGGACGCCATCGACGTCAGCGGTTTTCCCGATTACATGGAAGCGCTGCACGGCAGTCGCGCCATCGACGCGCACAACGCGATGCGCGATCCGCGCACCCGGGAGATGGCCGAAGCCCTGCGTCCCCGTGACGTCAATGCCATGCTCGACGCCAGCATCCGCGTCGACGGCCAGGTGGTCGGCGTGCTGTGCCTGGAGCAGACCGGCGTCACCCGCGCCTGGCAGTCCGACGAAATCGCCTTTGCCGGTGAACTGGCCGACCAGTTCGCCCAGGTCATCAACAATCACAACCGGCGCACCGCCACCAGTGCACTGCACCTGTTCCAGCGGGCGGTGGAGCAAAGCGCCAACGCCTTTTTGCTGGTCAATTGCGACGGCGTGGTCGAGTACGTCAACCCGAGCTTCACCGCCATCACTCAGTACACCACCGAGGAAGTCCACGGCCAGCGCCTGTCGGAACTGCCGGCGCTGGAAAACCTCAGCGAACTGCTGTTCGACGCGCCCTCTTCGCTGGCCAAGAGCAACAGCTGGCAGGGCGAATTCAAGAGCCGCCGCAAGAACCTCGAACCCTACTGGGGCCAGTTGTCGATCTCCAAGGTCTATGGCGACAACCGTGAGCTGACGCATTACATCGGCATCTACGAAGACATCACCCAGACCAAACTGGCGCAGCAGCGCATCGAGCGTCTGGCCTACACCGACAACCTCACCAACCTCGGTAACCGGCCTGCATTTATCCGCAATCTGGACGAACGCTTCGCCCGAGACAGCGATACCCCGATCAGCCTGCTGCTGGTGGACATCGACAACTTCAAACGCATCAACGACAGCCTCGGCCACCAGACCGGCGACAAACTGTTGATCAGCCTGGCCCGGCGCCTGCGCAACAGCCTGAGCCCGAGCGGCAGCCTGGCGCGGTTCGCCAGTAACGAATTCGCCGTGTTGCTGGACAACACGGACCTGGAAGCCGGCCAACAGATCGCCAGCCAACTGCTGATGACACTCGACAAACCGATGTTCGTCGACAACCAGTTGATCAGCGTCACCGGCTCCGTGGGCCTGGCCTGCGCGCCGTTGCATGGCCGCGACCCGCAGACCCTGATGCGCAACGCCGGCCTCGCCCTGCACAAGGCCAAGGCCAACGGCAAACATCAGGTGCAGGTGTTCACCGAAGCGCTGAATGCCGAGGCCAGTTACAAACTGTTCGTCGAAAACAACCTGCGCCGCGCCCTGACCCAGAACGAGCTGGACGTGTTCTACCAGCCCAAACTGTGCCTGCGCAGCGGTCGGCTGCTGGGCATGGAAGCGCTGCTGCGCTGGAACCACCCGGAACGCGGCATGATCCGCCCGGACCAGTTCATCAGCGTCGCCGAGGAAACCGGCCTGATCATTCCGATCGGCAAGTGGATCGCCCGACAGGCCTGTCGCATGAGCAAGGCGCTGACCGCCGCCGGCATGGGCAATCTGCAAGTGGCGATCAACCTGTCGCCCAAGCAGTTCTCCGACCCGGATCTGGTGGCCTCCATCGCCAACATCCTCAAGGAAGAAGCGCTGCCGGCCAATCTGCTGGAACTGGAGCTGACCGAAGGTCTGCTGCTGGAAGCCACCGAAGACACCCATTTGCAGCTCGACCAGCTCAAGCGTCTGGGCCTGACCCTGGCCATGGACGATTTCGGCACCGGTTACTCGTCGCTCAGTTACCTGAAGAAATTCCCGATCGACATCATCAAGATCGATCGCAGCTTCATCCACGAAATCCCGGACAACCAGGACGACATGGAAATCACCTCCGCCGTGATCGCCATGGCCCACAACCTGAAACTCAAGGTCGTGGCCGAAGGCATCGAGACCGCCGAACAACTGGCGTTCCTGCGCCGCCACCGCTGCGACGTCGGCCAAGGCTACCTGTTCGACCGGCCGATTCCGGGCAGCGAGCTGATCCAGGCGCTCAAGCGCTACCCGCGCGGCCCGCTCTGCCTGTAACCCACTGGCACTATCCGCACACTTTGCCTGGTGATTAACTTGGCATCATTGGGCACACTGGTGGTCTGCTTATTTACATCCCATCCTGACTGAGAGGAACGATCATGGTTCTGCGCTCGGAAATTCTGGTGAACAAAAACGTGCTACCGACAAAAGATCAAGCTCTGCCCGGCCGCGAAACCCCGATGACCTTGCCGGAAACCCACTTTGTTTTTACCGATACGCCGCTGCTCGGCCCGTTCTTTGACGACGTCGATTTCGCGATCTTCGGCCTGGGCTGCTTCTGGGGGGCGGAACGTCGCTTCTGGCAGCGCGAAGGCGTGGTCAGCACCGTGGTCGGCTACGCCGGCGGCTACACGCCGAACCCGACCTACGAAGAAGTCTGCTCGGGCCTGACCGGCCACGCTGAAGTGGTGCTGGTGGTGTTTGACAAGGCCAGGGTCAGCTACGAAGAGTTGCTGGCGATGTTCTGGGAATTGCACAACCCGACGCAGGGCATGCGTCAGGGCAATGACATCGGCACCCAGTACCGCTCGGTGATCTACGCCACCACGCCAGAGCAACTGGATGCGGCGCGCAAGAGCAAGGCCGTGTATCAGGCTGAGCTGTCGAAAGCCGGTCTGGGTGAAATCAGCACCGAGATCGAACAGGCACCGACCGTTTACTTCGCCGAGGCCTATCACCAGCAGTATCTGGCAAAAAATCCGGAAGGCTACTGCGGGATTGGCGGCACCGGTGTGTGCATGCCACCGAGCCTGGCAGGCAACTGACCACCTCAACCGATCGTTCCCACGCTCTGCGTGGGAATGCCTCAATGGACGCTCTGCGTCCGCTGTTGGGACGCGGAGCGTCCCGGGCTGCATTCCCACGCGGAGCGTGGGAACGATCGGCGATCAATAGAGATCAGCTCTCGGCGATCAGCCAATCCATCTGCCACCCACCCTGGGTCTGCCCAAGTTTTTTGGACAGCCACGGCAGCAGCTCACGCAATTCTTCCTCCAGCCCCCACGGT
>NZ_LRUN01000022.1 GCF_001679645.1 Pseudomonas bananamidigenes | reverse complement strand
ATTCATCCGGGGGCATCGCCTCCGGTTTGCTGCGCTGCACCTCCTCTCGATGTGTTCGACTGCGTCGAACGGCGCTGCGCGCCTACCCCCGGATGAATCCCTCCACTCAGCCTGCCGACGGGACCTGTGGATCAAGATCAAGAGCGTTGTCGAGCTAACGCTCTTCCTGTTTTTGGGGAGCCATGCGCGGGTTGGTCGACCGGGGAATGGAACCTGGCAGGGCGTAGGCCCTCCCGCGCATGGCTGTAATTTGATCGTTCCCACGCTCCGCGTGGGAATGCAGCCCGGGACGCTCCGCGTCCCAATCGAGCTGCCAGCGAATGCAGTCTGTCGCTGGCAGGTCGGTTTCTTCAGGGCGGCTCAGCTGTGTGTTGGGTAACGCTGCACTTCGACGTTATCCAGCACGCGATTCACCGCCAGCTCAGCCAGCATGATGATTTGCTGAATGGCCAGGATTGTCCGCCGCTGCGGGAGGTCGATGTGTGCGGCGATATCGCTGGTCATGAGGTTGGCCTGTGCCAGTGATTCGCAGGCGTGGACCAGCAGGCTTTCGCTGTCCTGATCGGGTGCGACCTGGAACATGGTGCTGGGTTTATGGAAGCGCAGGGTGGTGGCGTTGGGTTTCAGGTAGTGGTCGAGGGCGCGCTCGGCGGCTTCGTGGAGTTTTTTGGAATCTGGCGATTCGTAGGGCGATGCGTCGTTTGACTCGGGGGGATTGGGTGTTGGTTTTTTCATAGTGGAACTCCGAACGAAAAGTGGAGCTACCTGCTCGATCACCGCGACGCGATAGAGGGAGGCAGCTGTACGCGGGGTCGCGGACCGAGTCATTCGGCAAGCTCGGCATACCCGAAGGTATCCCGCGCACAGCCACCATCAAACCAAACGAAAAACACCTGAGTGTTTCGGTTTGGGCCGGCGATTATGCATCAAATTGAATGAACTGCTCGGGCCGCGACGCCCCATCGCTGAATTTGCAGCGACCCCCAAAGCCTATCCACCCCGTTTCACAGGGACAACCGACGCGCCTTGTCGGAATCGTCCCCGAAAAACACCTCGTCTGTAGGACGCAAGCATCAAAACAGATGCTGCTCCAGTCGCCTTGGCCCGTCGCCCGCCCTATCGAGTATCCAGCGCTGGATGTCAGGCAGTTTGCGCAGCTCGGCGAAGACCCTGGGGGAGTGTTGCGGCGTGCACAGCACGTGTACGTTGGGCCCGGCGTCGAGGGTGGCGCAGACGTCCAGGCCTTCCTGGCGCAACTGGCGGACCCGTTCCAGCACGGTCAGTGTCGCCGAGCGCCAATAGAAAACCGGTGGTTGCGACGTCATGGCGATCAGGTGCATTTCGATGGCTTCGCGTTCCACGGCATCGGCCAGCCGGGTGAAGTCGCGTTCGAGAATGGCGCGGCGCACTTGTTCCAGACGCTCAGGCAGCAGCTTCAGGCGGGTCGGGTAAAACTCGCTGCTGGTGGCGAGCAGATGACCCTGGCGGGAGCTGACGGTTTTGTGTCGTGCATCGACCACGGCGATCAGGTCATGCAGCGGCCAGTGGCGTGCCGGGGCGATCTGCTGGGCCGGCTCCGAGAGCAGACGCGCATTGCCGGGCCACTGCACGAAACCACCACAGACCGAGCGCGCCGCCGAGCCGGAGCCGGAGAGGCGCGCCAGATCGCTGAGGACGGGATGGCTCAGCGATTGCCCGCAATGCAGGGCAAACGCCGCCGCCAAGGCGCTGAAACCGGAGGCCGATGACGCGATTCCGGCTCCGGTCGGGAAACTGTTGGTGGTGGCGATGCGCAGCGGTTGCCAGTGATCGAAGTGTTCGCGCAAGGCCTGCAGGTGATGTTCGATCCCGGCTCGCAGGGTAGGGTCGGCCGGCACCAGTGCACCGCGTGCGGTTTTCCACAGAATTTCATCGGTTGCGCCATCGACCCGTGGGGCCAGCGTGCAGAGGCTGACGCAACGGCTGAGGGTCATGGAAAGCGAGGCGTTGTTGGGCAGTGTGTTCAGTGCGTCGCGCATGCCCCAGTACTTGATCAGTGCGATGTTGGCGGGGGAGGAGACGCTGGTGCGATTCATGGTCGGGTGATCTCGAGACCCGCCACCGCGAGAGGGGCGTCGAGTTGCCGGTAGCGCGCCAGTTCCAGCAGATTCGTTGCACCCATTACCAGCAGTGCGCCGGCCTGATCCCCGGTCAATGCTCCGGCGCCGCAGATCTTGGCTGCACCGCCAGCCTTTTCTACCGCGCGAATCAGTTGGGCGACGGCATCGGGGACGACGCCCAGGGCTTCAAGATCGGCTTCGTAATCGCGTATCACCGCGCGAACGGTTTCAGGCATCGGGCGTGTCTGGCGCAGCAAGGTACTGAAACGCTCAGTGTTGCGCCGCATGCTGGCCAGCAGCGGACTATCGGGGCCTTCGAGTCGATGGCGGGTGGCGGCAATGACCTGGCCGGTGCTCTCGAGGGCGGTGCCGGTGTTGAAGAGGCGCAGGGCGGCCGGCAGCAGCTCCGAGGTGATGACGGGTAGCGCGTGCACGTCGAGCTTGCCTTTTGCGTTGCGTCTGCCTTCGACGACCGATCCCAGCAGGCTGGTGTTGTGATCGATGCCCGATGGGTCGCCGTGCTGAAAACGTTCGATCGACAGGGCCAGGGGTTCCAGCGGGCAATCGTTTTCTGTCAGGCCGAACCATTGCATCAGTGCAGCCGAGAGAGAAACGGCAAGCGCACCCGAGCTGCCGAAACCGGCACCCGGCGGAATCTGCGATTGCACCCGCAAGGTAAAACCACGCCAGTGCTGCGGTGCGAGTCGCAGGAGGACTTCACCGATGGCGCATTTGACCAGGTGATCGTGGCCGGCGTTGGCCAGGGCGGCGAAGGTCTGTGCGCCTGGCGTGGCCTGATATCGCTTCAGGGCCATGCGCATGCGTGCGGTGTAGTCGATCAATTGCCTGGCTGAATACGTCTGTTGCAGCAACAGATCGGGCAATTGCAGTTCAATCTCGCCATCCTGTCGCGGCCTGATCCACACATTGCAGTAAAGCCCCACGGAACAGGCGATCACCGGGCATCCGTGCAGCGCCGCATGTTCGCCCATGAGGATGATTTTGCCGGGTGCTCTGGCGTGGATCATGGTCAGCGCCCGAGCCGCTGATGGGCCGATACCAGTTGATGCGAGGCCAGGGCGGCCATGATCGACAGTTCGCCGGCGAGTACCGTTGCGCCGAGAATTTCTGCCAGGCGCCGGGTGTCCTTGCCCGGTTTCTTGCTGCCCGGGATGATTCCCATCAAGGCCAGGGCTTCGCGTTGCGTACAAAGGGAGGTGCCGCCGCCGACGGTGCCCAGTGGCACGTCCGGCATCGTGACCGAGGCGTAGATGGCATCGTGTTCACAGGCTTCGAAGCAGGTGATGCCGATGGCACTTTCCGCTACTTGAGCGACGTCCTGACCGGTGGCGATGAAGAAGGCGGCGAGGATGTTGGCATGATGGGCATTGCAGCCGATGGCGCCGGCCATGGCCGAGCCCATGAGGTTTTTCCGGTACTGCAGCTCGCAAAGTGCCTGGGCATCGGTTTTGAGAATGTCGTGCAGTATGTCTTTGCTCAGACGGACTTCGGCGTGGATCCGCTGGCCGCGTCCGTTGATGAAGTTGACCATCGCCGGTTTCTTGTCCGTGCAGTAGTTGCCCGAAATGCCTAGGCACGAGACGCCGGTTGCGGGGGTGATCAACTCGCGGATGACCCGGTCACAGGCAATGCTGGCCATGTTCATGCCCATCGCGTCCTCGGTACGGAAACGAAAGCGCAGATAGATTGTGGTACCGACCACCGCAGGCTGAATGTCTCGCAGATGCAAGTGAGCGCTGCCCTGTTCGCAGGCCTGCCGGATCTGCTGGAGGTTGTCGCGGATCCAGGCCAGAAAAGTCTCGGTCTGCAGGATGCCCGTGGAGCGAAATACCGGTGCACGGGTGATGCCCACCTCTTCGACCCGAACCACTGCGCCGCCAGCTGCATGCAATGCCCGGCATCCACGGGAGGTACTGGCAATCAGCGCGCCTTCGGTGGTCGCCAGTGGGACATAGACCGGTTCCTGGGCCGTGATGGCCTGGCCCTTGACGAGCAAGGGGCCGGCGATGCCCAGCGGAATCTGGACGGAGCCGATGCGGTTCTCGCAATGGGCCGGCTGCGGTTCGCGGGTGTAATCGCCAATGCTGCGCAGCGAAGCTCCACTGATGTGTTGCAGGGCTTCACGGCGAATCAGGGCGGCTTCATTGTGATCAAGATCGGCGGGCAACTGGTGAAAGCGGGCCTGTCCCTTGGTCAGTGCTTCGATCCAGTGATTGCCAAAGCGCGTATCGGCCATGGGGGCTCCGTGATTCAACCGCTGCATGGGGTTGATGATCGGAGCAAACGGGAATAACCGCGCCTGTCAGAGTTGACAGTCTTTTATATCGATTGGCGATTGGCGCCCGCAAAAAAGGCGACACCCCATCGCAGGGTGTCGCCTTTTGTTTACCGCCGCTGAAGCTTATTCCGGCAGTTTGTACGCAATCACATAGTCACCCATCTTGGTGCCCAGCGAACCGTGACCGCCGACGACGAGCAGGACGTATTGCTTGCCGTCCTTGCCGGTGTAGGTCATCGGCGTGGCCTGGCCGCCCGCAGGCAGACGGGATTTCCACAGCTCTTTACCGGTGTTCACGTCATAGGCGCGCAGGTATTGGTCCAGCGTGCCGCTGAGGAAGCCGACGCCGCCGGCAGTGACGATCGAGCCGCCCATGCTTGGCACGCCCAGGGTGAAGCCGATCGGGATCGGTGAGCTGTCGCGGCTGGTGCCGTTCTTGCGTTTCCACACGACTTTGCCGGTGGTCAGGTCGATACCGGCGACGTAACCCCAGGCCGGGGCCTGGCACGGTACGCCGAAGGGCGACATGAACGGATGCATGATCACCGCATAAGGCGCGCCGGTGTTCGGTTGCACACCAGCGGTTTCGCTCTCGCGCTTGCTGCCGGCAGCGACTTTTTCGCGTGGCACCATTTTCGAGACGAAAGCCATGTAGTTCGGACTGGTGAACAGCATCTGGCGAACCGGGTCGACCGACACGCCGCCCCAGTTGAACACGCCGACGTTACCCGGATAGATCAGGCTGCCCTGTTCCGACGGAGGCGTGTACTGGCCTTCGTAGCGCAGTTCCTTGAACTGGATGCGGCACAGCATCTGGTCGAACGGGCTGGCGCCCCACATGGCTTTTTCGGTCAGTTCCGGGGCCAGCAGGTTCAGGTCCGAACGGGCCTGGGTCGGGGCGGTGTGGTCGCCTTTCACGGCGCCCTGTGGAACCGGGATTTCGCGGATCGGGATGATCGGCGTGCCGTCACGACGGTCGAGGACGTACAGGCTGCCCTGTTTGGTCGGGGCGATCAGCGCAGGCTTGATGCCGTCGGCGGTTTTCATGTCCAGCAGGGTTGGCTGGCTGCCGACGTCCATGTCCCACAGGTCGTGGTGGGTGAACTGGTAGTTCCAGCGCACCTTGCCGGTGGCCAGGTCCAGGGCGACGACACCGGCGCTGAATTTCTCGGCGCCCGGGGTACGGTCGGCGCCCCACTGGTCAGGGGTCTGGTTGCCCAGTGGCAGGTAAACCATGCCGAGTTTTTCATCGACGCTGGCCAGCGACCACATGTTGGCCGAGTTGCGGCTGTAGATCTGGCCCGGGGCCAAAGGCTCGGTGGCGTCCGGCTTGTCGCTGTCCCAGTTCCACACCAGGTGACCGTCGCGCACGTCGAAGGCGCGGATCACGCCCGATGGCTCGTTGGTCGATTCGTTGTCGGTGACGTGACCGCCCATGATCACCAGATCACGGGTGATCGCCGCTGGCGAGGTGGAGTAGTAGCCACCGGCGGTGAACGGGCCGATGCCCTGGGTCAGGTCGACTACGCCTTTGTTGCCGAAGCCTTCGCAGATCTTGCCGGTGTCGGCGTTCAATGCGATCAGGCGGGCATCGGCGGTCGGCAGGTACAGGCGACGCGGGCAGGCCTGGGCGACGGCCTTGCCGGCTTCGGAGATAACGGCGGAGGCAGCGTTTTCAGACTTGGCGTAAGCCGCTTCGTCGTAGTAAGACACGCCACGGCAGGTCATGTGGGCGAAGCCCTTGAAGCCGACCGGGCTCTTGATCTGCGGGTCGAAGCGCCACAGTTCCTTGCCGGTGTCCGGGTCCAGCGCCAGCACCTTGCTGTGGGCAGTGCAGGCGTACAGCATGCCGTTGGCTTTCAGCGGGGTGTTTTCGTTGGTCAGCTCTACCGGGTCATCGGCGGTCGGCAGGTCGCCGGTGCGGATGCGCCAGGCTTCCTGCAGCTTGCCGACGTTGGCCGGGGTGATCTGCTTCAGTGGCGAGTAGCGGTCACCGAACTCGGTGCGGCCATACGCCTGCCAGTCGCCGTCCGGCATTTGCGGTGCGGTGCTGGTGGTGTCGGCGGTTTCGCGACCCAGTTCGCCGAAGGTTTCGCCCGGATGGGTGAACAGGCTGGCCAGGGCGGTGACGCCGGCCAGAATCACGGCGACGGTCAGACCGCCGGTGCCCATCGGTGCAGGGCCGTTGAGCAACAGCGGGCGACGGAACCACGGCAGCAGCATCACGAAGCCGAGGACGAACCACAGGGCCAGACGCGGCACCAGTTGCCACCAGTCCAGACCGACTTCCCACAGCGCCCAGACGGTGCTGGCGAACAGCACGATGGCGTACAGGCCCAGTGCTGCGCGACGGCGCATCAGCAGCAGGATGCCGGTCAGCGTGATGCCGATACCGGCCAGCAGGTAGTACAGCGAGCCGCCGAGCGTGCTCAGCTTGATTCCCCCGGCCAGCATGGCCAGGCCCATCAGTAGAAGCAGAATGCCGAGCAGGCTCGGTAGCAGACGGCCTCGACCCGAAGCACTTTCGGTGCTCATAGTGTGGTTCTCCGTGACGTTTCAAGTAGTCCCGCGCTTTAGTCACTTTAGATGACGATCAGGCGCGGGCATGGTTCATTGCAAAATTGAAATCAGAACGACGACTGGATCTTGATCCCGCCGATCAGGGCGTCGTCGACCTTGTCCACACCGCCCGGATGGCGGATGTATTGCAGGTTCGGGCGAACGGTCAGCCAGTTCGTGACGTGCACGCCGTAATAGAGCTCGGCGCTGTATTCGGTGTCCTGCGGCGGCAGGTAGGACGGATCGTCGTAGTCGTAGACGGCGCGGGTCTGGTTGGTCGCTTCGGCGTTCTTGCGGTAGGCCGGGTTTACGTGGACACGGGCGAGGGCGAAACCGATGTCGTCTTTGGCGCGGGCGTCGAACAGGCCTTTGTAGACCAGTCCGGCCTGGACATAGTTGTCGACGGCGTTGGTTTTCTTGTCGTGCATCGTGCCGTTGGCGAACAGGCTCAAACCGCGGGAATTGTCGCTGGCGACGCTGGTGATCTGTTGCTGCACACCCAGCCACACACCATGCTTGCTCGAAGCGCTGCGATAGGCCTCGCCGCTCAGGGCCGCCGGCTGGCCGTTGCTGTCCTTATAGGCGTCGGTGGCCTTGGCGTTGCTGTAGTAGTAACCGGCACGGTATTCGCCCGGCAGGCCGTTGAGCTTTGGCGTCCACACCAGCTCGACTGGCAGGATGGCGCCCTGGGTGCCGCTGCCGCTGAGTTTGAAACCGTTGCCGCGATCGAGGTTCGACGGATTCTGCTCGTAGGCGCCGACCTGTGCGTACAGCTCCGGCGTCAGGTGATATTTGACCCGCAGCGCCCATTGGCTGACCGGCCAGTTGTACCAGATGCCGCCGACCCAGTTGCCGACCTGGGAGCCGCAGAACGCCAGGTTCTGGAAGTCGCACGGAAAGCTGTTGAAGTCTTCGCCTTCACCGAAGCGGCCGACCTTGATGTCGAGCTTCTGATCGAAGAATTTCTGCTGGTACCACATCTGCGTCAGGCGCGTGGTCTGGCCACGGCCCCAGACTTCCTGCGCCGAAGTGAAGCCACCGACACGGGGGTCGTTGATGCGATCGTTGCTGATGTTGTTGCCGCTGCGTTTGGTTACGGTCAACTGAAATTCGGCGTCGTTCCAGCCCAGCAGTTTTTGCAGGTTCAGATGGGTGCCCAGGCCCCATTGGTCGCTGTAGCGCGCGGTACGATCGTGGTCGTAGCCGCCGTGCAGGTTGCTGCCCATTTCGCCGGTGTAATCGAGTTTGAAGTCGATGCCTTTTTCCGAGAGTTCGCTGCGGGTGCCGTTCCAGTCACCGAGCATGTACGGTGATTCGCTGTCGAAGGCCGGAGCGGCCTGGGTGCAGGTGGCGAGGCCAAGGGCGGTGCAGCCGCCGATCAGGCGCAGGGTTGAGATAGCGCTGTCTCGGAAGAACGGAAAATCGGGCATTGAGTAGGTCTTTCTTGATCTTTTTGGGGGATGGCTGACCGCTACGATTTGACGCAGGGAGTGAAGCGATTCAGCAGAAGGGCGGCAGGATAATGTCCAGTTACAAAAACACAAAGTGCTTTTGCAGACATGAACCCTTTCGGATTCGGTAACAGTGCGGCAATCGATCACATTGCCGGTGTCGACGGAGCCTGCGATCTTGCGCGGTTCACCTACAGTTGAAGGAAGGCCTTCCACCGGCCCGGCCCCTCGGCTAAGGTGCGCGGCTTCTGCATTTTCACTTCGCTCAAAGGCCCGGCATGAACGAACACAATCCCGATCCGCTGCACGGCGTGACCCTCGAACAGATCCTCAATGCACTGGTGACCCACTACGAATGGTCGGGCCTGGCCGAACGCATCGACATCCGCTGCTTCAAGAGCGATCCGACCATCAAGTCGAGCCTGACCTTTTTGCGCAAGACGCCCTGGGCGCGGGAAAAGGTTGAACGCCTGTACGTGAAGCTGATGCGCACCAAGCGTCCGCTCTGAAATGAACGCGCTGTTGCGGCGACGCCTGATCACTTCGGCGGCGGTGCTGGGCTGGGCCGGGCTGGGGATTCAGCTGTACCTGATTTTCTTTGCGCGCCTGAGCGTCGGCGCCAGTTTGCTGGGCGGGCTGGTGAGTTTCTTCAGTTACTTCACCGTGATCACCAACACCCTGGTGGCGGTGGTGCTGACCTGCGCGGTGACGGATCGCGAATCCGCTGCTCGCCGCTGGTTTCTGCAACCCTGGGTCAGCAGCGGCATCGCGGTGAGCATTGCCGTGGTGGCCCTGGCGTACAGCATTCTGCTGCGGCACTTGTGGCATCCGCAGGGCTGGCAGTTCATTGCCGACGAATTGCTCCACGACGTGATGCCGCTGCTGTTCCTGGCGTATTGGTGGTTGTGCGTGCCCAAGGGCACCTTGCGCCTGAAGCATCTGCCGTTGTGGCTGATCTATCCGCTGGTGTACTTCGTTTATGCGCTGCTGCGCGGGCATTTGCTGGGGGCCTACGCCTATCCGTTCATTGACGTGGCGCTGCTGGGTTATCCACAGGTGTTCGTCAATGCCGGGGGGATTCTGGTAGGGTTTGTGCTGATTGCGTTGCTCTTCATCGGCCTTGACCGCGGGTTCACCCCTGAACGGCACAACTGAGCGAACCCTGTGGCGAGGGAGCTTGCTCCCGCTGGGCTGCGAAACGGGAGCAAGCTCCCTCGCCACCAATGTATGCAGTTACTCTTCTTCGGAGCCTGCGGCACGCCAGTAGCCGACGGCTTTGACGAACTGTTCGTCCAGCCCGTGCTCATCGAGCAGCACCCGGCGGATCTGCCGCGAGACTTTGGTTTCGGTCGCCACCCACGCATACAGATTGCCCTTGGGCACCTGCAATTGCTTCACGGTGGTCAGCAGGCTGTCCTTGTTGGCTCCACGCAGCACCCAGATCACGTTGACCTGCGCTGCGCTCTCAAGCGTTTGCTGTTCCTTGCCGTTTTCCACTTCGACCACCACCAGCGCCTTGCGATTGGCCGCCAGGCCTTCGAGTCGGCGGGCGATGGCGGGCAGGGCGGTTTCGTCGCCGATCAGCAGGTAGCTGTCGAATATGTCCGGCACGATCATCGAGCCACGCGGGCCGCCGATGTGCAGGAACTGCCCCGGTTTCACCTGTTCGGCCCAGGTCGATGCCGGGCCGTCGCCGTGGAGGACGAAATCGATGTCCAGTTCCAGCTTGTCGAGATCGTAGCGGCGTGGGGTGTAGTCACGCATTTCGGGCATCGGCACGTCGTTTTTGCCGGCACCAAGCACCAGGGTTTCCAGTGCCGCAGCCTGTTCGGCGTTCTGCGGGAACAGCAGCTTGACGTGATCGTCAGTGCCGAGGCTGATGAAGCCGGCCAGTTCCGGCCCGCCAAGGGTGATGCGACGCATGCGTGGGGTCAGGTCGACCACGCGCAACACTTCCAAGCGACGACGTTTGATTTCATGCATCACACGATGGATGCCTTGGGTCTGGGCCTCAGTCATTCGGCTTTCTCCGGGGCAGATTGAACGGCAGGGCCGTCGACGATGGCTTTGGCGGTGTCGTTGAGCAGATCGCGGACCCTCAGGATTTCTTCCGGGCTCCAGCGCCCGTGGTGCATTTGCAGGGCGTGGCGCAGGTTGTGCACCGCTTCATGGATTTCCGGCGGCCGGTCGTGGCCGCGCAACGAACGCTTGCTGACGTCGATACGCATGCGCACCCCGTCCAGTGCCACGGCCTGTTCGCCGAGGGACTGACGGCCGGCATCGGTGACCGCATAGCGTTTTTTGCCGCCCTCGGCATCGCCTGTGATCATTTCGCTCTCTTCGAGAAATGTCAGAGTCGGGTAGATCACACCTGGGCTGGGGCTGTAGGCGCCGTCGAACATGGTTTCGATCTGGCGGATCAGGTCGTAGCCGTGACACGGCTGCTCGGCAATCAATGCCAGCAACAGCAATTTCAGATCGCCGGGGGCGAATACCCGTGGACCGCGCCCGCCGCGTTCGCGGCCGTGGCGTTTTTCGAAGCCGTCACGGCTGTCGCCGTGGTCTCGGTGATGATGGGGATGATGGTCTCTCATTTCAGTCTTCTCTCGTCGTGTTTAGATACAACTTAAGATATATCTTTTGGCGTGAGCAAGGCCTTTTTTCCCGAGAGGGAATGGCAACTGACGAATGGTCGGGGAACCCGAGCGCAGTTTTTCAGGGATGTGGCGTCAACGATCCCGGTCATGCGGAAATAACCGTGAAGTTAAAGCTACCGCTCTATTAATAGTTGAGCTTATATTCTAAAAATACAAGAAAGTGCTGCTGGCCAGTATTGAAAGTGCTGTAACTTTTTTACTGAAAAACTGTATGTAGGTGAAGGCTGACAGTTGAATTTGGTTATTGTTTGTTTTTGATGTTTTTTCTTTCGAATTGCGAGGTTGTTGAACTACGCGCTCGTGGGAAGTTGCCTGCTTACTTCCGCTGAACAAGCGTCGATCATGCCCCGGCGTTGAACTTACATGTTTCAGGCCTTATCGGCCGGTATGGCATGAACTTCAATGTTCCGATTCATTAAAAAAGAAAACAGGTACTGATCGATGTTCAAGAAAACCGCAATCACCGCTTCTCTCGCCGCCCTGGCCCTGGGCTCCTCGGTGACCTTCGCCGCCGGTGAAGCGCGCCACTCCATCAGCCTCATCGCCCATGTGCCGACCAATGGTTTCTACGTGGTGCCGACCGATGCGGATCTGGTCAACAAGGACCAGGACATGAGCTATCAGCCGAGCACCGGCAAAATGCGTGAAGTCAATGGCTTCTTCGACGTGCGCAACAACAATGGTTCGGTTCACGCCAGCCTGGAAAGCGTTCCGCAACTGATTTACGGAAACGAAGTCATTCCGTTGGAAGTGGCCTTCAACAACAAGGTACTGACCCAGACTCCGCAAATGGTCGTAGGCGAGTCCGAGTCCGATGTGAACTACCGTGCGCCGCTGAAAATCAGCGCCAAGGGCACCACGTTCAACCCGGGTGATTACACCGGCACTGTCGCAATGACCTTCGACGCCGTACCTCCGGTCGCTGCGCGTTGATCCGGGCACCTGCGCTGACTGCCCGATAGCGTTTCCCGGCGGGACAACCACTCCCCGATTGTCCCGCCGGACTTCAATTCGTTCGAAATCAGAGTAAGAGTTCATGTTCCCGATGACACCCATCGCGGTCGCGCTTGCGCTGCTGTTTTGTGCTGGCGCAATGGCAGCCCCTGCTCCTGCGGGTACGACACCTCGCAGCCTGCTGGCGCAGGCCAAAGGTTTGCCGGCGGATTTCGAGGAGCATTTCTTCGACGTGCCCCTGGCGGTGCGGGTCGAGCTTGATCAGCAGCCGCTGGGCGAGGCCCTGGTGGTGCTGTCGCGCGATGATCGCATCACCCTGCTCGAATTCACCGATACCAGTGAAAACCGTTACGGTCCTGCCGAGCGGGAGAAATGGGCGGCTTATCTCAAGCCCGGCGTACCCTTGGGCGATTGCACCGGTACGTGCCCGAATGACGTGCTGGCGGTGCATTACAACCTGGAAAGCTCGCTGGTATCGATCCTCACCCGTCATGCCGAGCGCGATCTTGAAGCCAAGCGTTATCACGATCAGCCTCTGGAAGGCAGCAGCGGCCTGATGGTGCGCAACCAGCTCAATCTCAATGGTGGCCAGGATCAGGACCTGGGCGGGCGCTATGGCCTGGAGGCCAGCGGCAGTCTGGGCAACTGGAGCCAGACGTTCAACATGCAACTGGCGCGCATGGGCGGTCCCGACGACAAGCTGTACCACGCCGTGCACGAGCTTTACACCCAGCGCGAGCTGCAAGGCAGCTTCTTTCGCCTGGGCTATTTCACCCCCAATTCCGAAGGCCTGACCCGTCAGCCGCGTACGTTCGGCACCAGCCCCGACACGGCGGTCGGTGTGATGTACGGCAGCTCCGACAGCCTGGCCATCAACCATGCGATGCCCAGCGTCTACCCGATTTACGTCACTGCCAACCGTCAGGGTTCGGTGGAAATCTACCGCGACGGCTTGTTGATCAATACCCAGTCGGTGCCCGCCGGTTTGCAGACACTGGACACCCGGCCATTGCCCGGCGGCATCTATGAAGTGGAAGTCCGGCTGATCGAAGACGGCCAGATCACCTCCACCACCCAGGAGCTGGTCTACAAGCCGAACAACTGGCGCAACCTCGACGAGCGCTGGCGCTACAACCTGTTCGCCGGTGAAGAGAGCAAACTGCTCAGCAACTGGGATCAACAGGCCAGCGGCAGTCCCACGGCTGGAGCGTCGATCAACTACCTGGCGCATCCGCGGGTCATTCTCGGACTGTCGGCCCGTCAGATCCGGGAAAAGCTGCAATACGGCACGTCCATCGACTGGACCCTGGCCAATCATCTCAGCCTGTATGCCAACGTCTACCAGACCCGCGATTACGGCACTGGTCTGGACCTGCAAAGCCTTTACAACTATGGCAGCGGCAGTGTGATTCTCAGCCACAACCGCAGCTGGCTGGACACCACCAATCTCTATGACACCCTGCCGGACGGCACCCGTGTGCGCCAACGCAACGTGTTTGTCGGCCAGACCAGCAATTCATCGCTGGCGATCAACCATCGCGTCGATCAGCGCAACTCCCTCAATGCCCGGGTTTCTCACAGTGAAGGCAACGTCGAAGGCGTCGGTGTGGATCTGGGCTGGAACCGGCGCGCGGTACTGTTCGGCAACGATGCCAACTGGCGCCTGTCGCTGTTCGACCGGCCGGGCAGTTTCAGCAGCGGCAATGATCGCAGCCGGGGTGTTGATCTAAGCCTGAACCTGGCCGTCGGTGCACCGGGCCAGCAACTGACCGGCAGCATCGGTTCGCGCACCGACCGTGACGGCGGGCGCGACAACAATGCCTCGCTGGGCTGGCGCAAGGACTTCAAGGATCACGTGCTGCAGAACGTATCGGTCACCGCGCTGAGCGATACCTACGGCATGGGCCTGTCGAGCCTGGCCAACTTCCGCACCGATACGGTCAATGGCGACGGTTTCGTTCAGCGTTCGTCCTACAACAACAAGTTCACCGGCGGCCTGAACCTCGACAGCACGCTGGTGGTGGGCGGGCAGAAAATGCTGATGACCAGCGAATACGAGATGCGCGGCGCCGGCATGATCGTCGACGTCGAGTCGGACATCGACGGGATCGTCCTGCGGGCCGATGACCTCAGCGGTGGCGGCGCGGCATTGAAGCCGGGGCGCAATTTCATCCCGCTGACTGCGTACCAGAACAGCTCCGTGAGCTTCGATTTCGAGGGCAACCATGTGCCCGCCGCGACCATCGCCCCGGCCCGCACCCGCTACCACTTGAACAAGGGCGGCGTGGATTACCGGCACATCCGGGTGATGAAGACCCTCACTGTGCTCGGCCGTCTGGTGGATGCACAGGGCCGGCCGCTTCGAGGACATCACGTGATCAACCATGCCAGTCGCGGGGTCACGGAGGTCGACGGATTCTTCTCGATGGAAATGAACGCCGGCTCGCCGACGCTGGAAGTGCGTCGGGAAAACAGCCTGCTGTGTCAGTTCCGTCTCAACGAGAAGGATCATCGCAGCGAAAACAATGTGCTGATGATTGGTGACCTGCGCTGCACGCCGGACACCCTGGCCGATCTTGCATCCACCGAACAGAAGGCGGGTTGAGATCATGAAGGGATCTGCATACTGGTTGGGATGGCTGGCGGCGTTGTGCCTGCCGTCGGCTGAGGCAGTCAATCAGGAGATCCGCGCGCTGTTCCAGCCGGACTCCTCGCAGCCGAACAAGAATGTGTTCGTCAACAAGACGCCGAACAGTGGTTATTGCGCGAATTATCCCGGTCAATGTTTCGACAACAATATGTTCAGTATTCAGATACCCGTGCAGTTCTCGTCCACGCGAGCCCTGGTGCCTGGCGATGCCCTGGGTGTGAAGGCTCCCGCCAATTGGCGGCGACTGACGGTCACGAACCGGGATACACAGGAAGCCGAAACCGTTGAAGTGCGAATAGTCGGTATCGGGTCCAACTTTTTCCTGAGTGATTCGGCCGCCAATCTGACAGGGGTGACAAACATCCTCGAAGGGCATCAGAAACTCTGGACCAGCAGCAGTTGGGTCTACGCACCGTCGCCCTGCGAATACAGTGGTGTTGGCGCATATGGTCCTGCGAGCTACCTGTTTTTCTGGAAATCGCCTGTAGAGGCCGCCTGTTCCAAAGTGGCTGCGTACAGGATCCCGTCGATGTACTTCGATACGCTCAACTTCGCCTACGAACTGCGCACGCCGAATCCGTTGGGCATGTCGTCCGGGCTGTACACCGGTTCGTTGTCGTACTCCCTCGGCCCCGGCGGCGATTTCCAGATGGGGCCGATGATGGTCCCGGATGACAACAACCTGACCCTGGACTTCGTGCTGGATGTACAGCATGTGCTGAAGGTGGATATTCCGCCGGGCGGCGACAAGGTCGTGCTTGAGCCGCCGGGCGGCTGGCAGAGCTGGCTGGATCAGGGACGACACCCGGTGCGGCTGTTCCGCGATCAACTGTTCCATATCTCGGCTTCGTCGAGATTCACCATGAAGCTGGAATGTGAAGACCGGTTGAACAACGGCTGTGCAGTCTCTGATCACCAGCCTCCCTCCACCTATAAGGCCGAAGTCACAGTGTCCGTCAGCTTGCCCGACGGGATGACCGACAGCAGCGGACGTCCGGTCAGAAACCTGCCGGTGACCCATGTGCCGACCGGTGTGATCCACGTCGGCACCTATGTCGATCGCAAGCCGGGGACCCTGCACTTCAACATGAACGCACAACACACCAAATTTGTGATCGACAACTACGGGGATCGTCCTTTCAAAGGTAATTTCACCGTGATCTGGGATTCCGAAGTCTGACCTTCCTCTGCGAGCGGGAACAGGGATTGAACATGAACAAGCATTGGGTTGCCGGCACGTTACTGGCCGTGGCCGGGGCAATGAGTCACGGAGCGTGGGCGGCCCGTGAGGAGCGTACCTTCGAGGTATTCGTATCGGTTCCGAAGCGGCCGTTCTACATCGTCCCCACCGAGCCGAACTGGATTCACCGGCCACAACAACTGCCCTGGAATGTCGCGAACGCGACCATGGGCGGGCTGCGCAAACATTTCGATGTGCGGCATGACACCAGTGCCATCGAAGCTCGCCTCGACGGTGCGCCTTACCTGTCCAATGGCAGGTCTGGCGAAGACATCCCGTTGCGGGTCAGTTTCAACGGTGTCGAGTTGAGCCCTGACATCCAGCCCAGGGAAGTGGTGTCCCGTACCGACGCGGCCACAGGTAGTCGTGTGCTGCTTGAAATCCAGCCCGTGAAACCTCCCGGCGGTTACCGGCCGGGCGATTACGCCGGCAGCGTCATGCTGCTGTTCAACGCCAGAGCGCCCGGCGAATAGGGCCACGCGACAACCGACTGAATGACAAATGGATTGAAAACATGAAAAGGACAACAGCCTGGCTGGGGCTATTGATGTTATTGGCTCTGTCTTCGGCGGAGGCAGCGAATCAGGAAATCAGGGCGTTGTTTCAACCCGACCCTTCGCAACCGAACAAGAACTCGTTCGTCAACAAAACGCCGAACAGTGGGTACTGTGCAACCTATCCCGCCGAATGTGCGGCCGGCAACCGGTACAGTTTCCGGATACCGGTCCGGTTTGACTCGACACGCGCCATCAGCGGTGACCAGCAGGTGGGATTCAAGGCACCGGCCAACTGGCGTACGTTGACGGTGACCAATCAACAGACCCGGGAAAGCGAAACCGTCGAAGTGCGCATCAGCGGGATTGGTTCCCAGTACGTACTGAGCGAGCCGGCAGGCTATCTGATCGGATCGCCGGGTTATGACTTTGAAGGGCACACCAGGCTCTGGACATCCGGGCGCTGGGAATATCCGGGGTCTCCTTGCAACCCGGGCCCGAGCAGAGGTGATTACACACCGACCACCTATCGTTTTTTCTGGAATACCCCTTTGGGAGCGTGGTGCCAGAAGAGGCTGGATCCGCGTTATCGGATTTCGGCAATGTCCTTCAATACGGTCGACTTCGCCTATGAGTTGCGGATGCCCAATCCCTTGGCGATGTCGTCCGGGCTCTATACCGGTGCGCTGACTTACACCCTTGGTCCCGGTGGGGATTTCGAGATGGGACCGGGGATGGAACCCAATGACGGCAGCCTGACCCTGAACTTCGTACTGGATGTGCAGCACACACTGAAAGTCGAGTTGCCACCCGGCGGGAGCAAGATCGCGCTGGAGCCGAAAGGAGGTTGGCAGCAATGGATCGGCAGCGGTCGCCGGCCGACCGAAATCTTTCGCGACCAGCCGTTTTTCCTGTCTTCGTCATCGCGCTTCAAGGTGATGCTGCAATGCAGTTCTCTGGGCGGTTCGGACTGCAACATCGGCAACAACCAGGTGGGCTATTCCATGTTTCAGGTACGGCTCACGATGCCACCGGGCATTGTCGGCCCGGGAAATCACGACGGCTGGTCCAGCACGCTCATCCATAACCTGTGGATCGGGCCGTTCGAACCCAGCCGTTACATCGATCGCAAACAGGGAATGCTGCGCTTCCTGATTTCCCCCCGATACATGGATTTTCTCAGGCCCGGCATGAACGGCACGCTGACGGGCAACGCCACGATCATTTTCGATTCGGAAGTATGAGTGCCCGATACGCGGCCATTCCGTTTTTTCATGAGGTTGAAACGATGACACGTCTGTTTTTGCTATTGCTGTGCGCGGTGTTCTGGACAACGGCCAACGCCGGGCCGCAGATAAATGTCGGTACGGTGTACGACTATATGGACGGCGAAAAGAGTACCTACCTGAAGCGGGTATTCAACAGCGGCGACGCCACTGCATTCGTCAAGGTGAACGTGTTGGAAATCGTCTACGACGGCGAAGGTCAGCCCAAGGAAGTCCCGGTCATCAATGCCGCCGATGGTGCGTCGCGCAACGGTCTGATGGCCAGCCCGGCGCGGCTGATCATCCCGGCCCAAGGCATGCAGGGCACTCGGCTGCTGTATATGGGAGATCGTGATCGAGAGCGCTATTTCCGGGTGCGCTTCGTGCCGGTGGTGCCGGAGAAGGAAGACGACTTCGTGGTCTCCAGTGAAGAGCGTGAAGACTACAAGAAGACGCTGTCGGCCGGCGTTAATGTGATGACTGGATTTGGCACGGTGTTTTTCGTACGCCCGAAAGATGCCCGCTACGAAACTGTCCTCAATGACACCGGCAGTCGGTATGAAGTGCGCAACAACGGCAACACGGTAGTGGTGGTCGACGAGTTCAAGAGTTGCTCGCTGGACAAGGAAACCGATTGCGGTGCGACCGTCAAACACCATGTCATGGCTGGCCGTACGTTCGGTTTCGACAAGGAAAAAGGCCGCGAATACCGCTTCAAGCTTGTCGAAGGCGAGCGCAAACAGGATCTCAAGGTCGTCAGTCGCTGACACCCAGGAAACCATATGAACAAGCATTGTATGGCCGTCGTGCTGGCGGCAATCACCGCGTTGAACATCGGTACGGCATGGGCGGCAAGGGAAACACTCAACTTCGAGGTCACGCTGACGATCCCCAGCCAGTCGTTCTACATTCTGCCGTCGGAGCCCGACTGGATTCACCGTCCGCAGCCACTACTCTGGAACTACCCGGATTCAACACTTGGCGGCTTCAGCAAGAACTTCGATGTGCGGCATGACACCAGTGCCATCGAGGCACGTCTGGATAGTGCGCCGTACCTGTCGACAGGCAGGCCCGGTGAAACCATCGATCTGCGTGTGCGCTTCAACAACGTGGAACTGAGTGCCGATCCGGTTTTTCGTCAGGTGCTTACGAAGGCGGAGGCGGCATCCGGCAAGCGGGTGCCGTTGCAGATTGACCCGGTCAAACCGGTAGGCGGTTACAGGGCGGGAGACTACTTCGGCAACGTTCTGGTGCTGTTCAACGCCAGGGCCCCCGGAGCATAACGGCGACGGCCGTGATCGGTATCCGCCGACGGATAAGGGAAGGATCGCAGCCATCGCCATTCAGGAGAGCCGTCAGGGAGGCGGCTTCCTTATCGACGCAAAGGGAAGTGACATGATCAAGCAAGCGGTCATTGCCGTGTCCGTGGGCGTTTCGACTCCGATGGCCGGAGGCGTATTCGCGGCGCAGGAGAAACACATCTTTGAAGTCTCGGTGGATATTCCGGTCCTGGAGTTTTATGTGATACCCAGCGAATCGGACTGGATACACCGTCAGCAGACGCTGCCCTGGGACGTGAGGACATCCACCCTCGGAGGGTTGCGCAAGAACTTCGATGTGCGCACCGACAGCAGTGCCATCGAAGCCCGTCTCGAAAGCTTCGCCATTCTCTCCAGCGGCCAGGACTCGCGGGACGATATCAGCCTGCGTGTCATCTTCAACGGCGTCGAATTGAGCCACAACCCGGTACCACGCCAGGTCGTGTCCCGCGAGGAGGCGGTGGCGGGCAAGCGGGTGAGCCTTGAAATCGAACCCCGGGTGCACCCGGACGGGTACACGCCGGGAGACTACTACGGCAGCGTCAACATCATTTTCAATGTGGCGGCCCCGGCGGGTTGAAGGCTTGAAAAACAACAGACCGATTGCTGAGCAAGGAGCTGGTAATGGTTTCAGGGATGTGCAAACGCAACAGATTCAATCAGAAAAAATGGTGGTGCGGTGTATGCGGGGGGCTGTTGTCATCGGCGGCATTGGCAGTGACCCAGGAAATCCGGGCAGTCTACATTCCCGACCCGGCCAATCCGCAGACCAACACGTTCATTGACCAGACACCCCAGAGCGGTTATTGCAGGACTTACCCCAGCGATTGCAAGCCCATGTCCGGGGTCCGCTTGCCGCTGCGTTTCGCTTCGGTGCAGGCCATCGAACCGGGAGCGTCCGAGCGCAACGGTGCAATGTTCAAGATGCCGGCGCAATGGCGCAGTCTGGTAGTTACCAACGTGTTTACGGGTGAGTCGGCGACGGTAGAAATGCGTATTGGCGGTTTTGGCTCCCAGTACGTGTTGAGTGATCCTGCAACCGCTCTGACCGGCGAGACCGACGACCCACAGGCTCATCACAAGCTATGGGGCACCAGTTGGGGTGTTTCTCCGTTACCTTGCAGGCCGGGCGCGATGTCATCCCTGGGCCCGGATTTTTTCCAGTTCTTCTGGAAAGCACCAGTCGACGATCCTTGCGTCAAGAAGGCAGCCTTCGTGATTCCGTGGATGTCCTATGGCTATCTGGACGTCGGCTATGAGTTGCGCATGCCGGACCCGCTGAAGATGTCCGCCGGCCTGTACACGGGGCAGTTGACCTATGGCACGGGGCCGGGCATGGACATCGACAGCGGCGACAATCTGCTGCCGGACAACTCGGCCGTAACCTTCAGATTCGTACTGGATGTGCAGCATGTGCTCAAGGTCGACATTCCTCCCGGCGGCAACAAGATCGCGCTGGTGCCGCAAGGCGGCTGGCAGGCCTGGCTGCAACAGGGGCGCAAACCGGAGCGGCTGTTTCGCGACCAGACCTTCAACATTTCATCGTCGTCGCGATTCAAGATGTTTCTTGAATGTCAGTACGGCGGCGTGCAGTCCTGCGGGTTGCGGGATTCGGAGGGAGGCGCCACCGATGCACAAGTGTTCGTGAGTGTCAGCTTGCCCGACAGCATTACCGACAGTGCAGGTCAACCGGTGCGCCGTCGGTCGTTGACTTCCAACTCCAATGCCCCGGCGTTTCAGCCAGGACGGTTTCTTGATCGGGCGGCGGGGACGTTGCATTTCGAGATCCCCAGAGACTACGTCGAGCAAATGCTGCAGCCCGGCCAGGCCAGGCGTTATGCCGGCAATGTCACGGTGATCTGGGATTCGGAGGTCTGACTTCCTTCCAGAGGGCAACCGCACCGGTTGCCCTCTGGAGCTGCCAAGTGTCTCAGATCCCTGCGCGTTCCATGGCCTCGCGGGTCAGTTTTCGCTGCAACGCTTTCTCCTGATGGCCAATGTTTTCAAGTAACTCGACATAAGTTTTCTGGCTCATTTTTTCCGCAGTGAAAACGACGTCCTCCGGTATGGACAGGCGCTGCGCCAGATCCGCGACGGTTTGCCTGAGTCCGGGAGAGCGGCCGCCAGACTCGACCCAGCGTTCCTGGGCCGATTGCAAGTCGATCAACAGGTCGGCCTTTTCCTGGTGCGCACGGGTATTGGCTTCGATTTCTCCTGGCCAGGTTTCGCGCAGATAACGATCCCAGAAGGCCTGGTCGAGCATCTGGTCGGCCAGGCCGTCACCGGCTTCGGCGCCGAGTATCTTTTCGTATGCCGCATCGATCATTTCGTCACTGACCCCCGCTACGCGGCGAAACTTCATGGCTTCGGACTGCCAGGGCAGTTCAAGGCGTCTGGCCAGACCGGTTTCATAGGCCAGGTGGACTTCCACCTCGTCGGGTTCGCTCTGCCGGGCGGCGATATCGGCCCGGGCGATTTCGTTCACCTGGCTGAGCCGTGCAGCGCCTTTGGCCAGGGTCACCAGTGCGCGCTCGAGTTCCTCGGGAGAGCGGGAAAAGGTCCGTGCCTCCGACTCCAGTACGCGGACTCCCATGCTGTTGAACAACTGGGCGCCGGCATCTTCGCAACCCTCGGGGTCGGTCGACATCAGGAACAGTTCCTCACGCAGCCGGGTATCGATGTCCATGGCGTCGATCATGCGCCAGACACGGTCGGTCAACTGATCGAGCGCCGTCCCCCCCTGTTGGTAGTCCGCAGAGTAGGTCAGATCCTGCAGCACCTTGAAAAAACCATCCGAGCCAGGTTCGCTGGCCAGTTCGTGCCACGCCTCTGGTCGCAACGTGCCGATGCCAGGCGTTTCATCCGCCAGTTCGGTGTCAACAGAAACCGGCCATTGCTCCAGCAAGTCTTCGGCAATGGTCGCGTAGCTTTGCGAAGGGCGCAGGCCCACTGATCTTCGATATTGCTCGTAGGTGGCGCGTGCGCGCCTGGCAAGCCGGTCCAGATGCACACGGGTACGGGCGACCAGCCACGCTTCATTGGAGCCGGGTGTGACTTCGGGGATGTACCTGAGCGGATTGTTGCCCAGATCAAGAAAGAACCCTCGAGGGCGGGGAACATCGAACAGACCCAGCGGCCAGGCGTCGATCTGCGTATTGATCAGGCTCAGGATTCGCAACCTCGGCATGCGCCCGACCGACAGAGGCATGCTGACGGGATTGTTGTCCAGTCTCAGGATTTCCAGGCGTGTCAGCATGTTCAATTGCTGCGCATTGGTGGGTGTCAGTTGCAGCTGGTTGTTGCTCAGACGCAGGGTTTCCAGGCGCTGCATCTGGCTGATGCTGGCCGGCAGGGTCTTGAGACCGCAGTGTCTGGCGCTCAATTGACGCAGTTGAGGGAAGTCCTTCAACAACCCGTTGGCGGCCGAAGAGAATCCCTGGCCGTCCAGGTTCAGTGTCGTGACCTGATCGAGCCAGGGTTTGAGGCCGTCCGGCAACTGCCCCCACCAGTGTTGAAGGTCATGGGGCAGCATCTCTTTCGACAAATCCAGTGCATAGCCGCTTTCAAGGCTGGTGCTGCGCTCCTGGAACACCTCGGATCGGCGTTCGAAGCAGTCCAGCAAGCGGTCAGCGATGAAGCGCCCGCCTTTGTGCTGATAGTCATGATAGGCGCGGGGCAGGTTGGCGTCGGGACTGTCTGCATCCCAACTGCTCAGGAAGCTTTGTCTCCAGGTTTCCAGTTTTTCCTTTAACGTCTTGAGCTCACCTTCAAGCCGCGCGATTTTCCAGTGTGCATCCCCCGTGGAGTGCAATGAGCGGGTGAAAGTCGCCACTTCTGTTTCGCTGAAATGCGGGTAGAGATTCCTGACTTTCTCTTCCACGGTCAGCGGCGCCTTGAACAGCCTCGGGCCGCGCAACAACAATTCGGTTTCCAGCGGTACGAACGGGCGGATGGGAGGGTGCGCCAGCACGATCCGGCGCTCGGCTGGCGTCTCGGTCAACGCCATCACCCATTGCCTGAGCATTCTCCCTTGACCTGTGCGGTAGCCCAATGCGGTGCGCCTGGCCTCGGGGATGGCCGACAGAACCGCCTCATAGAAATCGCTGGCGTCCTGGACTCTGTTGTCAGCGTTGTCATGCACTTCATAACGGCCGTGTTCATTCCTGATCAGCCTGTGCACTGTGGCGGCATCCTCTCGGCCGGCGCTGCATCGCAACTGCCCCTCATGAGTGCCTTCGCGCACCTCGATGCGCAGGTTTTCGAAAACGTTGGTGTAAATCTTCAAGGTATTGAGGGCGAGCCGTTCGGTGTCGGGTGTCAACAACGCCGGATCCTGCATCCCCTCGTTGGCCCGAGTCGCCAGAACTTCGAATTCGATTTCGCGAGCCTGACTCTTCAGTCGCAGAGGAATTCGTTGCTGCTCGGTCATGATGCTGTGTTCGGCAGCCGTCGCCTCGCTGGCCACCGAGTCGGCAAGCCGTGCGGACAAGTGCGGGAACCGGCGCTGGATCAACTGGGCCAGCGTATCGACAGTGCGATTCTTGAAGCGGTAGTGATAATCGAAGATCTCGCTTTCACGGGTTTGCACGATATCGGCCAGGCGGTTGCGCAGGATTTGCGCCCGTCGGGCTTTCGGGTAGTTCCCGCCGAGCAGGGATTGCATGTCGGCGTCACCAAGAAAGTCCACCAGCCGTTCAGGGAGTTTGTTGTCCATTACCTCGGCAATGCCGATGGACAAAATCTGAGTGGAAGATGCGCCAGGGTTGCCGTATTGCCTGTAGGCACCGGTCAGATCGTTGTTTTGCCAGACCTTCAGGGCCTTGTCCGCAGGCCAGCCCGGCATGTCAGGGACTATCCGGTCGAACCAGTGCGATTCCGGATAGAGCGGTTGCCCGGTACGAATGAGCTCGCCGACGTTTTTGGTTTCCTGCCAGGTCTTGAAGCGGGTGAGCGTATCGTCCAGCAACGGCGGCGGCGGGCTGTTTTCCACATGCATCCGGCGCAGCGAGTCGAGCGGCGTGTCACTGATCCGGCGTATTCGTTCCAGTTCGGCGTCACTCAAGCCATCGACCGAGTGACCCATCCGGCGCATCAGGCGCGGACCTTCCCACTCATGGGGGGACTCGGCCTCGTGTGTCCAGGCCCCCCGACCGTTGTGTCGCAGTCGCGGTGAGTAAGCCTGCGGTCGGGAAGGGTGCTCGACACGATAGTGACCGCTATGGCGATCGAACCTGACCGCATAGTGTTTGCCCTCAAGTGGCAGAACGGTCTTGCCTGCATGTTGATGCAGGCCCAGAGCATCAGGTCTTGAACCATCCGGCAGTGTCAGTTGCGACTGCTCGTACGGCTTCAGATCCGGGTGCCACAAGCGCGTGCTGCCATCGAACGAACGCACCGTTTTCATGTTTTCAATCAAGGGAGACAGCTTCAGCAGCAACGGCCTGGCGATGACGTCGCCAATGGCGAAAGTCGCCAGTTGCAATACATCGTTGACCACCCCCACCACATGCTCGGCGGCTTCTTCCCAATGGGCCAGCGTCAGATCCACCACACCTTCGATGACCTCGTTGGTCAATTGCCAGGCGGTGTAGCCCAGCATCGCGAGGCCGACGACAGGCACGAAGGGCGCGGCTACCATCACCGCCACGTTCAGGATGTCCTGGGCAACCTTGAAGACATTTGCCCACCAGTCTGCGCGAGCGCTCTTGTCCGCGTCGGCGGTAGGCACGGCGATGTTGCGTGCATCGTTGAGGATCTTGTCGAGCTGCCGCTGATAGAGAGATTCCCACACTGGCCCGGTGAAGGCTGTCGCGCCATATTGCAAGTTGGGGTTGCTGATCGGTGTTTCGCGCCATGAGGGACGCGGGTCTCCATATTTGTGCTCAAACCATTTCACCTGCAGCAGGCGCTGTTTGAGGTCGGCGAAGAAGTGCCCGCGCTCATGGTGATCGACGAACTGACTGAAGAACTGCCAGTAATTGCCACCGGTGGAGCGCAGGATTTCGTTCCTCTGCAACTGGCGGGTCAGTTCCTCGAGAAAGGCCAGATGGGAGGCGTACTCCTTCAAAGGATGTTCGGGATCGTGGGGGACGTAGACGACGACGCGCGTGGAATGCAGCGGCTGAGCGGGATCGGGGCGCAGGATCAGGATGCCGGTCAGCTTCAGATCCATGATGTTCAGCTCGCAGGCCTGCATCGGCTGCTGACCGAGCTTGAGCGCCACGCGACCATCGAGCAAGACGCGGATCAGTTGAAAGCCCTCGCGGCTGATCTCCTTCCGTGCCAACGCCATGTGCGCGGCCGCCTGCAGCGTGGCCTTGTGACTCTGCACAATCAGTGACTGCACATAGCTGCGCGCCACCGGCTCGTTGTTCAACAGCATGTCCTGCAGGTGCGCTTGATAGAGCCTGCCGATATCCAGTTCCCGACAGAGTGTCTGGAACTGGGCAACAGTCATCAATCGATCCAGTGGTGAAATATCGTACTGATCGCTCACATGTTCTCTTCTGACGAGAAATGCGGAGTTCGGCGCATAAGTTTCGTTATAGGAAAAGTTGTTCAGTGCGGCTTCGAGCAATGACACTTTTCTTGTGGTTGATCCACTTAATGTTTCTATCACGTACCAGGGTGATCTGGCTTCGCAGTACAGCATCAGAAACGTATGCTCGATATCGACGTCGATGCCGGTTTTTTCCCGCAAACGGGCTTTCAGCAACGGTGCGGCAAACGAATGAATGTCTTTCAGTCGGTTCAGTGCCTTGTCGGCACTGTTACGGGCTGCCCAGGCGTTTTTATTGACCCGGGCCAGTTGCGGCGTCATCCACGGCTCACGGCGAGGTTTGATTTTTCTCAATGCTTCGCCGTGTTGCGGCTTCATCTCTATGAATACCGGATCGATCGCGATTTGATTAATTCGTAATGTTGCCCTTTGTATTCAGTTGTTGCAGTCATGGGTACAGCCTTGAATAAGTCAGGAAGATTCAGCCTAACGTTCAAGGGGGCAGAAAATTAGTTCAAAAGCCTGCTGTTCGAGTGCGAACCTGGCAGGCGAAGCATTGAATATTGGAATGCATAAAATAATTAGTTATTGCCTCCACAACTTCAATCAGGCTTAAGCGATGGCAGGTTCATCAGGGCCACCTGGGGAACCTGCGGTGGCCGGCACTGCGAATCGCTGCCCGGTTGCAGATACGGCATCAGAATCGGCGCCATACCCTTGAGTACCTGCACCGGCAGGGCCGAGGTGAACTTGAAGTTCTCCGCCGAGCGCCCCGGAACGAACGCAGTGAGCGTGCCGAAATGGTGATCGCCAATGTAGAACACGAAGGTCGCCGTGCGGTTGATCGACTTGGAACTCAAAATGCGTCCGCCGGAACCGATGGCTTCGATGCGGTTGTCGCCCGTACCGGTTTTTCCACCCATGGTCAGCGGTGTTCCATCGTTCAGTCTGAAACTGCCGGAAACACGTTTGGCGGTTCCCGAGTCCACCACTTGCGACAGTGCCTCGCGCATGGCAGTGGCCACTTCCGACGGCATCACCCGTTTGCCGACATGCGGATCATTGACCAGTTTGGTCTCGTAAGGTGTGCCGGCGGCAAAATGCAGGCTGTCGATACGTAGCGTCGGCATGCGCACGCCGTCGTTGAGGATGGTGCCGATCAACTCGGCCAGCGCGGCGGGGCGGTCGCCGGAGCTGCCGATGGCGGTGGCCAGCGACGGCACCAGATGATCGAACGGGTAACCGACCTTCTGCCAGCGCTGATGGATGTCGAGGAACGCTTCGATCTCCAGCATGGTGCGGATGCGGCTGTCACGGGCACCTTTGTGTTTGCTCTTGAACAGCCAGCTGTAGACCTCCTGGCGCTCGAACTGACTGGCCTTGACGATCTGGCTCCAGGTCGCGTCCGGGTGATTGAGCAAGTAGCCGATCAGCCACAGGTCCAGCGGGTGGACCTTGGCGATGAAGCCCTGGTCCGGCAGGTCATAGGTGCCGGGACCGTAGGCCAGATAAAGCCGTTCGAGGCGCTCGTCGGTGAGCTTTTCAGTGAGTTTCACACCCTTGAGATGCGAGCGGACGAAGGTGTTGAAGTCTTCCTGGCTGGCGTCGGGCAGCAGGTAACGGTGCACGGCAGCCATGCGGATCGGGGTCGGGCGCATGCTGTCGAGGAAGGTGTCGAGACGGGCCTGGGTGTCCTTGTTCTTGTACTTCTTCCAGAACTTGAGCAGAAACGAAGTGCCCTCGCGGTCGGCGAACGAGGCGAGGTATTCCTGGCGCCGCGGGTCGCGGTCGTCCTTGAGCAGTTCGGCGCTGTTGTTGGGGCCGGAGTAGGTGGTATAGCGCACCAGGTCGCGCATCAGACGAATGAACGGCAGGTTGATCGACTCGCGCAGGGCGTCGCGCAGGGTCGGCATGCGGCCGTTGTCTTCCTTGCGAAAGTTGTGGAACACATGCAGCCCGCCACCGGTGAAAAACGCCTCGCCGGGGCTGGCGGAATATTTGCGGTCGAGGGCCGCGGAGAGCATCTTCGACAGGTCGTGATCCTTGTTCTGGATCAGGTAGTCGGTCACCCACTGGGTCAGGCGATCCTGATCCGGCACCTCGACCTTTTTCAATTCCGGCACACTCATGGCGCCGTACTTGTCATGCAGTTCGGAGATGATCTGCAGGTAGGTGGTGAGCACCCGCATCTTCGCCGTGGAGCCCAGTTCCAGCTTGCTGCCCTCGTTGATGTCGAACGGCTGGTCGGTGCTGTCGGTCTGCACCCGTACCCGCGAGCCGTCCGGTGTCAGCTCGAACAGGGTGAAGCTGTAGCGCACCTGGGTGGTGCTGGTGGGTGTCAGCAGACGTTCGCCGAGCAGGCCGATTTCGGCGGCGTAGGCGGGGTCGGCGAGTTTTTTCAGGTAGGCGGTGGCCTGGGTTTGCAGCTCCCCTTGCAGGGTGCTGGTGGCCGAGAGGTCGAGGCGGTCGAGGTCGTACAGCGGACGATTGAGCATCGACGCCAGACGGCTGCGGGCGACGCTGATGCCTTTGTTGGTTTCGATCGGCTGAATGGTTGGCTGGGTCTGCCAGTCGCGGTAAGTGACCTTGCTGGCCAGAGCCGCATCGGCGAGGGCGGTGTCGATCACCCCGTTCTGTTTGAGCAGGCGCAGGTGACTGTCGGTGAGATCGGCCAGCTCTTCCCGGCCCTTGGTCAGGTAATGAGAAGGACGGCGCTGGGCGATCATCAGCGAGAGCATTTCCCGCAGGGCCAGGCCTTTGTCGGCCAAGGTTTGCGGATCGGTCGCGGTACTGGCCAGTTTTTTGTTGGCTTCATTGAAATCGGCGCCGTACCAGACCCGCAAGCCTTCGGCCATGCCATGGACTTCACCGTGCCCCGGCACTGCCGACAACGGCACGCTGTTGAGGTAGTCACGAATGATGTTGCGCCGCGCCGGCAGGGTGTCCGGGCCGGCCTGATAGGCGCGGACACTGGCGGAAATCATCTGGCGGATTTTCTCGGCACCGTTGACGGTCAGCCCGTCAGGCGAGTGGCGATATTTTTCCAGCTGTGTGGCCAGTGTGCTGCCGCCCGCCGATTGCCCCGGCAAGTGCAGCAACTTGGCGACCTGCGACCAGGCCGCCATACCGAAGCGCGGCCAGTCCACCGCCGGGTTGGCCAGCGGTTGTTTGGGGTCGAGCAGGAAACGGTTTTCGATGAACAGCAGGCTGTTGACCACCACCGGCGGGATCGACTCGAAACTTGAATACAGCTGTTGCGGATAGTTGTACTGATACAGCGGCGCGGCCCGGCAATCGGTAATCGACAGCCCGGCCTGGATTTTCTCGGAGTAGGGCACGAACAGGCCCTTGTCGGTATAGCCGAGCAGCGCCGGCGAGAAGCGCGTCTGTTCGGTGATCACGTAATTGCGCTTGAGCAGTCGTGGCAGGAATTCGTCCAGCGAGCTGTAGCCCAGACGCAGATCGAACGGCCCGTTGCCTGGATAACGAATGGCTTCGCTGGGACCCGGTTGCAGTTCATAGGTCAATCTGGCGGCGTACTGGCTGACCTCGCGGGATTGAAAACGCGAGGTGCGCATTTCCTTCATCGCGGCCAGGCCCACCACAATCGCAATGATCACCAGCAACAGCCAGAAAGCCTTCCACCCATGCTGGTTACGACGGGGTTTCTCAGGGACAGGCGCTTCATCCACACGTTCAGTCGGAACCACTTTTTCACTCGAATCGGTTTGCCACAAAGCGCCCATAGTCGATTGATCCATTCACGCAGATTGATCGGACTTGACTGAAGCTTAGTCGGTGGTTGGCGGGGGTGAAAAAATTGTGAAGCTTCGACCCTGAACAAATCTGCGCAGCGGGCAATCCGTCGGCAGTGCGTGTGCAGGTCTCGGGAAAGGGCGAAACAGAGCGGTTGGCGGGTAAATACGACTTGGGTAGGGGCATGACGCTGCACCCTTGCTGTGCAATACTCGGCGCCCATTTCGGCAGTGAATAATCCGGTTTTTTCAGGAGTGTTTGTCTCGAAATCTCGATTCATAACGATGCTTGTCGCTGAATAAGTCGGTTTTTAGAGTGAAATATCCTGCTGGAAGCTTTTTATACTGCCAGCCCCGCTGATCCTCAGGCCCGGACCTGGAGGACGCGTCCGCCCACGAGGTCGATGCGGTGTCGGGAAGCCAGGGCTTATCGGCCGACGCTTCGACACTCGGTGGTCTATCCAATAACAAGACGAGGAAGTCCCCCATGCCAGTCGGCAATCACCCGCCCCATGGCGAGACCGCGAACGGCGGTCCACTCAAACGCGAACTCGGCGAACGGCATATCCGCCTGATGGCGCTCGGCGCCTGTATCGGTGTCGGTCTGTTCCTGGGTTCGGCCAAGGCCATCGAAATGGCCGGCCCGGCGATCATGCTGTCCTACATCATTGGTGGTCTGGCGATTCTGGTGATCATGCGCGCCCTCGGCGAAATGGCCGTGCACAACCCGGTGGCCGGCTCCTTCAGCCGTTACGCACAGGATTATCTCGGCCCGTTGGCCGGGTTTCTCACCGGCTGGAACTACTGGTTCCTGTGGCTGGTGACCTGCGTTGCGGAAATCACTGCGGTAGCCGTGTACATGGGCATCTGGTTCCCCGATGTGCCGCGCTGGATCTGGGCGCTGGCGGCGCTGGTCAGCATGGGCTCGATCAACCTGATCGCGGTGAAGGCCTTCGGTGAATTCGAGTTCTGGTTCGCCCTGATCAAGATCGTCACCATCATCGCCATGGTGCTCGGTGGTATCGGTATCATCGCGTTCGGTTTCGGCAACGACGGCGTGGCGCTGGGGATTTCCAACCTGTGGACCCACGGCGGTTTCATGCCCAACGGTGTCACCGGCGTGCTGATGTCGCTGCAGATGGTGATGTTCGCTTATCTGGGCGTCGAGATGATCGGCCTGACTGCCGGTGAAGCGAAGAACCCGCACAAAACCATTCCCGGTGCTATCGGCTCGGTGTTCTGGCGGATTCTGCTGTTTTACGTCGGCGCACTGTTCGTGATCCTGTCGATCTACCCGTGGAATGAAATCGGCACCCAGGGCAGTCCGTTTGTGATGACCTTCGAGCGTCTGGGCATCAAGACCGCCGCCGGCATCATCAACTTCGTGGTGATCACCGCCGCGCTGTCGTCGTGCAACGGCGGCATCTTCAGCACCGGGCGCATGCTCTACAGCCTGGCGCAGAACGGCCAGGCGCCTGCCGCCTTCGCCAAGACCTCCAACGGCGTGCCGCGCCGGGCGTTGCTGCTGTCGATCTTCGCCCTGCTGCTGGGCGTACTGCTGAATTATCTGGTGCCGGAAAAAGTCTTCGTCTGGGTGACTTCGATTGCCACCTTCGGCGCGATCTGGACCTGGGTGATGATCCTGCTGGCCCAGCTGAAATTCCGCAAAGGCCTGAGCGCCAGCGAACGTGCCGGCCTGAAGTACAAAATGTGGCTGTTCCCGGTCAGCTCGTATCTGGCGCTGGCGTTCCTGGTGCTGGTGGTGGGCCTGATGGCTTACTTCCCGGACACCCGCGTGGCGCTCTATGTCGGCCCGGCATTTCTGGTGCTGCTGACTGTGTTGTTCCATGTGTTCAAGTTGCAACCGAATGATGCGTCGCGAGGTGCGGTGCGCTCGGCTTCTTGATTCATCAGTGCTGCAACCTGAAAGCCCCGGTCGATTGACCGGGGCTTTTTTCTGGGCGGGAGGTTGATGCCGCTTGTCTGAAACCCGCGTAAAAAACGACCTCTGACTTCGTGCCACGTTCCAAGCTTTATAGACGCAGTTTCCCGCGCAGCAGTGAACAGAGGCGCCGGTATGAGGATGAGTGATTTTCTCGTACGAGAACTCGGCCGCCGTCAGGTCGTGCTGTTTTTCCTGTTCGCCACGATGCTGTACATCCTGCCGCTGCTCCTCGCCGATTTCCCTTATATCGACGACAACTGGCGCTCTCTGGCTGCCGGCGATGCCTGGGCCGGGCAAGGGCGGTTGTTCATGGACTGGCTGTATCGGGCGCTGACTTTCACCGGAGCTGCGCCGAACATTTTTCCTTTGCCGCTGCTGATCGTCACTGCAGCCATGTCATTGGCCCTGAGCCGACTGACCTTTCACTACTTTCCCGAACCGACGCTGGCCTGTTGTCTGGTGCCGTTGCCGCTCTGGTACAACCCGTTCCTGTTGCAGAACCTGTCCTATCAATACGACGGCCCGGGTATGGCCCTGAGTCTGGTGGCGGTGATTTACGCGATCACATTTGGCGGCACTTCCCGGATACAGCGATGGCTGGTGCCTTCGGTGTTGCTGGCGCTTGCGATCGGGCTGTATCAGATCAGCCTGAACATATTTCTCGGGCTTTGTGGTGTGGAATTGCTCAGGGCTGTTCATCGGCGCCTGCCCTGGGCAGAGCTCTGGCGCCAATCAGGCTGGCGGCTGGCGCAACTGGTGCTGGGCGTGTCGATCTACGCGATCACGGCCTATCCGTTCACCGATTCAACACGCACCGAATTGCTCGACTTCAGTGCTGATCCACTGCTGCAGATCAGCATCAATTTTGATCGGGTCATGGAGAAGGTGGCGCTGTTGTTTCACGGTGGTCATGCGGTCGTGTTCGCCGTGTTGCTTGTCTGTGCATTAATCGGTGGTGTGAAGCTGGGACGGCAGATTCACCAACGTCAGGAACCACTTGTAAAGGGCCTGCTCCTGAGCTGTGGCTGCCTGCTGACTTTGCCGCTGATGGTGCTGCTGGTGCCGGGGATGACGTTGTTGTTTCGCGACTTCAACGAAGGTGCGCGAACCCTGATGGGGTTCGGCGTGCTGCTGATGTTGCTGTTCTATCTGGCCCGTATCGGATTGACGTCGCTGCACTCGCAGTTGCCCCTGTTGTTGGCGATTCCGCTTCTGGCCACGCTGTCGCTGTCCTTCGCTTACGGGAGGGTGCTGACCATGGAAAAAACCTTCGCCAGCAGTGCTCTTTACAGCCTCAGTCACGACATTTCTTCCCATCGTGAACTGCGCGAAGCCAAGCGGATTTATATGTCGGTCACTTACTCCGTTCGCTGGCTTGCAGGCGCGACGGGCACGTTCAAACAGCTGCCGGTGCTGCGTTACCTGCTGAACATCGACTATTTCATGCTCGCGGAAAACCTGCCCTCGGCCGGCATCACCAACGTCGTCGCCGAACGTGAACGGCGCAATGCCACCCGCGTCGGCTATCAGGGTTTTCCAGCCCTGGTGGACAGTCTCTATTACCGCATCTATCTGATCGGTGATTACGGTTTCATCGTCATGAAAGAGCCGCCCCATGGTCGGCTCTTGAATTGGTGAGCGTTACCGCTAGGCCGCCGCGATGTCCTGCGGCTCAAAACTGTCCGCCCGCGCCATCTGCCACATCCGCGAATAGAACTCGCCGTTCACTTCCCCGGTGAGCAGTTCCCCCGGTTTCAGGAACACGTGCAGCTGAGAGAACAGCTTGATTTCGGTGGCCGACATGCGCCGTACCAGATGCTTGGCCGAGAGTTGCGACGGGTGATCGAGGCCGGCGGCGGCGAGCATTTCCGCCAGTGCCTTGAGCGTATTGCGGTGGAAGTTGTAGACCCGCTGGGCCTTGTCCGGCACCACCAGTGCGCGCTGGCGCAGGGCGTCCTGGGTGGCGACGCCGGTCGGGCATTTGTTGGTGTGGCAGCTTTGCGACTGGATGCAGCCGATGGCGAACATGAAACCCCGCGCCGAGTTGGCCCAGTCGGCGCCGATGGCCAGCACGCTGGCGATGTCGAAGGCACTGACGATCTTGCCGCTGGCACCGAGCTTGATCTTGTCCCGCAGGTTCAGACCCACCAGGGTGTTGTGCACGAACAGCAGACCTTCGCGCATCGGCACGCCGATGTGGTCGGTGAACTCCACCGGCGCGGCGCCGGTGCCGCCTTCCTTGCCGTCGACCACGATGAAGTCCGGCAGGATGCCGGTTTCCAGCATGGCCTTGGCGATGCCCATGAACTCCCACGGATGGCCGAGGCAGAACTTGAAGCCCACCGGTTTGCCGCCGGACAGTTCGCGCAGTTGCCGGATGAAATGCATCATCTCGATCGGCGTGGAGAACGCGCTGTGGCGAGACGGCGAAATACAGTCCTCGCCCATCAGGATGCCGCGGGTGTCGGCGATTTCCTGGGTGACCTTGTGCTTGGGCAGAATCCCGCCGTGACCGGGTTTGGCGCCCTGGCTCATCTTGATTTCGATCATCCGCACCTGCGGGTTTTGCGCCTGGGCGGCGAAGCGCTCCGGGTCGAAACGGCCGTCGCTGGTGCGGCAGCCGAAGTAGCCGCTGCCCAGCTCCCAGGTCAGGTCGCCGCCGTGTTCGCGGTGGTAAGGGCTGATGCTGCCTTCGCCGGTGTCGTGGGCGAAATTGCCGAGTTTCGCACCCTGGTTCAGCGCGCGGATCGCGTTGGCGCTGAGGGAGCCGAAACTCATGGCCGAGATGTTGAACACCGACGCCGAGTACGGCTGGGTGCACTGCGGGCCGCCAACGGTGACGCGAAAGCTGTTCGGATCACTCAACGGCGCCGGGCGCATCGAGTGGCCGATGAACTCGAAGCCGGACTGATACACGTCGATCAGGGTGCCGAACGGTTTGTCGGCGCTTTCGTTCTTCGCTCGCGAGTACACCAGCGAACGCTGGGCGCGGGAAAAGGGCAGGGCGTCGCTGTCGGACTCCAGCAGGTACTGGCGGATTTCCGGGCGAATCCCCTCGACCAGATAGCGGATGTTGCCCAGGATCGGGTAGTTGCGGCGCACCGCGTGGGGGCTCTGCATCAGGTCGAACAGACCGAGCAGGCTCAGCACCCCGGTGACGGCAGTGATCGGCCACAGCCAGTCATGGTCGAGAAAGGGCAGGCTGGCGAGGGTGAAAACCACGCAGACGGCAAAGAAGGCGTAGCGGCTCAGGAGTGACAGGCTCATACGGTTTCCCTGGTTCGGACTCGGATTGTTCAGCGCCGCAGATCCTGTGGGAGCGAGCTTGCTCGCGAAAGGGCCGTCATGTCAGACATGTCTGTTGGCTGACCCACCGTAATCGCGAGCAAGCTCGCTCCCACAGAAAAGCGCACTGCGCCGTATCAGGCGTTCTGCGCCTGAAGAAAGATCGAAAACAGCTCCGACTGGGATTTGATTCCCAGCTTGCTGTACATGTGTTTCTTATGGACTTTCACGGTTTCAACAGAGATTTCCAGCTTACGGGCGATTTCTTTACTGGAGCAACCGCTGAGCATCAAACGCCCGACATCCAGCTCCCGGGCGGTCAATTGCGCGCCTTTGAGCTGCTGCACCGACGCTTCGAGCTGCACCCGCCAGTCCGGTTGCGCCGGCGACGGGGCGAGGGCGACGATTTCATTGATTTCGTAGGGCAGGCGCTGGCGCAACAGGCCGAGCACCCACGGCTGGATCAGTGACAGCAGGGCAATCTGCTCGCCATTGAAGCGCTGCTTGCTGCCCAGTGACAGGCACAGCGTGCGGTCGCCTTCGAGCTGGCAATTGAACTGGATTTCGTCGGCCACCACATTCAGACGAAAGTATCGCTGGTAATACTCGGTCAGCTCGAAATGCTCCGGCGCGACCTCCGACAGGCGATACAACCCGGTGCGCGATTGCTCGCGGCAGGCGATATAGAACGGGTCGAGCAGGTACAACCCGCGCAGGTAATCCTGGAACAACTGGTCGGGACTGCCGTCCTCGCCCGGGCATTCGGCGAACACCTGCGGGTGACGGTCGGCGCTGAACAGCAGCGCCACCCAGCTATCGAACGGCACGTACTGGTCGAGCAGGCGCACCAGTTGCGCCCAGAAATTCGGCTTGTCGAGGGCGTCGATCAACTGCCCGACGGCGCGGTGCCAGGTGATGTCGTCAAACGAAACAGTCATGCCTCTACCCCTATCGGGTTACCCCGGCCGCGTGATTCCCTGGCCGGTCGAATGGGAAGCATACTGGCCCACAGACCGCCGCCGGGCAATCCTTCGACCCCGGCGCTCATCACAAGGACTCCCCATGAAAGTCGAACTCGCCCAACTGGCGGGCCGTGACAAAGACACGGCGTACAACCTGGAACGCGCCCTGGCGGCGATTGCCGCGTGCCCGGCCGACACGCAACTGATCGTGTTTCCCGAGACCCACCTGATGGGCTTCCCGACCGCCGACACCGTGGCGCAGATCGCCGAGCCGCTGGACGGGCCGACCGTCAGCGCGGTGCAGGCCGCTGCCCGCGAACGCAACCTCGCCGTGGTGATTGGCATGGCCGAAAACGACAACGGCCGCTTCTACAACACCACGCTGCTGATCACCCCCGAGGGCATCGCCCTGAAATACCGCAAGACCCACCTCTGGGCCTCGGATCGCGGTGTGTTCGAAGCCGGCGACCGTTACGCCACCTGCCTGTGGAACGGCGTGCGGGTCGGTCTGCTGATCTGCTACGACATCGAGTTCCCGGAGTCCGCCCGTGCCCTGGCGCAACTGGGGGCTGAATTGCTGATCGTCACCAACGGCAACATGGACCCTTACGGCCCGACTCACCGCACCGCAATCATGGCCCGGGCCCAAGAAAACCAGGCGTTTGCACTGATGGTCAATCGCGTGGAAGCGGGGGATGACGGGTTGATGTTCGCCGGCGGCAGTGCGCTGGTGGACCCGTTGGGCACGGTGCTGTTCGAGGCCGGGCGTGAGGAAGGGCGGTTCAGTGTCGAGCTGGATTTCGCTCAGCTGGAGCTGGCGCGCAAGGATTATCGCTATCTGGATGATCAGCGGTTGAAGTTGCCGGGGGAGGTGGTGGAGCGGGATGGTGGTGTTCGGGAGCTTTTGATTCCTGCCCGTTAACCGCTGCCCTCACCCTAACCCTCTCCCAGAGGGAGAGGGGACCGACCGAGGTGTTCATACGAAGTACATCGACCTGAGAAATCGAGTTGAACTCAGGTTTGAAAAGCCCCCGATCTGCTCCCTTTCCCCCTCGCCCCCGCTGGGGGGAGAGGGCTGGGCGGGCGGCGTTCCGATGAGGGGGATGGATCTCAAGTCATACCACTATTCAGATGACACCAGAACAATAACCAAACACCCAAAACACTCGCCGAACTCGGCCTCTGCCATAAATCCAATAAAATCCGGAGTAAGTCGCCCATGGCTCGTTTGCAACGCACCCTTTCGCTGGGGTCGGTGGTGCTGTTCGGCATCGCCTACATGACGCCGATCATTGTCCTCGGCACCTTCGGCATCCTCGCCCAATCCACCGCTGGCATGGTGCCCGCCGCGTATCTGGCGGCGCTGGTGGCGATGTTCTTCACCGCCATGAGCTATGGCCGCATGGCGGCTGCATTCCCGGTGGCCGGCTCGGCCTACAGCTATGTGCGAAAGGCCATCAGCCCGAAACTCGGTTTCATCGCCGGTTGGGCCGTGCTGCTCGATTACCTGTTTCTGCCGATGGCGATCTGGCTGATCGGCGCCGCGTACCTCGCTTCGGCGTTCCCGTCGATCCCGCAATGGATCTGGGTGCTGGCCTTTATCGGCATCACCAGCGCGATCAACATCATCGGCCTGAAGCTGGCCAACGGCATCAATGCCTTGCTGATGCTGGTGCAGTTTCTGGTGCTGGTTGCCTTTGTCGCCCTGTGCGTGCATTACCTCAGTGGCGACGCCAGCACGCCATTGTGGTCGATCAAACCGTTCCTCAACGGCGACATGCAAATGCCGTTGATCATGAGTGGCGCCGCCATCGCCTGTTATTCGTTCCTCGGTTTCGATGCGGTCAGCACCTTGACCGAGGAAACCCGTGATTCACGCCGCACCATTCCCCGGGCGATCATGCTGATCACGCTGATCGGCGGGCTGATTTTCGTTGCTGTGTCGTACTTCGTGCAGGTCGCCCATCCGTCGTTTCAGTTCGATAACGTCGACTCGGCGGCCTATGAAATTGCGCGCAACATCGGGGGTGACCTGTTCGTTTCGATCTTCCTGATCGGCCTGATCGTCGGTCAGTTCGCCTCGGGTCTGTCTGCCCAGGCCAGTGGCTCGCGGCTGCTGTTCGCCATGGGCCGTGACGGTGTGTTGCCCAAGTCGTTCTTCGGCACTTTGCACGAGCGTTTCGGCACCCCGGTCAACAGCATCCTGCTGTGTGCGGTGGTAGCCTTGCTGGCGCTGAAACTCGACGTGACCACCTCGACGTCGTTCATCAACTTCGGCGCGTTCCTGGCGTTCAGTCTGGTCAACCTGTCGGTGATCTTTCATTACTGGATCGGTGGCAAGAAGAAAGGCCCGCGCGAGTTGATGCTGTTTCTGGTCTTCCCGTTCATCGGTCTGGCGGCGGACTTGTGGCTGATGGTCAGCCTCGATCACCTGGCGGTGTATCTGGGCCTGAGCTGGCTGGCGATTGGCGTGGTGTATCTGGCAATGCTCACGGGTGGTTTCCGCCGCCAGCCGCCGGAGATGGATTTCCAGGAAGCGAGCTGACCTGACATCACGCCGCAGGCCGGGTCTGGCGCAACGGCAGTTGCACGCGGAACGTGGTGCCGACGCCCGGCGTGCTGCTGACTGAAATGTCCCCGCCGTGCTTTTTCACGATGCCGTAAGACAGCGACAGACCCAGGCCTGTCCCCTGGCCTACGGGTTTGGTGGTGAAGAACGGATCGAAGATTTTCTGCAGGGTGTCGGGCGCGATGCCCGAACCGTTGTCGGCCACTTCGATGATCGCCGACTCTCCTTGCACAGCGGTGCGCAGGGTAATGGTGCCGCGTTCGGCGCCCATGGCCTGCGCCGCGTTGACCACCAGGTTCATGATGACCTGATTGATCTGCGAGGGCAGGCATTCGATCTCCGGAATGTCCTGATATTCCTTGACCACGTCGGCCTTGTATTTGAGTTCGCTGGCGACGATGTTCAGCGTCGAATCGATCCCCTGTTGCAGGTTCGCCCATTGCCATTGCTGTCGGGCGTCGACCCGGGAGAAGTCCTTCAGATCCTTGACGATCTGCCCGACCCGGCCGATGCCTTCCTTGGATTCCCGGATCAGCACCGGAATGTCTTCCAGCAGAAAATCCACTTCGAGGTGTTCACGCAGTTGCTGCAGTTGCGCGGCCTGTTCGGCGGACAGGCTCTGTTCGGCGGTCCGACAGGCGCCGAGCAGGGTCAGCAGTTGCTGAAAGTAGCCGTCGAGGGTGCCGAGGTTGGAGGAAACGAATCCGATCGGGTTGTTGATTTCATGGGCGACGCCGGCGGCCAGTTGCCCCAGCGAGGCGAGTTTTTCCGATTGCACCAGCTGGCCTTCCAGTTGCTTGCGTTCGTCGATTTCCCGTTGCAGGGCCTCGCTGGCCTGGCGGAACTGGGCGGTGCGCTGGTCCACCAGGTGTTCCAGATGATGCATTTGCAGCGATGCGCGTTCGGTCATCTGCCATTTGGTCAGCAGGGTGTTGGCCATCTGCTGGACTTCGATGTTGTCGAAGGGTTTTTTCAGGATCAGCAGCCGGTCATGGGCGTGCAGGCGATCGAGCAGTTCATCCCAGGAATAGTCGGAATAGGCGGTGCAGACCACCACCTGCAATTGCGGATCCTGCAGCCACAGTTGCTCGATGGTCTTTGCCCCGTCCCAGCCGTCGGGCATGCGCATGTCGACGAAGGCCAGCGCGTAGGGGCATTGCTCCTGCAAGGCCAGGTTGAGCTTGGCCAGGCCTTCTTCGCCGCCATAGGCGGAGTCCAGTTCGAACGCGTCCCGCCGGGGACGGGCGGGTGCACCGAACAGGGCCGCTTCCATTTCATCCAGCTCCACCGACTGCGCCCGGTTGGGTGTCAGGATCTTGCGAAAGTCTTCGTGGATCGACGGCATGTCGTCGATCAGCAGGATGCGGCGGTTCGACAGTTCGCTCATGCGTGCTCCGTTACCTTGATCAGCGGAATCTGCAAGGTGAACACGGCACCCAGTCCGGGCCCGTCGCTGTGGGCGGTGAGGTGGCCGTTCATTTCGATGGCCGCCAGGGCGCAACTGTGCAGACCGAAGCCGTGGCCATCCTTGCGGGTGGTGAAACCGTGGGCAAAGATCCGCGTCATGTTCTCCGGTGCGATGCCTTCGCCATCGTCCCTGACGCTGATTTCCAGAAAGCCTTCATCGACGATCCTCACCCCCAGGGTAATGGTCCGTGGGCGGTTGCTGAGGTCGGCCATCGCGTACTTGGCGTTGCTGATCAGGTTGATCAGGATCAGCAGCAGGCGGTGCTTGTCGCCCATCACCTGGGGCACGTCGCCGTATTCCTTGACCACCGTGACGTGATGCCGGGTGAGCGCCCCGGCATTCATGCGCAGGGCGTCTTCGAGCAGTTCGTTGATGTACAGCGGCTCGGTCATGCTGTTGGCCCCGGCATAGGATTGCTGGGTGGCCACGATGTCCTTGATGTGATCGACGCTCTTGTTCATCTGGGCCAGTTCGTCGGCCATTTCCTGTTGTTCCTGGGCGATGGCGCCCACCAGCTGATTGAGGTAGCCGGGCAGCAGTTTGCCCTTGGCATCTTCGGTCAGGAACGACCCGAGGTCGTGCGGGTGTTCGTTGATCAGTTGCATCGCCTTGCCCAGCCCCAGGGCCTTGCTGCTGTGCAGTTTGCGCGAGATCAGGTCGGAAGAGATGTTCACGCTGTTGAGCACGTTGCCGACGTTGTGCAGTACGTTGGTGGCAATTTCCGCCATGCCGGCCTGGCGTGCGGCGTCGAGCAGTTCGCTCTGCGCGTTCTTCAGTTCGCGGGTCCGCTCGTCGACCCGTTGTTCGAGCACATCGTTGGCCGTCTGCAACGCCGCATTGACCCGGTTGATCTCAGCGAAGCTGCGAATCAGGCGGATGGCCAGCCACAGCAGCGACAGCATCAGCAGGACAGAAAACACCAGCAGATAGAAATGGTACTTCTGGTCGGTTCGTTCGGCCTGCTGCTGATCCAGGTCGAGCATGTTGGTGATGGTATCCAGCCGCTCGGCCACGGGTATCGCCTCGATCTGATCGAGCAGGTGGTTGACGATCGGTTGTTCGCGCAGGATCAGGGCGATGTGTTCGCTGAGGATCCTGATCGGCATCTGAAAGTTCGCCGGCAGGCGTTGCGCATTCACCGCCAGTTTGTTCAAGCCCACTTCAATGTCCGAGGCCTTGTCGTCGGAGGCGACCTGAGCGAACTCCAGGGCGCTGAGCAACAGGTCATAGGTGTCGGTGACGATGTTCTGCAACTGGATCTTGTCGAGGTCGGACAGATTGGCCAGTTGCGCCTGAATGTCATCCTCGGCGCTCGGCAGAAACGCCAGGGAGTTGCGCAACAGCGCGTTGTGCGACTTGAACTGTTCCACCAGTCGGGTCTTTTCCTGCATGGCGTCCAGAAAGCGTTCGCGGGCATGGTCCCATTGCCTGGATTCGTCACTCCGCTGTCCGGTGTCCATGGATTCGAAGCGTGCCCACAGGCGATTCATCTCGTTCATTGGCGAGACCAGCGGGTCGTAATTGTGGGTGATTGCCACCCGGGCCTTGAGGACCTCGCTTTCCCACTGCGAATCCTGTTGCTTGATCTGACGGATCAGGTCCCGGGATTCGGTGTAGGTGGTGGTCTGCTCGGAGCTGGACTTGAGGTAGAGAAACACCAGGATCGAGGCCAGCACGACGGCCAGGAGACTGAGCAACAGCAGGCTGCGCCGCCCCGAGACGGTGGTCATCATGGCTGGCCCTCCCAGTGTCCGGTCAGGGTCTTGAGAAATTCGATGATCAGCGCCTTGTCTTCCTCGCTCGGCATGCGCCCCAGCTGATACTGGAACATCACGTCCACGGCCCGTTCCAGAGTGGGCGCCGAACCGTCGTGAAAATACGGCGCGGTCAATGCGACGTTGCGCAGGCTCGGCACCTTGAACACGGCCCGATCGGCCTCGTCTGCGGTCACGTTGAAGCGGCCCTGGTCGGCCTCCGTCGGATGGCCACGGTCGGCGATGTAATCGCCGAATACCCCGAACTTCTGATACATGTTGCCGCCGATGTTCACGCCCTGATGGCAAGCGATACAGCCGTAGTCCTTGAAGCGCTGATAGCCGTATTTTTCATCGAGGGTCAGGATGTCGGTGTTGCCTTGCAGGTACTGGTCGAAACGTGAACCCGGTGTCAGCAGAGTGCGTTCGAAGCTTGTCAGGGCGTTCTGGATATTGGCTTTGGTCACGGCGTCCGGGTAGGCGGCGCCGAACGAGCGCTGATAGTCAGGATCGCCGGCAATCCGCTGCACGACGGTGTTCCAGTCGTTGCCCATCTCGTGGGGACTGGTGATGACGACATTGCTTTGCTCCTCCAGCGTCTCCACGCGCCCGTCCCAGAACTGGCGGAAGTTGAGGCTGGCATTGAATACGGTCGGGGTGTTGACCGCTACCGGCAGGCCATCGAACCCGAGGGACAGGGCCCGGCTGTCGGCACCGTTCTTGTCCAGTTGATGGCAACTGGCGCAGGACAGGCTGTTGTTCACCGACAGCCGTGGGTCGTGGAACAGTCGGCGCCCCAGTTCGACCCGTTCCGGATCCTGCCGCGGCATGTCGGGCACGGGTTTGAGGGGTTCGTCCAGCGGCGCGGCAGCGATGCCGGTGCAGCAAGCGAAAAGCATCAGGCACAGAACTCGGCATGACCGGTACGTCGTCAGCGTATTCATGCCGCGCTCCATGGGCCGGGCAAGCCGGCAACCAGCAGGCGGGCGAAAGCATCCGCCGGCAGGGCTTTGCTGAAGTGGAAGCCCTGGCCCTCCTCGCAATGGTGTGCTCTGAGAAAGGCCAGCTGTTGTGCGGTCTCCACGCCTTCGGCGATGACGTTCAGGTTCAGGCTCTTGCCCAGGCTGATGATCGCGCCGACCAGCGCGGCGTCGTTGCTGTCATGGCTCAGGCCGCGAATGAACGATTGATCGATTTTCAGGACGTCGATGGGGAAACGTCGCAGATAACTCAGGCTGGAATATCCGGTGCCGAAGTCATCGATGGCCAGCCTGACGCCCAGCACCTTCAAGCGATTCAGAGCGCGCATGGTGGCGTCGACGTTCTGCATCAGTACGCCTTCGGTGATTTCCAGCTCCAGCAGACGGGGATCCAGCCCGGTCTGTGCCAGCACCTGTTCGATGCCCTCGACGAAAAGGCGCTGGCGAAAATCGATGGCCGAGGTGTTGACCGACATGCGGATCGGCGGCAGGCCCGCCGTCTGCCACTCACGGGTCTGGCGACAGGCCTCGCCCAACACCCATTTGCTCAATGGCACGATCAGGCCGCTGTCTTCGGCCACGGGGATGAACTCCGACGGAAACACCCAGCCGTGTCCCGGTTTCTGCCAGCGCACCAAGGCTTCGGCACCCACCACGCGACCGCTGGCCAGATCGATTTTCGGTTGGTAGTGCAGGACAAATTCGTGCCGTTGCAGCGCCTGACGAATGCCGGTTTCGATACCTTGCTGTTCCCTGGCGCGCTGGTTCATGGCTTCGATGAAGAAGCTGATCTCGTTCGGGCCGTTTTCCTTGGCGCTGCGCATGGCCGTTTCAGCTTTTTTGATCAGCTCGATGGCCTCCAGACCGTCGTCGGGGTAGAGGCTGATGCCCAGGCTGGCGGTGACGCTGAGGTCATGGCCGAGGATCGTTTGCGGAATACGGATGGCCGCCAGCAGTTTTTCGGCGATGCCGTGAGTCTGGTGGGGATGATCGATGTCGCTGAGAATCACCACGAACTCGTCGGAGCCGTAGCGAAACACCGAGTCGGATTCGCGCACGGTGTTCTGCAGTTGCTGGCCGACCCGTTTGAGCATTTCGTCGCCGGCGGGGTGGCCGAGTGCATTGTTGATACGCTTGAAGCGATCCATGCCGAGAAACATCACCACCAGTTGTTTGTCGTGACGCCGGCAGGCCGCCAGCGACTGACTCAGGCGGTCCCCCAGCAAGGTGCTGTTGGGCAGGCCCGTGAGGCTGTCGTATTGCAGCAGGTGCGAGACCTTGAGCAATTCATGCACACGCGCCTCGATGGTTTTTTCGAGGTTGAGCATTTTCAGTGCTGCGTCCTGAGCCAGTTGCCACTTCCAGGTCAGGGCATTGGCCATCTGGCGGATTTCCAGCGTGTCGAACGGTTTTTTCAGGATCAGCAGTTGATCGCCGAATTCCAGGCGTTCGGCCATGGCTTCCCAGCTGTAGTCGGAGTAGGCGGTGCACAGGGCGATTTGCAGGTTCGGATCGATCGCCCAGAGTTTTTCGACGGTTTCCAGACCGTCCCAGCCCGGGGGCATGCGCATGTCGGTGAAGGCGAGGGCATAGGGACGGCCTTCGTCCAGCGCATCCTGCACCAGTTTCAGGGCTTCCTGGCCCTGGTAGGCCGAGTCGAGCTGGAAGGTCAGGTGCGGCGTTTGCCGGGTGCCGAACAGCGTCTGTTCGAGGCCGCTCAGATCCCTGTCGCTCTCCTTGTCGGGACAGAGGATCTTGCGGAAGTCGGCATGGATCGCCGGTGTGTCGTCGACGATCAGGATCCGCCGGTTGGTCTGGGGAAAAGGCGCTTTCATCCGTCGTCCTCCCCGGCAAGCGGGGTGCTCGCGCTCCCGGCCTTCAACAAGCGGGCAGCCTGCTCGGGACTGACGGCTGCACTGAGGCACAAGCCCTGTACGCTCTTCAACGTTGTGCTGGACGCAAGTGGCGCGCCCTGATCCGAAGACTGGATGCCCTCGGCGCTGATGTCGATCCCCAGATCCCGGGCGAAATTGACGATCGCCCGCAGCCTGCTGGCCCCCTCATCGTCCTGGGCCGCATTGTCGATCAGGGACTGGGAAAGCTTGAGGTGATTGACCCGGTAGGTCTTCAGGTAATCGAACGATGAATACTCGGTGCCGAAGTCATCGATGGCGATGGTCACACCCAGTTCGCGCAGGCGCGGCAGCGCATCGTTGTGGGTCCATTGGGTCTGGGCCAGTGTGGCTTCGGTGACATCGAAGCGCAGATCCCATGGCGCCAGTTCCCAGCGGGCCGCGATGCGCAGCACGTCGTAGATGAGTTCGGGTCCGCTCTTGAGCTGCGCCAGGGAAATCTTGATCGCCATCACCGGCGGTGCCACACCCTCGTTCTGCCACTGGCGCATCTGCCAGCAGGCCTGATTGAGGATCCAGCGCCCCAGTGGAATGATCGCGCCGGTCTTTTCCGCCGCCGGCACGAAGGCCGAAGCCGGCAGCAGGCCGAGCCTGGGATGCTGCCAGCTGACCTGCGCGGCCATGCCCAGAATCCTGCCGCTGTGCAGGTCCACTTCCGGCAGGTAGTCGAGTTTCAGGCCGCCCCCGGTGAGGGCCGTCATCAGTTCCTCGGTCAGGGTCATGCGTTCGGCCACTTCCCGGGTGATTTCCTCGGAATAGAACTGATACTGGTTGCGCCCCGTCTCTTTGGCACGGTACAGCGCCATGTCGGCGCCGGCCAGCAGACTGTCCGCATCCAGACTGGCGGAGCGGTAAAGGCAGATGCCGATACTGACGGAGATGTGTACGGCGTTGCCTGCCAGGTGATAAGGCTCCAGCAGCGCATCGCGGATCTTGGCGGCAATGGCGGCGGACTGGGTCGGATCACTGACGTCCAGTTGCAGGAGCGCGAATTCATCGCCACCCAGGCGCGCCACCACGTCGTTTTCCCGAACGTTGGACCTGATCCGCCGCGCCACCTCCTGCAAGAGCAGATCGCCGACCGGATGACCGAGGGTGTCGTTGATCCGTTTGAAGTGATCCAGATCCAGGTAGAACACCGCGAAGGGCGCCGCTCCCCGGCGGGCAGCGGCAAAGGCCTGGTGCAGGCGCTCGATCAGCGTGGCACGGTTGGCCAGCCCGGTGAGGCCGTCCGTGCGGGCCAGATGGGCCATTTTCTCCTCGGCCAACCGGCGTTCGGTGATGTCGAGAATGATCCCTTCGACTTCCAGCAGGCGGCCATCCTGATCACGCACCGGCACGTAACGGTTCTCCACCCAGCGCCAGGAGCCGTCACCGGTGCGCAGGCGAAACTCGATCGAAGCGCCTACGGCATCGCGCTCCAGCACCCGGGCCATGGCGGCGTCGACACTGGCCTGATCGTCGGGGTGGATCAGCTTTCGCGCCCAGTTTTGCACCCCCACCAGATCGGCCGCCGCATGCCCGTAGCGGGTGATGTTGTGGGACATGTACATCAGCGGAAACGACGGCTCGCCGCGCAGCCGGTACAGGATGGTCGGGCTGTTCTGCACGATGATGTTGGCATCGGACAGCTCGCGCGTGCGTTCCTGCACGGCCTGCTCCAGCAGATTCATCTTCAGCGCGGCGTCTTCGGTCATTTGCCATTTGACGGTCAGGGCACTGGCCATCTGACGGATTTCGATCGCATCGAACGGTTTTTTCAGGATCAGCAGGCGATCGTTCAGGGGCAGCCTGCGGTCGATCTCTTCGAGTGCATGATCGGAATAGGCGGTGCACAGAACCACTTGCAGCTTGGGATCGACCTGCCAGAGTCGCTCGATGGTTTCCAGGCCATCCCAGCCCGGCGGCATGCGCATGTCGATGAAGGCCATGGCGTAGGGACGACGGGCGGCCAGGGCGGCTTCGATCTTGTCCAGCGCTTCCCGGCCCTGAAAGGCCGAGTCCAGTTCAAAGGGGTCTCTGGAGGAGTCCGCCGCGCTGGACGGGGTGCCGAACAACAGGCTCTCGGTTTCGTCCAGATTGCCGTCCGCAACGCTGGAGGGTTTGAGGATTTTTGCATAATCGTCGTGGATCGACGGCGTATCGTCGACGATCAGCACACGGCGATTGACCGGGCCGGGCTGTGCGCTCATGACGCCATGCCTGCGGGTTCACGCACTTTCGTCATCGGGAGCATCCTTTTCCCCTCGCTTCAAGCCTGCGCACTGGCCGATGGTGTTGTTCGGTGACTTGAGCATAGTTGTCCGGACGCGACTTCGCCTGCCGTGTTGTAAACGAGGATTTACAGGTCCGCCGCGAAAAATCATCTAGCCTTTCATGCAGGCGCGGGCAAGCGGGGCGGTCTGTCGGTGCGTCTTCCTTATCCACCGTTTTGCGCGAGGCCTCGCCATGGAAGAGCAACCCGTCCCGACTTCGGCCCGACGACCCGCGGTTCTGCTCGTCGATGACGAGGAACCGATCCTCAACAGCCTGCGCCGTCTGCTGCGTGGCCAGCCCTATGACGTGTTGCTCGCCACCGGCGGTGCCCAGGCGCTGGAAATACTGGCGCAACGCCCGGTCGATCTGGTGATGAGCGACGCGCGGATGCCCAACATGGACGGCGCCACGCTGCTGGCTCAGGTTCACCGGCTCTATCCGGCGACCACGCGGATCATGCTCACCGGCTATGCCGACCCGTCGGCGATCATCAAGGCCATCAATGAAGGCCAGATCGACCGTTACATCAGCAAACCCTGGAACGATGAGGAAATGCTCCTGGTTCTGCGCCAGGCGCTGGAGCACCAGCATCTGGAGCGTGAGCGCCAGCGCCTGGAAGAACTGACCCGGGTACAGAACGAACAGTTGAGGCTGCTCAACAGCACCCTGGAAAAACATGTCGCCGCCCGCACCGCCGAACTGCAGCAGACCGCCGACATGCTCGACCTGGCCTACGAGGAGCTCAAGCACAGTTACGTGACCGGCACCGAAGTGTTCTCGCTGCTGGCCAATCTGCGCCTGCCGCCGGCCAAGCAGACCAACCGGCAGATCATCGAACTGGTGCGCGCCTACTGCAAGGCGCATGGCCTGGACGAAGCTGCCAGCCGCGACCTGACCATGGCTGCGGCGCTGTACAACATCGGCAAGCTGAGCTGGACCGACGGCATGATGGCCACGCCTTCCGACCTGCTGCACAGCACTGACCGCGACCGTTATCGGGCCTACCCGAAACAGAGCGAGTCGCTGCTGATGACCCTCGATCCGATGAAGGATGCGGCGCGTCTGATCCTGCACCACCAGGAGCGTTGGGACGGCAGCGGTTTTCCCGACCGGCTCAAGGGCGAGGCCATCCCTTTCGGCTCGCGCCTGTTGAAGCTGGCGGTGGACTTCGTCGAGTTGCAGCGCGGGCTGATTCTGGAGCGGCAGATGAACAGCGACGAAGCCTTGCTGTACCTGCGCCAGTACGCCGGCAGGTTGTACGATCCTGACCTGATCGAAGACTTCATCCAGGTCTGCGCGGCGTTCCTCAACGATGTCGTGCTGGCCGACCCGAACGTCAAGGTGCTGGGCACACGGGAACTGGCGGCGGGGATGATCCTGGCGCGCAATCTCAATGCCGACAACGGCATGTTGCTGCTCAATGCCGGCAAGGTCTTGAGCGCTCTGCTGGTGGACAAACTGATCAGCTTCGAAGCCATGGAAGGTGCAAGGTACAAGGTGTTCGTCAAGGTCCCGGACGACCTGGAACCGGCGCTCGAAGCCCGGGGTGGATGACGTCGCTGTCATCGGCATGGGATCCTTGCGGTTTTATCGACGCCAGTGACCGACCCATGACTTCTGCATCGACTGTAACCCCACGCATCATTCGCATTGCCGCCGCATTGCTGATTGGCCCCGATGGCCGGACCCTGCTGGTGCGCAAGCGTGGCACCACGGCGTTCATGCAGCCCGGCGGCAAGATCGAGCCCCACGAGTTGCCGGTGCATGCCCTGGCCCGTGAGCTGGAGGAAGAGCTGGGGCTGGTGATCGATCCGGCGCAGGCGAGTTTTCTCGGCCAGTTTTCGGCACCGGCCGCCAACGAGCCGGGGTTTGTCGTGCAGGCCGATATCTTTCAACTGCACATCGACGCTGAAGTGTCGCCGGCGGCCGAGATCGAAGAGGTGATCTGGATCGACCCGGCCATCGACGGCGATGTGGTTCTCGCCCCGTTGACACGGGACCTGATCCTGCCGTTCCATCGAGCCTCGCTGACTGCGAACGCCTGATCATTCACGCCAAGGACTTCGCCATGATCCCGTTGCCGGACCTGTTGATTTTTGCCGCCGCCGCACTGCTGATGGTCCTGACGCCGGGGCCGAACATGATCTACCTGATTTCCCGTTCGATCTGTCAGGGACGCAAGGCCGGGGTCACATCGCTGCTGGGGGTGGTCGCCGGGTTCTTCGTGCATATGTTTGCGGCGGCGGCGGGTCTGACGGCGGTGTTTCTCGCGGTGCCGATGGCCTATGAAGTGCTGAAGTGGGCCGGTGCGCTGTACCTGCTGTGGCTGGCCTGGCAAGCGGTGAAACCCGGCGCGCGCTCGCCGTTCGAAGTGCAGGCACTGCCGGCGGACTCCTCGCGCAAACTGATCACCATGGGTTTTCTCACCAGCGCCCTGAACCCGAAGATCGCGGTGTTCTATCTTTCGGTTTTCCCACAGTTCATTACCCCCGAGCACGGCTCGGTGTTCAGTCAGAGCATCATTCTCGGCCTGACCCAGATCAGCGTCAGCTTCAGCGTCAACCTGTTGATCGCCCTGTCGGCGGCGGGAATCGCCTCGTGGTTCGCCAGCAACCCGACCTGGCTGGCGGTGCAGCGCTATTTCATGGGGGCTGTGCTCGGCGGTCTGGCGGTGCGACTGATGCTTGAGCAACGCAAGGCAGCCTGAACATGTGGATCGAGCGGCTCGACGCCAGCCATGCGCTGGCCTATCGGGAGTTGATGCTGGAGGCTTACGACCGGCATCCGCAGGCGTTCACTTCCAGTGTGCGCGAGCGGGCCGCGATGCCGCTGAGCTGGTGGGAATCGCGCCTGACCGGCAAGCTCGACGTGGTGTTCGGTGCGTTCGAAGCCGGTCGGTTGGCGGGTATCGTCGGTCTGGCGTTCGAACCTCGGGAAAAGGCCCGGCACAAGGCAACGGTCTTCGGCATGTATGTGTCGGCTGAATTTCGTCAGCGCGGGCTGGGCCTGAAGTTGATGGAAGCGGTGCTGGGGGAAGCGCAGCAGCATCCGGCGCTGAAAGTCATTCAACTGACCGTCACCGCCGGCAATGACGCGGCGTTCAATCTGTACCAGCGCTGCGGCTTCCTTCAGTTCGGTCTGGAACCGATGGCGGTGCGGGTCGGCGAGGATTACTTCGACAAGATCCATATGTGGCGTGAACCGCGTTCACGTTCTGAATGATGAACGAGGGAGACTTGGCCTCTCCCTCGTTCATGCTTCAAATCAGTGGCAGCGCTTGAAGAGGCGGGCCGCTGTAGAGCGGGGCCTCGTCCAGAGACTCCATGATTCCACCGCCGCCACCACTGCTGCGGATCACACTGATATTGCGAATACCGAAGTCATTACCGTAGCCGTTGTTCTGATGGTTCTGAATGTAGAAGCGGACGATACGGCGGGCGGGGACGTTGATGCTCAGCAGGAAGTCATACCAGATACCGTTCTTCGGTACTTCGCGTACCGCACCATCACCTCCCGCGATGCCGCACTGCAATTGCAGGATCGGGTTCGGAATACCGGGCGCAGGGCTGTCGGCAACGTGACAGGCTTGCATCCGGAACGTATAGGTTCCCGGCGGGCAATCGAAATCCTTGTACATCACCGTCCCGGCAAACCCGCTGATCGGGCCTTGATCGGTGAAATTGAAAAATGCCCTTACGCCTGCGTGTACCCGGATATAGCCGGAGCGGGCTGCGTTATGCAGGAGCCAGCCGTTGTAGGAGCCGTTCTGAAAGTCGGTGTAGTCATCTTTCCATTCCGACACGATATTGACTCGCCATGGCGCTGAATCCGGTGCGCCGGCGGGCAGTGGCCTGGCAATGAACGTGTGAAAAAATACCGCCAGTCCCGAAATGCCGTAGCTCCAGTCACCACTGACGTCAGCCGTGATGTTCTGTCTGACCGTGCCGTTGAGCAGAATCTGCAACGCTTGATTGGGAGCAGTCGTCCCTCTCAATGTGACACCGGTCTGAAAGGTTGAACCGCCGTTGGGCACGCTTGCCCCGGATGCGTCTGTCAGTGATGTGATCCTTGTTTCCACCACTTGTTTCGTATCGATGGTGATAGTGGTCGTCGGTGATAGGTTGCTGTTGGTCAACTGATCGGTCACCCGGGCATTCACCGGATGAGTGCCATCGCCGATCTGCTGGAGTTCGGCGGCGGTCAGGCTGTAAGTGATCGGTTTGGCGGGGTCGGGGTTGGTGAACGTGATGCTCCAGATGCCAATGGTCAAGATGACCGTGTCGTAAGGCCGTGCGTAACCGACGGTGAGGGTGATGATCGCTGGCTGCCCCGGGCCGATGCTGGACGGATGGCCGACGCTGATGGTGGGCGCCGGCTTGTGATACAGCAGCTGGAGCGCGGGCGAGTCATCTTGATTGCCGCTGACTCGTGTCACTCGGTAGAACACGTCGTTCACACCGTTGATGAACCAGAGCTCCGGCAAGTGCAGAAGGAAACGATCGCCTTCTTCACCCGGCATGATGGTTTTGCTGACGTTGGTGCGAACACCGTTGACGAACAGCGTCACGACATCAAAAGCCGCCATGACCCAATTCCGCAAACCGGTGATCGGCTCGATGACGATCTCCAGTCCCTGCGGCGTGAAGGCAGAGAGGGGGATACCCCCATGAGCCATCGAAGGCGGCTGCACCGGTGTTACCCATTGCGGTGGGTACACCGGAAACAGAGCCAGCGCGTCGCTCACTGCTTGTGATTGAAGGTTCATCGCAGTCTCCCGGCCTGTCGGCCCATTGAGTCGGGCCTCCATCACACACGGGAAACGCAGAACCGCCTACTGTCAGATCTGACAGGTGAACGTGGTTTCAGGACGAATGGTCGCCATACGTTCAGATACGACGCCTCAACGAGCCGCGCTGACCCCATCCAGCGTCGAGAACGACGTGTCCTTGGCCGTCAGCAGGAAGTCGCGCATATAAGGCGCGTCCAGCATGTCGGCACGGATCGCCGCGTACAGGGTCGCGAACAGGCCTTTCTCTCCCAGCCGCTTGGCCTTCACGTAGCCCCGCGAACTGTATTCATGCAGTGCCCAGTGCGGCATGCCGCACACGCCCCGGCCGCTGGCCACCAGTTGCATCATCATGACCGTCAGTTCTGAGGTGCGCACCTGCGCGGGCTCGATGTCGGCGGGTTCGAGGAAACGGGTGAAGATGTCCAGCCGGTCGCGCTCGACCGGATAGGTGATCAGGGTCTCGCTCAACAGGTCTTCGGGGACAATGTAGGGCTTGCTCGCCAAGGCATGCTGGTTGGCCACCGCGAGCATGGCTTCGTAGGTGAACAGCGGCACATAGGTGATGCCGGCGATTTCCAGCGGGTCGGAGGTCACTACCAGGTCCAGATCGCCCCGGGCCAGGGCCGGCAGCGGAGCGAAGGAGAAACCCGAGGCCAGGTCGAGTTCGACTTCCGGCCACGCATCACGGAACTGGTCGATGGTCGGCATCAGCCACTGAAAGCAACTGTGGCATTCGATGGCCATGTGCAGACGCCCGGCGGTGCCCCCGGCCAGACGCCCGATGTCCCGTTCGGCGGCGCGCAGCAGCGGCAGGGTCGCGTCGGCCAGCTGCAGCAGGCGCAGGCCGGCGCTGGTGAACCGCACCGGTTTGGTCTTGCGCACGAACAACGGCATGCCCATGCGTTCTTCCAGTTCCTTGAACTGGTGGGACAGTGCCGACTGGGTCAGGTGCAGGCGATCGGCCGCATCCACCAGACTGTCGGCTTCGCGCAGGGCATGCAGGGTTTTCAGGTGACGGATTTCAAGCACCGCAGGCTCCATGAGGGAAATTTGTGATCAACACGAAAAGGTTGAGTTTGTCTCATGTTGTCCTGGCTGTCGACAATGGCGCCATCTTTTATCCAATGGAGAACACTCGACATGGCCGTGGCCCACACCCTTGGTTTCCCCCGCATCGGCGCCGACCGCGAACTGAAAAAAGCCCTTGAGGCCTACTGGAAGGGCGATCTCGATCAGCCAGCCCTGAATCAGGTCGGCCGCGAGCTGCGCGCCAGGCACTGGCAATTGCAGAAGGACGCCGGCATCGAGCTGTTGCCGGTCGGCGATTTCGCCTGGTACGACCAGGTACTGACCCACTCGCTGACCTTCGGTGTGATTCCCGAGCGCTTCGACGGTGTGCGCGACGAACGCGGTCTGCCGACCCTCGACACGCTGTTTGCCATGGCTCGCGGCGCCACGGCGTCCTGCTGCGGCGGTGAGCACGGCAAGACTCAATATGCCCAAGAGCTGACCAAGTGGTTCGACACCAACTACCACTACCTGGTCCCGGAATTCACTGCAGACCAACAATTCAAGCTGAGCTGGGAACAGCTGTTCGATGAAGTCGAAGAAGCCAAAGCGCTGGGGCACAACGTCAAACCGGTGATCATCGGCCCGTTGACTTATCTGTGGCTGGGCAAGGCGAAAGGCAATGACTTCGACAAGCTCGACCTGCTCGAGCGCCTGCTGCCGGTGTTCAACGAAATCCTCGGTCGCCTCGCGGCGCAGGGCGTGGAGTGGGTGCAGATCGACGAACCGATCCTCACCCTCGATCTGCCGCAAGCGTGGAAAAACGCCTTCGAGCGCGCCTATCACATCCTTCAGTATTCGCCGCTGAAAAAACTGGTGGCGACCTATTTCAGTGGCCTGCAAGACAACCTGGGCCTCGCCGTCGGCCTGCCTGTACAAGGTTTGCATATCGACGCCGTGCGTGCGCCGGCGCAACTTGGCCAGGTGCTGGATCGCCTGCCGACCTACAAGATTCTCTCGGTGGGACTGGTCAATGGTCGAAACGTCTGGCGCTGCGAACTGGAGCAGGCACTGGCGCAGTTGCAACCGGCGCAGGAGCGTTTTGGCGACAACCTGTGGGTCAGCAGTTCCTGTTCGTTGCTGCACAGTCCGGTGGATGTCGAGCGTGAAGACAAGCTCGATCCGGAACTCAAAAGCTGGCTGGCCTTCGCCGTGCAGAAGTGCAGCGAAATTGCCGTGCTGCGTGATGCGCTGAACGATCCACAAACACCGAAAGTGCAAAAAGCACTGGCTGAAAGCCGCGCCATTCAGGAAAGCCGCGCTCGCTCGCCGCGTATTCACAAGGCCGATGTGCAGGCGCGCATCGAAGCGATCAATGCCCGCGACAGCCAGCGTCATTCGCCGTTCGCCAAGCGCATCGCCGCGCAACAGGCGCGTTTGAAATTGCCGACGTTTCCGACCACCACCATTGGCTCGTTCCCGCAGACCGGTTCGATTCGTCTGGCCCGCCAGGCGTTCAGGCAGGGCAAGCTGTCGGCCAACGACTACCACGACGCCATGCGCAGCGAAATTCGCCACGCGGTGCAAGTCCAGGAACGTCTGGGCCTGGATGTGCTGGTGCACGGTGAAGCCGAGCGCAACGACATGGTCGAGTACTTCGCCGAGCAACTGGACGGCTACCTGTTCACCCGTTTCGGCTGGGTTCAGAGCTATGGCTCGCGCTGCGTGAAGCCTGCTGTGATTTACGGTGACCTGAGCCGCCCGAATGCCATGACCGTGGACTGGATCACCTACGCCCAGAGCCTGACCGACAAAGTCATGAAAGGCATGCTCACCGGTCCCGTGACCATGCTGATGTGGTCGTTCCCCCGCGAGGACGTGTCGCGCAAGGTCCAGGCGCAACAACTGGCGCTGGCCCTGCGGGACGAAGTGACGGATCTGGAACGTGCCGGGATCAAAATCGTGCAGATCGACGAAGCGGCGTTTCGCGAAGGCCTGCCGCTGCGCCGCGAGCAATGGCAGGAATACCTCGACTGGGCCGTGGAAGCGTTCCGCCTGACCGCCTCGGGCGTGAAGGACGAAACCCAGATCCACACCCACATGTGCTACAGCGAGTTCAATGACGTGATCAAGGCCATCGCCGACATGGACGCCGACGTGATCACCATCGAAACCTCGCGTTCGGACATGGAATTGCTCGAAGCCTTCGAAGCGTTCGATTACCCGAACGACATCGGCCCGGGCGTCTACGACATCCATTCGCCACGGGTGCCGGACACGACGGAAATGGTCAAGCTGATGAGCAAGGCCGTGAAGCGGATTCCGGCCGAGCGGTTATGGGTCAACCCCGACTGCGGCCTGAAGACCCGTGCCTGGCCGGAGACCGAAGCGGCGCTGGTCAATATGGTCGCGGCAGCCCGGCAGCTGCGCAGTCAGTTGGCTTGACGCACAGCAAAACGGGGAGCGGCCAACCGCTCCCCGTTTTGTATTACAACGCTTCGAACCAGGGCAAAACCGGCGAGCGTTTGCCGATGTCGGCATACGGCAGCGCGGCGTTGTCGGCGTGAGTGAGGTAGCGGTGCTCCGGCAGCTTCAGGTGCGCTTTCTCGAACTCTGCGAATGACGGCCTGGGTTTGTTGTAGTGGAAATGCGCATACCACAGCAGACGCGGCGGTCGGGCACTCAGATCGTGGATTTCGTATTCCTGCAGATGGTCTGGACGACCGTCGTTGCGATTGCGCAGTTGTTTCATCAGGGCCACCTTGCGCACTTCCACGGCATTCTGCCGGAGCAGGTCATCGAGCATGCCGTCGGTGGGTTTTCGACTCCTCAGGGTTTGCCGGGTACGCAACTGCCGCCCGGTGAGGCGCAATTCGTCGGCCTTCGATTTCAGTTCGCCGATGATCGGGTTCTCTGCCGACATCGCTTCAATGTCTCTGGCCCGATGGCTCAGGTCATCGGCTTCGCTGAGCATCATGTGTTCCAGATCCACCGGGAGCATGTCGCGCTCGGCGTGTCCCTGCACCTTGGCCTGATAGGCCGCTTGCCCGTCCAGACGCTTGCGGGCATCGGCCAGCAGCGATGCGAGGTTGCCGGACGGCGCGGGATGCGGTGTGTTCACCTTCAGCAGGCGAAATTTGCCGTTGTCGGCCTGCTCCCAGACCTCCCGGCCTGCCTTGCCGTGGTTAAGGACGAACTGCCGCTTGCGGGTTCTGGGTTCCCAGTTTTCCACCCCGATCAGCCATTGCTGGTCTTCGGTCTGGAAAATCTTTTTCTCGCTTTGTCCCGTCGTACGAGGCGGTGCGGGATGATCGATGGCCTTCCTGGCGCGTTCGGCCATGGCTTCGATGCCGGCCATCAGCGGTTCGAATTCTTCCATGTGAAAGTACTGCGGATAGCTGGCTGTCCACTGGTTCATTTCCCGGCAGTAGCGGGCGTAGGTGTCGAGGCAGTTGCCCAGGATCTGTGTGCGCTGCGCACGGTTGGCGCTGACTTCGGACAGGCTGAACTGGGTGAAGAGCGCACGGTCCATGTCGATGCGCAATTGCCAGGCCCTTTGTTGCAGGTAGAGCCAGGAGACGTCGCCGGTGTTTTCGAAATTCTTGATGGACTCCAGGCGGTGAGCGGTCTTCAGATATCCCAGATTGAAGTCGTTCATGCGCCCGTTCAAGTAGGTGACTGCCTCGGTCAGTCTGGCCTTGTCCGCACGTACGCCGATCAGCGCGTACCAGCGGTTCATGTCGCCCATGAGTGCTTCGACCTCTTCAATGGCGGTGGTCACATCGACGCGCAATCTGCGCATTTCCTGCAGCAGGGCCAGGCGTTCGGCAACCGCGTTGTCCGGCAGGGCATCGAGGGTCGCGTGCCGGGTGTCGATCTCGTCGAGCCATGCGTAGATCCGGTGGTTGGCCATATAGACACGGTGCTTGAGGCGGTCGGTCACTCGTGCGGCGTCCTGGCTTTGTATTTCAAGCAGGGCGCGCAACTTGTTGCCATGGGTGAGGGGACGCAGCTCGGCGACTGTCTGGTATTGCCGGGTGAGCAGGGCAATGTCGTCCTCGCAGGCTTTCTGCGCGAGGCTTCTCAGTAGAGCGTCATCGGGAGCCTGGTTGTAAGCGTTGATCGCCCTGTCGGTTCGTTCGATCTGAGGATCGAGGCGGTAACTCAGATCATCACACTCAAGGGTCAGTTGATGATGTCGGCGATAGGTACGATCGACCAGCCAGCGAGGTAGACGCTCACGGATTGCCAGTGGCCAGAGCGGGTCGAGTGTATCGGCCATATGTCCGAGCACGCCGCCGCCACCGGCACCGCCGCCTTCGAAGGTGGTGCCGTAGACGCCGAACCAGGTGTCCCACTCTCCGGCCTCGTTCAGGGCAATGGGTTGCCTGTAGGTATTCTGCGAAGTGCCGCGCAGGCGCCAGTTGCGGGAATCGCGGCTCCATTCGACCTGATAGATCCGGCCCTGGCGGACAATGAAATCGCCGTCGGCATGTCGGTAGATGTTGCGCCAGACGCCTCCCTCGGCCGGTCGCAGCCCCGCCAGCGAGACGGGTTTCTCATATTCGTAACCGGCAAAGCGCTCAACGATGCGCCGGGCCTGTCGGGCATCGGGAACGGTCAGCGTACCGACCTCCGGGACCAGGTTTCGCAGCAGGCGGGCACGGGTGGCCGAACGGGCCGTCAGGGCTGCACTGGCGCCAGGCACGATGTCGATCAAGGCGTCGATCAGGCACAGCAGCACCGATTCGACTTCGGCCAGGCCGTCGCCGAGCCGGCCCCGCAGAAAAGCGGCCACTGCCTGGTTGGCCGCGTTCCAGGCGTCGTACAGGGCGATGGCACTGCCAACGAATGGCAGCATGCCGAGGGCCATCTTCAGGTAATCGAACACTCGCGTGCCCTGCAGGGCATAACGTTCCCGATACAACGCGTCGTTGGAGCGCGAGGAACCGCGATGGGCTTCGATCAGACGCCCCATGTGAGCATTGAGCAGATGGGCTGCCAGCGATGTGCTTGCCGGCCAGCGCGGGCCGACACCGATCATGGCATCGAAGCGTTTGTCCACTGCCTGAGCGATACGGCTTTCGTGGGCCTGTACGCTACCCTGCAAGGCCCGGCCGGCCAGATAGCGGATCACCTCGTCCTGGCTGCAACGGTTGAACAGATCCTTGCGGGCGGCTTCAAGGCTGTCGTATCGGCGCAGAAACCTCGCGTCGGGAGCGTCCGGCAGATAGAGCAGTGTCGTGCCGCTGATTTGCTCTTCGATGAAGGTCACTCCCGACAGCGTGACGGGGCCTTCATTCGGTGTATCAGTGCCACCGGCAGCGAGGAATGCAGGAAGCAGCGCAATGCGTCGACCGAAGGCTGTCCAGGCGTCGGGCGTGTCGGCGTCGATGGCGGTTTCGAACAGGCTCAGGTCAGAGCCGCCAATGTGGTGCTGCAACCGTGCGCACCGGCCTTGCAGCTTGAGCATCACCCGCCAGGGTTCGAGCAGGCATTCCTGACGGTGCTCGCGCTGGAACGGTGGTTCATCCGTCGTGCCTTTGAAGGTGTCGTAAATCCTTTGCTCGTAGACCTTGGGCAGGTCCAGTTCCGGCATCAGTTTGCGCAGGTAGGCCTGGGTAATACCGGCAGTGAGGGTCTGACGCTCCCGCTCATCGGTGGCGCTGACTTCGATGCGCATGAAGCCAAGGCGCAGTGGCAGTTGTTCAAGGTTCATCGACGGGGTGTTGTCGATATTGAGCTGGGCCAGGGTTTCGAGGGACATCCGGCTGCGGCTGGCGCTGGGGACAGCGACCAGTTTTTGCGGCGTGCCCGGTGCACCGGGCGCACTGAAGGCCTGTTTTTGCAGGGCAACCGAGTCCGGCAGATCCAGTTGTACCGAAAAGTGCCCCTTGAGAGAAAAGTCCCGACGCACTCGGGTGTGCAGATGCTGTCGAGTGAAATCCTCCCGGGGGGGCAGAGCGACGGTCAGCAATTCGTGACTGCGGTGCATCGCAGTGATCCAGGCCTGGATCAGTTCCTTGAGTGTGCCTCGTTCGTTATCGCTCAGGTCGGTCAGCCATGCCGGTGCCTGGGTGGCGAGGGTCGCGCTGCGTTCCTGCTGGATGCGATGAAACAGCGCCAGGCGCCGCGCGGTATCGACGGGCACCTGTAGCAAGGGAAATGTCTTGCGGCGCAGTTGCTCCAGTTCATCTGCACGCTGTCGGGCCTGTGAAGACTCGCTGTATCGCTGGCGAATCGTCGCCGCCTCGGTTTCATATTCGCCGGTCAACTGATTCAACATGGAGAGCAACGGGTCACCGGTCAGGGTGTTGAATTGCAAGGTTTGCTGTGCGTCACCGCCGTGCAGCCTGAACACTTGCCGTTCAAGTGCCTGGCGATTGGCGAATCGCTGCAGGCCGCCACCGCTGCCGGGCCAGTAAAGCAACAGGCTCTGTATCGAGCCCATGGACATCAGTACGAGCGGGCCATGGAGTGTCTGGAGAGTGGTGGTGACTTTGCCTCCTGCGGATTCGGTCAGTGACAGTGTCAGGCTTTTCACCACCCGATTGGTATCGGTTCGATTGGGTGCATCGAGCCATGCGGTGAGCAGGTCATGCTCTTCGACACTCAGGCGATTCAGTGCCCGCTGCATCCCGGCCTCGGCCCGCAGACCTTGAATGTGTGCGTTGTACAGCGCGGTGAACTGGCGGTTGAAGGTGGTCAGGTCGAGCACCCGCTCGCGATAGAGCAGGGCGCGTGCTGCGAGGTCGCTGGCCTGTTCGGCCGTTTCCAGAGTCGTTTGGAGTGCCTCGAACGATTTCAGGGTGTCGCCATCGCTTAATGTTTCCAGCGCATCGTGTGCCCGGGTGATGCTGGCCTGTCGCAGGGAACGGGGAATATCGGGATGCAGGCTGCCGAACAGCGAGACTTCGTCTTCGTCCGCTGTCCGGGCGCCGGACGGCTGATTGTCCAGGCCGGGCGGGGCGCAGAAGACGGCCATGCTGCGTTGCCGGTCGACACTGTCGGCGAGGTCCAGTGCGTGATGGCCCTGTTCGGCCAGACCGCCCTTGCCGTCCGTCCCGTTGCGCAGGGCTGCAACCTGTGCGATCTGCTGCTGCAACAGCCATTCGTTGACCGCCGTAACCAGCGATTGCCTGGCCGGGGTGTATTCGACCTGAAGGTTTTCGAGCGGCAGGCCGGCGGGCACCAGAGGTCGTTGTGCCAGCCAGGCATGCAAGTCACTGCGACGGGCGAAAGCCTGGATCGCGTCTGCTCGATCAGGCACGTACAGCAACTGTGCGGTGTCGTCTCCACGACTGATGACCCAGGCGGCCGGCAGTTTCACCCGCACGCCATTGTGCAGGCGCAAGATCGGCAGCTCGACGCGGAGGGCATCGTCAGCCGCTGGCCGCATACCCGGCTCCCCCATCAGCGACCACAGTGGCTGTAGCTGGTCGGCTGTCACTGTGCGTCGGGCGAAGGCCATTTGCGCGGCCGCTTCGATATGCCCGCGATACAACCGGCCGGCCTGTTCCAGGCGAGAGTAAGGCGTACCCGAGGCGCGGCCCTGCCAGTAGGCATTCCAGCCCTCATCGAGCGCCAGTGCCGGTTCGAGGGCTTTGATCCGGGCGAGCAGTTGCGACGGGGTGAGTGCCGACAATGCATGGCCGCTGTTCACGCCGGTCAGCCGGCATTGGCTGTCGAGCCATTCCTCTGGTCGGGGGGATTGGGTGAGGAAGGCGCAGGCTGTCACCAGGCTGATCCGACGCTCCGGGTACCCGTCGCCCGGGGGGAACGACAGGCCAGCCTGCTCACCGTCCAGGTTCAGTTCCCGGTGGAGCAACCGGTTGAGCGTTGCGCGTACCGAAGGTACGTCGGCACACAGTTGTCGCAGTCCTTCGCTGCATGCTTGCCGGCGGGTGGCCGCATTGTGCAACAGGTTTTCATCGACAGATGCCGGCAGGGCGGTGAAACCGGGAAATGCTGGCAACGGCGCAGGAGGGTTCACTAGAAAGAAGCGTTCGATCATGGCGATGGGGCTCAAGGGAAGGACGGCGGATCCGCCCCACTCAAGCGCCATTCAAGGAAAACCACCAGGTGCCCGGGTGCTACATAGTTATCGGCACGTTCGACCGCTCGGCACTCTTCATCAAACTGTCATCGAACTGTGGCAGCGCGCTTGAACAAACTTCATCAGACTCGCGCTCTACTGGGGTTCTGCGTTTCGGTGTTTTTCATGTTCAAGGGAATTTGTGCAATCGCGGCGTTGTTGGCCGCGGTTTTTTTCGGGCAGACGTCTTTTGCGGCGTCGCGTTGCGACGTCAATGTACCGACCGAACGGGTCGATCTGGCACAGGTGAGCCTGGCGTACCAGAGCATCGGTCGTGCGTCGGATCCGGCGTTGCTGCTGGTGATGGGCCTGGGCGGGCAGTTGATCCACTGGCCGGACGAAGTGGTGGTCGCGCTCTGTCAACAGGGTTTCCGGGTAATTCGCTATGACAACCGCGATGTCGGGCTGTCGACCTGGCGCCAGGCACCGGCCGAGGCCAACCTGACGTTTGAAGTCTTGCGCTACAAACTCGGCCTGCCGGTGGCGGCGCCTTACAGCCTGACCGACATGGCCGACGATGCGCTGGGCCTGATGGACGCGTTGCATGTCGAGCAATTCCACGTGCTCGGCGCGAGCATGGGCGGGATGATCGCCCAGCATCTGGCGGCCATGGCGCCGCAACGGGTCGAGAGCCTGACGCTGATCATGACCAGCTCCGGCGCCGAAGGTTTGCCGGCACCGAGCGCGGCGCTGGTGCAGCTGTTGTCGCGGCGCGGAGCACCCAATCGCGAAGTGGCGCTGGAGCAACAGGCCGATCTGCTGGCGGCGCTGGGCAGCCCGATGGTGACCGATGATCGCCAGGTCCTGTTGCATCAGGCGGCGGTGGCCTATGACCGGGCGTTCAAACCCGAAGGCGTGAAACGCCAGATCATGGCGATCCTCGCCGAACCGAGCCGGGTGGCGCTGCTCAACCAATTGCGGGTGCCGACCCTGGTGGTGCACGGCACGGCGGATCCGTTGCTGCCGGTGATGCACGGCGTGCATCTGGCGGCACACATTCGGGGCAGTCAGTTGAAGCTGATTCCGGGCCTGGCCCATCGCTTTCAGGAGGCGTTCAAGGCGCCGTTGCTGGCGGCGGTGCTGCCGTATCTGCAGCAGCACCGTGAAGACACCTCGCACTGGGCGCAGATCGAACCGGTGGGCGAGCGCAACCTGCTCTAGCGGGGGATCGTGCAGATCATGAGCGAGTCCCGGGGCGGCATCGTGAACTGAATTCAGCGCACGATCTTGTCCACGTGAATCCCCAGTTTCTTCAATCGATACCAGAAACTGCGCTCGGAAATCCCGATCAGCTGCGCCGCCGCAGCCTGCACACCGTTGCTCTGCGCCAGCGCGGCGAGGATGTAGGCTTTCTCCACCTCGGCCAGCGCCGCTTCCAGGTCGGCCGGCACGCTGCCTTCGGCAACCGGAGCACCCGGCTCGCTCGGCTGTGAGGCAAACAGATACGCCGGCAGGTCCTGCTCTTCGATCTGCGCGCCGGAAGCAACGATGGTTGCGCGCTCGACGCAGTTCTGCAGTTCACGAATGTTTCCCGGCCACGAATAACGGGCCATCGCCTGCAACGCCTCGGCACTGAAACCGCTGAAGCGTTTGCCCGCAGCAGCACCCAGGGTGTGGGCGAAATGCCGGGCCAGCGGGGCGATGTCTTCGACCCGCTCACGCAAGGCCGGCAACGGAATCGGGAACACGTTGAGGCGGTAATACAGGTCTTCGCGAAACTCCTTGTTGGCCACCGCGTCCAGCAGGTTCTTGTTGGTCGCGGCGATGACTCGCACATCGACCTTGCGCTCGCGCGGATCACCCACCGGTTCGATGACGCGTTCCTGCAGGGCACGCAGGATCTTCGCCTGCAACGCCAGGGGCATCTCACCGATTTCATCGAGAAACAGCGTGCCCTTGTCCGCCTGCTGGAAGCGCCCGATCCGGTCCGATACCGCGCCGGTGAACGCGCCCTTGCGGTGGCCGAACATTTCGCTTTCCAGCAGTCCTTCCGGGATCGCCGCGCAGTTGACCGCGACAAACGGCTTGTCGGCGCGATTGCCGTGCTTGTGGATGGCCCGGGCGACCATTTCCTTGCCGGTGCCGCTTTCGCCGGTCAGCAGGATGGTGGCGTTGCTTTCGCGCACCGAGTCGATCGCGCTCAGGACCCGGCGAAAGCTCGGGCTGTCGCCCACCAGACTGTCGATCTGCTGATGCTCGTCGAGTTCGGCGCGCATGCGCAGATTGTCTTTGAGGATGTCGCGAAATTGCAGGGCCTTGCTGACGGTGATGTCCAGCTCATCGATGTCGAAGGGTTTGGCGATGTAGTCGAAGGCGCCGTTGCGCATCGACTGCACGGCGTTTTTCACCGTGCTGTAGGCGGTCATCACGATCACCGGCAACTGCGGGTAACGGGTCTTGATTTCCGCCAGCAATTGCGGGCCGTCCATGCCGGGCATGCGCCAGTCGCTGATCACCAGATCGATGTCTTCGGACTCCAGCACCTTGAGCGCGTGCAGGCCGTTACTGGCGGTGAACACCGCAATGTCGTTCTGACTCAGGGCCGATGCCAGCAGGTCGCAGAGCTTGGGCTCGTCGTCCACCACCAGTACGTTATGCGTCATCGCTGTCCTCGTCGAAATCTTCACCGTTGGCCGGAATGTACAGGCTGAAGGTGGCTCCGGCATCTTTTTCGCTGACGCACTCGATGCGCCCGTCATGGTTTTCCATGATCGAAAAGACTTTGGCCAGACCGAGCCCGGTGCCGGACGCCTTGGTGGTGACGAACGGTGTGAAGATCCGTTCGAGCATGTCCGCTTCGATGCCCTGGCCCGTGTCGCTGATACTGAGGACCGTATTGTTTTCGTCGGTGTGAATGCCCAGGGTCAGACGACCGCCGTCGGGCATGGCGTCGATGGCGTTGACGATCAGGTTCAGGCCCGCCTGTCTGAGTTGCTTTGCATCGGCGTACAAGGTCGCACCCGGCGCACGGTCGTCGATCCGCACGTCGATCTTGTGACTGGCCAGCTCCGGCGCGCAGAAACCCACCAGATCATCCACCAAGGGCCGTGCCAGTTGGGTCGAACGCAGTGGTGCACTGGGTTTGGCGAAGTCGAGAAACTCGGTTATCAGGTCATTGATGCGGCTGACTTCACTGACCACGTATTCCAGATGACGCTTGTCGGTCTCCGGCAGGTCGGCGCGCCGGTGCAACAGTTGCGTGGCGGTCTTGATGATGCCCAGCGGGTTGCGGATTTCATGAGCCAGGCCCATCGCCACCTCGCCCAGGGCGTGCAGACGGTCACGGCGCCGCAGTTGCGACTCCAGATGCTGCAACTCGCCGAGGCGTTCGCTCATGTGGTTGAAGATGCTGCTCAGTTCCGCCAGTTCATCGCCGCCGGTGACCGGCAGGCGCTGGCGGTAATCCCCGGCGATCACCGCTTGCACGCCTTTGGCCAGCCCCCGCAGCGGCTTGGTCAGGCGTTCCGACACCAGCCAGCCCACCGCCAGCGAAGCCGCCGAACTGAGAATGAAGATGAGGATGAACAGGTTGCTCTGATTGACCAGTCCCACCAGCGTGGTGTGGCGCAGCAGACCGCTGAATACCACGCCTTGCAGCTCGCCGTTTTCGTTGAGGATCGGTCGGTAGATGCCGCTGTAGCGGTTGGTCGACTGCTCGATCGGCTGGCGGGTGCTGCGCAGTTGCTGTTCGATGTTTTCCGGCACGATCGCCGGATGATCTTCGAAGCGCTGAGTGGAAAAGATCTCGGAGAAATCCGCGTCCCTGGCCAGGTACAGGCGCAGGTCCAGGGAATGCACGTCGGCGACGCTGGTGAGGAAGCTGTTGTCGAGGTAGGTCACCACGATCAGTTTGTAGTCGGTGCCGTCCTGCTCGGACTCGAAGGTCGAGACCACGGCACCGGTCGCCACGCCGCCGACCTGCAACGTCTGCAACACGGCTTTGGGCGCGGTGCTGATCTGCCGCACGATGTCGTCGGCGGCGGTGCTGAACACCACCTTGTGATCGCTGTTGCGCATCAGTGCGACCACGTCGATACCCATGGAGTCGGCAATGTCGGCGGTGAGCTTGTCGCGTCTGGACGACTGCCGGTCCGTAGGCGGACGGGTATAGCGCAGGAACAGCTGAGCGGCCCGGGCATTGTCGCGCACGATCTCGCGGATTTCGTCCTCGACGATCTTGGTCGATTCCTGCAGCCAGATGCGCACGTTGCTGTCGAAAATCTGCGACAGGGTGGTGGCCGCCAGTTCGGCGGCGATCATGGTCGGAACCACGCTGACCAGCCAGAACGCCAGCACCAGTTTGCGTTGCAGGCTCCAGCCGGAAAGGGCGAAGGGTCGGGCGGTGGCGCGTCGGTCTCTGCTCATCATGCTCGCTTATTGTTGTTCGCTTATCGCGGTCGCCATGGCCGGATCGGTGCGGTCCGGGCGGATGAAAATCTTCACCAGCCGCAGCAGGTGATTGAGTACGGGATGGCGATGGCGGAAAAACACCGTATTGCCGATGAACGAACAGCCCAGGCGCAGCTTACTGGCATAACCGGCCTGGCCGCACGCGTAGATCGGAATCCGGTGTTCAATACAGTAGCCGACATTCGCCAGCCAGCTGCGCATGTACAGCTTGTGCTCGCGGGTGCGGGCCAGATCGTGGGCGAAGAACTTGTCCACCAGACGCTGTTCGTCCAGCAGCACCAGGTTGAACGCGACCAGCTCATCGCCGACCCAGTACAGGACGCAGGCGGCGCGTTCGTCGAGGTGTTCCAGCACCTGGCGGAAATAGGCCGCCGGCAGGCATTCGAAGGCCAGGTCGCTGCGCGCCAGCGTGGCTTCGTAGAGCCGCATCATGGTCGGCAGGAGGTCGTCCACCGAACGTCGCCATTCGATGCGCGGGCCGGTTCCGCGCAAAGTCCGGCGCAGCTCCTTGCGGGTGGATTTACCCAACGTGCCAAGGTAGGCGTCGACCGAGGCGAAGGTGATCGGCAGCTCGGCACCGGGCAGTCCCGGCATGCTTTGCAATCCGGCTGCGTGACAGGCTTGCAGCCATGACGGATTGCGATGGGAAGCGTCCTTGACCGCCAGCAGGCCGATCCCGGCCTGATCCGCATCCTCGCGGGCCAGTTTCAGCAGGTGCGCGAACAGCGATGGCAAACGGGCCGGATCGAGTGACGGGAGCGTGCCGACATGGCATTGCTCGGCCACCGGCGAACCGAGGGCGTACAGACGAATGTCGAACAGCCCCGGCCATTGCCGGCGCAGCCACTGGCTGACACGTTTGCCGGTGCCTTGCAGGGTGGTGTCCAGCGAATACGCGGTGGTAAACGCCACGACCCCCGCAATCAGGCGCTGCTCTTCGAACAACGCCAGATAGCGCCACTGAAAGCCCTCGATGCCGGCCCGTTCAATGGCGCGATAGTAGGCCCAGTCTTCGAGTTCATCGGGAAAGCAGGCATTCCACGCGTCGCGATCAATCGCTTCGATGGTTGAAAAGGCTTGGGCCGTGATCACGTCGTTTCCTTAACCGGCATGGCAGGTCGTTTTGCAGTCGCTTCACGCTCGCTGCCGGTATTCCTCGGTGGGCAGGGAATGAGCGGAGGACGCAAGGTCGGTGCGGTGGTTGTCGATGAATTGCACGCTCAGTTCCACGACACGTCGGTACTGCAGATCGACGGTGATCATGTGATAGCAGTCGTCCAGCAGGATCTTCACCACTTCGCCGCCGAGCTTGCGTTCCACATAGTCGGCATTCCAGCGACTGGTGATGTCGTCCTCGATGGAATGCAGCACCAGTGCCGGCACGGTGATCGAAGGCATGCGTTTGCGCACCACGGCGTTCATCCGGTGCAGTTCGCGCACCGTCACGCCTTCCATGGTCAACAGGCCGGCCTCACTGCTGTGGCCTTCTTTCATCTGCCGCTCGACGATGGCCCGCAGGCGCTCGTTCTTGATGCCGTAGGGCGGTTTCTCTTCGAACCTGCAGATGTGCACACCGAACGGGATTTTCATCAGCAACGGCGTCAGGAATGCCAGTTTGTGGATGCTCCAGCCGTCGTACTTGAGCGTCGTGGAATACATCAGCAACCCGGCCACCTGACCCGGATGCTCGGACGCCACGTACATCGACATCACCGCACCCATCGACAGGCCGCCGACGAATACCTTGCTGTGCTGGCGACGGATGCCGACGAAGGTCTTGCGCACGCCTTCGTACCAGTCACGCCAGCCGGTGGCCTGCAGGTCGGCGTTGCCGCCGCAGTGTCCGGCCAGGGTCGGCACGTACACCGTGCAACCGGCCTTGGCCAGTCCCACGGCGACCCGACGCAACTCCGTCGGGGTGCCGGTGAGGCCGTGGATCAACAACACCCCGACCTCCCCCGTGCCGAGAACGAAACCGGCGTCACCTTCGCCCAGATCGATCCCGGCCGCGTTCATCGCTTCATCGCCCGGGCCAGCAGACGGTCGAGCAGGGCGAGGCCCAGGTCGATTTCCGGGTAGCTGATTTCCAGCGAAGGCGCGAGGGTGATCACGTTCTTGTAGTAACCGCCCACGTCGAGGATCAGGCCCAGTTTGCGCCCGTCGATTTCGATGTCGCCTTTCATGCCTTCCTCGACCATGAAGTCCAGGGTGGCCTTGTCCGGGGTGAAACCGTCCGGGGCGCAGATTTCGCAGCGCAGCGCCAGGCCCAGACCATCGACGTCGCCGATGATCGGGTAGCGCTTCTGCAGATCCTGCAGGCCTTCAAGGAAGTATTTGCCCTTGGCCATGACCATCGCGCCGTAGTCGACTTCGCTGGTCATCTTGAACATTTCCAGGCCTACCGCCGTGCCCAGCGGGTTGGAGGCGAAGGTGGAATGGGTCGAGCCTGGCGGGAAGACTTTCGGGTTGATCAGCTCTTCCTTCGCCCAGATGCCGCCCAGCGGGTTGAGGCCGTTGGTCAGCGCCTTGCCGAAGACGATCACGTCCGGTTTGACGTCAAAGTGTTCGATCGACCACAGCTTGCCGGTGCGATAGAAGCCCATCTGGATTTCGTCGACCACCAGCAGGATGCCGTGCTGGTCCAGCACATGCTTGAGTTCGCTGTAGAAGTTCATCGGCGGGATCACATAGCCGCCGGTGCCCTGGATCGGTTCGACGTAGAACGCGGCGTATTCGCTGGCGCCGACTTTCGGGTCCCAGACACCGTTGTATTCAGTCTCGAACAGGCGGGCGAACTGCTGCACGCAATGGCTGCCGTATTCTTCCTTGGTCATGCCTTTCGGGCCGCGGAAGTGGTACGGGAACGGGATGAAGTTGGCGCGTTCGCCGAAGTGGCCGTAGCGGCGGCGATAGCGGTAGCTGGAGGTGATCGACGAGGCGCCGAGGGTACGACCGTGGTAGCCGCCTTCGAAGGCGAACATCAGGCTCTTGCCGTTGCTGGCGTTACGCACGACCTTCAGCGAGTCCTCGATGGACTGCGAACCGCCGACGTTGAAGTGCACGCGACCGTCGAGGCCGAACTTGTTCTTGGCGTCCACGGCGATCATTTCCGACAGCTCGATCTTGCCCTTGTGCAGGTATTGGCTGGCGATCTGCGGCAGGGTGTCGATCTGCTGTTTCAACGCATTGTTCAGGCGCGGGTTGGCGTAACCGAAGTTGACCGCCGAGTACCACATCTGCAGGTCGAGGTAGGCCTGGTCTTCGGTATCCCAGACGTAGGAACCTTCGCAGCGGCTGAAGATGCGCGGCGGTTCGATGTAGTGAACGGTGTCGCCGTAGGAGCAGTATTTGGCTTCTTTTTCCAGAAGGATCTGGTCTTCCTGGGTAGCGATTCGAATATCAGACATGGTGGAAGAGTTCCTGGGTTTCCGGGTTGAAAGTGGTGGCGTTGGCGGCGCTGGCTTTTGGCAGCAGGGCCAGCAGCGCTGGCAGTTCGGCGAAACTGTCGAAGCGGGCGTAAGGGATCGCGTGGCGCTCGCAGTAATCGGCGAGGCGACCCTTGGCGAAGACGAAGTCGGCGGTGGAGGACACGCACATGTCGGACTGGCCGTCGCCGATCACCAGCACCCGTTTGTTGCCGGGCGTGGATTTGCATTTGCAGTTGCCGGAGGCCGCGCGGCAGGCATCGCTGGAATGCGGGAAGTCGATGCGCCAGCTCTCGTGATCGAGTTGTCGCAGACGGTTGGCGAGGATCGGCAGCAGGGTCACGTAGTTGCGCGAAAGAATCCGCGCGATGCCTTGCTCGATGCCGTCGCTGACCACTTCGAACGAAGCGCCCAGGCCGATGGCGTGATCGACGAAGTCGGGGAAGTCCGGATCGATCTCGATGCTGTCGAAGAATTCCAGCAATTGGCCGGGCGTGGCCTTGACCAGCGAGAGCTGGCGGCTGAGGCATTCACGGGAACCGATTTCACCGGCCAGCCACTGGTTTTCGATCGTTTCCCAACTCGGGTCGGCGAAGCGTTCGAGGATGCTGTCGATCACGTCGGTGCGGGTGATGGTCCCGTCGAAATCACACACGATATGCCAGTCAATCATCTGCATTACCTATTGGTCAGAGCGCGTTGTGTGCGCTTGCCGGGGGGTAGAGCAGGGACTGTGCCAAGTGCCGGGAGCCCTTGCGGGCGGGGCCGATGAGGCGCTTTGGCCATTCGAAGCTACAATTTTTGTAGCTCGCTACAAACAACATGAGTGCTTGCGTGGCGGGTGGCATCCGGGGGTTGATGCGCGCATGTTCAATTAAAGGAATGGCCTCATGAAGAGGAAGACACTGTTTTTACTCGTGGCGCTGAGCGCTTTTTCGGCCAGCGCATTCGCGGACAGGATTACCGGGGAAGCGGGCGCGGGCCTGGGCTATCAGCCCCATGACCCGAGTGGCAGCCGTTATGAAACCCGTCCGTTGCCGTATCTGGACCTGGACTGGGGCGATGTCAGCCTCAGTACCGACGACGGCCTGACCTGGAGTGCGTTGAAGACCAATGGTTTCAGTGCCGGGCCCTACCTGAATTACCTGCCGGGCCGCACGTCCAACGGCGAACTGCGCGGCTTGCGCGATGTGCCGGACATGGCCGAGGCCGGTGGTTTCGTGCAGTACGCACCGGCTGACTTCTGGCGGGTGTTCGCCTTCGTTGGCCAGGCCATCGGCGGTAATGGCGGGCAGGGCGGCGTGCTCGGTCGGGTCGGCGGCGAAATCGGCTATCCCCTGGGTGGCGGCGTGATCGGCAGCAGCAACCTGACCGCGCATTTCGCCAACGCCCGGCAGAACAATACGTTCTTCGGTGTCAGCGACAAGGAAACCCTGACGTCCGGCATCCGTGCCTATAACGCCGGTGGCGGCCTGCAGAACATCGCGTTGACCCAGAGTTTCGAGTTTCCGCTTGGGCCGCAATGGTCGCTGGTGACCAGTGCGAGCTGGATTCACCTGACGAACTCGGCGGCTGACAGCAGCATCGTGAAAAGCGTCGGCGACACCAACCAGGGCGAGGTGCAGATGGCGATCGCCTATAAATTCAAGTGACCCCGGCGGGAACTGGTCTGGCCTTTGCAGACAGCCGTGACGAACCCATTGTTTCAGGATGTTCTTCATGGCTCGCCCTGCTTACCGTCTGCTGGCCCACTCGTTGTGGGACCTGATTCCCGTCGCCCTCGGCCTGGCCCACTTTGCCTTCGTGGTGTGGCTGGTCCTGGCCTTTCATGCGCTGTCCTGGTGGGCGCTGGTGCCACTGGCGCTGGGCTATGCGGTGAGCCTGTCATGGAGCATCAACAGCATTTCCCACAACCAGATCCATAACGCCTACTTCACCCCGGCATGGCTCAATCGCGCCTTTGACCTGCTGCTGTCGGTGACCATCGGTTTTTCCCAGACCCTCTACCGCGATATCCACAACCGCCATCACCGGGGCAACTCGGACCGGCCGGGGGCGGATGGCAAGACCATCGATCCGCTGTCGATCTATCAGCGCGGCAAGAATGGCCAGCCCGAGAATCCCTGGGCCTACACCTTTCTGAGTTTCTTTCGTGACGACCCCAAGCCGATCTACGACGAGATGCGGCGCAAGCGTCCCGCCGATGCGCGTTGGGTCAAGGTTGAAATCGCTGTGACGCTGGCGTTCTACGCCGGGCTGGCAATCTGTGACTGGCGGGCGGTGCTGGTGTTGCTGCCGTTCTGGTATCTGGGCCAGGCGCTGTCTTCGCTCAACGGTTACTACGAGCATTTTGGCGGCAACCCGGATTCGCCCATCGCCTGGGGCGTCAGCGCCTACAGCCCGCTGTACAACCTGCTGTGGATGAACAACGGCTACCACGCCGAGCATCACTACCGGCCGAAAATGCACTGGATCCGGGTCAAGGCGTTTCATCGGGAGATCGCCGGGCAGCAGCGGGAGGCGGGGGTGAAGGACATTCCGGTGGCCCATGGCCTCGGGTTTCTGGTGGCGCATCGCAAGGATTGAGTCGCCGAAACCGTGGGAGCCCGCAGGCTCCCACGACCGTTCACCTCAGTTTTCCTCACCTTCGGCCAGCAGCGCGATGCCGCCCATGATCACGGCCACCCCCAGCCAGTGCAGCAGGCTGATCTGTTCACCCAGCCCCAGCCACGATCCCAGCAACACGCCGACGAACACCAGCGAACTGAGCGGGAACGCCAGGGACAGGCTGCTGCGCCGCAGAATCAGCATCCAGACAAAGAACGCGCCGATGTAACAGGCGATTGCCACCAGCACGCCCGGCGCCTGGGCGACGCCGAGCAGCCATTGCAGGGTGAAGTCCATTTGCCCCAGTTGATCGCCGCCGATCTTGGTCGCGATCTGTCCACCACTTTCCAGAATGATCAGCAACGCCCAGAGCACCACGGTGCCGAGGCGGCCGTGCAGCCAGTCCATCGAGCCATTCCTTTTGAGTATCAGTTGAGAATCAGGCATGGCCGACACACACGAGCATCACGCCCGCCGTAATCACCAGAGTGCCCAGCCAGCGTCGGCGGCTGACGGTTTCGCCGAGGAACTGCTTGCCGGCCAGCACCACGCCGCAATAGGCCAGTGCGGCGGCGGGGAACAACAGGCTCAGCGGCGCCCGGGACAGCGCTTCGAGCCAGACGAAAAACTCGATCACGTAGGCGCCGATCCCGCACCACAGCAGCGGCGCATTGAACACCTGGCCCCAGAACGCGCCCAGCCGAAAACCGCCTTCCAGTTCTGGCAAACGGTCCAGGCCGAGCTTGAAACAGAGCTGGCCTATCACGTCCAGCACGATGGAAAACGCCACCAGCAAAATCACGGTCAAGGTCATGGGAACAGCTCCTCGAACAACTCGATCAGCGCCTGATTGGTCGCCGAGTTGCGCAGCAGATCGGTCTCGCTCCAGCGTTCGGCCGGGGGCTGGTCGGACCTGGCTTCCCAGCGCTTGAACGCATTGCTGAAGGCCGGACGGGCGAATTCACCGCAAATGTCGATGCCGAGCACGCGCTTGCTGGCCGCCAGGCTGCGAATGGCCTGAAGCAAGTGGCTCAGACGCATCTGGCCCTGATCCCAATTGGTCGCGGCGTCTTCGCTGGCCAGCACGTCCTTGTCGATGGTGATCCACACGGCTTTGGTCGGAAGACTGGCGATCATCCGGTCGAGAAACGCCGACCAGTCCTGATCGGCCAGATTGTGCCAGTGCAGCAGGTTTTCCTGTTGCTGATGGCCGGCGCCGTCACCGACCCGACCCCAGACTTTCGACGGCGGGTGCTGCCACGGAAACAGCTGCAACACCCCGCGTTTGAGCGCCCCGAGATTGCCGCCCTTGATCTGCGGATTTTGCAGATCGTCGCTGCACGGGCCGAGGGTGACGATACGTTCGATGTTCGGCAGTTTCAGCGCCTGATTGACCCACGAGCCGCAATGGCGACGGGGCGCGAAGTGCACCCAGTCGGGATGGTTGTCGAAGTGGATCAGGCTCACCGGCTCCGGCAGGTCAGTCAGGAACGCGGGCGTCAGATGGTGGTAGTCGCCGGAGCCGACGAAAAAGATTTCCGGTGCAGGGCCGCTGTGCCGGGGCCGCTCGCGCAGGCGTTCGGCAAAGCGGCGGAAGGTGCGCTCGCTGGACCAGAGCCGCAGTTTCGGGCCGAGGTCGAGCAGGTCCAGGCGCCGGGCACGGCCACTGTCGAGCAGCCGCGCGATGGACGCCTGAGCGGTCAGGCTGTGGTCGAGATCTAAAATGTTCAAGGTCGCAATTCACCCTTGGCAGACCCTCCCAGACACCGGCCTCATCGAACATGAGCGCCGGCCGGACGGGCATTTCGGGGTAAATGCAAGGGACGGGCCAGCCTTTTTGGCGTCAGGCGTGCAGGCGTACCCAGACGCTGACCAGCACGGTTGCCGCCATCAGCCATGCCACTGCGGCAACGGCCAGCGAAGCTTCGAGGCGCAGCCGGTCGACCATCACGTACAACGTCGCGAGATACACGAAATACGGAATGATCGACCACATGCCGAACACGATGGTGGTCTTCAGATCATCGACCGAGCGACCCTTGCCGACGATGTAGTGGGCGATCAGGGCAAAGGTCGGAAACAGCGGCACCAGACCGGCGATGTAATAGTTTTTGGTTTTGGCCAGCATGGCGAGGATCACCACCACCGCCGCACCGAGAAAGGCTTTGAAAATCAGATCCACATCGTTCTCGCTTAATGGCTCAGGCCGTATTTTTTCACTTTGTCGAACAGCGTGGTCTTGGCCATGCCCAGCTCCAGACTGGCCTGGGTCAGGTTGCCGCCGCTGCGCTGCAGGGCATCGCTGAGCAGGTTGCGTTCGAAGGCTTCCACCGCTTCGGCGAATGCCAGACCTTGCCCGCCGCTGCCGGCACCGGACTTCTTGAACGCCGGCAGACCGAGAGCGAAGCGCTCGGCGACGTTGCGCAACTCGCGCACGTTGCCCGGCCAGTCGTGGCTCATCAGGCTGGACAGGGTCTGGTTGTCCAGCTCCGGCAAGGTGCGATCGAAGCGCAGGGCCGACTGCTGGGTGAAGTGTTCGAACAGTTGCAGGATGTCTTCGCGGCGCTCGCGCAGCGGTGGCAGTTCCAGTGTCACCACGTTGAGGCGGTAATACAGGTCACTGCGAAACTCCCCGGCCTTGCTCGATTCGTCGAGGTCGGACTTGGTCGCCGCGATCACCCGGCAATCCACCGCCACGCTCTGGTTCGAGCCGAGGCGTTCGAGGGTGCGCTCCTGCAACACCCGCAGCAGTTTGATCTGCAACGGCAGCGGCATGCTTTCCACTTCATCGAGGAACAGCGTGCCGCCGTCGGCGTGCTCGATCTTGCCGATGCGCCGCTTGCCGGCGCCGGTGAAGGCGTTGGCCTCGTGGCCGAAGATTTCGCTTTCGAACAGGTTCTCCGGCAGACCTCCGCAGTTCAGGGCGACGAACTGTTTGCCGTGGCGACGGCTGAAGTCGTGCAGACAACGGGCGACCAGTTCCTTGCCGGTGCCGGTTTCGCCTTCGATCAATACGTTGGCCGAGGTGTCGGCGACGTTGGCGATCAGCTCGCGCAGGTTCTGCATGGCCGGCGAGCGTCCGATGATCCGTCCTTCAAGGGAATCGCGTTCGGCCAGTTGCCGACGCAGGGACGAGACTTCGCGGGCCAGGCTGCGTTGCTCCAGCGCACGCCGGGCGACGTCCACCAGACGTTCCGGAGAGAACGGTTTTTCCATGAAGTCATAGGCGCCTTTCTGCATGGCGCCGACGGCCATGGAGATGTCGCCGTGACCGGTGATCAGCACCACCGGCAGGCTGCGGTCCCGTTGCTTGAGGCGGGTCAGCAGTTCCAGGCCATCGATGCCGGGCAGGCGAATGTCGCTGATGACGATGCCGGCGAAGTTGTCACCGACCTGCTCCAGCGCTTCCTCGGCACTGCCGACGCCGATGCAGGGGATGTCTTCCAGGGCCAGTGCCTGCTGGCAGCCGAGCAGCACATGGGGATCGTCTTCGACGATCAGCACACTAAGGTCGTTGTTCATATTGGCTCGGCAGGGTCAGGGCTTACCAACGGTAAACTGAGGACGAAAGTAGTGCCACCGCCGGCCGGGTGTTCGACACCCAGATGCCCGCCGGTGGCGGCCGCCAGACTGGCGGAGAGGGTCAGGCCGAGGCCCAGGCCCTGTTCGCCGGGTTTGGTGGTGAAGAACGGCTCGAACAGATGCTTGCGCGCTTCGGCGTCGATGCCGTGACCGTTGTCGCGCACCCGCAGGCGATATTTGCCGTCGAAGGCTTCGCCTTCCAGCCACAGTTCCGGCAACGGTTGTGCCTGCATGGCGTCGAGGGCGTTGCCGATCAGGTTGACCAGAATCTGTTCCAGCCGTGTCTGGTCGATCTGCACCTGGACATCGTCGAACCGGCGATGAATCTGCAGGGCGGCGTGTTCGACCCGTGCGCCCAGCACTTGCAGCGCGGCGTCCACCGCTTTGCCAAGGCTGGCGCGGCCCTTGTCGTCGCCGCGCCGGGCGAACGAGCGCAGGCTGGCGGTGATCCGGCCCATACGGTCGATCAGGTCGTTGATGGTCTTGAGGTTGGTGCTGGCGACGTCGAGCTGGCCGCGCTCCAGAAAACGCACGGTGTTGCCCGACAGCGTGCGCATCGCCGCCAGCGGCTGGTTGAGTTCGTGGGCGATGCTGGTGGACATCTGGCCGATGGCCGCGAGTTTGCCGGCCTGCACCAGTTCGTCCTGGGCACGGCGCAGGGTTTCTTCGGCCTGACGGCGTTCACGGATCTGGCTTTTGAGCCGTTCGTTGCTGGCACGCAGGTCGGCGGTGCGTTCGGTAATCCGACGCTCCAGCTGATTGTTGGCTTCCTGCAGGGCCTCGCGGGCGGCGAGGCGGGTGGCGATGACCTTGCGCCGCTCGTTCCAGGCAATCAGCAGGAACGCCACCAGCGCGAAGGCGACCGCCACCAGAATCCCCTGATTGATCGCTTCGCGCCGCAGATCCTGCAACGGCGTGAGCAGGGTGAAATTCCACGGGGTGTCGCTCAATGGCCGGGTTTGCGCCAGGTAGCTGATGTTCTCTTCATCGCGGTCCTGTTGCGGCAGCACTTCGCTGTTGGCCGGGAAGGTGAGTTTTTCCACGCCTTCGGCCAGGGTTTCCCGGGCCAGCGGTTGCAGTTCGTTGAGCGGGAACCAGTAATACTGCAGGCTGCGGGCAAGTTTTTCCTTGGTCTCGTCGCTCAGCGGCACCACGGATTTCAGGCGCCGGGCCGGATCGCTGGAGAGAATGATGATGCCGTTCTCGTCACTGACGAAGGCTTCCAGACGTGCCCGTTGCCAGCGCTCCTCCATGGCTTCCATGCGCACCTTGACCACCGCGACGCCGATGATCTTGCCGTGTTCTTCCAGGCCGTGGGCCAGGTAATAGCCGGGTTCACCGTTGGTGCTGCCGATCCCGTAGAAACGTCCGGGCTGGCCGCGCACCGCGTTCTGGAAATAGGCACGGAAAGACAGATCCTCCCCAAGATAGCTGTCGACATCGCGCCAGTTGCTGGTGGCCATGACCCGACCGGTGGTGTCCATGACGTAGATGGCCCGACTGCGGCTGCGCCGGTTCAGGCCTTCCAGATAATCGTTGACCGTTTGCCGGTGCTCCGGGGTCGGGTCGCCGAGCAGCTGCGAAACGCTGGATTCGAGTTCCAGCAGGCTGGGCAGGTAGGTGTATTTGCTGATTTCGCTTTCGACGGCCCGGGCGTTGAGTTCGAGCTGGCGCTGGCCGTTTTCGCTGAGGCTGCGAATGCCGAAGTGTTCACTGACCCAGAAGCCGGCATACCCCAGACCGACCATCAAAACGATGATCAGCGGCGGCAGGAACAGATGGCGGATCAGACGGGGTTTCACGGCAAGTGATGGCGTGGTTGCGCGATAGAGATTGGGGTCGCATTTCATCACAGATGCCTTGGGTCAACCACAACACTTACCTGAAAGCTGCCACTGCCCCTGTGGGAGCTGGCTTGCCAGCGATAGCGGTCTGTCAGTCGACATCATCGACAACTGACAGGGCCCCTTCGCGGGCAAGCCCGCTCCCACAGGGATCGCAGTGTTTTAGTGCTGCAGGATTTTCTCGAGGAAATGCTGCGCGCGTTCGGAGCGTTGGCTGATGTCGCCGAAGAACTCTTCCTTCTTGCAGTCTTCGATGATCTGGCCCTTGTCCATGAAGATCACCCGATCCGCCACCTTGCGGGCAAAGCCCATTTCGTGGGTCACGCACATCATGGTCATGCCTTCGTGGGCCAGTTGCACCATCACGTCCAGCACTTCGTTGACCATTTCCGGATCCAGCGCCGAGGTCGGCTCGTCGAACAGCATGACGATCGGGTCCATCGCCAGCGCACGGGCAATGGCCACACGCTGCTGCTGGCCGCCGGACAGCTGGCCCGGGTGTTTGTGGGCATGCGCCGACAGACCGACGCGCTCCAGCAATTGCAGGCCTTTTTTGGTTGCTTCTTCCTTGCTGCGGCCCAGCACCTTGATCTGCGCGATGGTCAGGTTCTCGGTGATGGTCAGGTGCGGGAACAGTTCGAAATGCTGGAACACCATGCCCACGCGCGAGCGCAGTTTCGGCAGGTCGGTCTTCGGGTCGGCAATCGAGGTGCCGTCGACCACGATGTCGCCTTTCTGGAACGGCTCAAGGGCGTTGACGCACTTGATCAGGGTCGACTTGCCCGAACCGGATGGCCCGCAGACCACGATCACTTCACCTTTCTTGACCTCGGTGCTGCAATTGGTCAGCACCTGGAAGTCCCCATACCACTTGTTGATGTTCTTGATAGAAATCATACGGCGAACCTTTTTTGCAGACGCTTGACCAGCTGCGAGGCGGCAAAGCTGATGATGAAGTACACGAGACCTGCGAAGATCAGGAACTCATTCGAACGGCCAATGATGTCGCCACTGGCGCGCGAGGCGTTGAGGAAGTCCACCAGGCCCACGGTGTAGACCAGCGAGGTGTCCTGGAACAGGATGATGCTCTGCTGCAGCAGCAGCGGGGTCATCTTGCGGAACGCCTGGGGCAGGATGATCAGGCGCATCATCTGGCCGTAGTTCATGCCCAGTGCCTGGGCGGCACCCATCTGGCCTTTGGGGATCGACTGCACGCCGGCCCGGACGATTTCGCAGAAGTACGCCGCTTCGAACATCATGAAGGCCACGATGCACGAGGTGAACGCGCCGATCGGGGTGTCTTCGCCGGTGATCCAGCGCAGCACGAACGGCACCGCCAGGTAGAACCAGGTGATCACCAGCAGCAGCGGGATCGAGCGGAAATAGTTGACGTAGGCGCCGGCGAGGTTCGACAGCAGTCTGTTATGGGACAGACGGCACAACGCGAGGAGGGTGCCGAGGATGATCCCGCCGACCACGCCCAGCGCCATCAGCTTGAGGGTCATCAGCATGCCGTTCCACAGGCCGGGAATGGCCGGGACGATGCCACTGAAATCGAATTCCATCATTTACCCCCCACGGAGATCAGGCCGGGCACGGCGACTTTCTTCTCGACCATGCGCATCAGCAGCATCAGGCTCATGTTCAGGGTGAAATAGATCAGGGTCGCCAGGGTGAACGCCTCGAACAGGTTGGCCGAGAACTCGGCGGTCTGTTTGGTTTGCGCCAGCAGTTCCATCAGACCGATCAGCGAGGCCACGGAGGAGTTCTTGAACACGTTCAAAAATTCCGAGGTGAGCGGCGGAATGATGATCCGGTAGGCCTGGGGCAGCAGCACGTTCCAGTAGATCTGCGGCAGCTTGAAACCCATGGCGCGGGCGGCGGATTCCTGGCCGCGTGGCAGCGCCTGGATACCGGTGCGAACCTGTTCGCAGACCCGGGCGGCGGTGAACAGGCCCAGGCACACGACGACGCTCAGGTAGGCCGAGGTGGTCGGGTTCAGGTCCTGCTTGTACCACTCCTGCAGGTTTTCCGGCAGCAGATCGGGCACCAGGAAGTACCAGATGAACAGCTGAACCAGCAGCGGCACGTTGCGGAACAGTTCGACGTAGCAGGTCGCGATGCCCGATACGATGCGGTTCGGCACGGTGCGCATGATGCCCAGCAGCGAGCCGAGTATCAGGGCGATGATCCAGGCCACGATGGCGATGGCGATGGTCCAGCCCAGGCCGGAGATGAACCAGTCGAGATAGGTCTCGCTGCCCACGCCGGTGGACTTGAAGAACACGCCCCAGTCCCAGTTGTAATTCATTAGGGTCTCCCCTCGATTCGATCGATGTACAAGTGCCCGCCTGGGGAAGCTCCGTTCCCGCCCTGATTGTGAAAATCAGGCACACGCGATCGGCTCGAAAACCACCGGGTCGAGTGTTCCAGTTGAAACCAGCAGGTATTGACTGTCGCCCGAGGGAGGGTTGGCTCCCTCAGGCAACAAGGTTAGATCAGGTATCAGATCTTGACGTCGGGTGCAGGCTTGTCGCTCGGATTGGCGATCAGCTCTTTAACCTTGTCGCTCATCGGGAAGTTCAGGTTCAGACCTTTCGGCGGGATCGGGCTTTCGAACCACTTGCTGTAGATCTTGTTGATCTCGCCGGACTTGTAGAGCGCGACGATGGCGTCGTCTACCGCTTTCTTGAAGGCCGGGTCGTCCTTGCGGACCATGCACGCGTAGGCTTCGAAGGACTGCGGGGTGCCGGTGATGACCCAGTCGTCCGGCTTCTTGGCCTTGGCTTCTTCGCCGGCCAGCAGGGCGTCGTCCATCATGAAGGCGACGGCGCGGCCGCTCTCCAGCATGTTGAAGGCTTCGCCATGGTCCTTGGCGGAGATGACGTTCATGCCCATCTGCTTGTCGGCGTTCATCGCCTTGATGATGCGCTCGGAGGTGGTGCCGGCGGTGGTCACGACGTTCTTGCCTTTCAGATCGGCAAAGTCGGCATAGGAAGGCTTGCCTTCCTTGTCTTTCTTGACCAGCAGACGGGTGCCGATTTCGAAGATGTTGTTGGTGAAGGCGACCTGCTGGGCGCGTTCGGCGTTGTTGGTGGTGGAACCGCATTCGATGTCCACGGTGCCGTTCTGCACCAGCGGGATACGGGTCTGCGAGGTCACCAGGTTGTATTTGACGTTCAGGTCGGGCTTGTTCAGGTCCTTTTTCAGGGCTTCGACGATAGCGACCTGAATGTCGTGGGAGTAGCCCACGGGTTTGCCCGAAGCATCGGCGAGGTAGGAGAACGGAATGGAGCTGTCACGATGTCCGAGGGTGATGGTGCCGGAATCGTTGATCTTCTTAAGGGTGCCGGTGAGCTCGGCAGCGAAAACTGGTGTGCTGATCAGAGCGGCAGCAATGGCTGCGCCCAGGATATGGGGAACGATGCGCATCAAATTTTCCTCGACATTGTTTTTTTTATGGAGCCGGTTGAGCGGGCCCTTTTGTACTTCGAATGCCTGACGGCTCCTGTTGTGCTGGCGCAACAGGCATTCGTCGAAGGAGTGTAGAGCATGAGTCGTGCCAGACCAGTTGCGACAGGTTAACTGGTTGATTTTTATGATGATTAAAGTTTTGTGATGGCTTTTTTGGACATTTCTGATCCGGTTATCCGAACCGACCGACAGGTCGCGTTCGGAAAACCGAATGCCGACCACTCAGCGCCAGACGGGCAGCAGGTCCAGGGTAAACAGCAGGTGCGAGACCGCGCAGATCACCCCGAAAAACAGCACCAGAGCGATCATGGGCGTGCCGCCCCAGACCCGGTAATGCGGGCTGCCAAAGCGTGTGCGCGAGGCGCGGGCCAGCAGCGCCGGGGTGATCACGGCCCAGAGCGTTGCGGCCAGCCCGGCGAAGCCGATGGCATGAATGAAGCCTTCCGGCCAGAGAAACCCGCAGAACATCGGCGGCAGGAAGGTGGCGGCAGCGGTTCGCAGGCGGCCCATGGGTTGATCGTCGAAGCCGAGTACGTCGGCCAGATAATCGAACAGGCCCAGGGTCACGCCGAGGAACGAGCAGGCCACGGCGAAGTTGGAGAAGAAGGTCAGCAACAGGTCGACATGGGCGCTGTCCAGGCGCGAACCGAGGGCGCTGATCAGCACATCAATGTTGCCGCCGCGCCGGGCGATGTCCTTGAAGGCTTCGCGGGGAATATTGCCCATGCTGCACAGCATCCACACCAGATACAGGCCCAGCGCAATCAGCGTGCCGCCCAGCAGGCAGGCGCGGATGCGCCGAGGATCCTTGCCGAAATGTTTCATCAGGCTCGGCACATTGCCGTGGAAACCGAACGAGGTCAGGCAGAAGGGCAGGGTCACCAGAAGATAGGGCCAATAACGGCTGTCGCCGCCGTTCAGGTCGAGCAGCGTGGCCGCTTGTACATGGCCGAGCAGACCGCCGAAGGTGAGGAAAAACGCCAGGATCTTTGCGCCGAACACTACAGTGGTCATCCGGCTCACCGCCGAGGTGCTGAGCCAGACGATGAACGCCACCAGCACGGTAAAACCCAGCCCGCCGAGGCGCGGCGACAGCGAGATGCCCATGGACTGCACGGTGTGATGGATCACTGAACCGCTGGCGGAAATGTAGGCGTAGGTCAGGGTATAGAGCACGAAGACGATGCTCAGACCGTTGATCCGGCTCCAGGCATGCCCCAGCAGATCACGAGTGATGGTCGAGAAACTCGCCCCTTCGTGGTAGTTGAGGTTGGCCTCGAGAATCATCAGGCCCGAATGCAGGGTGCAGAACCAGGCAAACACCAGCACCGCGACCGAACCGTAGAACCATAGCCCGGACATGATGACCGGCAGGGAAAACATTCCCGCGCCGACGATGGTGCCGCCGATGATCATGGCCCCGCCCAGGATCGAGGGGGGCCGTTCGAGGGCGGAGGATGAAGCGGGTGAATCGAGTGAGGTGGCACGCATGGCAGGGCCTGCATAGATATTGTTATGGAGGATTCGATCCAGCTCGCCCCTCTCGGGGCGAGCGGCGTTCATCGGATGTTCAACGGTGCTGACAGCCGGCTCACGGCCTGCAACAGGAAAAGGTCCTGCCCCGGCAATGCATCGAACGACAGGCCCACCGGCAGAGCATCCGGCGCCGCTACCGGCACGGTGATGCTCGGCGCTGCGAGATTGCTGGCCGGGTCGGTATTGCGCACGAAACGCTCGAAATGGCTTTCATCCGCGCAATCAGTCAGCAGCGGCGCGCTGCAACTGACCGTCGGGTAGGCCATCAAGTCCAGTTGGTGATGCCCGAACAGCTGCCGGTACTCCTGCTCCAGCCGGACTTTGCCCATCAATGCCTGCACATAATCGGTGTAGGAAATTGCCGGGCTCTCCAGTTGCGTGGTGAGGATTTTCTTGATGCCGGGATCTGCGATTTGCGCCAGGACGTCGAGAAAATCCCCGCCACGGCCTTCCTTCATCAGGAAGCGTGGGAAATCGATGAAGAATTCGTAGATCGGCAGCGGAAACTGGATGTATTCGTTGATCTCACCGATCACCGCGTCGTTGATCGGTACGATTTCAACGCCGTTGCTGGCGAGTGCATCGATGGCGACGCGGCAGTCACGGCTGACGTTGTCGTCCAGGTCGGCCCAGAGGAAGCGTTCGGGCAGGCCGATGCGCAGCGGTCGATCCTCGCGCAGCGGCGTGACGTGCTGGCCGGTGAGGTGGCCGTGGACGAACCGACAGTCTTCCACCGTGCGTGTCAGCAGGCCCGGGGTGTCCTTGGTCTGCGAGACCGGGACGATGCCGTCGGCCGGATACTCGCCGGTGGTCGGGCGCAGGCCGACGATTCCACAGAAGGCCGCCGGAATGCGCACCGAACCGCCGGTGTCGGTGCCCACCGCGCACGGCACCAGCCCGGCGGCGACGGCGGCGGCACAGCCACCGCTGCTGCCGCCGGCGCTGTGACGTTCGTTCGCCGGGTTGATGACCCTGCCATGGCTATGGTTGGCCGAGGTCACGCCGAACGACAGTTCGTGCATGTTGTTCTTGCCCACCACGCGCGCGCCCAATTGCTTGAAGCGCGCCACGATGCCGGCATCGTTCTGCGGCCGGTAATCGGCCAGGCCGGGCGTGCCGGCGGTGGTCGGCATGCCGCGGACATTGATGTTGTCCTTGAAGGACACCGGCAGCCCGTACAACGGCGCCAGGCGATCGGCATCCGGGACATAGCCCAGCGCGGTCGGATCGAAGGTGATGAAACTGTTCAGATGCTGCGTTTTTTCGTGGCGCTCGCGCAGGGCTTGCTGCCAGGTGTCGAGGCAGAGCTCGCCACGGCGCAATCCGTTGACGAGCTGTTCGATGGAAAACTGACTGTACATGGAAGGTCTCGGCGAAAAGAGGAGGGCGCCATCAGCAGTAGCGGTATTGCGGGACCAGACCGTCGAGCGGATTACCGTCGATCAGATCGCCACCCAGGCTGCTGATGACCGAACACGCTGCGTTCAGGGCCGTCTGGATCGAGCCTTCGGCCCAGCCGCCGGTGAACGATGCGCCGCAGCCCGCCAGATAAAGACCGGTGTCCTGGCGCGGATCGAGGGCGGTGCGGAACTGATAGAACAGCCGTTCGGAATAGATGTCGTCGCCGGGGAAATTCAGCTTGAAGGCGCCGAGGGCGTGCTTGTCGGTCAGCCAGTCGTATTCGAGCACGTAGCGCTGATAGTCGCCGTCGAGCGGAACCAGGTGGCGGGCGAATTCCGGTGCGCTCATCGCCAGTTCATCCACCAGCCGCAGGCAGCGCTGCACTTTGTCGGTCATGGAAACCATCTTGTGCGAGTCGTCTTCCCAGGTGTAACTGATCAGCACCACGCCCCAGGAGTCCGGATCCTGCGGGGCGTAATCCAGGCAGTACACGCCTTTGACCAGGGTGTCGGTCTGGATGTTCTGCGCCAGGCCGTGCTTGAGCCAGAACTTGTCTTTGGTCAGGATGAACAGCTTGGACGAGCCGACCATGTGGGTTTCGTTGATCGCCCGGGCCACGTCACGGTTCACGAATGCCTGGTTCTGCGTGAGCTTGAGATTGACCTGCAAGGCGCGGGTCGTAGTGGTGGTGATCACCCGGTCGCAGGCATAGGTTTCGCCGTTGCTGCCGGCCAGCAGGATTTGCCCGTCGGCGCCCTTGTTGATCGATTCGATGCGCGTGCGGCAGATCATGTCGCGCAGTTGCATGCCGTTGAAGCGGGTGTCGGCAATCAGTTCTGCCAGCGAAGAAATACCGTTCGGCACCAGCCGCTGATTGACTTCCAGCGCGTTGACCACCAGACGCAGGATTTCGGTGAACGAGGCGCGATAGACCGACTGGAAACCACCGGAGCCGATGCCCAGCGAGCCGAACAGGTGGAAGTCTTCCGGTTTGCGCCAGGCCTTGCCGCCCGGCGGGTTCTGGCTGGTGAAGATGCGCACCATGGCCGAGTAGAACGAGCTGTCGCCGAAGCAGTCCAGATAGCGTTGCCATTCCGGCTGCACTTCACGGAAGTTGTGTTGCTTGAGCAAATCGGTCAGCAGCAGCGGCGGGGCAAGGTGGGTGCCGTCGTCCAGTACGGCGCCTTCGCGCAGAAAGGCATTCCAGCCCTGGTGCACGGTACTGAACAATGCCGGCGGCGGCTGCATCGCGGGCCAGTGGTGGGTCTCGCCACGGTAATGCAGTTCGGTATCGACCACCCCCGGATCGGGAAAGGCTTCGGTGGTCTGGATGCCGAATTTGTTCAGGTAATAGAACAGCCCGACCTCGCTCGGCGGAAAGCGCATGGCGCCCATTTCCGCGATGAACTGCGGTTGTTCTGCATCGAAGCACTGGGTCAGCAAACGGCCGCCGATATGGCTTTCCTCGGCCTCGAACAGGGTCACGCGACGGGCACCGGCACGCAGCAATTCATAGGCCGCCACCAGCCCGGTCAGGCCGGCGCCGACGATGCCAATGTGTTTTTCCGCGGTGTGCGCCGGCAGGCAGCCGATGGCCTGGTCGGCGTTGCGCAGGAACTGACCGTAATCGTAAAGCAGGTCGACATAGGGGAAAGACAGGCACGCGGTAGCCTGGCCGGCAGGATTGTTCATGGAGTTCACAGGGGTAATTCTCGGTCGGTCAGATGATGAGCTGCAGGCTTTCGAGTGCGCGGTCGGGATTGAGCAAGAGGATTTTCTTGCCCTGGATTTTCCACTCGCCGTCGAGGTTGATCAGACGATGTTCGACGGTGGCCGGGTAATGCCATTCACGGTCGCCACGGGCTTCGCAATACAGCAGGTTGCTGCTGGCGACGGCGCTGTACGACGGCTCTTCAATCGTGATCCGTGGTCGCTGGGCAATGTGCAGGCAGCGGCTTTTCGGCTGCTGGGAAAAGTTGCGGGCATTGGCCAGACGATTGATGCGCAGGGTGGTCAGAAAGCGGTCTTCATACACCAACGAGGACTCGTGCAGCGGGCTGCGCTGTTCGCGGGTCATCGGAATCCAGTAGGTGTAGTCGGCGCTCAGCAATTGTTGCCAGGCTTCAAAGTCCTGTTGGTCGAGCAGGTGCATTTCGGTCTCGAGCAAACGCTCGATGGCCCGTTCAGTTTGATCGTGGTGCATGGTCGTTCCGCATCAGGTTTTGCCAGGTGTCGTAAAAGTTGCGCATCGCCAGTTCACTGGTGCCGGACACCACGCGCGTCTGGTCGTGGGTCTCGCCCGGTTCGAACAGGCGGGCGACGTTGATCCATTCGTTGGCATCGCTGTGCAGACCTTCCGTGGCCCGCTCGTACATTTCCACATCGTCATGGGCGACCATCGAGCACGGCGAGTTGATCAGGTTGTTGTACTGCACGGTCCGCTCCAGCAACTGCACCGGGGCACCTTGCAGTTCGAAGATCCACGACTCGACGACGGTTTCCTGCGCACTCACCGGGCGGATCACCCGCAGGGTCTGGATCGGGCCCTTGACCATCAGGTTGGGGAAATACACGGTGTTGTGACGGGTGTCGTCGAGAATGGCCCGGGCCTGGTCTTCGCCGTAGCTTTCCACCATCAGTTCCCAATAACCGGGAATGCTCGTGTAGGCCTTGTGGATCGAGTTGCTGACCCCGGTGTGTCCATGGCCGTTGGGCCAGACGCGGATGCCCATGCCGGCGAAGAATTCGTACGAGCCCATGAACGGCGAGAACAACTCCACGGCCATCGGCACGGGCCGGCTCTGGTCGCCGGTTTCCTTCCACAGGCGGATGGCTTCGCCCGCCGAGGATTCGTGGGCGATCATCGGGTGGCAGGTGTCGGTCTGGTTGTCGACCACCATCTTCCAGTTGCAGCGATGCCTGTGCAGCAGCGGTTGACCGACCACACGCAACTGACCTTGCGGAGAGCGCATGACCATGTTGTCCAGCGTCGACAGCGACTCGCCGAAAAACTCGTCGAAGCCCATACCGGTTTCACTCAGGCGCACGAACACAAAGCCGCGATAGTTGTGCACCGCCGCGACGGGTTGCATGCCCTTGTGGGCCGAGCAACTGCTCAGGTCGCAGTCGTCGTATTCCTTTTTCACCGGGATGCTCAGCAACTCGCCGTCGGTCTTGAACGTCCAGGCGTGATAGGGGCAACGCATGAAGCGGCCCACATTGCCACGTGCTTCGGCCAGCACTTTCACACCTTTGTGCGGGCAGCGGTTGTGCAGCACCACGATGTCACCGTTCTTCTGACGCACCATTGCCAGCGGTCGACCGGCGAGGGTTGCGGTGAAATAGTCGCCGGTCTCGGGGATCAGGCTGTCGTGGCCCAGGTAGCACCAGCTGGCGGCAAAGACACGCTGCTGCTCCTGTTCGAACAGTTGTTGATCAAGGAACAGAGACTTGTGCACTTCTCTGCCATTGAAATAGTTGTCCAACGGGGAGTCCTCTTCAGATCGCCAGTTTCAGGCGCTGGCTTTTCGCCCGGGAAACGCAGGGATAGATCCGTGCGCTGCAGGCCGCTTCTTGTTCGCTCATGATGAAATCCCGGTGCTCGACGTCGCCTTCCAGCACGTCCAGCGCGCAGACACCGCACTCGCCGCGACGACAGTCGGAGATCGGGTCGAGGCCGGCGGCTTCGAGGGCTTCGAGCAAGCTCTGGTCGGGGCCGACCTCGATGCTCACGCCGGAATCCGCCGCCTCGACCGTGAAGCCTTTGGCGCTTTCGTCCGTGGCGACGTTGAACACTTCCAGATGGATGCGATCGCGGGGCAGTCCGGCGGATTCGGCATGGCTCAGGATGTCGTTGAGCATCGCCGCCGGGCCGCAGACGTAGAGCCGGTCTTCGGGGCTCAAATCGGCGAGCACCTGGTGAATCGCCGGGCGTTGACCGGACAGGTGCAGGCTCATCCGTTCCTGCAACAGTGCGCGCAGCTCTTCGGCATAGGCTGCATCGTCAGCGCTGCGGGCGAAGTAATGCAGGTGTGCCGAACGCTCCAGCGCTGTCAGATGGCGCAGGATGCCGGTCAACGGGGTGATGCCGATGCCGCCTGCGATGGCGATATCGCGGCCGGTCCGGCTGTCGAGCGGGTAGTTGAAGGTGTTGAACGGGCCCTCAAGCTGCACGTGATCTCCGACCGCCAGCGAGCGCAGGTAGCGGCTGCTGGCGGATTTGTCACTGAGACGGATGGCGAAGGTGAATTGACCTTCGGCGCAGTCACCCAGCTCTACGGTGGAGTAATGACGCCATTCGCCCGAAGGCGCTATCAGCCATTTGAAGTGCGCCCCGGCGTGGGCCGATTCCGTAGCGGCGGGGGCGCCGCTGACGGTGATTTCCTTGATCGATGCCGACAGCATCCGGCAATGGGTAACGGTGTAATTCATGCCGGGTTTTCCTGGGGCAGCGGCGTTTCGTGCAGGTACAGCCAGCGGGTGCTGTGCTGATGCACGCGCAGGATCGCCACGGAAATGCGCGAAGTCTCGCGCTGGTTCTGGCGATGGGTTTCCTTGTAGCGCAGGGCGACGGTCGGGCCCTCGTGCCAGATCGTGTGCAGGTCGCTGATATCGATCTCAAGGCCTGGTCGGGCACCGACCGCGCCTTTGAACAGTTGCTCGACCTGGGCCCGACCGACGACGGCGGCCGAGGTGGTGACCATGCTGAAGTCTTCGCTGAAGACATCCATCAGCGGCGCGATGGCGGATTCGCCGGCGCCGTCGGCATTGGTGAAGACACGATGAATCAGCTCATGCACGTGGTGGATGCTGTGGCGTGCTTGTTCAACCGGGTTGTTGTTCATGGCATTCCTTTGGAGGGTTCAGTTGACTCATTTGAAACAGCGGGAACAGTCCGACCAGCGCGGCAATCGCGAACGTGGCGTGATAGGCCGGGGTCGAGTCGAACTGTTTGAGCAGCAGGTTGTAGATCATCAGAAACAGGGCCGCGCCGACGCTGAACGACATCTGCCGGTTGATGTTCCAGATCACGCTGGCCTTGTGCGTTTCAGCGCCCTTGAAGTCCATCAGCGAGGTGGTTTGCGCGGTGTTTGCGCCGATCCCGCCGCCGATGCCCATCAGGCTGTAGGCGATCACGATGACCCCGATATCGGTCGGTGCGTCCACCAGCATCAGGGTGGCGATGCCGGCGCTGTGCAGCAGCATGCCGAGGGTGAACAGGCGCCGGGCGCCGATTCTGTTGTAGACCCGGCCGCAGATGAGCATCGCGATGAATGCGCCGATGGCGTAGAGGATCATGAACATGCCGGTCAGGCGTGCGCTGAAGTGCAGGGTGTTCTGCAGAAAGAAGATGCTCATCAGATTGACCCCGGTGAACACGCCGGGAATCGCGTAATAGATGAAGATCGAGGTGCTGAGCTTTTTGCTCCTGAGCAGGCTCAGGTCAATGATCGCGTCGCTTTTGCGGCGGTAGTGCAGCAGGTACAGCGCCACGAACATCAGGCCTGCCGCGACACAGGCAATGGCTTCGATGGCAGGATAGTCGCCGCCATACAGCGACATGCCCATCAGCAGGCTGCCCAGGGCGGCGCTGACCAGCAGCAGGCCGAGGATGTCCGGGCGTGGCAGGCTGGTGGGGCGGGCTTCGCGGATCCAGAACCACGACAGTCCTGCGGCGATCAGCGAAAACGGAATGTTGCTGTAGAACACCCAGCGCCACGAACTGCTGTCGACGATGATGCCGCCGACGGTCGGCGAAATCGCCGGGGCGATCAGGGCCACGGCCATCACCAGCGTGGAAATTTTCGCCCGTTGCTCGCCCTGGAACAGGTTGAAGGTCAACGCCTGGCCCACCGGAATCAGCAACCCGCCACCGATGCCCTGAACGAAGCGCCAGATCACCAGTTCATGGAAGCTGTCGGCCAGCCCGCACATCCACACGGACCCGGTAAACACCAGCATAGAGGCGGTGAGAATCTCGCGGCTGCCGAAGCGTCCGGCCAGCCAGGTGCTGACAGGAATGATCAGCGTCAGACCGAGGATGTAGGCATTGGCCACCCAGGCCACCGAAGAACTGCTTACTTGCAATGTTGCCGAGATACTTGGCAATGCCACGGCAGACATGAATATGTTTATGCAGTCAATAAAAAAGCCGATCAGAAAGATCAGCGCGATCTTGTAGCGATAGTTCATTGTTGTTTCCTCTTTGTCGCAAAGCATAGGGGCGATGGACTTGGAGTGTCGATACGACTATCCTTGAAACAATGTTTGAAGGAATTAAACAGTGAACGCTACCGCCATGCATGCTCATCTGAATCGGGTTCAGACATTTCTTGCCGTAGTCGACTTCGGTTCTTACACCAAGGCCGCGAACTATCTGAGTATCAGCAAAGCCATGGCCAGCCTGCATGTCAAGGCGCTGGAAGAAGTTCTTTCGGCGACGCTGCTGATCCGCAATACCCGAAACATATCGCTGACTGAAATAGGTCAGGACTTTTATGAAGAGTTCAAGGGCATTGTCGCCGATATCGATAATGCCTTTGATAATGTGCTCAAGGGTAATAACCGGGTTTCCGGAAAGTTACGAATCAGTTCAACCAGTGAATATGGCGAGAAGTTCATTCTTCCGTTGATCCCGTTATTCAGCGAGCGTTATCCGGAAATTCGCCTGAGCTACAACTTCAACTCTTCGTTGAATGATCTGGTGGCGGAAAAACTGGATCTGGTAGTGCGTCTTGGCAATCTGGCGGATTCGGCCTTCAAGAGTCGCAAGCTGGCGGATTATCAGATCGTGCTGGTGGCGACTCCGGCATTTCTCGAACGTCACCCGGTGGCGCAGCCGCAGGATCTGAACGGTGTGCCCTGGATTGCCAACAGCAATCTGCAGGCGCCTACGCAATGGGTTTTGCGCGATGATCAGGGGCGTGCGGTGGAGGTCAATGGCACCAGCCATTTCGAATCCAATTCCTCGACGGCGATTCGTTCGATGACCTTGTCTTCGCTCGGCGTCTCGGTGCTGCCGGGCTGGGTGGTCGAGGATGATATCGCCAGCGGACGCCTGGTTCGCTTGTTGCCGGCGTATGCGTTGCCTTCGCAGTCGATCAACGTCGTCTTCCCCAACACCGCGCATCTGCCACACAAATCCCGGGCGTTCATCGATTTCCTCCTGCTGCACCTGGCGCAGTAACACAAAAGCCCCTGAATCTCGCGATTCAGGGGCTTTCGTTTGAGTGGCCTGAAGATCAGGCCGCTTCGATCTTGTTGCGGTTCTGCTCGACCTGGTTCAGGTAGGCCGCCAGTTTTTCCTGCTCGGCCGGGGTGGTGAACAGGCCCAGTTTGCTGCGGCGCCACAGGATGTCAGGGGCTGTGGTTGCCCATTCTTCGGCGCACAGGTAATCGACTTCACGGGTGTAGAGGCCGCCGCCGATGTGTTCGCCCATGTCGGCGAGGGTGTCCACGCCTTCGAGCATGCGCCAGGTCCGGCTGCCGTAGGTGGTGGCCCAGCGGCGGGCAATTTCGCTTGGAACGAAGTCGAACTTGTCGCGGATCAGTGCACTCAGGGCCTGCGGCGTAGTCATGTCTTCACCGCCGGGCAGGGTGGCGGTGGCCGTCCAGCTCGGGCGCATCTGTGTGAAGAACGGCATCAATTGCGCCATCGCCGATTCGGCCAGTTTGCGGTAGGTGGTCAGCTTGCCGCCGAACACCGACAGCAGCGGCGCTTCTTCGGTGCTGCTGGACAGCGCCAGGGTGTAGTCGCGGGTCACGGCCGATGGGTTGTCGGATTCGTCGTTGCACAGCGGGCGTACGCCCGAGTAGGTGTGCAGGATGTCCTCACGGCTGATCTGCTTCTTGAAGTGAGCGTTGACCACTTTGAGCAGGTAATCGGTTTCGCCGTCGGTGATCGCCACTTTGGCCGGGTCGCCGGTGTACTCGCGGTCGGTGGTGCCGATCAGCGTCAGGTTGTTCAGGTACGGAATGGTGAAAACGATGCGCTGATCTTCATTCTGCAGGATGTGCGCGTGCTCGCCTTCGTACAGCTTCGGCACGATGATGTGGCTGCCCTGGATCAGGCGGATGCCGTAAGGCGACTCCATCTTCAGATCGTCACGGATGAACTTGGCGACCCACGGGCCGGCGGCGTTCACCAGCGCTTTGGCGGTGATCGAAAACAGGCTGCCGTCGGCGCGTTCCAGGTTCAGGTGCCACAGGCCCTTGGCACGACGGGCGCTGACGCAACGGGTCTGGGTGTGGATGTGCGCGCCTTTCTCGCGAGCAGCCATGGCGTTCAATACGACGAGTCGGGCATCGTCGACCCAGCAGTCGGAGTATTCGAAGCCTTTGCTGATTTCGCTTTTCAGTGCGCTGTCGGCGCCGAACTTCAGGCTTTTCGAACCGGCGAGTTTTTCGCGCTTGCCGAGGTTGTCATACAGGAACAGGCCGGCACGGATCATCCATGCCGGACGCAGATGCGGACGGTGCGGCAGCACGAAACGCATTGGCTTGACGATATGCGGGGCCTTGGCCAGCAACACTTCACGCTCGGCCAGGGCTTCACGCACCAGGCGGAATTCGTAATGTTCGAGGTAGCGCAGGCCGCCATGGATCAGCTTGCTGCTGGCCGACGAGGTGTGGCTGGCCAGATCGTCCTTTTCGCAAAGGAACACCGAGAGACCGCGACCGGCGGCATCCGCTGCGATCCCCACGCCATTGATCCCGCCGCCGATGACGGCAATATCGTAGATCTCGGAGAGAGGGGGCGTACGCAAGGTAGAGGTGGACATCGGCTGGCCTCGGGCTCTTTTGGTTTTCTGTCTTGGAAATCGAACATAAATGTTCATTTGCGAAAATGGTAGCCCATAAAGACGCGCGCAGCCAGTCGGCTTCGATTGAAAAAACTCATCGAAGGGCGGTTAAAAGAAAATTTTCGAACATTAGATGCTCATAAGGCGCCGGAGCAGGAGTGATCGTCCCCATGCTCCGCGTGAGAATGCATACATTTGACGCTCTGCGTCATCTTTTGAATGGGACGCGGAGCGTCCCGGGCTGCATTCCCACGCAGAGCGTGGGAACGAGAAACAAAGGGGGGATTAAACGACTTCGAGACGAATCTTGTGCTGACTCAGCAGTTGCGCCAGGGCCGGTACCGGTTGCTGATCGGTGACCAGGCAATCGATCAGGCTGATCGGGCCGAGACGGATCATCGCGTTCCGCCCGAACTTGCTGGAGTCCGCTGCCAGGATCACCTGTCGCGCATTGGCAATGATCGCCTGGGATACCCGCACTTCCTGGTAATCGAAGTCGAGCAGGCTGCCGTCCTCGTCGATGCCGCTGATGCCCACCAGCGCGAAATCGACCTTGAACTGATTGATGAAGTCCACGCTCGCCTGACCTACCACGCCACCGTCGCGACGTACGTTACCGCCCGTCAGCAGCACATCGAAATCATCCTTGGCGCTGAGCATCGAGGCGACGTGCAGGTTGTTGGTGATGATTTTCAGATGGCTATGGTTGAGCAGGGCGCGGGCAATGGATTCGGTGGTGGTGCCGATGTTGATGAACAGCGAGGCGTGATCGGGAATCTGTGCGGCAACGGCTTCACCGATGCGTTGTTTCTCATCGCGCATCTGATCGGCGCGCATCGCGTAGGCGGTGTTCTCGACGCTGGAATCATAGGCGGCGCCGCCGTGGTAGCGACGCAGCAGATTGGCTTCCGCGAGCTGATTGATGTCGCGGCGGATGGTTTGCGGGGTAACAACGAACAACGTGGCCATTTCCTCGATGCTCACATAGCCGCGTTCGCGGACCAGCTCGAGGATTTGCTGCTGACGGGGAGGCAGATTCATGGGGCTTCCTTTGGGCTGCCGTGCAAAATTTGCCCATGATGCCGCAGGAATCTCCTCCCTACCAGTTACATACGGATACGAGTCCGGTTCGTGGCTTATTCGGCGTCTTCGCGTTCCCAGTCACGGGTACGGCTGACGGCTTTTTTCCAGCCTTTATACAGCTTCTCTTTTGCCGCCTCGTCCAGGCTCGGTGCGAATTCGCGCTCGATCACTGCCTTGCCGCGCAGTTCTTCCAGGCTGCCCCAGAAACCGCATGCCAGACCTGCCAGGTATGCCGCACCCAATGCAGTGGTTTCGCGCATTTGCGGGCGCTCGACCTGAGTGCCGAGGATGTCGGCCTGAAACTGCATGAGGAAGTTGTTCGCCACCGCACCGCCGTCCACGCGCAGGGCTTTCAGGCGTTCGCCGGAGTCCTGTTGCATGGCGTCGAGGACGTCGCGGGTCTGATAGGCGATCGATTCCAGGGCTGCGCGAATGATGTGATCCACACGCACGCCGCGAGTCAGGCCGAACAGCGCGCCACGGGCATACGGATCCCAGTAGGGGGCGCCCAGACCGGTGAAGGCCGGCACCAGATAGACGCCGTTGCTGTCCTTCACCTTATTGGCGAAGTATTCGGTGTCGTGGGCGTCGTTGACGATTTTCAGTTCATCACGCAGCCACTGCACGGTCGAACCGCCGTTGAACACCGCGCCTTCCAGCGCATAAGCCACTTCGCCGCGCGGGCCGCAGGCGATGGTGGTGAGCATGCCGTGTTGTGATTTCACCGCTTTGTCACCGGTGTTCATCAGCAGGAAGCAACCGGTGCCGTAGGTGTTTTTTGCCTGGCCCGGCTCCACGCACATCTGGCCGAACAGTGCAGCCTGCTGGTCACCGGCGATACCGCCGATGGCGATGCCGCTCTTGGTGCGACCGTAGATTTCCGAGGAGGCTTTGACTTCCGGCAGCATTTCGCGAGGGATGTCGAGGATTTCCAGCATCTTCGAATCCCATTCAAGCGTATGGATGTTGAAGAGCATGGTGCGCGAGGCGTTGGTGTAGTCGGTGACGTGCACCTTGCCGCCGGTGAATTTCCAGATCAGCCAGCTGTCGACGGTGCCGAACAGCAGCTCGCCGTTGCGGGCGCGTTCACGGCTGCCTTCGACGTTGTCGAGAATCCACTTCAGTTTGGTGCCGGAGAAGTACGGGTCGGTGACCAGGCCGGTGTTGTCGCGGATGTAGTCTTCATGCCCGTCGCGCTTGAGCTGCTGGCAGATCTCGGTGCTGCGGCGGCATTGCCAGACGATCGCGTTGTAGACCGGGCGGCCGGTGGTCTTGTCCCAGACCACGGTGGTTTCACGCTGGTTGGTGATGCCGATGGCGGCCACCTGGTCGTGGTGCAGCCCTGCCTGGGCCAGGGCTTCGACCATCACCGCGCTCTGGGTGGCGAAGATTTCCATCGGGTCGTGTTCGACCCAGCCGGCCTGCGGGTAATGCTGGGCGAATTCGCGCTGTGCGGTGCAGACCACGTTCGCATCGCGGTCGAAAATGATTGCGCGGGAACTGGTCGTACCCTGATCGAGGGCAATGATGTAGTTCTTGTTCTGAATGTCGGTCATGTCGATTGCCTTGGACGAAATAAGGGAGAGTGGGCCGTGACGCGGGCTCGATATGGGCAGGAACCCGCGCCGACTGTTTCAAGAGGTTCTTGGTTTGCCGTCAATGGCCGGTTCTGCATCCTTTGTAGCAGGTGTGGCGCCGGTCAGGTGACGGGCAATCAGCCCGCGATACCCGGCAGCGCCGAGGCAGCACCGACAATCGGTGCAAAAACAGGAATCAGGAAGTACGGGATTTCACGGGCGCCGGTGAAGGAAATTTCACCCCAGCCTGCAAAGAAAGTCATCAGTTTCGGACCGAAGTCCCGGGCCGGGTTCATCGCGAAACCGGTCAGCGGGCCCATCGAACTGCCGATCACGGCGATCAGCAGACCGATCAGCAACGGCGCCAGCGGACCTCTTGGCAGGCCGTTGTTATCGTCGGTCAGAGACATGATCACACCCATCAGGATCGCGGTGATGATCACCTCGACCAGGAATGCCTGGGCGGTCGACAGGGCAGGGTTCGGGAAGGTGGAGAACACCGACGCCAGCTCCAGGCTGGCGGCCGAGCCACGAACCATGTGGTGAGTCTGTTCGAAATCGAAGAACAGATTGCTGTACAGCGTGTAAACCAACAGCGCGCCGCAGAAGGCGCCGGCGACCTGGGAAAGCATGTAGGACGGCAGTTTGCGCTTTTCGAAGTCGGCAAAAATGCTCAGGGCGATGCTGACGGCCGGGTTCAGGTGTGCGCCGGAAACACCGGCAGTGAGGTAGATCGCCATGCTCACGCCGACGCCCCAGATGATGCTGATTTCCCACAGGCCGAAGCTCGCACCCGCGACCTTGAGCGCGGCGACGCAGCCCGTACCGAAAAATATCAGCAGTGCAGTACCCAGAAACTCGGCCAGGCACTGGCTCGAGAGCGATGGTTGCTGTAACGCAGTTGTCATTGAAAACCTCGGTTTTTGTTGTTGTCTGGCGCGTTTGCCGACAGGGCAAGGCGCGATTTTCGCCGGGGCAGGATCCCCATCCTGATCCCGGTTTACTGCTGGCTGCTGCGATGACGATAATTCTTACATTATTCAGATTCGAAAAAATATAGACAAGAAACAAAGCTGTCAAAGGTCGAAAGTGAACCGTCAGTCACAAATAAACTATCAGTCATGTGAATGATCCTTCAGGTCACCTGACCGACGATCCTCTTGTCGGCCTGCAAGTCACGGGAAACGTGGCGCGCAATAGAGCCTTTTATGTGGCGATGGCCTAGAATCCGGCGCAGGATCTTTTGCCACTGCCGAGCCTGGAGCTGCCATGACCCCTGCGTTGGACTTGTTGAAAAAAGTTCGTGCCGAACATCGCGTGCACAGTTACGAACATGACCCCAAGGCCGCGTCCTACGGACTGGAGGCCGCGGAAAAACTGGGGCTGGAGCCGGCGCAGGTGTTCAAGACGCTGCTGGCGGCCAGTGAAAAAGGTGAATTGCTGGTGGCGGTGGTGCCGGTCGTCGGAAGCCTCGACCTCAAGGGGCTCGCCCATGCCGCTGGAGTGAAAAAAGTTGAAATGGCCGACCCGGCCGCAGCGCAACGCTCCACGGGTTATCTGCTGGGCGGCATCAGTCCGCTGGGGCAGAAAAAACGTTTGCGGACCTTCATCGATCATTCCGCCGAGGGCTTTACGACCATTTATGTCAGTGCCGGGCGACGTGGGCTGGAAGTCGAACTGGCGCCCGCCGTCCTGGCCGAACACACCCAGGCGAAGTTCGCCGATATCGGTCGTGCCTGATCTCTGTATGAAGAAAATTGTCCGGTTCTGTCACTGGCGCTGATTTTTCCTGCGCCGCATGCTCTTTCGACTGACACAGGGAGAAGGTTATGCAGCTCGAGTTTCATCAGGTCGACGCATTCAGTGATCGGCCATTCAGTGGCAACCCGGCGATGGTTTATCGCCTCGACGCCTGGCTCGCGGACGACTTGATGCAGAAGATCGCCGCCGAACACAACCTGGCGGAAACCGCGTTTCTGGTGCGTGAAGGCCAGGCCTGGCATATCCGCTGGTTCACGCCCACCACCGAGGTGCCGTTGTGTGGTCACGCCACACTGGCCAGTGCTTATGTGTTGTACGAGATCTACAAGGAAACGGCCGAACGTCTGGATTTCACCTGCAAGTCCGGGCCGTTGAGTGTCAGCCGCGAAGGCGGCCGGTTGTGGCTGGATTTTCCGGCCATTGAGGCGGTAGAGAAAGGCGTCACCGTGGAAATCGAGCGGGCGCTGAATGTCCAGGCGGTGGATGTTCTGAGTTCCAATGAGCTGTTCGTAGTGCTGGAGTCCGAGCAGGCGGTGCTCGATTGCACGCCGGACATGGTTGCTCTGGCCAAACTGCCCTGGCTGGGCGCCATCGTCACGGCCCGAGGCAATCAGCATGATTTCGTCTCGCGCTACTTTGCACCGGCCATCGGCATCAATGAAGACCCGGTGACCGGCTCGACCCATTGCAGTCTGATTCCGTATTGGTCAAAACGTCTGGGTAAAACCAGCCTGACTGCGTGCCAGCGTTCGGCGCGGGGCGGGGAGCTGTTCTGTCGGCTGGAGGGCGAGCGGGTGAAGATCGGCGGCAATGCGACGCTCGTTGCGAGCGGCACCTTGATGTTGGGTTGAGGCAAAAAAGAGAGGGAGCCATCAGGCTCCCTTTTCTTTATGTGGATCAGAGTGCGGTGCTGTAGCGGCGAACACCGTTCTCCACGGCCGGAATGTGTGCGGCCGTGCTGCCGGACGCCTGGAACAGCACCAGATGTTCCGCTGCCACACGAATCCCGACATCCACGCCGACCTGATGGTCAGCATGGCTCGGGAAGATCGATTCCAGTTGCGCGCCGGTTGGCAGTTGCAGGCGGTACAGCGTCGAGGCACCGAGGAAGGTCTTGCCGACGATCCGCGCTTTCAGCGCACTGTCCGGCGCATAGACAATGTCATCCGGACGCAGCAGCACATCCACCGCGCCGCCGGTCGGCCAGGTGTAGGCGCGATTGCCACGCAGTTCGCCGAGTTCGGTGTGCACCGATTCCGGGCTGCCGAGCTGGCCGCGAATGAAGTAACCCTGACCGATGAAGCTGGCAACAAACGGCGTTGCCGGTTCGTGGTAGAGGTTGTACGGCGTATCCCACTGCTCGAGCCGGCCTTCCTTGAACACGCCAACGTGATCGCTGACGGCGAAGGCTTCTTCCTGATCGTGAGTCACCAGAATCGCGCTGGTGCCTCGGGCCTTGAGGATGTCACGTACTTCATGGCTGAGCTTGCGCCGCAGTTCGCCATCGAGGTTGGAGAACGGTTCGTCGAGCAGCAGCAGTTGTGGTTCCGGCGCCAGGGCGCGGGCGAGGGCGACACGTTGTTGCTGGCCGCCGGACAGTTCGTGCGGGAAGCGCTTGCCGAGGTGCTTCAGGTTGACCAGCTCGAGCATTTCTTCGACGACACGCTCCCTGTCCGGATGTTTGCGAATGCCGAAGGCGATGTTGTCCGCGACACTCAGGTGCGGGAACAGCGCGTAATCCTGGAACACCATGCCGATCCGGCGTTTTTCCGGGGCGAGGGTGAAGCCGGCGCTGGAGATGATTTCACCGCCAAGCTGGATTTCCCCTTCGTGCACCGGTTCGAAACCGGCGATGGCGCGCAGGGTGGTGGTCTTGCCGCAACCGGACGAGCCGAGCAGGCAACCGATGTCACCGGCGTTGAGGTGCAGATTGAGGTTCTGCACCACACGTTGATCTTGATAGCCGCAAGCGAGGTTGCGAAGGTTCAGCAGTAATTCATGACTCATGCGTGGTGATATGCCGGTTCGACGAGGAACTCGAGCAGGGCCTTCTGTGCGTGGAGACGGTTTTCTGCCTGATCCCAGGCGACGGAGCGCGGATCATCGAGCAGGTCGAGGCTGATTTCCTCACCGCGGTGGGCGGGCAGGCAGTGCATGAATAGCACGTCTTCGGCGGCCAGGTCGAGCAGGGCGCGATTGACCTGGAAAGGCGCGAACAGCTGGAGACGCTTGGCGGTTTCCTCTTCCTGACCCATGGAGGTCCAGACGTCGGTGCTCACCAGGTGCGCGCCGCGCACAGCGTCTTTCGGATCGCGGACGATGGTCACCCGGTCGCCGGCCTTTGCCACGAACTCGGGGTTTGGCTCATAGCCTTCAGGGCAGGCGACACGCAACTGGAAGTCGAACTGGATCGCCGCTTCTATATAGCTGTTGCACATGTTGTTGCCGTCGCCGATCCAGGCCACGGTCTTGCCCTGGATCGAGCCACGGTGTTCAAGGAAGGTCTGCATGTCGGCCAGCAACTGGCACGGGTGCAAGTCATCGGACAGGCCGTTGATCACCGGCACGCGGGAGTTGGCGGCAAATTCGGTCAAGGTGCTGTGGGCAAAGGTACGGATCATCACCGCATCGAGCATGCTCGACATGACGATGGCGCAGTCGCCGATGGGCTCGCCACGGCCCAGTTGAGTGTCGCGCGGCGAAAGAAAGATCGCCTGGCCACCGAGCTGGATCATGCCGGCCTCGAAGGAGATCCGGGTACGGGTCGAGGATTTCTCGAAGATCATCCCCAGGACGCGGTTTTTCAGAGGCTCGAACAGTACGCCGCGGTTACGCAGGTCCTTGAGCTCAACGCCTCGACGGATCACGCTGACCAGCTCTTCGGGCGTGCAATCCATCAGGGAGAGAAAGTGCCTTGCGCTCATCATTGACTACCTTTTTGTTACAAACCGCAGATGCTCAAAGCCTTGTTTTTCGGAACAACGGGCGAGACCTGCGGCGTAAGCCGCACGGGGCGACGAAATAGGGGGAGGCGCGATATTGACACTAAATGTCGCGTTTTTCCAATAGGCTGCGATTCTTGCGGATCAAGCAGCGGTGACGAGGTCGCTTGAAGTGTCGGTTCGGAGGCGGATTCCGGACCTTTGTACACTGGCGTCGCCGGGCTTGGCAATCAGGCAGGGCGGGGATGGAGCAGGCCTGGTCGGTTTGCGACCGGTCGGCCATGGAAGCGCTGGTCGGATGTCAGACCTGAAACATTTGCTAAAGCAAAGTGCTGGGTTATAAATAACTCACGAGCGACGCAGGAAGCCTCCGCATGGAATCGAAAGAAAAACTGTTAATGGAATTGCTGGGCCACACGGCTCGCTCACTGACTCATCTGACCGCATCGGTCACCTCCTTGTCTTTCGAACTGCTGCGCAGTGAGGACGAAGTGGTCAAGACCGCCGGGCGCCACATGATCGATCGCATGGCGACCATCAGCACCGGGCTCGACGAGCACTGGCGCCTGATCGGCGAACTCACCGGGGTGCACGTCGCCCACGAGCAGATCGAAACCATTCAGGAAATCCAGCTGGCAGCGCCGCCGCAGTTGCCCTCCAACTGATTGCGCCAGTATCGGCTTGCCTGATGGCCGTCGATTCACAAGACGAACGTCGCTGGCGCGGCCCCCGGCCACGGGCCATAGTTTTGTTCCCGCAGGCGTTACGGCCTGCCCAGAACAAGACAGAGACTGGCCATGACCAAGACTCTCCACCACCGTGCCTGCCACCTGTGCGAAGCCATCTGCGGCCTGAGCATCGAAACCACCGAAACCGGCGGCCATGTGCAGATCACCTCGATCAAGGGCGATGCACTGGATACGTTCAGTCGCGGGCACATCTGCCCCAAGGCGGTGGCGCTGCAAGACATCCAGAACGATCCGGATCGCCTGCGCCAGCCCATGCGCCGGGTCGGCAGTGAGTGGTTGCCAATCGGCTGGGAAGAGGCTTTTGAGCTGGTGGCTGAAAAGCTCTCGGCGATTCAGGCGCGTCATGGGCAGAACGCGGTCGCGGTGTATCAGGGCAATCCGAGCGTGCACAACTACGGGTTGATGACCCACAGCAATTACTTTCTGGGCCTGCTGAAAACCCGCAATCGTTACTCGGCAACTTCCGTCGACCAACTGCCGCATCACCTGACCAGTTACCTGATGTACGGCCACGGTTTGCTGCTGCCGATCCCGGATATCGATCACACCGATTTCATGCTGATCCTGGGCGGCAACCCGCTGGCGTCCAACGGCAGCATCATGACCGTGCCGGACGTGGAAAAGCGCCTGAAGGCGATTCAGGCCCGAGGCGGCAAAGTGGTGGTGGTCGATCCGCGACGCAGCGAGACGGCAGCGATGGCCGATCAGCATCTGTTCGTGCGTCCCGGCGGCGATGCGGCCTTGTTGTTTGGTGTGCTCAATACCTTGTTCGGCGAGGGCCTGACCCGCGACAGCCATTTGCCGGTGGACGGCCTGGACGAGGTGCGTGCAGCGGTGGCGGGGTTCACCGCTGAAGCGATGAGCCCGTTGTGTGCCGTGCCGGCCGAACGGATCCGCCAACTCGCCAGGGATTTTGCCGCTGCGCCAAGCGCGGTCTGCTACGGGCGAATGGGCGTTTCCACCCAGGCCTTCGGCACGTTGTGCCATTGGGTGGTGCAATTGATCAACCTGGTGACCGGCAATCTCGACCGCGTTGGCGGTGCCCTGTGCACCGAGCCGGCGGTGGATCTGGTCGCATCCACCTCGGGCGGGCATTTCAACAAATGGCAAAGTCGTGTTTCGGGGCGCCCGGAGTACGGTGGTGAATTGCCGGTCTCGGCGCTGGCCGAAGAGATGCTCACCGAAGGCGAAGGGCAGATCCGCGCGTTGATCACCGTGGCCGGCAACCCGGTGCTGTCCACGCCCAATGGCCGGCAACTGGAACAGGCACTGGACGGGTTGGAGTTCATGGTCAGCGTTGACCTGTACATCAACGAAACCACCCGTTATGCCGACCTGATCCTGCCGTCCACCTCGGCGCTGGAGAACGATCACTACGACACCACGTTCAACCTGTTCGCGGTGCGCAACGTCACCCGTTTCAACCGGGCGATCCTCGCCAAACCCGAAGGCGCTCTGCACGACTGGGAGATCTTTGTCGGCCTGGCCGAAGCCTTTGCGGCGAAGACTGACAAGGAACTGAAGCCGACCATGCCGCCGGCGAAGATGATCGACATGGGCCTGCGCATGGGACGGTATGGCGACGCATCCGAGCACAAGTTGTCCCTGGCGACGCTGTTCGATCATCCGCACGGCGTTGATCTGGGGGCGCTGAAGCCCAACCTGGCACCGCGATTGAAGACCGCGAACCAACGAGTCCAGGCAGCGCCGCCGGAAATTCTCGCCGATCTGGCGCGTTTCTCCGCCTTGCAGGCGCCGGCTGCCGGTGAACTGCTGATGATCGGTCGACGTCACGTGCGCAGCAATAACTCGTGGATGCACAACTATCATCGACTGGTGAAGGGCAAGCCGCGTCATCAGTTGTTGATGAATCCGGAGGATCTCGCAAGTCGCGGACTCAGTGACGGGCAGCTGGTGCGGGTCAGTTCACGGGTCGGCCAGGTCGAGGTCGAAGTGCTCGGCAGTGCGGACATGATGCCGGGGGTGGTCAGTCTGCCCCACGGCTGGGGTCATGCGCGCCCGGGTGTGCAGATGGCGATTGCCAGCGGACAGCCAGGTTCCAGCGCCAACGACCTGACCGATGAATGCCGGCTCGACGAGCTGTCGGGCAACGCGGCGCTCAACGGTGTGCCGGTGACCGTGGTGGCGGCTTGAGCAAGTCTGTCGGGGAGACCGAGCAGGGAACTCGGGATTCCGTTACAATGCGCCACCGTGCCGACCCACGAGTCGGAAAGTTCAGCCGAGGTGCTCCATGGATATCATCGAAACGATTAAAGAGCAGATTGCCAACAACACCATTCTGCTTTACATGAAAGGCTCGCCGAATGCCCCGCAGTGTGGCTTCTCCGCGAAAGCTGCGCAGGCTGTGATGGGCTGTGGCGAGAAGTTCGCCTACGTCGACATCCTGCAGAACCCGGAAATCCGTGCCAACCTGCCGAAGTACGCCAACTGGCCGACTTTCCCGCAACTGTGGGTAGCCGGTGAACTGGTCGGCGGCAGCGACATCATGGCTGAAATGTTCGCCAACGGTGAGCTGCAGACCCTGATCAAGGATGCTTCCGCCAAGGCGGCTGCGGCCAAGTCCGAAGCGTGATTGCTTGCCGTGGGAGCGAGCCTGCTCGCGAAGAACGATGACGCGGTGCAATGGTTGAACCGCGGTTATTGTTTCGCTGGCAAGCCGTTCCTGCAGACATGGCAAATAAAAAGCCCCGCCTCTCGAAAGAGGGCGGGGCTTTTTAGTGTCTCGGGTTCAGCGCTCGCTGATTACTCGTCGTCGCCCATCTGCGATTGCAGATAGTTTTCGAGACCGACTTTATCGATCAGGCCCAGCTGGGTTTCCAGCCAGTCGATGTGTTCTTCTTCGGATTCGAGAATGTCTTCAAGCAGTTCGCGGCTGCCGAAGTCGCCAACGGATTCGCAGTGAGCGATGGCGGCCTTCAGGTCTGCATGACCAGTGCGCTCGATACGCAGGTCGCACTCCAGCATTTCCCGGGTGTGCTCGCCGATGTGCAGCTTGCCCAGATCCTGCACGTTCGGCAGGCCTTCGAGGAACAGGATGCGCTTGATCAGCTTGTCCGCGTGCTTCATCTCGTCGATGGATTCGTGATACTCGTGCTTGCCCAGCTTGTTCAGGCCCCAATCTTCGTACATGCGCGCATGCAGGAAGTACTGATTGATCGCGACCAGCTCATTGGCAAGGATCTTGTTGAGATGCTGGATGACTGTAACGTCGCCTTTCATGATGGGAGTCCTGCCCTAAGTAGCGGTATATAAGGCGGAGTTTGAGCCTGGCACTTATAAGTGTCAAACCTAAGTTATTGAATAATATATGAAAATTAATCGGAATAAGAATGTTTGTGTTCCGCGTCTAATCCCTAAGCAATTGATTTTCAGGCATAAAAAAACCGGACAATCGTCCGGTTCTTCGAATTCGGGGCAATTACGCGGCGGTAAATTCCACCGGGTAGGGGATCGCGGCCTGGGCGGTTTGCAGCTTGGTGAGGGTTTCGCGCACCACTTCCTTCGCGAGGCAGGCACATTTGCCGCATTGGCTGGCTACGCCGGTGGCCTGACGGACTTCTTTATAGCTGCAGCAACCTTCATAGATCGCTTCGCGGATCTGTCCGTCGGTGACGCCAGTGCAGAGGCAAACATACATAAGTGAGAACCGTCGCTGGTTGTGGCTCAATTGCGATGGATCTTAATGTTAACGAGAATGATTGTCAAAGTTCTTTCCCAACGGTTTTCATCGCCAACGGCTGTGACTGACGAACGGTGGTGCATGGCCGAATGCCGGTCGGGATTTCGCGAAAAACCTTTGAGGACAGTCCAAACACGCAGTGTATGATGGTCGGCCCTTGCGAAGAGGGTTTGTGTCACAGGGCTGTCGCCTGAGGGTGACAGGCTGATGCGAACCCCGAACTTCAAGTTTCTACACCAGGAGATATCAATGAGCGTACTCGTAGGCAAACAAGCCCCTGACTTCACCGTCCCGGCCGTACTCGGCAATGGCGAGATCGTTGACAGCTTCACCCTGTCCTCGGCCATCAAAGGCAAATACGGCCTGGTGTTCTTCTACCCGCTGGACTTCACCTTCGTCTGCCCGTCCGAGCTGATCGCTCTGGACAACCGCATGGCCGACTTCAAGGCACGCAACGTCGAAGTGGTCGCCGTTTCGATCGACTCGCACTTCACCCACAACGCCTGGCGCAACACCCCGGTCAACAATGGCGGCATCGGTCAGGTGAAATACACCATGGCTGCCGACATGAAGCACGAAATCGCCAAGGCCTACGACGTTGAGTCGGAAGGCGGCGTGGCTTTCCGTGGCGCGTTTCTGATCGACGACAAGGGCGTTGTCCGCTCGCAGATCGTCAATGACCTGCCGCTGGGCCGCAACATGGAAGAGCTGATCCGTCTGATCGACGCTCTGCAATTCCACGAAGAGCACGGCGAAGTCTGCCCTGCCAACTGGAAAAAAGGCGACAAGGGCATGAACGCTTCGCCGGAAGGTGTTGCGGCTTACCTGACCGAGAACGCTGCTGCCCTGTAAGGCGCTTCGTCGAGGTACAAAAAAACCGGCTCTTGAGCCGGTTTTTTCATGCGCGGGATCAGTCGTCGAAGTCTTCCCAGCCGCCCATCTGTTTCCAGCGGTTGACGATGCCGCAGAACAGCTCGGCCGTCTTTTCGGTGTCGTAACGCGCAGAGTGCGCTTCACGGCCGTCGAAATCGATGTCCGCTGCCTGGCAGGCTTTCGCCAGCACGGTCTGACCGTAGGCCAGACCCGCGAGGGTCGCGGTGTCGAAACTGGAGAATGGATGGAAAGGATTGCGCTTCATGTCCAGCCGCGCGACGGCGGCGTTGAGGAAGCCCAGATCGAAGCTGCTGTTATGGCCGACCAGAATCGCTCGCTTGCAGCCGTTGGCCTTCAAGGCCTTGCGCACGCCACGGAAGATGTCGGTCAGGGCCGCTTCTTCGCTGACCGCCATGCGCAACGGGTGATCAAGCTTGATCCCGGTGAACTCCAGGGCAGCCGCTTCGATATTGGCGCCTTCGAACGGCTCGACACGGAAGAAATAAGTGTGATCCGGGTAGACGAATCCCTTTTCATCCATGGCGATGGTGGTCGCGGCAATCTCCAGCAATGCGTCGGTGGCCGAGTTGAAACCACCGGTCTCTACGTCGACGACAACCGGCAGGTAGCCGCGAAAGCGTGCTGCCATCGGATGGCGGGAACCACCGCCACCTTGACCGTCCAGTTCGTCGTCGAAATGGTCTTCACTCACGCGTGTTCCTCCAGCAGGCGCCAGCGCAGTTTTTCACCGGCGCGCAGCGGGATGACGTTCAGCTCGCCGAATGGCAGGCTGGTCGGGGCGGTCCATTCTTCACGAACCAGAGTAATGCGATCGGTATTGGCCGGCAGGCCGTAGAAACGAGGGCCGTTGAGGCTGGCGAACCCTTCCAGCTTGTCCAGCGCATTGCGCTGTTCGAAGGCTTCGGCGTACAGCTCGATGGCGGCGTACGCGGTGTAGCAGCCGGCGCAGCCGCAGGCGGCTTCCTTGGCGTGCTGGGCATGGGGTGCCGAGTCGGTGCCGAGAAAGAACTTCGCGCTGCCGCTGGTGGCTGCATCGAGCAGCGCTTCCTGATGGGTATTACGCTTGAGGATAGGCAGGCAGTAGAAGTGCGGCCGGATCCCGCCCACCAGCATGTGGTTGCGGTTGTACAGCAGGTGATGCGCGGTGATGGTCGCGCCGACATTGGCCGAGGCCTCGTTGACGAACTGCACGGCATCGCCGGTGGTGATGTGTTCGAACACGACCTTGAGCGTCGGGAAGCGCTCGACCACGCGGCGCATGTGTTCATCGATGAAGATTTTCTCGCGGTCGAACACGTCGACGTCGCCACGGGTGACCTCGCCGTGGATCAGCAGCGGCATGCCGACTTCGGCCATGGCTTCCAGTACCGGGAAGATCTTGTCGATGCTGGTGACCCCGGAATCGGAGTTGGTGGTCGCGCCGGCCGGGTACAGCTTGGCGGCGTGCACGAAGCCGCTGGCCCTGGCCTCACGGATTTCTTCGGGCCGGGTGCGGTCGGTGAGGTAGAGCACCATCAGCGGCTCGAAACGACTGCCGGCCGGTCGGGCAGCGAGAATCCGCTGGCGATAGCCGTCGGCTTCAGCGGCGTTGCGCACCGGAGGTACCAGGTTGGGCATGATGATGGCGCGACCAAAGGTGCGCGCAACATCGGCAACGGTGTTGGTCAGCACGGCACCATCGCGAAGATGAATGTGCCAGTCGTCGGGACGCAGCAGGGTCAGGCGGTCGGACATGAGGGGATTCCAGGCGGGTCAAACTGAGGCGAATGCTACCGGAAAAGACTCTTGCAGGCACTCGCTATCAAGTTTTACGACGCGTGTCCGATATCCTGTAGGTATGCCGTAAACATGTATGTATCGGTCTTTTTGTTGTAGAAGCCAATGGAGCCTCCCGTGCGCCAGCGTTATTTAGCCTTGCTCAGTGTGTTTGCCAGTTTCCCCGCGATGGCACTGACCTACCAGACCCGTCTGGAGAACATTGAGTGGACGGTGGAAGGCGACAAGTTCGAATGCCGCCTGACGCAGCCGATCACCGACTTCGGCTCGGGCCAGTTCGTGCGCAAGGCGGGCGAGCAGGCGATCTTTCGTCTGAACGCCTACAACGCGATGCTCGGCGGTGGTTCTGCGACGTTGCTTGCAGCGGCAGCACCCTGGCAGCCGGGACGCAATGACATCAATCTGGGCAGCGTCAGAATCGGCACCGGCAACGTGTTGTTCAACAGTTCGCAATCGCAGGCCGGCGGGTTGATCAGCGGTTTGCTGGAAGGTCGCAGCCCGGTGGTGCGGCGTGCCTCGGGTGATGGACGGGTGTCCGAAGTGCGTCTGCTCCCGGTCAAGTTCAGCAAGGCGTTCAACGATTATCAGACCTGCGTCGCGAAGCTGCTCCCGCAGAATTTCGATCAAGTCAAAAACTCGCAGGTTGGCTTTCCGGGCGAAGGCACCGATCTGGATGCCGCCGCGAAAGCCAAATTGCAAGTCATGCTCGAGTTCATGAAGGCCGACCCCACGGTCAACCACATCGAGCTCGATGGTTATTCCGACAACAGTGGCAATCGCCTGACCAATCGCGAGTTGTCCCGCCGCCGGGCGCTGGCGGTGGTTGATTTCTTCAAGGCCAACGGCATCGCCGAATCGCAGATCACTGTGCGTTTCCACGGCGAGCAATACCCGCTGGTGCCGAACACCAATGCCGCCAACCGGGCGAAGAACCGTCGGGTCACCGTAAAGCTGGCCCGTGTCGCTCCGGTGACTGCTCCTGCACCCCAAGCCAGTGCACCGGCCAATGCGGCGGCAACATCATGACTGTATGGTCACTCCCGTCTGCATGACGGAATGTGTCGCTTTGTCGTCTCAAGCTGTCGCGCCTCTGTAAATTATCGCGTTTGAGCGGTAGACTCCCCGGCTTTCCGTAGAACCCCGTGGAGTGATGGCATGGCGGACGTAAACAAGGTCGTTCTGGCGTATTCGGGCGGCCTGGACACTTCGGTGATCCTGAAGTGGCTGCAGGATACTTATAACTGTGAAGTCGTGACCTTCACCGCTGACCTGGGTCAGGGCGAAGAGGTCGAACCGGCTCGCGCCAAGGCTCAGGCCATGGGCGTCACAGAAATCTACATCGACGACCTGCGCGAAGAATTCGTGCGTGACTTCGTATTCCCGATGTTCCGCGCCAACACCGTTTACGAAGGTGAGTACCTGCTGGGTACTTCCATTGCACGTCCTCTGATCGCCAAGCGTCTGATCGAAATCGCCAACGAAACCGGCGCTGATGCCATTTCCCACGGCGCGACCGGCAAGGGCAACGACCAGGTGCGTTTCGAACTGGGTGCCTACGCACTCAAGCCTGGCGTGAAAGTCATCGCCCCCTGGCGCGAGTGGGACCTGTTGTCCCGCGAGAAACTGATGGACTACGCCGAGAAGCACGCGATCCCGATCGAGCGTCACGGCAAGAAGAAGTCCCCGTACTCGATGGATGCCAACCTGCTGCACATTTCCTATGAAGGCGGCGTGCTCGAGGATACTTGGACCGAGCACGAAGAAGACATGTGGCGCTGGACCGTCTCTCCGGAAAACGCACCTGACAAGCCGCAATACCTGGAACTGACCTACCGCAACGGCGACATCGTTGCGCTGGACGGCGTCGAAATGTCTCCGGCCACTGTGCTTGCAACGCTGAACAGGATCGGCGGTGCCCATGGCATCGGTCGTCTCGACATCGTTGAAAACCGTTATGTCGGCATGAAATCCCGTGGCTGCTACGAAACTCCGGGTGGCACCATCATGCTGCGGGCTCACCGCGCCATCGAATCGATCACCCTGGACCGGGAAGTCGCGCATCTCAAGGACGAACTGATGGCGAAGTACGCCAGCCTGATCTACACCGGCTACTGGTGGAGCCCGGAGCGCCTGATGTTGCAACAGATGATCGATGCTTCTCAGGTAAATGTGAACGGCGTCGTACGCCTGAAACTCTACAAGGGCAATGTGATCGTGACCGGCCGCAAGTCGGACGATTCGCTGTTCGATGCCAACATTGCGACGTTCGAAGAAGACGGCGGCGCCTATAACCAGGCCGACGCGGCGGGCTTCATCAAGCTCAACGCGCTGCGCATGCGCATTGCCGCCAACAAGGGGCGCAAGCTGTTCTGAGGCCCCTGGAGCCGATGTGAAATGGCGGCCTTGTCGTTGTGACAGGGCCGCCATGCTGTAAATCCTTCTGTCTACCTGATCGATGTCGGTCAGCGTTCCTGCTTCCATTCATTGTGTTTCGCATCTTGTACCAAAATACTGCGTGTATCTATTGATCAATTCAGATTTTTCCCGATGCAGTAATGCGCAGTGAGTGAGCGTCATAAATAATCCAGTAGGCGGTTCCCGCCGGCTTTTTATCCTGTTTAAGCGATTTCAGTATGGCTTCTTCAGGTGAGGGGCCTGGAGTGCTATCGGTTAATACGAGGATTATTCCAGGCGAGTGCCTGGTGGGCTTCCGGATTTGTTTGTGCAGCAGATCTGCTGTTGAAGCGACATTCACTCCTCGAACATCAATGATGCATAGTGTACTTAACGGTTTAGGGAGGGTTACAAGATGTACCTTGAGTGTTTCCGGGTTCGATGATTCTCTGGATGAGGGCGATGTTGCTTCAAATGCCTTCAGGAAGTTTTTCTCGTTATTGAAGTCGCAGGGCGCATAAAGGGATCGGTAGTTGAAGTTCAAGGTCATGAAGAAAAGAAATAACAGATAGAACGGAAAGCAGATCAGAAACCAGATGTAAATTTCCCGTTCGTCATTGTCAAGGAAGGGCAGGGATACCGCTGCGGATGTTTCGGAGATGAAAGCGAATACGGCAATTATATTGATCGGGTTGGCGGGTTTTCTGTTGATCTTTGACATGTTTGTTACTCATGGTTATGGTCTTTCTCGTGAGGTTGTTGTTGGATTCGATTTGGGGAGGGAATGATTTCAATTCTTGCTATTTGGTATTTACATCAAAAGTAGTCGGGTTGATATCGGCAGGTTGTTTCCTTTCTTTTTCATATGGAACATTTTTTCGCAGGCGTCACTGTTCGGTTTTTTGCTGCAGGGTGTTTTGGCGTTGAATGATTCGCTGGGGCTGAATTGTCGTCTCTTTGCTCATGGGCAATTTCTGTAGGATAAATCTCTATTGCCTGTAAGAGTTGTCTTTCGCTGCCAGTAAAAGTGAACTTCACTATGCCAAGGGTGAAATGACTACGTTATTGTGCCGGTTCTAAAAAATCGAACAGCGAAACTGGACTTGCCCATGAATAAAGTGCTGATCGTGGATGATCATCCCGTCATTCGCCTTGCTGTGCGCATGCTGATGGAGCGTCATGGCTACGAAGTCATTGCAGAAACGGACAACGGAGTGGATGCATTGCAACTGGCCCGCGACCAGATGCCTGATATTGTCATCCTGGATATCGGCATACCCAAGCTCGACGGACTGGAAGTCATTGCGCGCCTGACGACAAGTGCATTACCCATGAAAGTACTTGTACTGACATCCCAGGCACCCGGTCATTTTTCCATGCGTTGCATGCAGTCAGGGGCGGCAGGCTATGTATGCAAGCAACAGGATCTGACTGAGCTGCTCAGCGCCATAAAGGCTGTTCTGTCCGGATACAGCTATTTTCCGAATCAGGCCTTGCACACCGTGCGTACCAGTCTGGGAAATGCCAGTGAAGCGGACATGGTGGATCGTCTGTCCGGGCGAGAAATGATGGTGTTGCAGCAACTGGCGAGGGGCAGAACCAACAAGGAAATTGCCGACGGCATGTTTCTCAGCAACAAGACAGTCAGTACCTACAAGACTCGTTTGCTGCTGAAACTCAATGCGCGCTCACTGGTGGATCTGATCGAGCTGGCGCAGCGTAATGGGCTGGTCTGATGGTTTCCAGTCGTCGATGGATCCTGGGCGGATCGGTATCGACTCGCGGCAGAAAGTAGAAAGCCTCCGTTGCGGGAGGCTTTCAAAAGTCACAGATCAAAATCGTAATCCGCCAATTGCTTCTGCAGTCGACGCTCTTCGAGCAGGTTATCGATGGTCCGGCGCTTGCTGAGGTTGGTCTTGGCGACTTCGACTACGGGCTCGGCGTCGTCGGTATCGGCAGCGGCGAAATCGTCATCTACGTCCAGTTGTTCTTTGCTGTCAGTCATAAGGTTAGCTCCAGGCTGAGACTGCCTTTGGCGCTCCTTATATCGATATTCCTGCTACGGGTAAAAAAGATTTTTTCAATCGACGAATCAAGAAAACCAATAGCCCATCAATCGTCAGAGGTCTTGTGTTTGTACTCGCACAAATCCTCGATCCGGCAACTGCCACAACGCGGCTTGCGTGCCAGGCAAACATAGCGCCCGTGCAGAATCAGCCAGTGGTGAGAGTCCAGCAGGTAGTCTCTTGGCACAAACTTCATCAGCTTCTTCTCGACCTCGACCACATTTTTGCCAGGGGCAATACCGGTACGGTTGCTGACCCGGAAAATGTGTGTGTCCACCGCCATTGTCAGTTGACGAAAAGCAGTGTTAAGCACGACGTTGGCGGTTTTGCGGCCAACGCCGGGCAGGGCTTCGAGTGCCTCGCGTGTCTGCGGAACCTGGCTGTCATGCAGTTCCACCAGCAGGCGGCAGGTCTCGATCACGTTTTTGGCCTTGCTGTTATAGAGGCCGATCGTCTTGATGTACTCGGACAGGCCTTCCACGCCCAGGGCATGAATGGCCGCTGGCGTATTGGCGACTGGAAACAGCTTCGCAGTGGCCTTGTTTACCCCGACGTCAGTGGACTGTGCGGACAGGATCACTGCGATCAACAGTTCGAAGGGCGAAGAATAGGCCAGTTCGGTCTTGGGTTCGGGATTGTCCTCGTGAAACCTGCGGAAAATCTCCAGACGTTTTGCGGCATTCATGGGTGATGCTTTTCCTCGGGTGGAGCGGGGCGGGTCCAGGCCTGGCGGGCCGCGAGCAATAACCCCAGCAGAATAAAGGCGCCGGGTGCCAGCGTCGCGAAATGCAGGCCGTCGGCAAACAGGATCAAACCTTGCCAGCGCCCAGAAAGGTGCTGGCCGATGCTGCCCTGACCGATCAGTTCGCGCAACACGCCCAGCACTGTCATCAGCGCGGCAAACAGCCCGCACAGTCTCAGTCTTTCACTGATCGGCAGGCGAAAAAACCCATTGTGTTCCAGTACAACGCATTGCAGGCCGATAAGCCCCGAATAAAGGCTGATCAATTGGTGCCACTGAAAAGAGGCGCTTTGCAGGAGAATCTCGCCGCAACTGGCCAGCGTCGCAGCCAGCACCAGACTGACGGGCAACAGGCTCTCGCCGCTCAAGCGCGAACGCAGTGCTGTCATGCACAAGCCGTACGCGCTCACTGCGACAGTGAACAGCAACAGAGTCGCCAGCGCGCCGGCCACGGAGTCGGTAGCACCGATCAACAACACCAGCATCATTGAGTTTGACAGTGTCGCTGACGTGTTCATGGCGCGCTCCCCAGCAGGCTCGTCCGGTGCTCGTCGAAATAACGCAAGGCATCGTGGATGGCGTTGATGGTCGCGCGGGAGGTAACGGTTGCGCCCGCGATCTGGTCGAATTGCCCCTGATCCTTTTTCAAGGCCCACCCGGCATCCGTCGGCTGCTTGCTCGATTTGCCCATAAACGTCTGAAGCCAGGCATTCGGCCAATCGCCGACATGCCCGCCAAGCGCGGGCGTTTCGGTTTGCTCAAGGGTTTTCACTCCGAGCAGTCGACCATCGGCATCGACGGCAATCAGCAACTCGATGCGGCCCGCGTAGCCCTCGGTCTGGCTGCGCAACAACACTGCCACAGGCTGCCCGGCGCGGGTCGCTCGATAACCGCCCAGCAGCAGACTGTGCCTCAGGTCCGTGTCGGTCAGCGTCAGAGGTTGTTCCAGAGGCTGGTTGTCGTACGTATCGACCGAAAGTACGTCCAGCAGTTTGCGATCTTCGAGCTGGCGCCGTTCGGCGGCGATGTGCGGCGCGTTGCTGTGTTGCACAACACAGGTCACGCCGACGCCTGTCATTGCCAGCAGCGCCAGAGTGATCAGGCTGCCAGTGCGGTTCATGGCGTCACCTGCGTCTGACGGGCAGTGGCAAAGCGTTCCAGCGCCGGCACGCACAGGTTCATCAGTAGCACTGCGAATGCCACGCCGTCCGGATAACCGCCCCAGGTACGAATCAGATAAGTCAGCAGGCCGACCCCCACACCGAACAGCAAGCGGGCAAGTGGGCTTTTGGCCCCCGAGACCGGCTCCGTGACGATGAAGAATGCTCCCAGCATGGTCGCCCCGCTCAGCAGATGAAACAGCGGTGATCCATGGGAGTCGGACCCCGAGCCGTTCCAGCACAGCAGGCTGATAACGAACAGGCTGGCGAGCATACCGACCGGCGCCTGCCAGCCGAACACCCGACGCTGCAGCAGGAACAGCCCGCCGGCGAGAAACGCCAGATTCACCCATTCCGCACCATGGCCGCCCAAACGGCCGAACGCCGGGTTACTGGCAAACAATTCATCGATGGTCAGGCTTTTATTGATGCGCAGACTGTCCAGTGCAGTGGCCTGAACCCAGGCGTCCGGCGCCAGGCCCAGGTTGAACACCTGGCCGAAAGCTGCCGTCAGATCCATGCCATGGGCCGGCCAATGAGTCATCGGCTGCGCAAACATCACGATCGCCAGAGCAAAACCGAGCATGGCGGGATTGAAAGGATTTCTGCCCACGCCGCCGTACAAATGTTTGCCCAACAGCAAGCCTGAGGCAATCGCCGTGACCGTCAGCCACCACGGGCAATAAGGCGGCATGGCGATCGCCAGCAGCGTGGCGCTGACCACCGCGCTGCCATCGGTCAAAGTGGTTTGCAGCGGCTGCCGGCGCAGATACGTCACGGCGGCTTCGACGCTCAAGGCTGTGGCGACGGACAGGATCAGGTTGAACAACACGCCCCAGCCGTAAAACCAGAACAACGCCAACAACCCCGGCAATGTCGCCAGCAGAACCAGCTTCATTGCCTGTTGCAGGCGTTCGTCTCTGGTTTCAATGGATGACATGGGCTTGCACCTGCCGCTCCGCCTCTTGCAGACGGGTGCGGGCTTTGTCGAGGACTTCGGCCGGGGTGCCCTCGCGTCGCTGCAATTTGTTCAGGTCGGCGCGCGCGTAGGCCAGTTCGGTTTTCAGCTGACGAAGCTGATTGTCGATCGGACGTTTCTCGACCCGCACAAGATCGGGCAGCGGTTGATCGCTCGCGGCTTCGGCGTCGTGCAACGCTTGTTCGGCTTCACGCAGCGCTTGTTCGAGCGCAGCGATCTGCTGCGGCGGAGCCTCCGCGGTCTGCGCCTTTTTCAGCTCGGCACGGCGCATCGCCAGCTGGATTTTCGCCCGTTTCAGGTCGGCGTCTTTCGCTGGGGCTGTCACGACCGGCGCAGGTGCGGCGCTGCTTTCCAGTTTCGCCAGGGCCTGTTCGGCGGCTTCGAATTGCTGCTGCAACACGATCAATTGCGACTGCTGTTCGAAAGTCGGCGGATGGCCGAAGGCCCTCAACGATTTGTGCAACTGGGCGCGGCTCATCGCCACGTCGATCCTGGCCTTTTTCAGCGCGGCGTCGGCGGTCGCGGCTTTCTGCGCCCGCACCCGTTCCAGCGCGGCCTGTACCGGGTCGAGCGTGGTGGACGCAACTTCAACCTGTGCCGCTCGCTGCGCCCGGGCCTCACGTTCGGCCTGCTTTTGCTGTTCTTCTCTTTGCAGCCGGGCGTTACGCCGTTCGAAACGTTGCCGGGCATGATCGCGCTTGGCGGTGCGCGCCTGTTGTTCTTCGACGCTGCTGGCCAGGCCGCCCACCACTGGCAGCGTGCCAACCGGCAGCGGGTGCATCTCGATGCAGTCGACCGGGCAGGGCGCCACGCACAGATCGCAGCCGGTGCACTCGTCGATGATCACCGTGTGCATCAGTTTCGCCGCGCCAACGATGGCATCGATCGGGCAGGCCTGAATGCACTTGGTGCAGCCGATGCATTCGGCTTCGCGGATAAACGCCACTTGCGGCGGTGCGCTGCCACGGCTGATATCCAGTTCCAGCACCGGAATTTTCAGCAGTCCGGCCAGGGCGGCGATGGTTTCGTCACCACCTGGCGGGCACTTGTTGATCGGCTCGCCACCGGCGATGCCTTCAGCGTAGGGTTTGCATCCGGGATGGCCGCACTTGCCGCATTGGGTTTGCGGAAGCAAGGCGTCGATGCGTTGAATCAGACTCATGTTTTGATCAGTCCACTGAATCCGAGAAAAGCCACAGCCATCAGTCCGGCGCCGATCAGCTGGATCGGCAGGCCACGAAAGGGCAGGGGAATATCGTTGTTGGCTGTGCGTTCGCGCAAATCGGTGAACAGGCTCAGCACCAGCCAGAAGCCGAGGCCGGCCCCGGCGCTCAGCGCTGTCGCATGAAACAGGCCTTTATCCGCCTGCGCGTTGATCAGCATCAGCCCCAGCACGCCGGCATTGCCCAGCAGCAGCGGCCACAACCCGTCGAACGGCATATCGGGTCGCCAACGCGCCAGCAACTTCAGCAACGGCGCGATCAGCAGGACGCTCAGCGGCAGGAATACGAACAGCCGCAGGAATTCCAGTTGCAACGGCACCAACAGCCAATGCCGGATCGTGTAGCCCGTCACACCGACAATCAACATCAGACACGACGTTGCCAGCCCCAGCGCATGCACCTGACGACGCTCGCCAGCCAGCAGCGGATCGACACCCAGCGGCCAGTGCAACACGAAGTTGTTGATCAGTGCAGCACTGAAGAGCGTAAGCATGAGTTCGGTCATGGTTCTGCCGGTGTGAGCGGGCGGGTGTCACTTAAGATTAGGCATTATCGGACCGCCATGACGGTTGGGCCAGATATGAAAAATCCCACAGGCGCACGGGGTACGCCGGTGGGATCGGATCAGTGCAGAACCTTACTTGATGCGCTGACCTGGCTTGGCACCGCTGTCCGGGCTCAGCAGGTAGATTTCTTCACCGCCAGGGCCGGCTGCCATCACCATGCCTTCCGAGATGCCGAACTTCATTTTCCGTGGCTTGAGGTTGGCGATCATCATGGTCAGACGACCGTCGAGCTTGGACGGATCGGGGTAAGCGCTCTTGATCCCGGAGAACACGTTGCGTTGCTCGTCACCGATATCGAGAGTCAGACGAAGCAGCTTGTCCGCGCCTTCCACGTGTTCGGCCTTGACGATCAGCGCCACGCGCAGGTCGACGGCGGCGAAGGTGTCGAAGTCGATTTCCGGCGACAGCGGATCCCTGGTCAGTTCGCCATTACCGGCAGGCGCGGCGGCGCCGGTGTCGGTCTGGCTGGCGGTCAGGTCTTCTTTCGAGGCGTCGGTCATGGCTTGCACTTTTACCGGGTCGATGCGGGTCATCAACGGTTTGAATTCGTTCAACTGGTGGTTGGCCAGCAGGGTGGTGTGGTCGTTCCAGGTCAGCGGGGCGACGTTGAGGAACGCCTCGGCATCGGCGGCCAGCACCGGCAGCACCGGCTTGAGGAAGATCACCAGTTGGCGGAACAGGTTGATCGCGGTGGCGCAGACCGCCTGGACTTCATCCTGCTTGCCTTCCTGCTTGTTCAGCGACCACGGCGCCTTGTCGGCGATCCAGGCGTTGGCGCGGTCGGCCAGGGCCATGGTTTCGCGCATGGCACGGGCGAAATCGCGGGCTTCATAGGCGTCGGCGATGCTTGGCGCGGCAGCCAGGAAGGCTTCGGTCAGCTCCGGTGCGGCGTTGGTGTCAACCAGCAGGCCGGCGTTGCCCTTCTGGATGAAACCGGCGCAACGGCTGGCGATGTTGACGACTTTGCCGACCAGGTCGGAGTTGACCTTCTGCACGAAGTCTTCGAGGTTCAGATCGAGGTCGTCCACGCCACGGCCCAGTTTGGCCGCGTAGTAGTAGCGCAGGTATTCCGGCGACAGATGATCCAGATAGGTGCGGGCCTTGATGAAGGTGCCACGGGACTTGGACATTTTCTGGCCGTTGACGGTCAGGTAACCGTGCACGTTGATCCCGGTCGGCTTGCGGAAACCCGCGCCTTCGAGCATCGCCGGCCAGAACAGGGCGTGGAAGTTGACGATGTCCTTGCCGATGAAGTGGTACAGCTCGGCGGTGGAGTCCTTGCCCCAGAACGCGTCGAAGTCCAGCCCCGGCGTGCGGTTGCACAGGTTCTTGAAGCTGGCCATGTAGCCGATCGGTGCGTCCAGCCACACGTAGAAATACTTGCCCGGCTCGCCCGGAATCTCGAAGCCGAAGTACGGCGCGTCGCGAGAGATGTCCCACTGTTGCAGGCCGGCATCCAGCCATTCGGCGATCTTGTTGGCCACGGCGTCCTGCAGCGTGCCGCTGCGGGTCCAGGTCTGCAGCATCTGCTGGAAGTCCGGCAGCTTGAAGAAGAAGTGCTGGGAATCCTTCAGTACCGGAGTGGCGCCGGAGATGGCCGACTTCGGATCCTTCAGATCGGTCGGGGCATAGGTCGCGCCGCATTTTTCGCAGTTGTCGCCGTACTGGTCTTCGGTGCCGCATTTAGGGCAGGTGCCCTTGATGAAACGGTCGGCCAGGAACATTTTCTTTTCCGGGTCGAAATACTGGGTGATCGAGCGCTGGGCGATGTGCCCGGCATCACGCAGCTTCAGATAGATCTGGCTCGACAGCTCACGGTTTTCTTCGGCGTGAGTGGAGTGGAAGTTGTCGAAATCCACCAGAAAGTCGGCAAAGTCGGCGCTGTGTTCGGCCTGGACGTTGGCGATCAATTGTTCCGGGGTAATGCCTTCCTTTTCCGCGCGCAGCATGATCGCCGAGCCGTGGGCGTCGTCGGCGCAGACATAAATGCACTGATTGCCGCGATGTTTCTGGAAGCGCACCCACATGTCGGTCTGAATGTACTCCAGCATGTGGCCAAGGTGGATCGAACCGTTGGCATAGGGCAGGGCGCTGGTGACGAGAATCTTGCGTGGTTCGGACATGTGGGGCTTCGCTACTTGATGAAACGGAGGTCGGCCACTATAAAACGCCCGAGCATATTTTTCACCCTGTGAGCGCGTTATCGGGTTTGTGTCGTAGGATACCCGCCATCTTTTCCAGTCTTGTTATCGGAGTTGCCCATGAGCGCCGTCACTCGCGCAGCGGTGGAAGCCGTCCTCAGCCAATACACCGACCCTTACCTGAACCAGGATCCGGTCAGCGCCGGTTGCGTGCGCAACATCGACATCGCCGGTGACCGCGTCAGCGTGCAGCTGGAAATCGGCTATGCCGCCGGTCTGTTCAAGAGCGGCTGGGCGCAACTGCTGCAACTGGCCATCGAAAACCTCGACGGTGTCGTGACAGCCAGGGTCGAGGTCAACAGCGTGATCGCCGCGCACAAGGCCCAGGCGCAGATTCCGGGGTTGGCCAACGTCAAGAACGTGGTCGCGGTGGCATCGGGCAAGGGCGGTGTGGGCAAGTCAACCACCGCCGCCAACCTGGCGCTGGCGCTGGCCCGCGAAGGCGCGAAAGTCGGGATTCTCGACGCCGATATCTACGGCCCGAGCCAAGGGATCATGTTCGGCATTCCCGAGGGCACCCGTCCGCAGGTCAAGGATCAGAAGTGGTTCGTGCCGCTGCAGGCCCATGGCGTGGAAGTGATGTCGATGGCCTTCCTGACCGACGACAACACGCCAATGGTCTGGCGTGGGCCGATGGTGTCCGGTGCACTGTTGCAACTGGTCACCCAAACTGCCTGGGGCGATCTGGATTACCTGGTGATCGACATGCCGCCAGGCACTGGCGACATTCAATTGACCCTGGCGCAGAAGGTCCCGGTGGCTGGTGCCGTGATCGTCACCACGCCGCAGGATCTGGCGCTGCTCGATGCGCGTAAAGGTGTGGAAATGTTCCGCAAGGTGAACATTCCGGTGCTGGGCGTGGTGGAAAACATGGCCGTGCACATCTGCTCGAACTGCGGACATGCCGAGCATCTGTTCGGTGAAGGCGGTGGCGAGAAACTGGCGACCCGGTACGGCGTCGAACTGCTGGCTTCGCTGCCGCTGTCGATGTTGATCCGCGAGCAGGCCGATGGCGGCAAGCCGACGGTGATTGCCGAGCCGGACAGCCAGATCGCCATGGTCTATCAGGAGCTGGCCCGCCACGTCGGCGCGCGGATCGTGTTGCAGGAAGCGGCGTCGCCGGCGATGCCGAACATCACCATCAGCGACGATTGATTTTGCCGCGCCGCTGAAAAAAAACTGTGGGAGCGACGGTTCGACGGTTCGACTTGCTCCCACATTTGGTTTTGTGTTGTCGGCTAGATGCGCAAACCGCCATCCATCTCCAGGATCCGGCCGGTGTAGTAATCGTTCTCGAAAATGTACGCCGCCGAATGGGCGATTTCTTCCGGCTTGCCCATGCGCTTGAGCGGAATGCCCGACGTCATTTTCTCCAGCGCTTCGGGTTTCATGCCCAGAGTCATCTCGGTTTCGATGAAGCCCGGTGCGATGCCGGCCACGCGAATGCCGTAACGCGCCAGCTCCTTGGCCCAGGTCACGGTCGCCGCAGCGACACCGGCCTTGGCGGCGGAGTAGTTGGTCTGGCCGACGTTGCCCGCGCGGGAGATCGACGAGATGTTGATGATCGCGCCGCTGTTCTTCAGCTCGACCATTTTGGCTGCGACTTCACGGGTGCAGAGGAACACGCCGGTCAGGTTGACGTCGATCACCGCCTGCCACTGGGCCAGGCTCATTTTGGTCATCTCGCCGTCCTTGACCTTGAGCAGCAGACCGTCACGCAGGATCCCCGCGTTGTTGACCAAGCCGTGGATCGCGCCGAAGTCTTCGGCGACCTGGGCGACCATGTGCGTCACCTGCTCTTCATTGGCAACGTTGCACAGGTAGCTGCGGGCTTCGACACCCTTGGCCTTGCAGGCCGCGACTGCGTCATCGAGCTTTTCCTGGTTCAGATCGACCAGTGCCAGTTTCGCGCCCTTGCCTGCGAAATACTCGGCCATCGAGCGGCCCAGGCCTTGGCAACCGCCGGTGATAATGATTACTTTGTCGTTGAGTTGCATTCGCATGCCCCCGAGAGCAGGTGAGAGTGGTGTTGCTTGCAGGGCGGCTCTCGATCTGCACCGGCTTTGGGCAGGTTGCACATGAGAATTGCCCGATGGTGTAAACGGGACTTGATCCCGAGCGCCCGTCCGTTTTTATGACGGATTTTATTTAAGGAGTCATAAATTGAGCGTTGAAGCGGCCAAGAATGCCCGAGAATTGCTTCTCAAGGAATACCGTGGCGTATTGTCGACCCACTCCAAATCAATGCCCGGTTTTCCGTTCGGCTCCGTGGTTCCCTACTGCCTGGACGAGCAGGGCCGGCCGTTGATCCTCATCAGCCGCATCGCCCAGCACACCCACAACCTGCAAAAAGACCCGAAGTGTTCGCTGCTGGTGGGTGAGCGCGACGCCGATGACGTGCAGGCCGTTGGCCGCCTGACCTACCTGGCGGAAGCGGAAAAGCTCGAAGACGCTGCGGCCATCGAAGCGGCTGCCGAGCGTTACTACCGCTATTTCCCCGAATCGCAGAATTACCACAAGGCCCACGACTTCGATTTCTGGGTGCTCAAGCCTGTGCGTCATCGCTACATCGGCGGTTTTGGTGCGATTCACTGGGTCGATCACCTGACCCTGGCCAACCCGTTCGCCGGCAAGGCCGAGATCAGCATGGTCGAACACATGAACAGCGATCATGCCAAGGCCATCGCGCATTACGTCGATCTCGCCGGGCTGCCGAAAACCGTCCCGGCACAAATGGCCGGGATCGACACCGAAGGCATGCACCTGCGCATTGGTCAGGCGCTGTACTGGCTGCCGTTTCAAGCGCCTTGTCATACGCCGATACAAGTGCGCGAGGCCTTGGTTTCTCTGGCTCACGCGCAGGTCTGGCCAAAAAATGCGGTGGCCGGCGCTTGAATTCACGAAAGGGCGACGTCATCTAGGGCTTACTGCAAGGCATTTCTTGCGTTGAGGAAATTTTGATGCGCCCTTTCTTGTTGCTCTTTCTACTGTTCCCGGTGCTGGAGCTGTTCGTATTCGTCAAGGTGGCAGGATCGATCGGATTTTTCCCGGCCCTGCTGCTGATCATTCTCGGCTCTATGTTTGGCGTATTCGTGCTGCGCATCGCCGGCCTGGCCACGGCCCTGCGTGCCCGTGAAAGCCTGAACCGCGGCGAACTGCCTGCGCAAACCATGCTCGAAGGCCTGATGCTGGCGCTGGCCGGTGGCCTGTTGATCCTGCCGGGCTTCATCAGTGACGTGGCGGGTCTGGTGCTGCTGTTGCCGTTCAGCCGTCGTCTGTTTGCCAACAAAATGCGTCAGCGCGCCGAAGAGCAGGCCATGCGTCAGCGTGCGTTCGCCGATGACCTGCAACCTCGCGGCGGTCCTGCACCGCGCCAGCCTCTGGGCCGCGAAGGCGATGTGATCGAAGGCGAATTCGAACACCGCGACAGCAAGTGACTTCTGCACTCGCACGGCACCTTCGGGTGCCGTGTTCGTTTGTGGGGCAAATCGATGAAGCTCACCGCAAAAATTTTAGCCCCCACCCTTGTAATAAGCATATGCGCCCCTATGTATCGGTCACCGAAAGGTTTCCGGTTATCTGAACCGGACAGACTTGCGCGGTTCGCTCGACGAACCGCAACCGGCGCAGGCCGGATTCGTTAAACCCGCCGGGACTACACCGGCCGATGAAAACCACAATTAGGAGAGATCGACAATGAAGCTTCGTCCTCTGCATGACCGCGTCGTCATCCGTCGCAGCGAAGAAGAAAAGAAAACCGCTGGCGGTATCGTCCTGCCAGGTTCGGCTGCCGAGAAAGCCAACCACGGTGAGATTCTGGCTGTAGGCCCGGGCAAGGCACTGGAAAGCGGTGAAGTGCGCGCACTGTCGGTAAAAGTGGGCGACAAGGTTGTGTTCGGTCCGTACTCCGGCAGCAACACTGTGAAAGTCGACGGCGAAGACCTGCTGGTAATGAGCGAGAACGAAATCCTCGCTGTTATCGAAGGCTGATTACCCGCTCATTTTCCCGCTACTACAAAGTATTTAAGGAATATCGATCATGGCTGCTAAAGAAGTTAAATTCGGCGATTCCGCTCGCAAGAAAATGCTGGTTGGCGTAAATGTCCTGGCTGACGCGGTAAAAGCGACCCTGGGCCCGAAAGGCCGTAACGTGATCCTCGAGAAAAGCTTCGGCGCTCCGACCATCACCAAGGACGGCGTTTCCGTTGCCAAGGAAATCGAGCTGGAAGACCGTTTCGAAAACATGGGCGCGCAGCTGGTCAAAGACGTTGCCTCCCGTGCCAACGATGACGCCGGTGACGGTACTACCACCGCTACCGTTCTGGCTCAGTCGATCGTCAACGAAGGCCTGAAAGCCGTCGCTGCCGGCATGAACCCGATGGACCTCAAGCGCGGTATCGACAAGGCGACCATCGCCATCGTCAAAGAGCTGAAAGCCCTGTCCAAGCCATGCGCCGACACCAAGGCCATCGCTCAGGTCGGCACCATCTCCGCCAACTCCGACAACTCCATCGGCGACATCATTGCCGAAGCCATGGAAAAAGTCGGTAAAGAAGGCGTGATCACCGTTGAAGAAGGCTCGGGCCTGGAAAACGAACTGTCGGTTGTAGAAGGCATGCAGTTCGACCGTGGCTACCTGTCCCCGTACTTCGTCAACAAGCCGGACACCATGGTTGCCGAGCTGGAAGGCGCGCTGATCCTGCTGGTCGACAAGAAGATCTCGAACATCCGCGAAATGCTGCCAGTACTGGAAGCCGTCGCCAAAGCCGGCCGTCCGCTGCTGATCGTTGCCGAAGACGTCGAAGGCGAAGCCCTGGCGACGCTGGTCGTGAACAACATGCGTGGCATCGTCAAAGTCGCAGCCGTCAAGGCGCCAGGCTTCGGCGACCGTCGCAAGGCCATGCTGCAGGACATCGCCGTTCTGACCGGCGGTACCGTCATCTCCGAAGAGATCGGCCTGAGCCTGGAAAGCACCACTCTGGAACATCTGGGCAGCGCCAAGCGCGTGACCCTGTCCAAGGAAAACACCATCATCGTTGACGGTGCTGGCAACCAGGCTGACATCGAAGCCCGTATCGCCCAGATCCGTGCCCAGGTGGCCGAGACTTCCTCGGACTACGACCGTGAAAAACTGCAAGAGCGTCTGGCCAAGCTGTCCGGCGGCGTTGCAGTGATCAAGGTTGGCGCCGGTTCCGAAGTAGAAATGAAAGAGAAGAAAGCCCGCGTTGAAGACGCCCTGCACGCTACTCGTGCAGCCGTTGAAGAAGGCGTGGTGCCTGGCGGTGGCGTTGCGCTGATCCGCGCTCTGCAAGCCATCAGCGAACTGAAAGGCGACAACGCCGATCAGGACGTCGGTATCGCTGTGCTGCGTCGTGCCGTTGAAGCACCGCTGCGTCAGATCTCCGCCAACAGCGGTGACGAGCCAAGCGTTGTGGTCAACGAAGTGAAGAACGGCAAAGGTAACTTCGGTTACAACGCTGCTTCCGGCGAATACGGCGACATGATCGAAATGGGTATCCTGGACCCAACCAAGGTGACCCGTTCGGCTCTGCAAGCTGCAGCTTCCATCGGCGGTCTGATCCTGACCACCGAAGCGGCTGTTGCCGAAGCACCGAAGAAAGATGCACCAGTGGGCGGCGGCATGCCGGACATGGGCGGCATGGGTGGCATGGGCGGCATGATGTAAGCCAGCCTTGCCCCGAAACGAAAAAACCCGCCTGCGATGAGCAGGCGGGGTTTTTTATTGCCCGTAAAAAAGCCTCGGGATCATCGGCCCGAGGCGTTTCGATCAGCGTTCACTGACTTGCGGATTGCCCTCTTTGGGGGCTTTCCAGCCAAGCAGCTGTTGCTTGAAACCATAACTGGCGGTCTGGTAATACGAGATCGCGCGGCTGATCAGCGGATCGTTGCTGTCGACCCGGGATTCGCGGCTTTCGCTCAGCGCATCGTCATGCCGGCGCAGGCCCTGGCGTGGGCTGAGAATCGCCAGGTCCTTGCCGTCGAACAGACCCAGGTGCTGATAGTTGCCCACCACGACCCGAGGCGGCAGCGGGTTGTCCTGCAGCAGATTGCGACCGAAGAACGTCGATTGATAATCCAGGTTCAGCAACCCCAGCAGGGTCGGCGCGAGATCGATCTGGCTGGCCAGTTGCGCGTTTTCCCGTGGCTCGATCAGCTTGGGCGCATAAATGAACAGCGGGATCTGGTAGTTGGTGATCGGCAGGTCTTCCTTGCCCGCACTGCCGGCGGTGTGGTCGGCGACGAAGATAAAGATCGTGTTGTCGAACCACGGTTTCTGCCGCGCCTGTTCCAGGAACTGGCCGATGGCATAGTCGGTGTACTTCACCGCGCCGTCGCGACCGTTACCCGACTTGATATCGATGCGGTTTTCCGGATAGGTGTACGGACGGTGATTGGACGTAGTCATCAGTTGCAACAGGAAAGGTTGCTGCCTGGCGTAATCGGCGTCCGCCAGTTTCAGGGTCTGCTTGTACAGATCCTCGTCGGCCATGCCCCAGGCATTCTTGAAGTGGATTTCCGACTCATCGACGCTGCTCTGATCGACAACGCGATAGCCGTTACCGCTGAAGAACGCGTTCATGTTGTCGAAGTAGCCACGGCCGCCGTACACGAACACGCTGTCATAGCCCACCGCGCTCAGTTGCTGGCCGAGGCTGGCGAAACCGCTTTCGCGACCGATGCGTTTGACGATCGAACGGCCCGGTGTCGGTGGAATGGCCAGGGTGATGGCTTCCAGACCCCGGTCGGTACGGGTGCCGGTGGCGTAGAAATTGTTGAAGTAAAGGCTCTGCTTGCGCAACGCGTCGAGGTTCGGCGTCAGGTTGCGCCCGTCACCGTTGCTGCCCAGGTATTTGGCACTGAGGCTTTCAATGGTCACCAGCACGATGTTCGGTTTGCGGGTGACACCGGGGTTGTCGATATTGCGGCGGATATCCTGTGGATCCTGACCGACGAAACGGGCATCGGGCTCATTCAGTTCGGCACGCATCTGACTGGCGACTTTATCCGTCGGCAGGCTCTTGTAGAACTGACTGTAATCCAGCTCGTTATTACGGAATGCGGCGAAGAACTGATACGGGCCATTGCTCGCCAGTTCGTTCTGATAGGCGTTGCCACCCTGGGCGCGCGGTGCGTCCTGGCTGATCAGTTGCAGACTCAGACCTGCTACCACCAACAGCGCCAGCGCATTGAGCAGCCGACCACGCAATGGCGGCAGCGGGGCGTCGAGTGCGGCGTTGAACGGCTTGCGCAGCGCGAAACTCAGCGCGATGGCCAGCACCGCCAGAAGGCTCAGCAACTTGCCGATCGGGTAGGACTCGAGCACGTTGTTCAGCACTTCGTCGGAATACACCAGATAATCGACGGCGATGAAGTTGAAGCGAACCCCGAACTCGTCCCAGAACAGCCATTCGGCCACGGCCGTGAACAACATGGCGTACAGGCTGACGGTCAGCAGTCCCTGAAGGAACCAGCGGTGACCGCGGCGGCGCCACAGTGCCGGCGGGCACAGCAACAGATACAGCCCCATTGGCAGGGCGGCATAGGCGAGGAAGGCCAGGTCGTACACCAGGCCAATGCCGAACACGGACAACGTTCCACCACCGGCCTCATTCAGATGAGTCAGCAGCAGTACGATACGGGTGAGGAGGAATACCGCCAGCCAGGTGCCGGTGACCAATTGCAGATAGCGCATCGGCGCCGTCTTGAGAAAAACCATTGTGTTTAGTTCCTTTTATCAATGGCGCGGGAGTTTCGCGGCGCCACTGTAATCAGGTTGTGAATCGATGGTGAAAACTTTGTTAAAAAATTATTTAAGTCGGGCAAATTCGGCTGTCGGGCCGCCAACCCTAGCCCTGAACCGAAACAGGCCGTAAGCTGCGCGGGCCATGATGGCCGTTACTGTGTACGCAAGAGGTGCCCATGCGAATTCTATTGGTCGAAGACAACCGCGATATCCTGGCCAACCTGGCTGATTACCTGGGCCTGAAGGGCTATACCGTCGATTGCGCCCAGGACGGTCTGTCGGGCCTGCATCTGGCAGCCACCGAGCACTATGACCTGATCGTGCTCGACATCATGTTGCCCGGCATCGATGGCTATACCCTGTGCAAACGCCTGCGCGAAGATGCCCGCCGCGACACGCCGGTGATCATGCTTACCGCCCGCGACCAGCTCGATGACCGCCTGCAGGGCTTCAAGTCCGGGGCCGACGATTATCTGGTCAAACCTTTCGCCTTGTCGGAGCTCGCGGCGCGAGTCGAGGCGGTGATGCGCCGGACCCAGGGCGGCGGTCGTCGCTCCCTGCAGGTCGGCGACCTGAGTTACGACCTCGACACGCTTGAAGTGACCCGCGAAGGCAAACTGCTCAAGCTCAACCCGGTCGGCCTGAAACTGCTTGCGGTGTTGATGCAGAAGAGCCCGCATGTACTGCGTCGGGAAATTCTCGAAGAAGCCCTGTGGGGCGATGACTGCCCGGACAGCGACAGCCTGCGCAGCCACGTCCACCAGTTGCGCCAGGTGATCGACAAGCCTTTCGCCAAACCACTGCTGCACACCGTGCACGGCGTGGGCTATCGCTTGGCCGAGGGCCGCGATGGAGTTTAAGCAAAGCCTTGCCCAGCGGATCATCATCGCTTTTGCATTGATGAGTGCACTGGTGGCAGGGGCCTTCGCCATGGGCATCGTCGCGACGGTGCACCTGGTGGAAGAAAAACTGATCTCCGCCGGGCTGGGCGGCGACCTGCAGCGCCTGTTGCTGATGGACAACGTCTCGGACTGGAGCCATCGGCCGGAGCCGGATCAGCTGTTCTATTTCAGCGGTGGTCCGGGCGACTTCGAACTGCCCAAGGATCTGCGGCACCTGGATTCGGGGTTCCACGAAGTTTTTCGCGAACAGCTGTCGTATCACGCGATGGTCGAAATCGTCGACGGCCGACGCTATGTGTTGCTGCAGGATCAAAGCGATTTCGAAGAGCGTGAGCGCGTGCTGTTTGCCGTGGTGCTGGTCGGCTTCGTGCTCAGTCTGGCGCTGGCGGTGTTCCTGGGCTGGGTGCTGGCGCGCAAGGTGATGGCGCCCGTGGTGCGGCTGGCGCGTCAGGTGCGTCACCGCGATCAGTTGTTGGGGCTGGCCCCGCCGCTGGCCCCGGACTACGCCGCCGATGAAGTGGGTGAACTGGCGGTGGCCTTCGATGCGACGTTGGGGCGTCTGCGCCAGGCACTGACCCGCGAGCGGCTGTTCACCAGTGATGTCAGCCATGAGCTGCGTACGCCTTTGATGGTGTTGGCCAGTTCCTGTGAATTGCTGCTGGAAAACCCGGATATCGATCAGCGCGGTCGTGCCCAGGTCGAGCGGATTGCCCGGGCCAGCGAAGAAATGCGCGAACTGGTGCAGACTTTCCTGATGCTGGCCCGCGCTCAGCGCGAAGATGCGGGGGCGGGCCCCCGGCACAGCCTCGGCCAGGTGGCGGACAATTTGTTGGGCCTGTGGCGCGAGCCGATCGAATCCAAGGGACTGAAGCTGATTTTCGAACCGGGCAACCCGCCGGACACTCTTTACAACGCCACGCTGCTCAATGCAGTGATGGGCAATCTGCTGCGTAACGCATTGCACTACACCGAGCAGGGTTTCATCCGGTTGACACTCAATGCCAACGGTTTTGTGGTCGAAGACTCGGGCGTGGGCATTCCCGAGGAGAAGCGTCAGGAGATGTTCAAGCCTTTCGTGCGTGGTAATGAAAAACGCGGAGAAGGCCTTGGCCTCGGGCTTTCACTGGTTCAACGGATCTGCGAAAACCAGGGCTGGAGCGTCACTTTGAGTACGATGGATCCCAATGGCTGCCGTTTCGAAGTAGATCTTGGCAAACGCGAATCCCTCTCAAACAGCACAAAAAAGCTGCCAACCTGAACAAATGCTGTATAACCTTGAAATAGTTCGTGGGTTTACGCGACGTTTTTTTCACAAAGGGATGACCTGACGCTGACACGCCCCTGCATAAGGTGGGGATATAAGCAATTCAGGAGTCCCGATAATGGCCGGCCCGATCAAGCTCGATTTTTCCGAGAAGTACGACGATAACCATGCGCAGAAATATCTGCGCAAGCACCAGGATGGCCTGGGGCGTCGCCTGTCCAACTGGCGTGATCAACAGTTGGCCCGCAAGGCGTTGACTCTGGTCGGCGAACCGGGACTGGTGTTGGATCTGCCGTGCGGTGCCGGGCGTTTCTGGCCGTTGCTGGCAGAAAAACCCAATCGGGTGATCATCGGGGCAGACAATTCCGAGTCGATGATCAGGACGGCGATGCAGGCGCAGCCGGCGGATGTGGTGAAGCGGGTACAACCCCTGCACACGTCGGCGTTCGACATTGCTTTGCCTGACAATGCCGTGGACAGCATTTTCTGCATGCGTCTGCTGCATCACATCGGCGAAGCCGAACATCGGCAGGCCATTCTGCGTGAATTCGAACGCGTGACCCGGGACAGTGTGATCATTTCGTTGTGGGTGGATGGCAATTTCAAGGCCTGGAAACGCAAGCGCGCCGAGAAACGGCGCGGACAGGAAGGTTACCAGAACCGGTTTGTGTTACCGGCCGCTACGGTTGAAAAGGAATTCGAAGCGGCGGGATTCAGGATCCAGGAACAACTGGACTTCATTCCGCTCTATGCCATGTGGCGAGTTTACGTATTACGCAAGAGGTAAGAGGATGGCAGTGCAATTTGCAGCAGAAACGGAAGTCGCTCCCCAGGATCGCTTCGACTATTACTGGAACCAGCGCGGTGAATGGGTGGAAGAACCCAACGTGCGTCGTGGTGGCGAAAGTGGAGTGCAGCGAGTGGTGGGGCGCGATGGGCAACTGCTGTATGCCAAACGCCAGACAGGACATATCTATCGCAGTTGGCTGCATCCGTTCGGACGGCCGACCGTATTGCGTGAACTCGATGCGCTGACCGGCGTGACACGGTTGGGCGTACGGGTACCGGAAATCGTTTTCTGTGGTGCGCAGCCCGATCCAGAGCACAAGTGGCGAGCGTTGCTGGTCACCAAATCGCTGGACGGTTTCCAGGAACTTGAACAGTGGGAAGCGGGAGGCGGCCGCGAGCGACACGGTGAAGCCGTTTATGAACGCGTGCTCAAGGACCTCGCCGAGAATCTGGCCCGCATGCACAAGGGCCGCTGGCAGCACAGCTGCATTTATATCAAGCACGTTTTTGTCAGTGTCACCGGCGAGGGTGAGTCGGCCAACGTTCAAGTGGCACTGATCGATCTGGAAAAATGCCGCCAGCGCCTGACCGCTTATCGTGCGGCGTCCCACGACATGAAACAGTTGCGTCGCCACTCGTCGTTCAGCCCGGCGGACTGGAAAAAACTCGTCTATTTTTACGAGACGGCGTTTGGCAGCGCTATCAAGGGTTTATAGCGATGAAACTAGAAATTGCACGAGGTTTGTTTCTGGTAGGAGCCTTGGCAGTTGCATCATTGGCGGTGGCGGCCTGGGAACAGCCACAAATGCAGGTGATCGGCAAATCGGGCAACGATGCCCATTGCCCCATGCCACGGGTGGCCAAGGCCACCGTGGCAACTCAACCGGACCATGATCTGCTGCTGTTCATGTTCGGGCTTTCTCAACGGATGAGGCCGCAGAGTTGAATCGATTGAAGCCTCTTTCTACAAGAGCCAAAGGCCTTGCACATGCGAGGCCTTTTTTATTGCGGCATCAGCTGGAAGGCTTGGGGTCGGGGCTCGCCAGCAGGGTATAGACACAGGGCAGGACAAACAGGGTAAACAGTGTCCCGATCGACATCCCGGTGGCAATCACCGTACCGATATCAAAACGGCTGACCGCGCCTGCACCCGTGGCCACGATCAGTGGCACCATGCCGAACACCATCGCGGCAGTGGTCATCAGCACCGGCCGCAAGCGAATGGCTGCCGCTTCCTCTACGGCCTCCCGAGCCGTCAACCCCTTTTCCTTGCGCAGCTGATTGGCAAACTCGACGATCAGGATCCCGTGTTTGCTGATCAGGCCGATCAGCGTCACCAGGCCGACCTGGGTGTAGATGTTCATGCTCGACCAGCCGAGGAACAATGGAATCAACGCGCCGCAGATCGACAGCGGTACGGTCACCAGGATTACCAGCGGATCGCGGAAGCTCTCGAACTGGGCGGCCAGCACCAGGAAAATGATCGCCAGCGCCAGGGCGAAAGTGACCCACAACGCGCTGCCTTCCTGCACGAACTGCCGTGAGGCGCCGCCATAGTCGAAGGCAAAACCGGCAGGGGCCTCTTCCCGGGCGATCTGCATCACACTGTCGATGGCTTCGCCCATGCTGACCAGCGGAAACCCGGACAGCTTCGCCGCATTGAGCTGCTGGAACTGGTTGAGCTGTCGCGGTCGTGCCCGGTCGGTCACGGTGATCAGGGTCGACAGGGGCAGCAACTCGCCCTGTGTGTTTTTCACGTAGTAATTGTTCAGCCAGTCCGGATTGTCGCGATAGGCCCGCTCGACCTGGGCGATGACCTTGTAGCTGCGACCTTCGATGGTGAAACGGTTGATTTCCGCCTCGCCCAGCAAGGTGGCGAGCGTGCCGCCCAGATCCTGCATCGACACGCCCATCTGTGCCGCCTTGGCACGGTCGATATCGACCACGACTTCCGGTTTGTCGAAGGCCAGATCCAGGTCGACGAACGCGAACTTGCCCGATTCCATCGCACGTTTCTTGATCCGGTCGGCCACCTGCAGCAACGGCTCGTAGTCATTGGCGGTGTTGATCACGAACTCGAACGGCAGACCTTCACCGGTGCCGGGCAGGGACGGCAGGTTGAAACCGAAGATCTGCAGGCCTGGAATGCTCCCGAGCTTGCCCTGGACTTCAGGAAGGATCTGCATCTGGGTACGGTGGCGTTCGTTCCATGGCTTGAGCAGGAAGCCGCCGATGCCGCTTTGCACACCGTTGTAGCCATTGATCTGGAACGACGAGTAGTACTCCGGGAATTCCTTGAAGATCTTCACGAACTCTTCGGTGTAGGTGTTCAGGTAATCGAGGTTGGTCGGTTGCGGGGCGTTGGCCATCATGAAAATGATGCCCTGGTCTTCATCCGGCGCCAGTTCCGATTTGGTGAACTTGAGCAGCACCGGAATCAGGCACAGCACGATCACCGCGAACACCAGCACCACCGGGCGCGTATCGAGGGTGCCGTGCAGCATGCGCTGATAACGGCGCTTGAGGCTGTCGAAGATCCGGTCGAGTCGATGGGCAAGGCCCGTGGGGTTTTCCTCGTGGCGCAACAGCAGTGCGCACATCATCGGCGACAAGGTCAGGGCGACGATGCCGGAAATCACCACGGCGCCGGCCAGAGTCAACGCGAACTCCTTGAACAGCGCACCGGTCAGCCCGGTGAGGAAACCGATCGGTGCATACACCGCCGCCAGGGTGATGGTCATCGATACCACCGGCATCGCGATTTCCCGTGCCCCCTCCAGAGCGGCCTCCAGCGGCGTCTTGCCTTCCTCGATATGCCGGTGGATGTTTTCCACCACGACGATGGCGTCGTCCACCACCAGCCCGATTGCCAGCACCATTGCCAGCAAGGTCAGCAGGTTGATCGAGTAACCCATCATCTGCATGAAGAACATCACGCCGATCATCGACAACGGGATGGTCACCACCGGGATCACCACCGAACGCAGGGCGCCGAGGAACAGGAACACCACCACGATCACGATCAGCACCGCCTCGAACAGGGTTTTCACCACCTCGTCGATGGACGCCTGGATGAACAGCGTGGCGTCGTAGGCGATCTCGCTCTTGAGGTTGGGCGGCAACTGGGCTTCCAGCTCCGGCATGATCTTGCGCACTTCCTTGATCACGTCCAGCGGGTTGGCCCCGGGGGTGGCCTTGATGCCGATGTACACCGACGGCGTACCGCCGAAGGAACTGATGGAGTTGTAGTTCTCCGCCCCCATTTCCACCCGCGCCACATCGCTCAGCAACACGCGACTGTCACCGTTGACCTTGAGCGGAATCTTGCCGAAGGCCTCGGCGGACTTCAGCTCGGTGTTGGCGTTGATGCTGGTGACCACGTATTCGCCTTTCACCTCACCGGCGGCCGAGAGGAAGTTGTACTGGCGCACGGCGTTGGTCACGTCGCCGGCGCTGAGGCCGAATCCCGCGAGCTTCACCGGGTCGATCCACAGACGCATGGCGAACACCTGGTTGCCGAGGATTTCCGCCTCGGCCATGCCCGGCAAAGTCGCCAGTTTCGGCTGGATCACCCGTGACAGGTAGTCGGTGATCTGCGGGTTGCTCAACTCCTTGCTGAAGAAGCTGATGTACATCAGCGCCGAAGCATCGGCGGACTCCTTGCTCAGCACCGGGTCTTCGGCATCCTGCGGCAGCTTGTTCTTGACCTCGTTGGCCTTGGCCAGCAGTTCGGTGAACAGGCGATCGCTGTTGGAGCCGATGCGCGCGTAGATCGAGATCACCGAGAAGTTCTGGCGGCTGACCGAGGTCATGTAGTCGATGCCCTCGGCGCTCGCCAGACTCTGTTGCATCGGCTGGGTGATATAGCCCTGAATGGTTTCGGCGTTGGCCCCGGGATAAGCGGTGGTCACCGTGATCAGGGCGTTTTCCATTTGCGGGTACTGGCGCAGCGGCAGCTTGCTCCAGGCCTGGAAGCCCAGCAGCACAATCAACAGGCTGACCACGGTGGCGAGCACCGGGCGGCGAATGAACGGATCGGTAAAGGCCATGGGGGTTCCTTGATCAGTCGACGCGGCGCAGACTGTTCTGTCCGCCGAGGGTCTTGTCGTCGCTGATGGCGATGTGGGCACCGTTGTCCAGTTTGATCTGGCCGGCCGTCACCACTTGTTCGCCGCTCTGCACGCCCTTGTTGATCATCACCAGGCCATCACGGCGTTCACCGGTCTCGATGAAGCGGCGCTCGGCGATCAGCACCGGCTGGCCCTGGTCGTCCTTCTCGACGCTGCCGTCCTCGGCCTTCTTCTGTCCGACCACGTACAGCGAGTTGCCGTAGAGGGTGTAGGTGACAGCGCTCTCCGGTACCACGACGTGCTTCTGCGGATCCGGCAGCAGCACTTCAAGGCTGGCGAACATGCCCGGCAGCAACTTGCCGTCAGGGTTGGCCAGCGTCGCGCGAACCAGAATGTTGCGGGTGGTGCTTTCGACGATCGGGTTGATGGCGCTGATGGCGCCGGGGAAGTTCTGCCCGGGGTAAGCCGCGACCGAGATCTGGACTGGCTGACCGATGGCCAGTTTCGGCACGGATTGTTCAGGCACGTAAAAGTCGGCGTAGAGGCTGCTCAGATCCTGCAGGGTGGCGATTTTCGTACCGCTGGCGAGGTAGTCGCCGACGTCCACCTGACGGATGCCGATGGTGCCGCTGAAGGGGGCGACGATGCGTTTTTTCGCCAGCGAGGCATTGAGTTGATTGACCGTGGCGCGGTTCTTTTGCAGGACCGCCGAGAGCCGGTCGTATTCGCCTTTGGAAATGGCGCTGCTGCCCACCAGTTGACTGCCGCGACCGAAATCCAGTTGCGCCAGACCGAGGTCGGCCCTGGCGGTTTCCAGCAGGGCGGACTCGACAGCGCTGTCGAGTTGCAGCAACGGTTGCCCGGCCTTGACCTTCTGCCCCGATTCGAATTTCAGCTCGGTGACGGTGCCGGCGACTTCCAGGCTCAGCTCGACGCCTTGCAGGGCCTTCAACGTGCCAACGGTGGGCAGACGCATCTGCCACGGGCGCTCTGTGGCAGTGGCCACGGCGACGCTGATCGGCGGCTTCGGTTTGGCAAAGCCCTGGATCATGGTGTAGATCGAGAAGGCCTTGTAACCGGCGAGAAGCAGAACGATCAGCAGTACAACACCCAACATGATCAGCATGCGGCGACGCAGCATATTCCGGTTCCTTGGAGAAAATCAGGCGAGACAGGCGGGCACATTACCCCGACTCCGGCAGGGATTCCAACTGCCAGTTTTTACAGGGTATGGGGGATAAGGCAGAGGAGGGGAGCACCGCCGACCGGACGGTCGGCGGCGATCTTCAGGCCATCAGGTGCAGATGGTTGTCCCAGAGCCCTGCGGGCAGATCCAGCGGCCTGGCCAGCAGTTCATCCTGGCGGCAATCGTAGTAGCGGCAACGTCCTTGCCCCGAAGTCACGACAAAGCCGTCTTTCACTGCACCGACGCCGGCGCAGTCGGGCAGTGGTGCATCGAGGCGCACTTCGCCGCTGTCCAGATCCCAGATGAAGAAGCGGTTGCCACGCGGTGCGGTCAGCGCCACCAGACGCAGTTCGCTGTGCACGGCGACGCTGGCGGTGTAGTGCCCCATCGACTGCAACTGATGATCCGGCACCGGAAACGCCACGAACGGCTGGCCCGGACGCTTGATCGCCAGCAATTCGGAGCGCTCCTGGGAAGGCCCCATGAACTGCTGGCCGGCGACGATGGTGCCGTCGCTGGCAATGCCCAGGTGACGCACGCTGTTCATCTGCTGGGCGAGGGTTTCCTTGCTCAGCAGGGTGCCGTCGCGTTGCATCAGCACCAGGCTCGGTTCCATGGCGTCGAGGTTCATGTCGACCCGGCTTTCGGCCTCGGTGCGGATTCCGCCGTTGGCCACCACCAGGGTTTCGCCATCGGGCATCCACGACACCTGATGCGGGCCGAGGCCGTGGGTGGAAATCTCGCCGCTGTGCACCAGCCGTTCACCCTCGAACCTGTACACCCCGAGCAGGCCGCGGCCCGGATCGCTGGTGTCGTTCTCGGTGGCGTACAGGTAATCGCCGCTGTGGTGGATCACCGCGTGGCCGTAGAAATGCCGGTTCGGCTGCGAGGTCACGGTCTGCAGCAAGGCACCGTCGCGCAGGTCGATCAGGTAGCTCTCGGTGCCCGGACGCCGGGCGACGAACAGCGCGATCGGCAGCGTCGGGTGATTGATGATGTCGTGGCAGCGCTGGCCGACTTCGGTGGCGAACACCCGGGTGCCGTCCAGCCGATAACCGACGGCGTAGTGCCTGCCGTCGGTGTCGTCCCGCGCCGACAGCAGCAGCGGGCTCTGATCCTTGCGCTTGAACAGCGTCCAGCCGCCCAATGTCACTGCTCCCAGCAGCAAACTACCTAAAGTCAGAGCCTGGCGTCGCAGCATGGCACTTGCCCTCATCAGTCACCGTCGTTGGCGTTGAAGCCCAGTTGAATGCCCAGCGCCTTGGCCAGTTCGCCTTCGTGCAGGCGATGGACGACGTTGAGGCTGTCGTAGATATCGTTGAGCTGCTGGCGACCGGCGTCGTCTTCGAGCATTTCGGTCAGCGAACGCTGAGTGCTGCCGAACAGCTTGAGCGAGGCCGCGTACGCCGCGTCGATCTTGTCCGCCAGCGGTTTCTGTTCGGCCGGCAGCAAGCCGCGCAGGCCTTTGTTGTCGACACCTTCCCAGACGGTTTTGGCAGCGGCCAGGCTGGCTTCCATCGCCGTCAGCGACGACTGGCTGCGCCATGCATCGGCCTGGAACGGTTGCGGCACGCCTTTGCTCTGACGGCCCATCGGGGTACCGAGCTTTTTCTTCAGGGTGTCGAGGGCGGTGACCTGTACCCGCAGCAGATCGGCGATCGCTTCGTGGGAGTCGGCGTAGCGCTGGTTGGGGAACTTGCTCATCTGCGCGAGCATGCCGTCGGTGTTGTTCCAGTTGCTCAGAATCTCTTCGGCCAGTTGTTTCTGGCGCTCGCCGATGGCCACCAGCAACGGGCAGTATCTGGCTTTCTGTTCGTCGTTGGCCACGTCAGGCTTGGCGTCGAACAGGATGTATTCGTAAGCCGACAACCCCTGGACCACGACACTGGACTTGGCCAGAGCGGCGGCATCGATCTGCGGCTGGCTGTTGACCAGTCGCTCGACCTGACGGCCGACCAGGTTTTTCTTGTCCGGCCAGAACTGCACCTGCCACGAACGGTTGCCTTCAGACAGCGGGCCGATCAGTAGCGGTTGAAGCTCGGCCCAGGCTTTCTGTGCGTGCAGGAAGTCGGCGCGGGCGGTTTCCAGATTTTCCTTGCCCTGGCAGTAGGCGAGGGCGCTGACGGCCAGTTGCCGGTCAGCCTCGACCCAGCGGGTGTAAGTCGGCAGGATCACCGATTTGGCGATGGCGGCCGAGGTGACGGCTTGCGGATCCTGCGGCGAGCAGGCGCCGAGGGCCAGTGCGGCAAGGCTGGTGAACAACAGCTTGGGACGGAACATGTCGGGCTCCCGATTCTTTTAAGTGTTTAAAGTGAATTCAAGAACGCCAGCAGCGCGGCACGCTGCCCGGCATTGAAAGACAAAACCTGTTGCTGCGCCGCACGGGCTTCGCCGCCATGCCAGAGCACGGCTTCGAGCAGGTTGCGGGCGCGACCGTCGTGCAGGAACTGGGTGTGACCGCTGACCGCCTGTGTCAGGCCGATGCCCCACAGCGGCGGGGTGCGCCAGTCACGGCCACCGGCCTGGAATTCGCTGCGGTTGTCCGCCAGGCCCTCGCCCATGTCATGCAGCAACAGATCGCTGTACGGACGAATCACTTGATTGGCCAGTTCAGGTTCGGCCGCGTTGGCGGCGGTGGTGTATTTCGGTGTGTGGCAGGACTGGCAGCCTGCCTGGAAAAACAGATTCTTGCCGGCCAGTACCTGCGCATCGTTGACGTTCCGGCGGGCGGGAACGGCCAGGTTGCGGGTGTAGAACAGCACCAGGCGCAGAATGTTGTCGCTGACTTCCGGTTCGCCGTCCGGGCCGTTGCCATCGGGCGCCTGTTTACAGGCGGTTTGCGCATCGGTGCAGTCATCGAACGGTCGCAGACTGGTCGTGAGGCCCATGTCTCCCGAGAACGCGTGAACATTTTGCTGATTGAGATTCGGTTGCCCGGCTTTCCAGCCAAATCGGCCCATTACGGTCTTTTGCTGCTCGTCGTCCCAGACCCGGTTGGGTCGGCCGTTGATGCCGTTGTTCTCTTTGGCCTGCGCGGTGGCGTTGGCGAGGATGGCTTCTTCCGGAATGGCTTCGAGCAGGCCCAGACCGATCATCGGTGGCGCGACCCGTGCGGAGAAACGTGTGTCCGGGTGCATCGGGCCATAGCCGAGCTGGCTGAACTGCAGGACCGGTTTGCGCAGCTCGACTTCGGTGCCGTCCTTGAAACGCACGGGCACTGGCGTGTAATCGACCCGCACCTTGCCTTCCGGCGCCACGCCCGGGATCGCCATATCCTGGAACTGCCCGCCGTAAACGGGCTCCGGCACCACCCCGAGCTGCTCGATCAATCTGGCGTACTGCGGCGCATCGGGAATCGACAGACGCACCAGCATTGACACGGCGTTGGGTGCATCCGGCGTCGGTGGATGGCCGCGCCCGTCCTTGATGTGACAACCCTGGCAGGCGTTGGTGTTGAACAGCGGGCCAAGGCCATCGCGGGCGGTGGTGGTCGACGGCGCGATCACCCAGGGGCTGCGAAAGAAACTGTTGCCGACGCTGAAGTCCACGCGGCGCGAGGGCGGCAGATTGGCCGAGGGCTGGGAGAATGCATTCTGATCCGTCTTGCGCACGGTCGCCGCGCCGCCGGAACGGGCCTCGCCGGGTTCGGCCTTGGTGAAACGCGGGGCGTCATCGCAGGCACTCAGGCCCAGGGCCAGAAACAGTGCGGACAAGCGAAGAGGCAACGACGGCATCAGACTTCCTGCGGACGGGCAAAAATAAAGGCGCAAAGTCTAACAGGGCGCGGGAGTTTGAATAAGAGGAATTATCGTTTGCTTGATGCAGGGCAGGGGTTTCACAAATCTTAAGCCTGGGTGCAAACCTTGTGGGAGCGAGCTTGCTCGCGAAAGCGCTGGTTCAGCCACCGATGCGTTGCCTGACAGGACGCTATCGCGAGCAAGCTCGCTCCCACAGGTTTCGTATATGGCGGAAATGAACAAGGCGACCCGAAGGTCGCCTTGTTCAGTCAGACAGTGTCGATCAGAACTCGTGATCGGCGTTGTCCGGGTTCAGGTCGCTGATGCCCAGTTTGCCGGCAGCCGCTTCGATCGAGGCGGTCTGCTTGACCAGCGAGGCAATGGCGTCACGGACGATCTGGTTGCCGGCGGTGTTGCCGGCGGCGATCAGCTGGTCGTAGTGCTCACCCTTGTTGGCGTGATCGACCATGACCTGGATCCTGGCTTCGGTAGCGGCCAGATCGGCTTTCAGGGCGGTGTCGGCAGCCGGGTCAACCTTGGCCACCAGCGACGACAGGCTCGGGCCGGTCATTTTGGTGCCGTCTACGCGGGTGTATTCACCCAGGTAAACGTTGCGAATGCCCTTGGCATCGTAGAAGTGCGAGTTGTGGGTGTTGTCGCTGAAGCAGTCCTGTTCGTCTTCCGGGGAGTTCGCTTCCAGTGACACCTTCATGCGCTCGCCGGCCAGCTCGCCGAGGGACAGGCTGCCCATGCCGAACAGCATTTTGCGCAGGCCGCTTTCAGCAGGCTCGGCTTCCAGGGTGGCGCGGTAGTTGTCGGCCACGTTCGGTTTCCAGTTGCCGACCATTTCTTCCAGGTCGCTGACCAGCAGTTGGGTCACGGCTTTCAGGTAGGCACGACGACGATCGTTGTGACCGCCGGTGGCACCGGCGCCTTCCAGGTAGTCCGAGGCCGGACGGTTGCCGGCGCCCGGGCCGGTGCCGTTCAGGTCCTGGCCCCAGAGCAGGAATTCGATGGCGTGGTAGCCGGTGGCGACGTTGGCTTCGGAACCGCCCAGCTCGTTCAGGCTGGCGAGTTTTTCCGGAGTGATGTCCTTGACGTCGACCTTGTCTTCGCCGACCTGTACTTCAGTGTTGGCAATGATGTTGGCGGTGGCGCCCGGATTGCCCAGTGCGTGTTCGTAGGATTTGTCGACGTAGTCGATCAGACCTTCATCCAGAGGCCAGGAGTTAACCTGGCCTTCCCAGTCGTCGATGATGGTGTTGCCGAAGCGGAACACTTCACTTTGCAGGTAAGGAACGCGGGCGGCGATCCAGGCTTCGCGCGCGGCTTTGAGCGTGTCGGCGTTCGGCTTGGCGAGGAATGCATCGATAGCGGTCTGCAGGGTTTTCGCAGTGGATTCGGCATCGCTGTAGACGGCGAAGACCATGTCGGCGTAGTGCGCGACCACAGCCTTGGCGGCGGCTTCGTCGACTTTACCGGCAGCGGCAGGTGCAGCCGGTGCGGCGGTGCTGGCGGCTGGCGTCGGCGCAGCCGGAGCGGCGGCCTTGTCTTTGCCTTCGCCGCAACCGGCGAGGGAAATGGCAATGGCCAGCAGACTGGCGGTAGCCAGAGGCATACGAATCATGGCGAACATCCTGCTTCGGTAATTGAGTGGACAGGCGCTTGGGTGCGCAAAAGCTGCGACATAATGCAAATCTTTCGCATTATGTGTAAAGGGTTGCAGCTGGAAATATTTCTTGTTTGCGCAGGGGTTGCCCTGGATCGACGGCGCCGGTTTCGCCCCGGCAGCGGTTGGCGGCGACAGGTTCAGAGAATCGCGGCGTTGCTGCGTTGCGCCTGCTTGAGATAGACGCTCAGCTCCCGCGCCGGCAGTGGCTTGCTGTAGTGATAGCCCTGACCTTCGTGGCAGCCCTCGGAGATGATGTAAGTCTCCTGCTCGGCGGTTTCCACGCCTTCGGCGATCACCTGCATGCCCAGGCTCTTGCCCAGTTGAATGATGGCGCGAACGATGGTCGCGTCATCGTCGTCGTCCAGCAGGTCCTGGACGAAACTCTTGTCGATCTTGATCTTGTCCAGTGGCAGGCTCTTGAGATAGCTCAGCGAGGAATAGCCGGTTCCGAAGTCGTCGATGGCGATCAGTGCGCCGGAGCGGCGCAGGCTCAGCAAGTGCTGGGCGGCGGTGCTGATGTCTTCCATCAGGCCGGTCTCGGTGACTTCCAGCTCCAGGCTGCGTGGTGGCAGGCGGTACATCTGCAGCAGGTTGTTGACCACTCGCGGCAGCTCGGCGTGGTGCAGTTGCACCGTGGACAGGTTGACCGCCATGCGCAGGTCGACGAAACCCTGATCGTGCCAGTCGCGCAGTTGCTTGCAGGCCTGATCCAGCACCCATTCGCCGATGGCAATGATCGTGCCGTTCTGCTCTGCCAGCGGAATGAACAGGTCCGGCGGCACCAGTCCGTGCTCCGGGTGTTGCCAGCGGATCAGCGCCTCGACGCCTACCACGCGATGATCGCGATAGCTGATCTGCGGTTGATAGACGAGGTAGAACTGATCCCGCAGCAAGGCGTCGCGCAAGTCTTTTTCCAGTTCGCGACGGCGGCGCATTTCGCTGTCGACGCTGGCGATATAAAACTGATAGCGGTTGCGCGAACGGGCCTTGGCCAGGGTCATGGTCTGCTCGGCTTTCTGCAACAGCTTCTCGGTGCTGTCGCCATCCTCCGGAAACAGCGTGATGCCGATGGTGGCGCGCAGGCGGATCTCTTGATGGTCGAGGGCGAAAGGGGCTTCCAGATCGTCGAGGATGCTTTGCGCCAGTTCCGCCGCTTCGTAAGGTTGTTCGATGTCGGCCTGCACCAGGGCGAACTGGTCGCCACCGAGTCGGGCGAGGGCGCCGAGACGGCCGCTGTGGGCGCGCAGACGATCCGCCAGGGCCAGTAGCAACTGGTCGCCGGTCTGGTAGCTGAATTGTTCGTTGATGCCCTTGAAGTCATCCAGCCCGACACACAACACTGCGACCCGACGCTGCAGCTTTCCGGCGTCCACCAGGATCTTGTCCAGTTGCTGTTGCAATTGCTGGCGGTTCGGCAGACCGGTGAGGAAGTCGTACTGGGCCATGCGCAGCAGGCTGTTTTCCGCTTCATGACGCAGATGGGTATTGCGTTCGATGGATTCGAGGAGCTGATTGGCGGTGTTGATCCAGATCCCGAGTTCGTTCTTCTCGTGTCCCTTGATCTGCGGAATCTTGTGTTCGCTGGGCCGGTCCGGGTTGATTTCGGTGAGGTGTTCGATGATCCGCGACAGCGGTTTGGTCAGCAGCCAGTGATAGACCAGATACAGCACCAGCCCCAGGGCCAGTGCGCGCAACACGCCGGAAATGAAGATGATCACCGAACTGACGATGAAACTCTGGCCGTAGGTCGCGGTATCGAGGGTGATGCTCAGGTCGCCGTAATACTCGCTGTAGGGGCCGCGACCCACCAGTTGGGTGGTGAACGTGCGTTCCTGGCCGAGGATCAGGTCGGTCAGCCAGCGGCTGCTCGATTGCTGCAATTCACGGGACTTTTGCGCGAGCATCGCTTCGTTGGGATGCCCGATGGATGCCTGGCGCACGGCGTCGTCCTGGAACAGGCCTTCGATCACCTGCATGCCCATTTCCCGGTCCAGGCTGTAGACCGCCTGGGTGGAGGGATCGCGGAACATGTCGAGGATGCGTTCGGCGTCGCCGGCGACCGCCTGGCGTGTCTTGTAGGCATCGAAAACGATTTGCGCGCAGCTCAAGACCACGCCGACGATCAATGCCGAAAGGAGCACGACCCGGAGCAACTTCACCGACAAGCTGTTCTTGAGTTCCAGCTTCAAAGGGTTATTCCTTGTTCCGTGCGGGTAGCGTCAAGTTGCCATGAGTATTGGCAATCCCGTGATGGCAGTCAAAGGGACAATCGAGCCGCGGAAAAATTGTCCGTGGCCTTGGCCGAAATGCGGCTGCCTGGAGCGTTTGCCCTGATTGTACTGTGTCGGTAGTTTTGCCCTGCAACTTGAGGGACGACAGACAATTTTTCCTCTGTTTGATGGTAGTCCGCCGTGGCTCTGGAGCAAGGGCGCAAGGGCTGCTTTGCGCGTGGGAAACGGCCCTGTTTGTGACGGAATTCGCCGACCTGATCGTGCAGAAATGAAAAACCCGGCAAAAGCCGGGTTTTTGTCTGGCGTGCAGCTCAAGCGGTGAAGGTCTTGCCTTCGAACTGCTCGGCCACGAACTTCCAGTTGACCAGGTTCCAGAACGCCTCGACATACTTCGGACGCAGGTTGCGGTAGTCGATGTAGTAGGCGTGTTCCCAGACGTCGCAAGTCAGCAGCGGGGTGTCGCCGCTGGTCAGCGGGTTGCCGGCGCCGATGGTGCTGGCCAGGGCCAGGGAACCGTCAGCCTTCTTCACCAGCCAGCCCCAGCCGGAACCGAAGGTGCCGATCGAGGTTTTGCTGAACTCTTCCTTGAACTTGTCGAACGAACCGAACGCGGCGTTGATGGCGTCAGCCAGTGCGCCGGTTGGCTGACCGCCGGCGTTTGGTGCCAGGCAGTTCCAGTAGAAGGTGTGGTTCCAGACCTGAGCGGCGTTGTTGAAGATACCGCCCGAGGAAGTCTTGACGATTTCTTCCAGGGTCTTGCCTTCGAACTCGGTGCCTGGCACCAGGTTGTTCAGGTTCACGACGTAGGTGTTGTGGTGCTTGTCGTGGTGGAATTCCAGGGTTTCCTTGGAAATGTGCGGCTGCAGGGCATCGTGTGCGTAAGGCAGCGGCGGCAATTCGAAAGCCATGATGATTCTCCTAATCAGGTCTGTTGCGGTGAGCGCAAGGCCGATCACGGGCGGCCAGAAATGCACCGGCGAGTTTTTACTCTTTGCGGCGCAGGGTTCGGATCATAGCACCGGGGGTGCGGCATAACCACGCAACAACTGTGTGGGATAGAGGTTCCAGAGCCTTTTGGAATAAATCACGAAGCCAATATCAATTGCCCGGCTACCGTGAACATCATCACCGCCACCAACAGATCGAGAATTCGCCACGTACCCGGACGCGCCAGCCACGGTGCCAGCCATGCCGCGCCGAACGCCAGGGTGAAAAACCACAGCAGCGAAGCACTCGCCGCGCCCACGACATAAGCGCCCGGCACCGACTGTTGCGCACCGAGGGAGCCGATCAGCAGCACGGTGTCCAGATAGACGTGCGGGTTGAGCAGGGTCACCGCCAGTGCACTGAGCATCACCGCCCGCAGTGAACGCACGGTCTGGTTTTCACCTTGTTGCAGACTCTGTTTCGAGCAGGCCCGGCGCAACGCCTGGCTGCCGTACCAGATCAGGAATACCGCGCCGCCCCAGCGGGCGACCGCCAACAGTGTCGGATTCTGCGCCAGCACCGTGGCCAGGCCGAATACCCCCGCCGCCACCAGCAATGCATCGCACGCCACGCACAGCGCGGCGACCGGCAGGTGATGTTCGCGACGCAGGCTCTGGGCCAGGACAAAAGCGTTCTGGGTGCCGATCGCCATGATCAGCCCGAAGGCCACCAGCAGGCCGTTGGTATAGCTTTGCCACATGACGGTTACTCCGCGTTGGCTGCGAGATCACGCAGTACTTGCATGGCGCGTTCGGCATCGGCCTGGCCGACGAACAGATGGTCGTGGTAGTAGCCGGCAATCACGTTGCAACTGATCCCGGCCTTGCCCAAAGCAGTGGCGAACGCGGCGGTCAGGCCGACGGCCTCCAGTGCCGAATGCACGTTCAAGGTGATCCAGGCCGCGACGTAGTCGTAGCTGAAACCGGCTCGCTCGGCGTGGGACCGTTCGAGAATCACCGTCAGGCCTTCCTCTTCACGGAAACTTCCGACAACGTCCAGACCGCTCGGCAACTGTCCGTCGCGCAAGGTGCAGAACACGTATTCGCCGGCATTGAGCTGCGGGCTCATGCTGCGCAGCAGGGTGGTCAACGAGGTTTCGCCAGCCATGGGGGTGGTCCTTGATAAAGAGTGCTTGCTGGCTATTCTCCCGGTTGACGCTGTATAAGAAAAACCAATAGTGCTGATCGCTCATTAGGAAAACTGATGTTCGACTACAAATTGCTTTCCGCTCTGGCCGCCGTGGTCGAGCAGGCCGGATTCGAACGGGCGGCGCAGGTGTTGGGCCTTTCGCAATCGGCAATTTCCCAGCGGATCAAACTGCTGGAAGCGCGGGTCGGCCAACCGGTGCTGGTACGCGGGACACCGCCGTCACCCACCGAGATCGGCCGGCGCCTGCTCAACCATGTGCAGCAAGTGCGTCTGCTCGAACGGGATCTGCAGACACTGGTGCCGGCGCTGGACGAAGAGGGCCTGCCGGAACGGCTGCGTATCGCCCTGAACGCCGACAGCCTCGCCACCTGGTGGGCTGAGGCCGTGGGCGACTTCTGCGCCGAACAACACCTGTTGCTGGACCTGATCGTCGAAGACCAGACCGTCGGCCTCAAGCGTATGCGCGCCGGCGAAGTAGCCGCCTGCCTGTGTGCCAGTGAACGACCGGTGGCGGGCGCCCGCAGCGTGCTGCTCGGCGCCATGCGTTATCGGGCGCTGGCCAGCCCGGCATTCATCGAGCGGCATTTCCCCGACGGCGTGCGGGCCGAACAACTGCCGCGCACCCCTGCGCTGGTGTTCGGCCCGGACGACTTTCTGCAACATCGTTATCTCGCGTCCCTGGGGGTCGATGGTGGTTTCGAACATCATTTGTGCCCGTCGTCCGAAGGTTTCATCCGCCTGACTGAGGCCGGGCTCGGCTGGGGGTTGGTGCCTGAACTGCAGGTGCGCGAGCAACTGGAGCGCGGCGTTTTGCGTGAACTGTTGCCAGATAAACCGATCGACGTGCCGTTGTACTGGCATCATTGGCGCAATGGCGGCCAACTGCTGGGGTTGTTGACCGAGCAATTGGTGCGTTCGTCGTCGCAATGGCTGGTGCCGTTGGACTGACGGCCAGCGTCAAGACTCACGAATCAGGCAAAACGAAAGACAGCGGAGCTCTACATGAAAATTCTGGTCACCGGCGCGAGCGGCTTCATTGGCGGACGCTTTGCGCGTTTTGCCCTGGAGCAGGGCCTGGACGTGCGGGTCAACGGCCGCCGGGCCGAAGGCGTCGAACATCTGGTGCGTCGTGGAGCCGAGTTCGTTCAGGGTGATCTGAGTGATCCGGAGCTGGTGCGTACGCTCTGCGCCGATGTCGAAGCCGTGGTGCATTGTGCCGGCGCCGTCGGGTTGTGGGGGCGCTATCAGGACTTTCATCAGGGCAATGTGCAGGTCACCGAAAACGTGGTCGAGGCCTGCCTCAAGCAGCGGGTGCGGCGCCTGGTGCATCTGTCGTCGCCATCGATCTACTTTGACGGCCGCGATCACCTCGGCCTGACCGAAGAGCAAGTGCCCAAGCGTTTCAAGCACCCCTATGCGGCGACCAAGTATCTGGCCGAGCAAAAGGTCTTCGGCGCCCAGGAGTTCGGCCTCGAAACCCTGGCCTTGCGCCCGCGCTTCGTCACTGGCGCCGGGGACATGAGCATTTTTCCGCGTCTGCTGAAGATGCAGCGCAAGGGGCGTCTGGCGATCATCGGCAACGGTTTGAACAAGGTCGATTTCACCAGCGTGCACAACCTCAACGAGGCTTTGTTGAGCAGCCTTCTGGCAGCCGGTTCGGCGCTGGGCAAGGCCTACAACATCAGCAACGGTGCGCCGGTACCGTTGTGGGATGTGGTCAATTACGTGATGCGCAAAATGGAAGTCCCACAGGTCACCCGCTACCGGTCCTACGGACTGGCCTACAGTGTGGCGGCCCTCAATGAAGGCGTTTGCAAACTCTGGCCGGGACGCCCGGAGCCGACGTTGTCGCGTCTGGGCATGCAGGTGATGAACAAAAATTTCACCCTCGACATCAGTCGCGCCCGGCATTATCTGGACTACGATCCGAAAGTCAGTCTCTGGACGGCCCTCGATGAGTTCTGCGGCTGGTGGAAGGCGCAGGACATTCATTGATACGAAGTGCTGAACCCAGCCGCAGGTCGAGGGTCAATCCCTGCGGTTGCGGGGTTTATACTGCGCCGCAATCAGCCATTACCGGGTTTCACAAAGGTTGCCTCAATGTCCATGCGTAACGATGCTCACGACGACGATTTCGACGATGTACCCAGTCTGCGTGCCGACACCCTCGATGATGACGATTTCCCCACCACGGCGCGCACGTCCGTGCATTCGCGCACGCCGCCGGCCGTCAAGGTCAAGTCTGCCAGTACCGGGCCGTTGTGGGCGCTGGTCGGCGCCTTGTTCTTTGCCTTCATCGGTCTGGCCTGGTGGAGTTTCCAGCAGATCTCGCTGATGGAGCAACAACTGGTGGCGACCCAGGAAAGTTTCGCGCGGATCAGTGAGGAAGCGGCAGGGCGTCTGCAGGATATTTCCGGCAAGGTCGTGGCCAGCCAGACCAACGTCAACACCGACAGCGAAGCGCTGAAATTGCAGATCAAGCAATTGCAGAATGCGCTTCAGGATCAAAGCAAACAGCAACAGGGCGTGGCCGGGCAGGCGACGGACCTGGACAAGCGTCTGGCGCAGATGAGCGCCCAGACCGCTGAGCAACAGAACGCCAACACCCAGTTGCAGGCCCAGGTCAAAGCCCTGAGCGCAGAGCTGGCGACGCTGAAAAGCACACCGGCCGATACCGGCAGGATCGACGCGCAACTCAAGGGCTTCGATGCGCAGTTCAAGAGCCTCGGGGCCGACATCACGGCCCTCAAGAAACAAGGCAGTTCGAACGCCGCCATCGAACGTCTGGAACAGGAAATCGTCGTGCTCAAGAGCGAGCAGGACAACCGCCCGGCAGCGCAGGGCGGCTCCAGCACCGCCGAGTTCGATGCGTTCCGCGGGCAGATGACCCGCAACATCAACACCCTGCAGGCGCAAATCCAGAACCTGCAACAGCAGATCAACGCCCGGCCTTGAGCCTTTTCTGTGGCGAGGCAGCAACCGCCCCCTCGCCACGGCAACATTCAGAAGCTTTCTGAATATCCCTGCATCCCTTAACGCCGTCTACGCTCTTGAAAACACCAACAGGAACGAGGGATGCGTCATGGGGTTTGTGCAAAGACTGGCCTGGCTCGGCGCGGTGCTGTTGTTGAGTTTGGGTCAGGCCGGTGCGGCCACGGAAAAGGACGACAGCAAGGCGGCCATCGCCCTGCTGGAAAAGGCGCTGGCCTACTATCACGACAACGGTGACAAGGCGTTCGCGGCATTCAGTCGCCAGGGCGAATTCGTCGACAGGGATCGCTACGTGTTCGTGGTCGATACCAAGGGTGTGATGCTCGCCAGCGGCGGGCCGTCATCGGCGCTGATCGGCCGGGATGTGAGTGAAGTGCTTGGGCCGGAGCTGCAGAAAGCCTTCAAGGATGCCTTGAAAGTGCCGGAAGGCAACGGCATCCAGCAGGCCGAGTACCGTTGGCAGAATCAGGCCGACGGCAGGGTCGAGCGCAAGCATGTGTTCTATCAGCGCATCGGTCAGCGGATTCTGGCGGTGGGTTACTACTTGCCGCGGGCGTCGGCGGAGCAGGCGAAATCCTTGCTCGACAAAGCCGCCACCGATCTGACCAAGGACGAAAAGGGGACGCTGACGGCGATCAATTCGCTCAAGGGCGGTTACCTGCAGGATGACCTGTATGTGTTCGTGGTGGATCTGAACACCCGGCGCTACGTCGCCCATGGCACCAATCTGCGGTTGATCAACACCGACTTCGCCAAGGTCAGGGACCCGCAAGGCAAACCGGTGGGCGAACCGATTCTGGCGCTGATCGGCAAGCAGGATGAAGGTGAATACGAATACCGCTGGAAGAATCCGGTGACCGGCAAAATCGAGGACAAGCACGCCTACCTGAAGAAGGTCGGCGGGTTCCTGGTGGCGGTCGGTTATTACAGCGCCTGAATGCATTTCGACTGTGGGAGCGAGCTTGCTCGCGATTCAATGTGTCATTCACCAATATCTTCGACTGACGCGCCCTCATCGCGAGCAAGTCGAGTCGTCGCACCGTCGCTCCCACAGGTGATACGGTGTTCTACAGTCAGCGTGAGCCGTGCTCACGCCCGCGCAACAAGCGATTCGGCATCGCAATCGCCGCTGCCAGCCCCAGCAACGAAACCCCGGCGCTGACCATCAGCAAATGCCGGAACGTCACCAGCAACTCGGCGCGCAACGCGTTCTGTGCATCACCGGGAGCTGCGTTCAACCCATCGAGCAACACATTGCCGGAATGGCCTTCACCGAGCAGCGAGGCGCCGGTCAGGTGGGCGAAGCTTGAGTCCTGCAACAACGCCAGCAACAGCGCCGACATCAGCGCCACGCCCACCGCGCCACCCAACGAGCGGAACAGATTGGTGGTGCTGGTGGCGACGCCGATGTCCTTTTGTTCCACCGAGTTCTGCGTGCCGACCAGCGATGTCGGGAACTGCATGCCACCGGCGATACCGCTGAGCAACATGAACAGGCTGCTGACCAGCGTCGCATTGGGCGGGCTGAAAGCCATGCCGAGAATCGAGATCGGCATCAGCAGCGCACCCGTGAGAATCTGCGGCTTGTAGCGCCCGGTGATCGAGGTACGGCGTCCGGCGAAATACGCGCCGATCGGCAACCCCATCGCCAGTGGCAGCAAGTGCAGTGCCGCGCTGTCGGCGCCGGCACCGGTCACGCTCTGAAAGCGCAGCGGCATCAGCACAATCAACGAAATTGCCTGGAAGCTGCAGAAGAAAATCGTGCACCAGCACAGCAGGGCGTTGCGGTTGGTGAACAGATGCATCGGCAGCAACGGCTCCTGCGCACGGCGTTCATGCCAGACAAACACCGCCAGCACCGCCACCGCGCAAGCGAACAGACCAAGCACTTCACGGCTGCGCCATGCATGACCCTGACCGACCTGCGTGATCGCCAGCAACAGCGCGGTCAGGCCGATGATCATCAGCAGTGTGCCGAGGTAGTCGATGACCGGTTTGCGCTGGGGAATCGGCAGACCCACCAGATTGCGTCGAGCCACCCAGTACGCGCCAAGGCCCAGCGGCAAGTTGATCAGGAACACCCAGCGCCACGAAAGATATTCGGTCATGTAGCCGCCGAGCACCGGGCCGGCAACGCTGGCCACCGCATACATGCTGCTGAAGTAGCCCTGATAGCGACCACGCTCCCGGGGCGGCACGATATCGCCGATGATCGCCTGGCTCACCGAAATCATTCCGCCGGCGCCGATCCCCTGGAAAATCCGCGCCAGCACCAGTTGCTCCATGCTCTGGGCCATGCCGCAGAACAGCGAAGAAAGAGTGAACAGGCCCATGCCGAACAGCATCAGTTTGCGCCGCCCGTACAGATCGCCGAGCTTGCCGTAGATCGGCACCGCCACGGTCATCGCCACCATGTAGCCGGAAATCACCCACGCCAGCAGGCTGACGTCCTTGAATTGCGCAGAGATGGCCGGCATGGAAACGGCGACGATGGTCTGGTCCAGTGCGCCTAGAAAAATCGCCAGCATCAGCGCGACCAGCACGCTGCGAATGGCCGGTTTGGGCGTTTCGGGGTGATTGAGAGTGGTCACGGGCAAACCTGTGGGCAGAATTGATATCCGCCGTGGCGAGCGGATCAGTGCTCGCCAGTGTAAGTCGATAGCAGGCTATTCGATAGCCTCATACGGAAGCCCCACGTAATTTTCTGCAATGGTTTTTTGTCCCGCTTCCGAGCTGACAAAGTAGTCCAGTTCCGAGGCGCTGATCCGCTGACTGAAGTCGTCGTGTTCGTCGAAACGATGCAGCATCGAGGTCATCCACCAGGAGAATCGCTCGGCTTTCCACACTCGCCGCAGGCAGATCTCTGAATACTTCTCCAAAAGTTCGGTGCGACCTTCGCGATAGACCTTCAGCAAAATCCTGAACAGCGTGCTGACATCGCTGGCGGCCAGATTCAGCCCCTTGGCCCCGGTCGGCGGAACGATGTGAGCTGCATCCCCGACCAGAAACAGGCGCCCGTACTGCATGGGTTCGACCACGAAACTGCGCAGCGGCGCGATGCTCTTTTCAATCGACGGACCGGTCACGAGTTTTTGCGCCAGATCCTGTGGCAGACGATGGCGCAGCTCATCCCAGAAGCGTTGATCCGACCAGTCGTCGACCTTTTCCTCGGCCGGCACCTGCAGGTAATAACGCGTGCGTGTCGCCGAACGCATGCTGCACAGAGCGAAGCCGCGTTCGTGACGGGCGTAGACCAGTTCGTCATGAACCGGCGGTGTGTCGGCGAGAATGCCCAGCCAGCCAAATGGATAGACGCGCTCGAAGACTTTCAGGCATTCAGCCGGAATCGACTGCCGGGCCACGCCGTGGAAACCGTCGCAACCGGCGATGTAATCGCAATCGACGCGCCAGGTTTCGCCGTCCTTTTCAAAAGTGACAAAGGCTTCGTCGCTTTTCATGCCGCCGGGAACGACATTGCAGGCCTCGTAGAGGGTCTGTCCGCCGGTCTCCCGACGAGCGGCCATCAGGTCGCGGGTGACCTCGGTCTGGCCATAGACCATCACGGTTTTGCCGGCGGTCAGCGTCTGCAGATCGATGTGTACCCGACGCCCGTCCAGGGCCAGTTCGAACCCTCCGTGCACCAGGCCTTCGGCGTCCATCCGCTGACCCACGCCAGCTTCGCGCAACAGCTCTACCATGCCTTGTTCAAGCACGCCGGCACGGATTCGTCCGAGGACATATTCAGGTGTCTGGCGCTCGATGATCAGGGTGTCGATGCCGGCGTTGTGCAGCAGTTGGCCGAGCAACAATCCGGACGGACCGGCGCCGATGATGGCGACTTGGGTTTTCAGCGTTTTCATTGTTTTTATGACTCGCAAGCTTCACACGACAACGGCCGGTGAATGATTTTCAGGATTCGAGTGCTTGCATTTTTCCCTTGCGGGTCTGTCAATTGAAGGTGAAAACTGAGCCGATACCTGTACATTCTGCCAATCGGTGCGATTATCGCCCGCAACCTTCGAGGCCTGGATTGAAGTGATGAACAAGCCTGACCTGCCTTCGATTCCGGTGTTCAAGCTCTACGGTGAAAGCCTGGACTGGCCGACCCCTGACTTGCTGCACTGTGAAACCATTTCCAAACGCAGCCGCGAACATCAATGGGAAATCAAACCACACCGTCACGCCGATCTGTGCCAGTTGCTCTTCGTATTCAAAGGTCAGGCAGAGCTTGAAATCGAAGGCCAGCGCACGCAACTGAACGACCCCGCGATCCAGATCCTGCCACCGCTGTCGGTGCATGGTTTCCGTTTTTCCGAGGACGTCGAAGGATTCGTCGTGACCCTCGCCACACCGTTGATCAACCATTTGCAAGCGCAGTTGGGCAGCGCGGTGCAGGCCCTGGCCCAGGCCGGGAGCTACCCGGCGGGACCGGATGCGGATTATCTCAATAGCCTGTTCGCCGCATTGCAGGCCGAATACAACGGTCATCAACCGGCGCGGGAAATGCTCATGCATTCGCTGGTGAGCGTGATCATGGTCTGGGTCAGCCGTCAGGCGATCCGCCGTCATAACGCCAGTCAACGTCCGCAGCGTCAGCGCGAATACCTCAACGGGTTCATTCAACTGGTGGAGGAAACCTACCGACAGCACGTCAAGGTCGAAGACCTGGCGCATCGTCTGGGCATTTCCGTTTCGCACCTCAACGGCACCTGCCGCGAACTGGCGGGGCAGCCGGCGTTGCAGATCATGCATGAGCGTCAGTTGCTGGAAGCCAAGCGCCTGCTGACCTACACCAGCATGACGATTTACGAGATGTCCGAGGTATTGGGTTTTTCCGATCCGACCAACTTCACGCGCCTGTTCCGGCGCCGGGTGGGGATCTCGCCAAAGGCATTCCGCGACCGACTCAAATCCGAACAACAAGAGAGTTAATAGATGGGAGCGAGCTTGCTCGCGAAGACGGTGTATCAGCCGGCGATTTTGCCACCTGACACGCCGCCTTCGTGAGCAAGCTCACTCCCACAGACGACCTGTATCAGCGCAGGGCGTTGAGGGTGGCGTTGTGAGGGATGCAGCGCTCGAAGTTGCAGCTCGCGTATTCACGGGGCAGTTGCCGCAACTGCTCCACGCGCCATGCCGCGGTGCCGTACAGCGCAAGCGTGGCTGCGCAGGTGATGAAAATCGCGAGGTATCTTCTTGTTCTGGTGCTCATGATCATGGCGGTGACCTCTGAACGAATACCCGTGGGTACTACTTTCAGCATAGGTCAGCGCCGGCGAGTTGCCAGCTGCGGTGCGAGCCTGTTTACAGGCCGACATCCCATTGCGGGTTTTCGGGAAATCGCACTACCAGGAAATCCAGCATGCTGCGCAGTGCCGCCGGCATATGCTTGCGTGAGGCGTACACCGCATAGATGTTCATCCGCCGAGGTTCGGCGTCGGGCAGCAGGCGCACCAGTTCGCTACTGTGAATATGCACGCCGGCCTGATAGGTCGGCAGCATAGCCACCCCGGCACCGGCCAGTGTGGCACGCAGCAGAGTGCTGGCCTCGTTGGCGCTGATGTTGCCCTGCACCGGCACCGAAACCGGCTCGCCATCCTCTTCGAAATGCCACAGGCTCTTGCCGAAATAGGAGTGGGTCAGGCAATTGTGCCGGCTCAGATCTTCAACCCGCTGTGGCTGCGGATGTTCCTGCAGATAGGCGGGCGCCGCGCAAACCACCGAGCGGCAGACCGTCAGGCGGCGGGCGATCAGGTTGGGGTCGAGGTCGTTGCTGGTGCGGATCGCCAGATCGATGCGTTCATCCACCAGGTTCACCGTGCGATCGAGCATTTGCAGGTCGATGCTGACGCCCGGATAGCGTTTGACGAACGCGGCCATGGCATCGGCCAGTTGCGCCTGGCCGAACGAGGTGCTGACGCTGATCCGCAACAGACCCCGTGGTGCGTCGTCGGGTTCGCTGACGGCGGCCTGCATGTCGCTGGACAGTTCGAGCATCTGCCGGCAACGCGGCAGGATTTCGTTGCCGGCGGCGGTCAGGCTCAGTTTGCGTGTGGTGCGATGCATCAGGCGCGCGCCGACCCAGTCTTCCAGTTCCGCCAGATACCGCGACACCACCGGCCGCGAAAGGTCCAGATGATCGGCCGCCGCCGACTGGCTGCCCAGATCCACCACCGTGACAAACACCCGCATTGCTTGGAGACGATCCATGATTTGCCCGCTTTCAGAAACAAACTATGTTCAAGCATCGCATTTTTTGTAATGAGTCTGGCAACTAAGCTCTGTCCCATCGCCAAACACGGCATTCGAACTGCGGAGCAACCCATGATCGGCTTCACTACTTTCAAGCGCGTTTTACTGGCCACCGCCACACTCGGCTTCGCTGCCCACGCAGCGGCCGCTAACCTGAGTCTCGATGTCTACAACCCTGGAACCAACGCTATCTTCCCGGTGACTTCGGTGCTGGTCAGCGGTGAGAAGGACGCGATTCTGGTGGACGCCCAGTTCGGCAAGTCCCAGGCCGAGCAAGTGGTGGAAAAGATCCGCGCCAGCGGCAAGCAACTCACGACCATCTACATCAGCCACGGTGACCCGGATTACTACTTCGGTCTCGATACCCTGACCAAGGCGTTCCCGAACGCCAAGGTGCTGGCCTCGCAGCCGACCGTCGATCACATCAAGCAAACCGTCGACGGCAAACTCGCCTTCTGGGGCCCGAAAATGGGCGCCGACGTGCCGGCCAAAACCATCGTGCCGGGCGTGCTCAAGGGCGACAGCCTGATGCTCGAGGGGCAGAAACTGCAGGTGGTCGGCCTGGAAGGCAAGCAACCGGATCGCAGCTTCGTGTGGATTCCATCGTTGAAAGCCGTGGTTGGCGGTGTGGTCGTCGCCGAGAACATCCACGTCTGGATGGCCGACACCCAGACTGCACAATCCCACGCCGACTGGCTGGAAACCCTGCACTCGATCGAAACCCTGAAACCGAAAACCGTGGTACCGGGTCATTACCTGGGTGACAGCACCCGTTCGCTGGCCGCCGTGAAATTCACCGCCGACTACATCAAGGCTTTCGACGAAGAAACCGCCAAGGCCAAGGACTCTGCCGCGCTGATTGCCGCGATGAAAAAACGCTACCCGACACTGGGCGAGGAAAGCTCCCTGGAGCTGAGCGCCAAGGTCGCCAAGGGCGAGATGAAGTGGTAACCCGATTCTGAAAAACGCAGCACTCTCAAGCCAACTGGAGAATGTCATGAGCAAGATCGCAATCATTGGCGCCACCGGCCGTGCCGGCAGCCAATTGCTGGAAGAAGCCCTGCGTCGCGGCCACAGCGTCACCGCCATCGCCCGGGATACCTCGAAGATCGGCACCCGCGCCGGTGTGGTCAGCCAGAACGTCGACGTGCTGGACGCTGCCGCGCTGCAAGCCGCCGTGACCGGTCACGATGTGGTGATCAGCGCCGCGCATTTCGCCACGGTGCCGGCCAGTGCGCTGATCGGCCCGGTGAAGCAGGCTGGGGTGAAACGCCTGCTGGTGGTCGGCGGTGCCGGTTCGCTGTTGCTGCCGGACGGCACCCGGGTGATCGACAGCGCCGGTTTCCCGGCCGAGTACAAGGCCGAAGCCAGCGCCGGTGCGGCGTTCCTCGATGCCCTGCGTCAGGAGAAGGAACTGGACTGGACCTTCCTGTCGCCGTCGGCGCTGTTCTTCGAAGGCGAGCGCACCGGCAAATTCCGCGTCGGCAAGGATGACTTGCTGGTGAGCGCCGAAGGCCAGAGCTCGATAAGCTTTGCCGACTACGCGATTGCGCTGATCGACGAAGTGGAAACGCCGAAGCATTCGCGTCAGCGGTTTACCGTCGGTTACTGAATCTCAACACCAATCCAATGTGGGAGCGAGCTTGCTCGCGAAGAGGGCGAATCAGTCAACATCAACGTTGAATGACACACCGTATTCGCGAGCAAGCTCGCTCCCACAGGATATTGGGGTGTTCAGCGGGTATGAGCCTGCTCCACCAGCCAGCCCATCAATTCCTGCAACTTCGCCGATGGCTCCGACGCCGGCGCCACGATGTAATAGCCCAGTCCCGTCTTCACCTTCAGATCGAACGGCATCACCAGTCGCCCGGCGCTCAAGTCATCGCCGATCAACGACCAGTCGCCAATCGCCACGCCTGTCCCGTGGGACGCCATCGACATCGCCTGATCCAGCGTCTCGAAATGCTGGCCGCTGCTGATGTTGTTCAAGTGCAGTTCGGCGGCTTCAAGCCAGAGTGTCCAGTCGTCATCGGTATGGGTCGGATGCAACAACAGATGTTGTTGCAAGTCCGACGGCGTGTGCAGGGCCGGTGAGCCCTTGAGCAACGTTGGCGAACAGACCGGCGTCAGTTGTTCATCGAACAGATGCAACGCGGCAGGCGATTCGTGGGGAGCGGGGCCATAGATCACGGCGGCGTCGAACTGCTCGCGATGAAAGTCCACGCCGTGTTGCAACGACGCCGTGAGTTTCACCGGCACGTCCGGGCGCTCGCGTTGCCATTGCAACAGCCGTGGCAACAACCAGCGCATCACGCAGCTCGGTGCCTTGAATTGCAGGGTCTCGCGCCTGGCGCCGATCTGCTCCACCGAATCGCCGATCAGGCTGAACACCTGCTGCACCCGCGGCAGCCATTCGCGACCTTCGGCCGTCAGTTCCAGGCCCCGGGCCAGGCGAATGAACAGCTCATAACCCAGATGTTTCTCCAGCCCGGCGATCTGCCGGCTCACTGCGCCTTGGGTGATGTGCAACTGCTCGGCGGCCCGGGTGAAGTTGCAGCACTGCGCGGTGATCAGAAACGTGTGCAGGGCGGGCAGGGGAGGCAGTCGTTTCATGTGGATCCAAGCCATGACGTGAGGACATGGCTAGTATGAGCTTTTATCGATTGTTGCGGCTACGGGTCGCCCGTTTCAATGAGGCCAATCATCGGTCCCTTTAAAGACCGGTGCCTCAACGAACAAGAAGGGCAAAGACATGGCGACGTGTGGCGAAGTACTGGTCAAGTTACTCGAAGGTTACGGGGTCGAGCAGGTGTTCGGCATTCCCGGGGTGCATACCGTGGAGCTGTATCGCGGGCTGGCCCGTTCGAGCATCAACCATGTGACTCCGCGTCACGAGCAAGGCGCCGGTTTCATGGCCGACGGCTACGCCCGCACCAGCGGCAAGCCGGGTGTGTGCTTCATCATCACCGGCCCGGGCATGACCAACATCACCACCGCCATGGGTCAGGCTTACGCCGATTCGATCCCTATGCTGGTGATCTCCAGCGTGCAGTCGCGCAGCCAATTGGGCGGCGGTCGCGGCAAGCTGCATGAACTGCCGAACCAGAGCGCGCTGGTCGGCGGTGTGGCGGCGTTCTCCCACACGCTGATGTCGGCGTCCGAATTGCCGGGTGTACTGGCCCGTGCGTTCGCATTGTTCCAGGCCGGGCGTCCGCGTCCGGTGCACATCGAAATTCCGCTGGACGTGCTGGTCGAAGAAGCCGACGAACTGCTGACCAGCGTGCCGGTCAACATCGACCGCGCCGGTGCCGCGCCGGCCGCCGTGAGCCGCATGGCCGAACTGCTGGCCGACGCCCGGCGTCCGCTGATCCTCGCCGGTGGCGGTGCCATCGATGCCGCTGCCGAACTCACCGCTCTGGCGGAGCGGCTTGATGCGCCGGTAGCCCTGACCATCAACGCCAAAGGCATGCTGCCCTCCAGCCATCCGCTGTTGATCGGCTCGACCCAAAGCCTGGTAGCGACCCGCGCCCTGGTGGCCGATGCCGACGTGGTGCTGGCGATCGGCACCGAGCTGGCGGAAACCGACTACGACGTGACCTTCGCCGGCGGTTTCGAAATCCCCGGCAAGCTGCTGCGCGTGGACATCGATCCCGACCAGACCGTGCGCAACTACCCGCCACATGTGGCGCTGGTCGCCGACTCGCGCAACGCAGCGCAAGCGCTGCTTGGTGCGCTGTCGCACAAAGCGCTGGCAGAACGCTGCAACGATTGGGGCCAAGTGCGAGCCGCCCGTCTGCGTGAAGACCTGGCAGCGACCTGGGACGCCCCGACGCTGGCCCAGACCCGCTTCCTCGAAACCGTACTGGACGAACTGCCGGATGCGGTGTTCGTCGGCGACTCCACGCAACCGGTGTACACCGGCAACCTGACCTTCAACCCGGAGCGCCCGCGCCGCTGGTTCAACTCGTCCACCGGTTACGGCACGCTCGGTTATGCCTTGCCGGCGGCGATTGGCGCTTGGCTCGGCGGCCATCCGGAACACGGCGCACGTCCGCCGGTGGTGTGCCTGATCGGCGACGGCGGTCTGCAATTCACCCTGTCGGAACTGGCCAGCGCCGTTGAGGCGCGCACCCCGGTGATCATCCTGCTGTGGAATAACCAGGGTTACGAAGAGATCAAGAAATACATGGTCAACCGCGCCATCGAACCGGTGGGCGTGGACATCTACACCCCGGACTTCATCGGCGTGGCCAAGGCCCTGGGGTGTGCGGCGCAAGCGATCAGCTCGGCCGAACACCTGCGCGGTGCACTGCGCGCTGCCAGCGATCGTCAGGGCCCGACCCTGATCGAAATCGACCAGACCCAATGGATGAAGGCGGTGGCCCAATGATGAATTTCCCGACCACACTCGACGGCCTGTACATCAACGGCCAATGGTCCGCCGGTCGCGAACACCTGCGCGTCATCAACCCGGCCACCGAAGCGCTGCTGACCACGGTCAACGGCGGTGATGAAAGTGCCGTCAATCAAGCGGTAACGGCAGCGACCGAAGCCTTCAAGGGCTGGTCGAAAACCACCGGGACCGAACGAGCGGTGATCCTGCGCAACATCGCCAATGGCGTGCGCAATGGCCGCGAACATTTGATGAAGTTGCAGTCGAGCAACAACGGCAAACCGCTGTTCGAAGCGGGCATCGATGTCGACGACGTGATCGCCACGTTCGAGTACTACGCCGGACTCGCCGAAGGCCTCGATGCAAAACAGGACAGCAACGTGCCGCTGCCCGGCGACGACTTCAGCGCACGTCTGCGTCGCGAGCCGTGCGGGGTGGTCGGGCTGATCGTGCCGTGGAATTTCCCGATGGTGACCACCGCGTGGAAACTCGCCCCGGCCCTGGCCGCCGGTTGCTGCGTGGTGCTCAAGCCATCGGAAGTCACGCCGTTGCCGGAACTGGAACTGGCGGCCATCATTGCCGAATCCGGTCTGCCAAACGGCGTGTTCAACCTGGTGTGCGGCACCGGTCTGGCTGTCGGTGCGCCGCTGTCGGCGGATCCGCGCATCGCCAAGGTGTCCTTCACCGGCAGCAACGCCGTCGGTGTGCAGGTGATGCAGCGCGCCGCAGAAACCGTGAAGGGGGTGAGCCTGGAACTGGGCGGCAAATCCTCGCTGCTGATCCTGGAAGACGCCGACCTTGATCTGGCGGTGGAGCTGGCCTGCGGCGGCGGTTTCTTCAACGCCGGGCAGATGTGCTCGGCCACCAGCCGGGTGCTGGTCGCCGATGAAGTGGCCGATGAATTCCTGATTCGTCTGAAGGTCCGTGCGGAGAAAATCCGCGTGGCCGATCCGTTCGATCCGGACGTCGAGATGGGCGCACTGGTCAATCAGGCGCAGTACCAGCGAGTGCTCGGCCACATCGACCGTGGACTGAGCGCCGGTGCCAGGCTGATCTGTGGCGGCAATCGCCCTGCGGATCTGCCGCGCGGCTATTTCTTGCAGCCGACGATCTTCACCGAAGTGCCCCTCGACAGTGCGCTGTGGTGTGAAGAAATCTTCGGCCCGGTGATCTGCGTGCGCAGTTTTGCTTCGGAAGCCGAGGCGATTGCCCTGGCCAACGACAGCCAGTTCGGTCTTGTGGCCAGCGTGGTCACGCGCAATGGCGATACGGCGGAACGCGTCGCCAACGCCCTTCAGGCCGGGATGGTGTGGGTCAACGCGCCGCAGGTGATCTTCCCGCAGACCGCGTGGGGTGGTTACAAACAGAGCAGCATCGGTCGCGAATTGGGGCCATGGGGTCTGGCGTCATTCCAGGAAATCAAACACGTGGTTCGCGCGCTTTGATCGCATCCTCCCCTGAAAAGGGGAGGTCATTTTCAGACACTCAAGCGCAGGCGCGCCAGATCCCGCAATGGTGGCGCGCCGAACAAACGGCTGTACTCGCGGCTGAACTGCGACGGGCTTTCATAACCCACCCGATACCCGGCTGCCGAGGCTTCCAGTCCTTCAGCCAGCATCAAGCGCCGCGCCTCTTGCAGGCGCAATTGCTTTTGATACTGCAACGGACTCATCGCCGTCATCGCCTTGAACCGGTGATGCAGGGTCGAGACGCTGAGGTTCACTTCCTTCGCCAGATCATCGATGCGCAGCGGCTGTTCGAAGTTGCCGTTGAGCCATTTGATCGCCTGGCTGATGCGGTGGCTCTGGCTGTTGGCGATGGCGATTTCGTAGAGCCGATGGCCCTGCGGACTGCGCAGCAGGCGATAGAGAATCTCCCGGCGGATCAGCGGCGCGAGCATGGCGATGTCTTTCGGCGTGTCGAGCAGACGGGCCAGACGCAGCACCGCATCGAGCATCGCGCTGTCGATCTTTTCCACATACAGACCGCGACCGGTGGGCCGGGTCGGCACGCCCATCGGGCCGGCATCGGCGATCAGTGCGGTGATCTCCGCCGGATCGATGTCCAGGCGTACGGCGAGGATCGGCTCTTCGGGCGAGACATTCACCACCCGCCCGCTCAGCGGCATCGAAACCGAGACCACCAGATAATTCAGTGGATCGTAATTGAAGTATTCGTCCGCCAGCCGCACCTCTTTGCGACCCTGGGCCATGATGCACAGCGCCGGTTGCGCGAGCACCGGGGCGAATTCGTGGGATTTTGTGTGGCGCGACATGAACAGCGAGCCGACAGCGGTGGCATAACTGCCATCTTCGGACGTGTTGCGACGAATGATCGCCGCCAGTTCCTCGCGTTGCTTTTCCATGTCGGCATCCGGCGGCGCCTGAAAACGATCGAATGACGTCATGCACAGCCTCCTCGGCAAGGGATGGAATGGGAGCAGAGCATAAGTTTGTGCAAGCGCAAGCGGTAGACACATCCTGCGAAATGCTTGCCTGATCCTGCATGGCGTTGCGTGCCTGCCCAGACATGACAGGGCGCATTGCGGAAAACTTGCTCGAAACCGGTGTGACAGGACAGTGACAGCGATTCACGATCTGTTACAGGTCTGAAAGACAGTCTCGCAGGATTGTGCAATGCGACGGCAGGAATCGACTAACGGCGAGCATTGCCCGGCCCTTAACCTTGGATCCTGTCGCAGCCCGTCCCCGGCTGCCACGCGACTCCCTGGGAGGGTTGAACATGTCCAAGCAGATTCCCGTCAGTCATATGGCCTTCGTTCGAGCGCGCGCCGGGCGTTCGGCGGAACTCGGCATGCGCCTGAGCGCGCTGATCGAACCGTCCCGTGCCGCCGCCGGTTGCCTGAGCTTTTCCCTGCAGCATTCACAGTGTGATCCCGAGCTGTGGCTGGTTTCCGGTTTCTGGAGCAACCAACAGTCGATGACCGCCTATTTCAGCAGCCCGTCAATGGAAGTGTTTGCCGAGCTGGTGCAGGACCTGGTGGTCAACAGCCTGGATTTCCATACGTTTAAAGACGTGTCGGCGGCGCAGGCGCCGGGCCAGGGTTGCGCGCCGATACACAAACTCGCCGGTTGAGGGTTTAATGGCCGACCTATCTGACAGCCAGGACCTGCGACATGGCACGTAAAGAATTCGAACACTTCGAAGCGGTTTCCGCTGTAGTCCCCGTCGAGTTGGGCAGCAACAAGGGTTATTTCGCGGCAATCGCGGTCAAGGCCCTGGTTGACGGCGGTGCGCCACGCTTTCACAAACTGTTGAATGACCAGGTATTCCCTGGTGCCATCGCCGCCGATGAAGCGGCCATCAATGAGCTGGACAAGCTCAAGGGCGTCACTGATGACGCCGAGCTGATCTGGTAACTCCGTTTACTTGACGGCGCCCGGGCGCCACATCTTGAACAAGGCTTCCGGCCCCAGCTGGAAGTAGTCCGCCGGCCCGCCGCCGCGCAGAATCGGTTCTGCGGCGGCGGTGTCGTAGATCCCGTCCTTCAACAGCCATTTGGCAATGTGCACGGCGACCACCTCGCCGAGCACCAGCCAGCTCGGCACCGTCTCGCCGTCGGCGCGCTGCAACTGAATGATCTGCGTGACCTTGCACTCGAAGGACACCGGGCTTTCGGCCACGCGCGGCACGGCAATCACCTTCGACGCCACCGGCGTCAGACCCGCCAGTTCGAACTCGTTGACCTCGGGCGCGACCGCCGCGCAGCTCTGGTTCATCTGCTCGGCCAATGGCCGGGTGGCGAGGTTCCAGACGAACTCGCCGGTCTGCTCGATGTTGTTCAGGCTGTCTTTGCGTCCGACGCTGGAGAACCCGATGATCGGCGGAATGTAGTTGAACGCGTTGAAAAAACTGTAGGGCGCCAGGTTCAGCCGACCCTCGGCATCCTGCGAAGAAATCCAGCCGATGGGACGCGGGCCGACGATGGCGTTGAACGGATCATGGGGCAGACCGTGGCCGTTGGCCGGTTCATAGAAATGGATGTCATCGGACATGGCGAGGGTGTTCCTGAAGGCTTTCGGAAGCGGGCAATAGTGCAAGTCCAGCCTGCGAAGATCAAATGCAGGTTCTGCAGAAATGAACAAGCCCGGCAATGGCCGGGCTTCGGTGTCTGCATTCGCCGATCAGCTGATGGCTGCGGCGGTACCGGTTTTGTCGAAACCGTCGGCAGCGAGGGCAGCGGCGGTGCCGGTCTTGTCGAAACCGTCAGCCGCAACGGCTGCAGCCGTACCGGTCTTGTCGAAGCCATCGGCCGCAACGGCTTTGCCGACGTTGGTTTTATCGAAACCGTCGGCGGCGTAGGCGCCCGAGTGGCGGGTTTCGATGGCGGCGCTGGCGCCGGAAATGAAATCGGCGGACTTGGTTTTGTCCGAGCCATCGGCGGCGAAGGTGTTGGCAGCCAGTACGGACAGGGTCAGGGCGAGGATCAGTTTGGTTTTCATGGTCGTTCTCCAGAATCGTTAGTCGTTGGCGATGTCTTGCATGGGATTTATGCTACGCCAACTAAATTGATTAAAAAGCGCAAAATAATGCTAAAAACAATCGATTAACTAGATATTAAGTGCGGCGCATTCAATTCGCTTCGTCGTGGGAGCGAGCGACGCGCAGTCAATCGATCAGGCAGGTAGAGGATGCGGCAGGGGCATTAACCGGTGATTAATCGCCGCTTTTGGCTTGTGTGACAGATTTTTCATACATTCCCGACCGGTTTTTCACCCTCGCAACGCCAGTCTGCCGGCGGCCAGAAAACCAAGAACCGGCCGTCACACACTGGAGCTTTGCTTGCAATGAACAAACTGCCTCAAATCACCCTGGCCTTCTGGGTCATGAAAATCTGCGCGACGACCCTCGGGGAAACCGCAGGGGATTTGCTGTCGATGACCCTCAACGTCGGCTATGCGATGAGCTCGCTGATCCTCATCAGCGTGTTCGTCCTGACGCTGGTCACGCAACTGATGTCCAGGACTTACAAGCCGCTGCTGTACTGGATCGTGATCCTGTCGACCAGCACCGCCGGTACCACCATGTCCGACTTCATGGACCGCACGCTGGAGCTGGGCTATGCCACCGGTTCCATGATCCTGATCGCGATCCTGCTGGCAATTTTTGCGGCGTGGCGCCTGAGCGGCGACTCGCTCAATGTCACCAAGGTGCAGAGCTTTCGCGGCGAGATGTTCTACTGGATGGCGATCCTGTTCTCCAACACTCTGGGCACCGCGCTCGGCGATTACCTGGCGGACGACTCGGGCCTGGGCTTTGCCGGCGGCGCGCTGTTGATCGGCTCGGCGATTGCCGTGGTGGTGCTGCTCAAGTACTTCACGAAGATTTCGACCGTCGCGCTGTTCTGGGTGGCGTTCGTGCTGACCCGGCCGTTTGGCGCGACCCTGGGCGACTTGATGACCAAGTCCCATGAGAAGGGCGGTCTGGATTTTGGCACCATCGGTTCGTCGGCGGTGCTGGGGGGGATTCTGCTGGTGATGATCGTGGGCGCGTCTTATGCGCAGAAGCGTTATGGCGGTAAACAGGGCGTTGCCGAGTTGTCCTGATATCGAGGTGACTTCAATCGCGAGCAAGCTCGCTCCCACAGGGTCAGTTGTACGCCGATCCAATGTGGGAGCGAGCTTGCTCGCGATGGGGCCAGAACAGCCACCATTGCAGTGGCTGAATAAACCCGATCAGTCAGTGACGATGCGCGAATGTTTCCGGGTGTCTTTCATGGTGATGTACACCAGCAGGGACACCGCGATGCACGCGGTCACGTACCAGTAGTAGCCGGTTTCCATGCCGATGCTCTTGAACCACAGCGCGATGTATTCGGCGGTGCCGCCGAAAATCGATACGGTCAGTGCGTACGGCAGGCCGACGCCCAGGGCGCGGATCTCGGTCGGGAACAGTTCGGCCTTCACCACGGCGTTGATCGAGGTGTAGCCGCTGACGATGATCAGCGCCGCCATGATCAGGAAGAACGCGCCCCACCAGGTCTGGATGGTGTGCAGGGTCATCAGGATCGGCACGGTGAAGATCGTCCCGAGCACGCCGAAGGCGATCAGAATCGGACGACGCCCGATCTTGTCGGACAGGCCGCCGATGATCGGTTGCAGGCACATGAACAGGAACAGCGTGGCCGCCGAAATGGTGGTGGAGTCGGAGATGCTCATGCCGACGGTGTTCACCAGGTATTTCTGCATGTAGGTGGTGTAGGTGTAGAACGCCAGCGTACCGCCCATGGTCAGGCCGACCACGGTGAGCAGTTCCTTCGGGTGACGCAGCAGGGTGCGCATGGCGCTTTCCCTGGACTTCTCTTTTTTCACGAAGGATTCGGTTTCTTCCATGCCGCGACGCAGGTACAGCGCCACGATGGCGCACAGCGCGCCGATGGCGAACGGAATGCGCCAGCCCCAGGCGTACAGCTGTTCGGTGGTGAGTATCTGTTGCAGCACGATCAGCACGCCGAGTGCGATGAGCTGGCCGGAAATCAGGGTCACGTACTGGAAACTGGAGAAGAAGCCGCGACGTTCCTTGGTCGCCATTTCTGACAGGTAGGTGGCCGAAGTGCCGTATTCGCCACCGACCGACAGACCTTGCAGCAAGCGGGCGAACACCAGCAGGATCGGCGAGATGATGCCAATGGTTTCATAACCGGGGCTGAGGGCGATCAGCAAGGAGCCGAAGCACATCAGGTACACCGAGGCCATCAGCGCTTTCTTGCGGCCGACCTTGTCGGCGTACAGGCCCATCAGCCAGCCACCGATCGGGCGCATCAGAAAGCCCACGGCGAAGATCGCGGCGGTGTTCATCAATTGGGCGGTGGTGGAACCGGCGGGGAAGAAGGTCTTGGCGAAGTACAGCGAGAAGGCGGCATAGACATACCAGTCATACCACTCGACCATGTTGCCGACGGAACCGCTGAAGATCGACTTGATGCGACTGGCGGTGGTTTTTTCTTTGACCGGCACGGCTGCCGACCCAAGAGGCAGGGCGTTGGAGTTATCCATTGAAGGATCCTTCGTTTAATTGTTTTTGTGGGGCGCGTCGAAGCGCAGCCTGCGGGGGCTATAGCAGGAGCTGTGCCAACGGGGAGAGGGCCGGTTTAGAGGGGGAAGGGAGATTTGTTGAGCGGGTTTTTGCCGATGACCAGGAATGAATGAGCGGATTTCCGCCTATCTGATCGTTCCCACGCAGAGCGTGGGAACGATCACGTGGGAGCGATCAATCGGGTACGAACATTTCCCGGGTCAAACCATGCCGCTGCATCTTTTCATTGAAGGTGCGCCGGGGCAGTTGCAGTTCTTCCAGTACGGCTTTCACATCGCCCTTGTGCCGGGTCAAAGCAGCTCGCAAACACTGCGCCTCAAACGCCTCCTGCTGCGCCGCCAGCGACTGGCCCGGATCGATACCCTGCACCGGCTCATCCAGCCCCAGCACCTGCCGCTCGGCGACGTTCGCCAACTCGCGAACGTTGCCCGGCCAGTCGTGACTCAGCAGATGGCTCAATTGCGCACCACTGAGCGGCGGGAAGGTTCGGCCCAGGCGCTGGGCGGCATTCTGGGCGAACGCTTCGAACAACAACGGAATGTCTTCGCGACGATCCCGCAGCGGCGGCAGGTGCAGCTGCGCAACGTTCAGGCGATACGCCAGATCCTCGCGAAAGCGCCCGGCTCGGGCTTCGTCCAGCAGATCGGGTTTGGTGGCCGCCACGATGCGCAAGTCCACACGAATGCTCTGGTTCGACCCCAATCGTTCCAGCTTCTGCTCCTGCAACACCCGCAGCAGTTTCACTTGCTGGGCCAGCGGCATGCTTTCGATTTCATCGAGAAAGAGCGTGCCGCCATCGGCGTATTCCAGCTTGCCGATGCGTTTGCCGGAAGCCCCGGTGAAGGCGCCGCTCTCATGGCCGAACAACTCGGCTTCGAACAACTGCTCCGGGATCGCTGCGCAGTTGAGCGCCACGAAGGGTTTGTCGGCGCGGGGGCCGAAGTCGTGCAGGCAGCGGGCGACCAGCTCCTTGCCGCTGCCGGTTTCGCCACGGATCAGCACGTTGACCGGCAGCGTCGCCAGATCCAGCACCTGCCGGCGCAAGGTCTGCAAGCCACGGGACACACCGAGCAACGTTGCGTCGAGTTTCGCGCGGTTGTCGGCCTGCGTGTGCAGTGCGCGGTTCTCCAGTACCAGCCGGCGTTTGTCGAGCGCCCGGCGCAGACTGCCGAGCAGGGTCTCGGGGCTGAAGGGTTTTTCGAGAAAATCATAGGCGCCGTCGCGCATGGCTTCGACTGCCATCGGGACATCGCCATGGCCGGTAAGCAGGATCACCGGCAGGTCGGCATCGCGGCGCCGGACTTCGGCCAGCAGCTCAAGACCGCTGAGGCCGGGCATGCGCACGTCGCTGAGAATCACCCCGGCAAAGTGTTTCGGCAGCGCCGCCAGGCAATCCTCGGTGCGGCTGAACAGCTGCACTTCGAATCCGGACAGGCTCAGCCACTGCTCGACGGCGCTGCGGATGCTGCTTTCGTCATCGACCACCATCACCGCGTTGAGCATCAGATATGCGCCTCCAGATCGATCGGCAGGGTCAGGCTGAACACCGCGCCGTTGTCGCCATTCTCGGCGCTCAGGCGACCGCCGGATTCATGGACGATGGCGAAGGATACCGCCAGTCCCAGACCGAGGCCGTCGCCCACCGGTTTGGTAGTGAAGAAAGGATCGAACACCTGACTCAGATGCTCTTCGGCAATGCCGCCGCCATTGTCGATGACGCTCAGGCGCCACAACTGTTCATCGGCTTCCAGACGGATTTCCAGACGTTTGCAAGGCTTGCCCTGCATCGCATCGAGGGCGTTGCGCAGCAGGTTGATCAGCACTTGCTCAAGACGAATTGCATCGCCGCGCACCCAGGCCGGACGGGTCAGGTGCAGCACGAGGCTGACCTGTTCGTCGCGCATTCTGGCGTCCAGCAATTGCAGGGCCTGATCGACCACCGTCGCCAGGTCCAGCCGCTCGCGCAAACCGCTGGGGCTCTTGCGGGCGAAGGTTTTCAAGTGAGCGGTGAGGGCTGCCATACGCGTGAGCATCTCGTCCACCGGTTTGAGCGCCTTGCAGGCGTCATCGACGCGGCCATGATCGAGCAGCAGGCGCAGGGTCGCCAGTTGCATGCGCTGGGCGGTCAGCGGCTGATTGATTTCGTGGGCCAGCGCGGCGGACATCTGCCCGAGGGCCGCCAGTTTGGCTGATTGCACCAGACCATCCTGAGCAGTGCGCAAATCCCGGGTACGTTCCTCGACCAGTTGCTCAAGCTCTTCGCGGCTGCGCTGGCGCACTTTCGCCAGGCGCCAGCGTTGATTGAGGAACAACAACAGGAACACCAGCGCCAGCCACACCCCGGCGGCGGCGAGCCCGGCATTGCGCTGGTCTTCGAAGGACAGCTGCGGACGACGCAGCAGGTGCAGGGTCCAGCCTTCGGCCGTCAGCGGCAGGGATTCCCACAGATAATCTGCCGTGCCCTGCGGCCCCTCGACCCGACGCAGGTCGCTGTTGTCATCGAAGCGGCGCAGCGACAGATGAGTCAGCGGCACCAGCGATTGTTTGTCGTACTGGCGAGTGGTCTTGATCTCCCGGTAATCGGCCGGGGTCAGCGGGTGCAGCAGGCGATAGCGCCAGTCGGGCTGGTTGGCGATGAAGATGATGCCCCGGGCATCGCTGACCAGCAGCGTGTCGTTACCGTGGCTCCATTCGCGCTCCAGCTCCGGGAATTCCAGCTTGACCACCATCGCTCCGAGGAACTCGCCGTTGTCGCCGAGCACCGCGCTGGACAGGAAATAACCGGGAATCCCGCTGGTCACCCCGACCGCATAAAAGCGCCCGGTGCCCTGGGTGCGGGTCTGACTGAAGTACGGGCGAAAGCCGTAGTTGTGGCCAACGTAACTGCTGGGCAGACGCCAGTTGCTGGCGGCTACCGCAAGGCCGGTGTGATCGAGCAATTCAAGGGTGGAGGATTGTGCGGCGCCGTTGATTTTTTCCAGCTTCAGGTTCAGCGCCGCTTGCTGCTCGGCATCCACGGGAGCTGCCAGCGCCGCACGCAATTGCGGGTCCAGCGCCAGCACGGCGGGCAGGGCGCGATAGCGGTCGATCAGGGTGTGCAGCGAGTTGGCGTAAAGCGCCAGTTGCTGGTTGGCCCGGGCGGCGTCCTCCACCAGCGCCTGGCGTTCGGCGTGACGGATCGCAAGCGTTGCAGCGAGGGCGGCGCCGGCGAGGATCAGCAGGGTGTATAGCAACAGACGCAGGGTACGGGAAGTCGGCAGCATGCTGGGTCAGCGGTTGGCAGGTGGGGCGGGCACGATAGCATGCGCGGGCGGAGTCTCCCACGCATGCTCGATTCGGCGGTTCCGCCTTTTCGAAACCGTTTGTCATGGAATGCGATCCTGGACTCAATGACGATCGTATGCGCGTTTGCGATCGCGTGCCTGCTTCATCAGGTAGCGGCCATCAGAGGTTGCGTCCTGCCTCATCCAGAACACAGTTGTCCGTGTGCTTTCAATCATGCCGAGTACAGCGCTGGTCTGTTCTTGCAGGTCTCGGCGCACGATTCGTTGCGAGCCAGAAGTTACAATCTGCAGATTCAATTCGGCGAACGCCTTTTCAGCATCTGCCGAGCGTTTTCTGACCGCCGATTCCCAGCTGTCCAGCATTTTTTCGATCTTCAGCAGTTTGACCGGATCCAGTCCGGACTTGATGTCCTCGGCCTCCTGTACCCGCGAACCCATGCCCAGCGCCACGTTGACGCCTGGAACGGTTGATCCGACGACATTGTTCAGAAATATGCCGATGAACGTCTGCAGCCAGTCCGTTTCTTCAATTGATGGGTCGATACCGACTTCGCGATCAATGGTTTGCACAGTCATTTTCGACGTTTGCGGAATCAAGGGTCTGATCAGGTGTGCGCTCGGAACAAATTGACTGAAAAGCCCGCCCGCAATTTCGGCGCCGATGTTTCCTCCCACCAGGCCTTGCGAAAACGGGGGCCTGGTTTGAGACGTGAAGTTGGCCACATGTGGATCGTCCGGCAGGAGAAAGTCGAAGTTCTGGCTACCCAAATAGCCACCGACAAAGGCAACAGCCGCATTGATGGATTCGCCAATCAGATTCTTCAGCAGCGAGCGGCCGATGTTTTTCTGGTGAGCAATGGCATCCATGAGATCCATCGTGTTGGAGGCATAGTTGCCGAGTCCGGTAATGAACGCCGAGTAATCGAGAATGGCGCGCTCTTCCTTCTGTTTGCCTGCTTGATCCACATACCTGAGCGGATTATTTCCGACAAATCCATACAGGTTCAGACCGTCAACCTCTCTCGCCGGGTCGGCGCTCACCCAGCGACAAAACCACGGCGCGTAATACCGCGCCCCGTAGTAATAAAGCCCGGTGACATCCATTTCCTTGCCGCAATAGCGGGTGAACTTGTAGTCCGCTTCGATCTGCGAGCGGGCAGCCAGCGACGCGGTATTGCCGAAAGGGTAATAGCTTTCGCGGCTGATCACCTGCGCCCGTTGATCGAGCTGCGTGACGCTCGATCCCAAGTGGTCGGAATGGGAATAACACACCCGATCAGCATCGATGCCGGGCGGCTTGCCGGCGACCCAGTGCAGACACGTCACCTCGCCGACGCCGGTGGCGACAGTGATCCGGTGCAGTTCTTCACCGTTGCTTTTGGTGCGGATTTCCAGACTTCTCGCGTAATGCACTTCAGTCACATGGCTGACTGTGCTGGTATGGGTTTCATGGCGTTTGTATACCCTTTTGCCCTGACTGTAGTGATACAGCTCCTGGTCGGGCGGACCGCCGACGTGATCCACGAGGATCAGCGACTCCAGCTGATGGCGGCTGTTCCAGTGCAGCGGTTGACCGGGTTGCAAGGCCAGCAGATTACCGGCGCGGTCGAAAAGGGTGCTGAAGTCAGGCGCCGGGTCCCCCGGTTTCCAGCGCACGCCGCGATTGCTGGCAGGGTCGATGAACATCTCGCGGGTGTAGGTGTTGCCGTCGCGTACGTGGGTCAGTTTTTTCAGGTTGTTGCCGTCGTCGTATTCGAAAGACTCGACATAGTTGCGTCGGTCATCGGGATCGGTGGGTTGCGGCCGCCCGGGGTTATCTGCAGGCGGGGCGTCGCTATAACCGGTGGCGCGGACCAGGCGGTACATCGAGTCATAGCCAAATGTGCGTTCACCGTCGACCCGCTGGTTGTGGAAAAACGTCGCTGTGCGGGTGTGGTCGACAATGCGGACGGGGTTGCCCACCCGGTCGTATTCATACTGGAAATCCTGAATCGCCGGTTCCGAAGCCTTTTGCGCATATTGTCGAAGCAGACGTCCGTCGGTCTCGCGGTAATGCCAGTGGCTGGTCACGCCGTTGCCGAGTCGCTGTTCGGTGATCTGGCCCGCGGCGTTGTAATCCGCGCCGTTCAAAATGCCCAGAAAGTTTTGACCGCTGAGCTGTAGTCGCGCCCGGACAAGCTGTCCGGCGATGTCGTAGGACGATTGTTGTACATGGCCGCCGGCGTCGGTGGTTTGCAACAGCGCACCCATTGCGCTGAAGCGCTGACGACTGGTGCAGGCCTTGCCGTTCTTGAAGGTGCGGGTTTCTTCCAGCACCTGGCCGCTCATGGCGAAGCTGTTGAATTGCACCGCGCCGGACGGATCGCTCAGCGCCGTCATTTGCCCGCGCCGGTTGTGCGTCGGGTCGGCCGAGGCATTGTCGTAGCTGAAGCTTTCGAAGCCGGTTACCCCGTTTTCCGTGACGCTGCGCAGACGCCGTTGCGGGTCGTAGCTCATCTGCCGGTGGTTTCCGTTCGCGTCCCAATTCTGCAAAGGCTCGCTGTCGAGTGCTGGCAGGACCGTGTTTTCGCCACCGTCGACGTTGCGGGCCTTGACCGCCATGCCGTCCAGCCTGAATACCGTTGTTGTATTGGGCGTGGGCAGACGCGGGTCCCGCTGTGCAACCCGATGACCGGCTGCGTCATAGTGCAGTCGACTGATGAGCGCTCGCACGGCTTCCCCGGCCACCGTGCGCAGGTATTCGACTTGCCTGACGGTTTCGCCGCGGGGGCCGATTACCGACATTATCGGTGTGAGGGGGTGCACACTGGCGCTCATGATTTGGTTCGTTTTGCGGGTTTTGCAGGCGCCGGTCTTTTCGCAGGCCTGGCCAGTGGCGGTTCTTCCGTGTCGTTGTAGTCATAACTGAGCTTGAACCATGGATGCAGAATGTCGAACGCCAGATGGCCGAGGGCATTGATCGTCCGGATCTGCCGACCCGGGGCGTCGTAGAACATCCGGTCGTGATAGCCGTGCTCGCGCATCGTGCTGTCATTGATGCAGCGAGGAGTGTTGAGGAAATAGGGCCGGTAAACCCGGATGGTTTCGCCCTTGTGGTTGTATTCAACACGACTCTGCACCCGCCAGCGCTGAAGGGCTGGCAGTTCAATCGGCCTGCCATCGGCGCCGGTCGCGAGGCCGTCCTCGGGCGTGGCGACAAAGGCATCGCCCGGCGGGACGAGTTGTTTGCTTTGCAACTCGCGACCAAAGCCGTCCACGTAGCGGATGGTCATCTGAATCTGTTGCAGCGGATCGGTGTGGTAGCGGTCGGCGACCAGGTTGAGACTGTGTACCGGTTGCCTGAGGGCTGAATGGATGAGATCGAGCAGTTTCTGTTCACTGGCCGTGGTTTTTTTCCGGTTCAGCCAGCGCAGCGCGCAGGCGCGGATGTGGCCGTCGGGCAGGATCAGGCCATCGGCGATCCATTGCTTTCTTTCGCGCAGCACCGCGTTGCGCGGGAGTAACGGCATCCAGCTGAACAGCTCGGTGCGCACCGCGCTGGCAGCGGATGCCAGTACGGTTTTCGGATGGGCCAGGGCGTATTCGACGCTCAGGTCAGGCTGCGGCGGGTAAGCGGACAAGGGTTCGAAACCGGCTGGCAGTCCCTCTTCGGTGCCATGAAAACTGTGGGCAATCGGCTGGCCGCCCGGTTCGTACAACACTTCCTGAATGTTCTCGTTGGGGTCCGTGATGCTTTGCGGCAGCAGGGTGTGCGTGTCGTGGTTCACGGACGTCACGCAGCCGTCCGGCAGGGTGATGGCAATGCTCAGCAGATGGTCTGCGTCCCAGGTGATGTGTGTCACGCCATGGCTGGCGGTCTGCTGCACGTCGGTGACATGGTAAAAACCGCTGGCATCGGCATAGGTGAAAAAGCCGCTTTTTGCCGACCACAGGTTTTTCCGCTGATCTTCATCCGTGTCCGGCGGAAAAAACAGGTTCATGGGTTCGTAACCGATTTTTGTCAGCTCGTCCCGGATGACGATCGGCACATCGTCGTACGCCGCCAGGGCTTTCCTGTCGAACACGGCCTGCTCGGTCGGCCCTTGTCGTGGCGGATAGAGGATATGGCCGTCGTCCTCCAGATACGTGTGCTGCGTGAGCGAGGTCAGTTCCCGGGCGGCTGTCCACTCGGCGCTGTCCTTGTACCGGTCGAAGTTTTCGAAACTGATGTCTTTTACTTGCAGCCCGCCCGGCAATGCCCCCTTGGGCAATATCAGCGCGTTGCCGCGCTGACGCCAGGGCAGGCCGAGCAGCCAGTGGCCGTCAGTGGTCAGGTGAGTGAAAGCGGCAAGGGTTTCGGTCAGATAAAAGGACTGCTGCTGCTCATCGTGGCTGTCCTCCCAGGCTCGCCGTTGATCCTCTCGATCAAAGGGCGATTTGTCCGTTTCGGTGCGGCGACGAGCACAGTAGACCGTGAAACCATGAGACAAATGACCGTACGCGTCCCACGCCAGATTGACGCTGTGCTGACAGTTCGGGTCGTCCATGAAGCGTTCGTATTGATGGCTGCGCTTTTCCTGTTCGAGCACCAGCAGACTGGACGGACTGTCGTTCACCACGCGCACCCGATAGCGAAATTCGCTCAGGGAAAACAGGCGTGCCGGGGCGGGATCATCCGCCTGACAGACCTCGGTGCGCAGCAGGCGACCGGCCAGGGCATAAGCCATTTCACGATCGTCATCGGTGTCGCGGCGTCTGTTTATGCGGTCCTTGCGGTGCCTGGCGTCAAACGTTGAAATGACGGTAGGCCCCAGTGGCGCGACTTCATCGTCGAGTTCGCAGATGTCTTTCAAGTCCGGATCGATGCGAGTGCCGGTGTGAAACCAGTGCGTCGTGCGCATCGGCGCCGTATGGCCGCTTTCCGCCTGGCCCGGTTCCAGTTCACTGTCGGTCTGGCAAATCTTGCCGAAACCGCGAAACTCACGTTCGAAACGGTCGTAGTAACCCCCGAAATATTCGTGGAACTGCATCAGGCAGTTGCCGGTGATTTCATCGTCCTGACGCAACCCGTGAAGCACCATCTGAGGAAAGGGCAGAAGGCAGACCGGACGCCGGCGTGCCATCAGTTCAAGACGTTTCTCGTCCAGCCAGAACTGCGCACTGCTGCGATGTTTCAGCGTGGCGCCGTAGCCCATGTTGTTGTTGCAGCCGGTGAGCAGGTAGGGCCGTTCACTGACGAAGTGATACACCCAATGCTGCGGCGTCATGTGGGGTCTGATGAACAGCAGGCTGGCGCAGCCAATACCCTGCAGGTCGGCAAAGGTCACCTGACAGAGGTTGTCGTAGTGAATACCGTCAGGCCAGGCAACGATGAGCGGGTCTTGCTCAAAAGTATTGCCCCCGTGATTCCAGTAGATCTCGAAGTGATCGGAACACAGACGGATCAACGCCGGTGCACCGGAACCGTCGAGATCGGCAAAGCGAATCCGGTCGGCATCGAAGCCCGGGTATTCGAAGGGAAAGTCGCTGATTGCAACCGCCTTGCCGAATCTGCCATGGCCCAGATTGGCCCAGGTTTCGATCCGGTCGTGACGAACCCGGCACAGACCCGGGAGGTCACTGGCGTGCAGGTTGCCGAACATCACCAGTTCGGTGCGGGCGTCGCTGAACAGCGGCAGTCGGTCCGGAGTGTGCGGTACATCCTTGCCGGGCGCGAAGCCTTTTTCCCGCACATTGGCGTACACCCGGACGCTGTTCGGGCCGATCAGGGCCATGGAGTCCAGACCGTCGCCGCTCAGATCGCCCAGTTGCGCCAGTTGATGGAAAAACTCCACAGGGAACTGGCTGAACGGTTTGAACAACGACCAGGTGCCGTCCGGATCGAGCGTGTAATAACCGCTGCCGCCGGGCCGGGCGACGACCCAGTCGAGGCGGCCGTCACCCGTGAGGTCGGCGAGGATCTGCACCACCGCTTTGTTGCTGTCGGCGTTCGGAATCAGCGGCAGCAGTGTCCAGGGCCCGTAAACGATTTCGTCCGTGCCGGGCTCGCCGCGCAAGGGTTCGCGATAGTACCAGGCGCCGTCGTACTGGCAGAGAAATCCCGGCACGCCTTCGCCGTAAAGATCGACGCAATGGTAGGGCTGGCCGTCGTTGAGGCCGGGCATGTGGTCGAGTTGCAGGAAGGGTTTGGGGAGGGTATCGAGTGTCAGCGCTTCATAAAAATATTCCAGCGGCGGCAGGTGTTTGACGCGACCTGTAGCGTCATAACTCATGTAATGCGCGGCTTTCAGGTGGTTGTACCGGTGCGCTGTGGGTTCGTGCTCCAGCAACAGGCGATTGACCAGCACCGGAGCAGAGCTGATGGCATTGAACAGCAGGAATTGTCGGCACAGGCGCCGGGTGCCGACTTCAAAGCCGTAACGATGATTGCGAAACGGGTCGGAACGCACCGTCCAGTCATCCTCATTGGCGGCATACGGTGGAACATCGTCATATCCGGCGACGCGTTCGCCGTAGTCAACGATCAGTCGGAACAGCCAGTCGAGTAATTCAGGTTGCGCGATATCAAGGCAACACAGATCAGCGCTGGCGGTCTTGTTGCAATAACAGACCTGCCGCAGGTAGCGCTGGGCACTGTAGTCAAAACGGGCGTCAGTGACTTTGTCGTCCGCCTTGTACTGATAAAAGATGTTTTCGCCCACAGGGTTCCTGACTTCCACCAGCAACCACACTGCGACAAGGGTCGGGTCCGCCGGATCATGGATGCAGGCATCCAGGGTGTAGCCATAGCAATACAGAGTGCCGTCTGCTCCAGACACCATCCAGAACGGGTGACCGCCACCGGTGGGGGTCCAGAGCTCGTAACGGGTGAAAGTCGTTTCCAGGCGCGGAATGTAGCGCACCACGGAATAGGTTTTGGCGCTCTCGCCTTTACTGTGCGTACGCGTCGCGGTCTTGATCATGCCGCGCGTCGTCAGTTCGGGCCGCAGTTCGACGCCGTCAGCCAGCATGGCGTCCGTTGGCAGGTTGTGCGGCACGCCTTTGCTGGTCTTGCGCGAGATGGCAGAGGTCGGCAGATCCCAGCCGAGGCCGCACTTGCCGTTGCCCCCGTTGCCGTCATAAACCAGTTGCAGCTCGGGAACCAGCGTCCGGCCGGAGGCGGTCAGTGTTGGCAGCGACAAGGCGTAAGAGCGCTGCCCGGTCGCACCGATCTCACCCCAACTGCGCCCATTCGTTGCAATGGACGCTGTCTTTGCAATCGAGGGAGGCGTGACGAGCGCATCTGCATCAAGGGCCATGGCAACTCAACCTGAAGATGTCGAGTCGTCACGCTAGCAGAGCGGTGGTGGGGCAGGCACCTGTCAGATCTGACAGGTGCCGACTGACGGCAGGCGAAAAAAAACGGGCGGTCATCGCTGACCGCCCGGTTTTCTACAGACCGCTGAAGCGCTTACTGCACTTCCACCGCCAGGCTTTCGCTGATCTTCTGTTGCCAGATCGCAGGGCCGGTGATGTGCACCGATTCACCTTTGCTGTCCACCGCGACGGTGACCGGCATGTCCTTGACCTCGAACTCGTAGATCGCTTCCATGCCCAACTCGGCGAACGCCAGCACCTTGGACTTCTTGATCGCCTGCGCCACCAGATAAGCGGCACCGCCGACGGCCATCAGGTACACGGCCTTGCTGTCCTTGATCGCGTCGATGGCGGCCGGGCCGCGCTCGGACTTGCCGATCATGCCCAAAAGGCCGGTCTGCTCGAGGATCTGACGGGTGAACTTGTCCATCCGCGTGGCAGTGGTCGGGCCAGCCGGGCCAACCACTTCGTCGCCGACCGGATCGACCGGGCCGACGTAGTAGATGAAGCGACCTTTCAGGTCCACCGGCAGGGTCTCGCCCTTGTTCAGCATCTCGACCATGCGCTTGTGCGCGGCGTCGCGACCGGTGAGCATCTTGCCGTTGAGCAGCACGGTTTCGCCCGGCTTCCAGCTCTGCACGTCTTCCGGGGTCAGGGTGTCGAGGTTGACGCGACGGGCCGACGGGCCGGCTTCCCAGACGATTTCCGGGTAGGCGTCCAGCGGCGGCGCTTCCAGCGAGGCCGGGCCGGAACCGTCGAGCACGAAGTGGGCGTGACGGGTAGCGGCGCAGTTCGGGATCATGCACACCGGCAGGGAGGCGGCGTGGGTCGGGTAATCCATGATCTTCACGTCGAGCACGGTGGTCAGGCCACCGAGGCCCTGGGCGCCGATGCCCAACTGGTTGACCTTCTCGAACAGCTCCAGACGCATTTCTTCGATGCGGTTCTGCGGGCCACGGGCTTTCAGCTCGTGAATGTCGATGGATTCCATCAACACTTCCTTGGCCATCACCGCGGCTTTCTCGGCGGTGCCGCCGATGCCGATACCCAGCATGCCCGGCGGGCACCAGCCGGCGCCCATGGTCGGCACGGTCTTCAGGACCCAGTCGACGATCGAGTCGGACGGGTTGAGCATGGCCATTTTCGACTTGTTCTCGGAGCCGCCGCCCTTGGCCGCCACGTCCACTTCCACGGTGTTCCCCGGGACGATGGAGTAGTGGATGACCGCCGGGGTGTTGTCCTTGGTGTTCTTACGCGCACCGGCCGGGTCGGCCAGGATGGAGGCGCGCAGGACGTTTTCCGGCAGGTTGTAGGCGCGGCGCACGCCTTCGTTGATCATGTCGTCCAGGCTCATGGTCGCGCCATCCCAACGCACGTCCATGCCCACACGCACGAACACGGTCACGATGCCGGTGTCCTGGCAGATCGGCCGATGGCCGGTGGCGCACATGCGCGAGTTGATCAGGATCTGCGCCATCGAGTCACGGGCCGCTGGCGATTCTTCGCGCAGGTAGGCTTCGTGCATCGCCTGGATGAAGTCCACGGGGTGATAGTAGGAAATGAACTGCAGGGCGTCGGCAACGCTCTGAATCAGGTCGTCTTGCTTGATCACGGTCATGAGTCGCGCTCCTCTAAAAGACGGGAACATTTAATAGGGCAGCTTCGAGTTCCGGGCTTCGAGCGGCAAGACAAGGACAGTACGCGGACTGCCTGAACTTGAGGCTTGATGCTGGCGGCTTGAAGCTGGCCCTTTGGGCCGGGCACGCCTGGCTGCTGGCGCGACGCTAAAAAGGCGCGGCAGTATACCGCGCCTCGGTGGCGGGCACATCTGCCGGGAGTCATTCGTTGGTCGCATGGCTGCAGGTTTTTGACGCCAAATACCCGGCCCGAAAATCAATGGTCATTTATCGACTGGCCCTCTAAAGTGGCAGCCGGTCTGTAGAGTAGGACACTCGGTCAGCCTTTTATCGCACGGTGAGTCAACGATTGACCCATAACGCCATTCAACGTCTTTTGCTCAAACGCTTCGCCCTCGCTGCAGCCACCTATGGATTGGCCTTGCTGCTGCTGTGGCTGGCGTATTTCACCGGTCACTATGAAGATTCGCTGGCCGGCGTCGCCGTCGGCAGCGCGCTGGTGGTGATCAGCCAGGCGGTGCTGTTCGCCATCTTCCTTTCCGGGCGCAACCTGCGGTTCCCCGACCCCAGCCTGACCGAGGCGCAAGTGCTGCTCGGCCTTGGCTGGCAGACGTGGTTGATCGCCCATCTGGAGGAAGCCCGGGGCGAGTTCCTGGTCTTCTATGTGCTGATCCTGCTGTTCGGCCTGTTTCATCTGTCACGGCGGGCCTTCGTGCGCTGCGCGATGCTGGTGTTCTTCAGTTTCTGCGCGATCACGCTGTGGGACGGTTACCACTTGCGGCTGCACGACCCGGCGCTGTCCGCGTTGCAGGCCTGCATCCTGCTGATCGTGCTGGCCTGGCTGGTGATCTATGCACGCTTCGTCCAGACCTCACGGCAACGCATGCGCCAGCGCCGCTTTGCCTTGCAGGCGCATCAGGACACCTTGCGCGGGATGATGCGTCAGCTCGAGGATCTGGTGGCCACTGACGAGCTGACCGGGCTGTTCAACCGCCGGCACTTTCTGCGTCTGGCCACCCGCGAGCTGAATGCGATGGAGGCCGATGTGGTGCATGGTCTGGCGCTGATCGACCTCGACCATTTCAAACGCATCAACGACCTGCACGGCCATGCCGCCGGCGATCAGGTGCTGCAGGCATTTGCCGGCGTGGCCGGTGCCTGTCTGCGCGACGGCGACGTGCTGGCGCGTTATGGTGGTGAGGAATTCGTGGTGCTGCTGCCCGATTGCAACGCCGAGCGCCTGACCGCTTGCTGCGAACGGTTGCGCATTGCTTTCACCGACGTCGAACTGGTGGGCCTGAACGTGAAAAACCTGAGCCTTTCCGCCGGCATGACCCTGCTGGAACTGGGCGATGATCTGGACGATGCCTTGCAGCGAGCCGATCAGGCGCTGTACCGGGCCAAGCGCGACGGGCGCAATCGCTGCGCGGCGGCGTGGGAGAACGTCGATGCCTGAATTGCGAGTCGGTGAGAATCAGTGGTCGGTGGCGGCGGGCAGCAATCTGCTCGACGCCCTAAATAAGAATGGCGTGGCGGTGCCTTACAGCTGCCGCGCCGGCAGTTGCCATGCGTGTCTGGTGCAATGCGTGCAGGGCTTGCCCGCCGACAGCCGCCCCGATGCCTTGAGTGCCGAACAGCGTGATCAGGGCTGGCGGCTGGCCTGTCAGTGTCAGGTGGTGGAAGACTTGCAGGTACACACCTTCGACCCGCTCACTGACGGTCGCCCGGCGACGGTCGAAGCGCTGGACTGGCTCGGCGACAGCGTGCTGCGTTTGCGCCTGACGCCGCAGCGACCGTTACGCTACAGCGCCGGCCAGCATCTGGTGCTCTGGGCCGGGCACATTGCGCGGCCGTATTCGCTGGCCAGTCTTCCCGAAGAAGACCGCTTTCTTGAGTTCCACCTCGATTGCCGTCAGCCCGGCGAATTCAGCGACGCCGCCCGGCGTTTGCAGATCGGCGACCCGATCCGCCTCGGCGAGTTGCGCGGCGGCGCGTTGCATTACGACCCGGACTGGCACGACCGACCGCTGTGGCTGCTTGCCGCCGGCACCGGGCTCGGCCCGTTGTTCGGCGTGCTGCGTGAAGCCTTGCGACAGGATCACCGGGGCGCCATTCGCGTCATTCACCTGGCCCATGACACCCACGGGCATTACCTGGCCAAACCGCTTGCCGCACTGGCCGCGCAGCGGGAAAACCTCAGCGTCGAACTGTGGACAGCGGCAGAGTTGCCGGGCGCTTTGGCACAACTGCGCCTTGTTTCCCGACAAACCCTGGCCTTAGTCTGCGGCTCGACCGCCAGCGTCGACGCGTTTGCCAAGCGTCTGTTCCTGGCCGGACTGCCGCGCAATCAACTGCTGGCCGATGTCTTCCTGAGCCGTGGTTGAGCGCTGATCTTAATTGAGATTGAAGATCCTCTGTGGTGAGGGAGCTTGCCACAAGGAACGCTGCCAACCAGGACACACCATGCCCGAAGCCATTCTGCTGCAACGCGAACGCGGTTTGCTGACCCTGCGCCTCAACCGCCCGGACAAGAAAAACGCCCTGACCCGCGCCATGTACAGCCGATTGGCCGAGGCACTGAAGCAGGCTGATCGCGATCCGGAAATCAACGCCGTGCTGATCACCGGCAGCGCCGAGTGCTTCACCGCCGGCAACGACATCGCCGACTTCATCCAGCAACCGCCGAGCGACCTCGACAGCCCGGTGTTTCATTTCATGCTCGAACTCCTCGAATGCCGCAAACCGGTGATCGCCGCCGTGGCCGGAGCGGCGGTGGGGATTGGCACGACGCTGTTGCTGCATTGCGATCTGGTCTACGTGGCCCGGGATGCGCGGCTGCGCATGCCGTTCGTCAATCTCGGGTTGTGCCCGGAATTCGGTTCCAGCCTGATCCTGCCGCGTTTGCTCGGGCAGGCCAAAGCGTCGGAACTGTTGCTGCTCGGCGAAGGTTTTACCGGTGAGCAGGCGGCGCAATGGGGCATTGCCACCGAGGCGCTGGGCAGTGGCGAAGCGGCACTGGCCAAGGCGCGGGAGATGGCGCTGCGGTTTGACGAGTTGCCGGCCGAGGCGGTGCGCATCAGCAAGCAATTGATGCGGGCGCCGGATCGCGACTTGATCCGCAAGGTGATCGAGGAGGAGGGCGCGCTGTTCACCCAGCGGCTGAGGTCGCCGGAGGCGTTGGCGGCGTTGACCGGGTTCATCAAACGCCACTGACCGTCGACCAACCGATCGTTCCCACGCTCTGAGTGGGAATGCCTCAATGGACGCTCTGCGTCCGCTTCGGCATGGGACGCGGAGCGTCCCGGCTGCATTCCCACGCAGAGCGTGGGAACGATCAACTCACGATCAACTCAGAAAACTGTCACTCAGACCTGGGGATCGCCCACGTGCAGGATCTTCATGCCGTTGGTGCCGCCGGTGGTGTGGTAGCTGTCGCCCTTGGTCAGGATCACCCAGTCGCCTTTTTCCACCACGCCGCGTTTGGTCAGCTCGTCGATGGCTTTCTGGCTGACTTCGCTCGGCGGCAGGGATGCCGGGTCGAACGGCACGGTGTACACGCCACGGAACAGCGCCGCGCGGGCCTGGGCTTCACGATGCGGAGTGAAGCAGTAGATCGGCACCGACGAGCGGATACGCGACATGATCAGCGGGGTGTAGCTGCTTTCGGTCAGCGCGATGATCGCTTTCACGCCCGGGAAGTGGTTGGCGGTGTACATGGTCGCCAGCGCGATGCTTTCGTCGCAGCGCTCGAATTCCTTGCCGATGCGGTGGCTGGAAGTCTTGCTGGTCGGGTGCTTTTCAGCGCCGACGCAGATGCGCGCCATCGCCTGCACGGCTTCCAGCGGATACTGGCCGGCAGCGGATTCGGCGGACAGCATCACGGCGTCGGTGTAGTCGAGCACGGCGTTGGCCACGTCGGACACTTCGGCGCGGGTCGGCATCGGGTTCTGGATCATCGACTCCATCATCTGAGTCGCCACGATCACGGCCTTGTTGTGGCGGCGTGCGTGCAGAATGATTTTCTTCTGGATGCCCACCAGCTCGGCGTCGCCGATTTCCACGCCCAGGTCGCCACGGGCAACCATCACCGCGTCGGAGGCCTTGATCAGACCGTCGAGGGTTTCGTCGTCGGCCACGGCTTCGGCGCGTTCGATCTTCGCCACCAGCCAGGCAGTGCCGCCGGCTTCGTCGCGCAGTTGACGGGCGTAGTTCATGTCGGCGGCGTCACGGGGGAAGGACACGGCGAGGTAGTCGACTTCCATTTCCGCGGCGAGCTTGATGTCGGCCTTGTCCTTGTCGGTCAGGGCCGGCGCGGTCAGACCGCCACCGCGACGGTTGATGCCTTTGTGGTCGGACAGCGGGCCGCCGATGGTCACCACGCAGTTCAGTTCGGTGGCGGTGGCGGTTTCAACGCGCATCACCACGCGGCCGTCGTCGAGCAGCAGCTCGTCGCCCACGCCGCAGTCCTTGACCAGGTCCGGGTAGTCGATGCCGACCACCTGCTGGTTGCCTTCGGTCAGCGGATGGCTGGTGGAGAAGGTGAACTTGTCACCGATCTTCAGCTCGATGCGCTTGTTGGCGAATTTGGCGATACGGATTTTCGGGCCTTGCAGGTCACCCAGCAGGGCGACGAAGCGGCCGTGCTTGGCGGCAAGATCACGCACCAGCTTCGCGCGAGCCTTGTGCTCGTCGGGGGTGCCGTGGGAGAAGTTCAGACGGGCGACGTCCAGGCCAGCCAGAATCAGCTGTTCGAGAACTTCCGGCGAGTGACTGGCCGGGCCAAGGGTAGCGACGATTTTGGTACGACGGACGGACATGCAAAGACTCCTCAGGTTCAAGCGCCAGCGAAGGCTACTATGCTCGAAGGGTGTAGTCATTGTTCGTTTGCACTACTTACGATTTTCTTTTTTGAACGCGACAATCGGCGCAAACGGCTCTGAAGATTTCTCACAAGGGGTCGATACAGAGCACAAGACAGGAGAACCCCCATGCGATTGTTGCCCATTGCCGCCCTTGCCCTCAGCGTCCTCGCCGTTTCGGGCTGCACCCGTTGGTCGATGAACCATCATCTGAACAACGCCTACAGCGCCTATGACCGGGGCAACTGCGAGCAGGTGATGCTCGAACTGTCCAAGGTCGAACGCGCCAGCCGCGCCCGTCCATACGTGTGGCCGGAAGTGTCGATGATGCGCGGTCAATGCCTGGAACGGCAAAAAATGTTCATCGATGCGGCGCAGACCTATCAGTTCATCATCGCCTCGTATCCCAACAGCGAATACGCCTACCGCGCCCGGGCGCGTCTGGAAACCCTGCAGAGCCTGGGCCACTACCCGACCCGCAGTGCCGCCGTGGTGCCACCCGCCCGTTTCTGATGGCGGTTGTCATACAAAAGCTGGCTGCTTGTATAGGGTGAGCTATAGTCCAGAGACACCGGTGCAGATGCGTTCTGTACCGGCGCAACACCTGCGACCGGCATGAGCAGTACGTGGCGAGCACCACACCGGAAGCGGGGAGAGCGGACCTGACGGGCAGGTTCGTTCCGAAGCACAGTGCGGCCCGTTTACAGGGCCCTGCATGGCGATACGCTCATGTTTACCGACCGTCGAATCGAGCGGCATCAGTTGCCGTATTTTCTGCGAGTGTTCAACAGCGTCACCGACAAACCCATCGGCTTTATCGGCAACGTCTCCGAAGACGGGTTGATGCTCATCAGCCAGTTGCCGATGATGATCGGCGCCGAGTTCAAACTGCGTCTGAAGATTCCCGTGGGCGACGGCTGCCAGCAGGTGATCGACCTGACCGCGTGCTGCCTGTGGTGCCATGAAGATGCGACCCCGCAACATTACGACGCCGGCTTCAGCCTGTTTCGCACGCCCCCGGAATACGGGCAACTGGTCGAGGCGTTGAAGCAGTACTTCAGCTTTCAGCCTTTGCCGGCTTCGGCCTGATTCGAAATCTCAAAAGCATTGCTGGCAAGCCAGCTCCCACAGGGCCAAGTGGTGAACACAGATACTGTGAGCACCGGTACTCCCTGTGGGAGCGGGCTTGCCAGCGATGGCGTCATTTCAGACAGCCCATAACCAAAGGTCAGGCAATAGCAATCGCCCGCTCGTTATCCAGTGTCTTTTCCGCCAGCAACAACCCCATCTCGCTCAACTGGTAGATCGCCATCGCCAGGTGTCGTGGCTTGTCGTCCAGGCTGTCGGCCAGATCCAGCAGCAGAATGCTCACCGATGAAAAGGTTTCGTAGGTCTGAATGGCGATCGCCTCGGGGTTGATCTCGGGATCGACCTTGAACATCTGCATGCCGCGATCCACGGAGTTGCGCGGTTTTTCGGCCTTGGGATTGAGGTAGAAGTCGAGGGCCCGATGGGCCGCGTCGTGGAGTTTTTTCGAATCGATTGAAGCGTAGGGGGAGACCGGGTCGGCGTGATCGGTCGGCTCCTTTGGATCGGTGTCTGCAGGGGGATTTGGAACTGGTTTTTTCATGTATTTCGTACTCGTCGTTAGGGCCACCTTTGGCTCGCGACTAAACGAGATAAGGGTGGCGGCTGTCAGCAGGTTAGTCGACCGGCGAGTACGTGAACCGGCGCGCCCGAGAGCGCCCTGCGAACAGCCACCATCGAGTGCGGGGATAGGGACTACCCGACTGGATGACGCTTATGCGCAACGTACTGAAGCCGGGCGACTAAACCCGATCGCTGATTGGCAGCGACACGGATCAAGTTACGGGGCAACGCCAGGGCGCACAAGCCGGCGGATTCTGAGGGATTTGTAGGCAATGGCACAAGGCGTCGTAGCCCGCTGTTACGACTTGCAGGACGCTGCCGGGCGGGGTTGTGGGAAGAGTTACCGTCTATCGGGACTGTCAGAACTGTCAGGTGTGGTGGCCAATGGTGTTGGTTTTCAATGCCTTGAAAATCGGTTGTTGGGCACTTGAAAGATCGTGGGGTGAATGATGGACACAAGCAATGATGACAAAGAGCTTCACGGTATCTCACCAGACGAACCTCAATCCATTGGTGATATGCCAGTAGCCGTTAACCAGCCTGTCGAGGAAACGACCGACGATTCTGAGACACCCGAGCCGATTGCAGCTCTCGTCGCTTTCGAGTCTCCTGCAGACAATAGCGTTATTCTTCGAAGGGCCGGATTTCAGATCAGAAGCGGGTATCTTGGCAGGCCTGCAAGCCGAGCTGAGCTTCGTTTTCTCAACAGTACTGGTTCCTCGTACCAGCAAAGGTCGATAGCGACTACGGATGGCGGAATTGTCTATACAACTGATTTTGAAATGCAGGAGGGACAAAACAGTATTAGCTTCAGAACAGTTTTTGCTAACTACTGGTCGGAATGGTTTTCCACTGGAAAATTTCTGGCTGTAAATCCACCGACGATCTCCACAGCTCCTGGCACTGTTTTCCCTACCACCACACCCACGATAACGGGGACCGGACAGGCCGGTGCAAAGGTCCAGTTGTGGCGCAATGGTATGCCTCATAGCAGTGTGGGTTATGTATCTGGCACAAGTGGTGTGGGAACCTGGTCATTGACAACTTACATTTCTTCCGAGGGGAGTCTTACAGTCTCGGTTCGAGAGGAATTCAGCGGCTGGAACGGACACATTGATTCGGTGGCTGTTTCCTTCGAGATCAAGTTGCCGGTCGCGGATCCTTTCATCGATGATCCAAAACCGAATCAAATCATCACCGTTCCCAAACCCACCGTCTCTGGAAAGGGCCATTCCGGTGCGATTATCCGCATTTACGAAGCTGGCAGCGGTGCAATTCTCTATGGTTCGGGCAGCGTCAGTAACGGCAGTTGGAGCATCCCTCTGACGGAATCTTTGCCGAGCCGTCGAATCACCCTCGTAGCCGGGCAAACGTTCAATGGGGTCGAAACGTGATCCAATGAAGTGCCTGTCGACGTTCGGCTCAAACCCAAAACCCCCACCATCACTCAACCCGCCGCTAACTCAGAAGTGAATCGTTCCTTTAACGTCAGCGGAACCGGGGGCGAGGCGGGAGCAGGGATGACGATCCTTCGTGATCTCGACAGTCTGGCAGTGGGTAGCCTTCAGTCTGTAACAGGTGACGCATGGAGTGTGCCGGTTGTTCTTCCTGACAGTAGTATCCCGCCAGGAGAAGTCCGTTTGGTGGCACAGCAGACGCGTAACGGAGTTCCTTCCGATCGAAGCGTTTATCGCGCCTTCAAATTAAAACCTCCACAACCGACCAAACTGACGGCACAGGTCGATGCCCAAGGCAATGTGACCCTCGGAGGTGTCGGACATGTCGGCGCGACGTTCGATCTCCACGTCGTAGGCAACATGACGCCTTTCCGCTCGTTTCCCGTGACGACATCTCCCTGGACCGAGCTGTTTGTGGATTGGTTGCCGGGTACTTCGCTTATCGGTGGCCGACAAAGTGTGCCCGACGGTGCAGGGCAGCCGATCTATTCGGACTGGATAGCGGACGGCACGACGGTCGTGGTGCCTGTTCCTCCTCCGACATTGAGTGTCCGCGTCAGCCCGGAGGGCATTCCCACGTTCTCCGGCACTGGCAGGAACTGGTCCGGTCAACCCGCATCCGAAGTAGAGGTCTTGCTGAACGACGGGGGCACCACGAACGTGCCAATCGCCGACGTTGGCGCAGATACGACCTGGCACAGCACGGCAGCCGAACGCTGGGCTCCAGGTACGTATTCGATAACCGCCATCCAAAAATTCAGAGAGACGTTGCAATCAGAACGGGTTCAACCGCCTGTTTCCGTGGTCATCCCCATCCCCCTTGCGGTGATCGAAAAAGTGACCCCGAACGGCCTGTTTGCAAAGGTGAATGGCCAATGCTGGCCGGGCGCGGTGGTGACGATCACGTTCAGTGACAGCCCTACGCCCCACCCGGTTACGGATACCGACAAGAACGGGGAGTGGGATTTCCAGCGCCCCACGGCGTTCCGCCCCGGCAATTACACGGTCACGGTCACACAGACATTCGGCGGGCAAACCTCCAACCCGGTGTCGTTGCCCTTCGAGATAGCGGTAAGCGTGCTGGTGATCACTCCGCCACCCGGTGGGCAAACGGATCATTTGCCGGTATTGCACGGCACCGGCGGGATCGAAGGTTTCACGATCAGCGTGTTCGATTACGTGACCCCCAAGCCATTGGGTGAGACGCTCGCCAAAGGCGATGCCTGGTCGGTGCAGCTTACGGAACTCGATTACCTGACCCATACCGTTTTCGCTGTGCAAAAACTGGGTGACCTGCAATCGCAACCCAGCACTTCGGTCGATTTCAAAGTGGTGTTGTTCGCGCCAAGGATCGACTTTCCAATAACCAGAACTTCGGTCCCCCGGACCTTCACGGTAGAAGGCTACGCCAGAGCGGGAAAAGGGTTCGACCGTACGGAAGTCGATTTGTACCTCGATAACGTCGCCCATCGCATTTATCCGCATTTTGGCGATGGTTATTTCAAGGAATATTTCACCCTGCCATTGGGGCCCTGCGTGCTGAAAGCCAGGCAGTACTTCAAGGATCAGGTGTCGCCGCCTGCCCAGGAGATACTGCTCACGATCGTTCCCGACAAGGCGCTTATCGAAACGCCGGGTATGGGTGAGGCCGTTGGACAGACTGCGGTGATCTGCGGGTTCGGATACCCGGAAGATACCGTCGTGGTTGCCCTGTCAGGCGGCACGGAACTGGGACAGGCCAGGGTCCAGGAAGACGGGACGTGGTTTTGCCCTGTCGAACTGCCTGCGTCTGGCACCGACCCGTCATTCATCACCGAGCAGCGCAACGGTGAGTTCCATTCGGGTTGGTCGCAACCCCGAGCCGTGCAACGGCTTGAGCCCCCTCCCACGTTTGGCGAACCGCCGGAGGGCAACTGGGAGGGAACAAAACCAGATTTTGCAGGCAGTGCTCTGGCGAATTCGAAGGTTGATGTGCGCGCCTGGTACGACCCCGGCGAGAAACTTGCCGAAGGTCTTGTGACCAGCGGCGGACGTTGGGCCGGTGTAGCCGAACGAAATCTGCCTGCCGGTCCGCAATGGGCCCGTGCCGTGCAAGTCGTGGGCGGAAAACATTCCATGGCGGCTGACAGCAAACGGTTCGAAGTCCTGCCGGCCGACGAGCCACGCTCGAGCTAATCCGACCAATGGCGACGTCCACTGTCATTTCTGACAGTAGACGTCGTTGGCTGGATGACGCCAAATCCACAGCATGTCCAACACGCAACTCGCGACACCTGCTGAAAACCGTGTCGGAACCAGGAGCATCAACATGACCCGCTCTCCCGCTCAGATCGCTCAGAAGATGTTCACCGAGGCGGTCGGTAAACCCAAGCGTTCGTCCACGACGGCACTCACACGTTTTTTCAAGTCGGGGGGATCGGTCGTCGCGCTGGCAAACAAAGGCGTTGACGGGTTGATGCACGACTATGGCCTGGACCGGCATCAGGCCAGCGAGTTTCAGCAGCGTCTCAATGTGCTGTCTACCCTGGTTTTACGGCAGTTCATAGAGCACCAACTGACCGCCAAAGGCGCCACGACTGTGGCGCGTGCAGGACTCGATAACGGCCCTACCTACGCCTTGCTGTTCAAGCCGAATTTCGATGCGTTGTGTCCGCCGGGTGCAATTGAAGCCATTCATTCGCCCGCAGCCTATCTGACGGCCCTGATGCATTGGGCCATGCATCGGCTGGGCGTGAGCGATGGCAAAGGCCTGCCACTGGTGGGACGGCGTACGGATCTCGAAAAGCTGTTGGTCGATGTCAATGCCGTTCAGGGCGTGGTGTCGTCAGTGGAGGTGATCAGCCGCATCATGGAGCGCTACATCACGGCCACACTGGGGGCTATCGAGAATCTCGACATGGAGCTGAACCAGAAGGCATTCCCCCGCGAGCTGCCTTTCCACTGGCCCTGGGTCACGCTCGATCATGTGCTGAAGGGGCATGGCGAATCGGTGGGCAGCGTGGTGCGACTGTGCGATTTGCAGTATCCGTACTGTCTTCGTTCAGAACCGTGGAGCAACCAGTCCGACAAAGCCCTGATTCAAGCCTCACGGTTGAGTCCTTCACAGCGGGCAATCCTGTCCGAGGCGAGGCATTTTCCAGACAATGCGGGCGAGTTCTACGCGAAATACTTCGGCCTCAAGGAGATTTCAATCGGTAATCTGAGGCTCGTGTCCGTTTTCAATGAGAGAACAAAACTGGACACACCGGCACTCGAGGCGTTGCTTTCGATTGAGGCTTCTACTCCTTTCCTGTCCGAAAACGCACCGGGTTTCGCAGCGGGTCCGGTAACGGGCAAAGACCATGGGTCTGTCTTTATCAATGAGGCCAAGGCCCCGCCCATTACCATCGTTAATACCGGTGTGGAACTGCTCAACCGTTTCGAAAATATGGAGCCCGACCGGGTCGACCGTGCCAATCGTATAGTGCGACTGACAGACTGGCTGCGATTGGCCAGTCACGAAACCGATCGACTGATCGTTGCAGCAATGCTCGCCGAAGTGCCCGCGCCGACACCTTCTCGTTACTGGATGACATCCAATACCCAGCGAGCGCTTGGCCTGTTTCAGGAACTGCGAGAGGTCTTTGGATGCACTGCAGAAGACTTCGCCGCTTTCATCGGACCGCTTTCCGTTTTCGGGCGCGGCACGGAGCGAGCTCAGTTCGATCGAATCTTCAACAGTGGTGGCGCCGGTTCCCGTCCATTGTTACTTGATGACCGATCCTTCCCGGTGATTCCGGAGAACGCTGCCGATCTGCTCACGGTCAGGCAATTGTGCGCAGGCCTGGGCATTGATCTGGAAACCTATTTTTACCTGGCCAACCTGATTGCCGCCGCTCACGAACTGCCTCAGCTCAAGTGCAGCTTGCCGGTGGTGTCCGGTTTTTATCGCATGGTCAGGCTGCCGCGGTTGCTGGGGATTACGCCGATCGAGGCGGTCCTGTTGCTGAACATGATGGGCGGTCAGGCATGGGTGAACGCGTTGGCCGGCGTGCCACAGATCAACGACAAGAAAACACCTGATAACCCGGATGTACTGAGTGTGATGCATGCCTTGATGGATTGCGTGCAATGGGCTCGGGCTGCACAACTGCCGGTGCATTGGGTGGTAAGACAGGCAACGGTCTGGCCGCCGGCTCAGCCCGATGAAAGTCAGCTGACGCTGTTCGACCAGTGGCGCCGGCAGGTCACGCCGGCTCAGGTGACGGAAGATGCACTGCGAATGGCCGGTATCGCGCCCTTGTCGAATGATCGGCGTTGGTTGCGGGCACTGGCGGCGTTGGTCGATGAGCGAGGGCTGATTCGTGATTTTGTCGAGTCAGCGGATCAGACCTTTGAAGCCTATGCCCGGGAAATGATCGAGCGGGCTGTGCTGTTGGAGACGGGCAGCGTCGATGCAGGGCTGGTCGGCTTGATTCTGGCAGTCGTGCTGCGTTGCCGCGCCAGTCAGAGCAGTGTGGTGCAGGAGGGGCTGGCGGCGTATAGCGGTCTGAAGCCTGATCGCGTGCTGCAGGTGCTTGGCTGGTCTGGCGGGAGTGTGCATTTCGTATTGGCTCAAGTGCTCGGTTTGCCGGAAGTCGCCAATGAAGGCAGCACCGTTGCGCCACGGGCGGACTTGCCGAGCGATCCTGTTCTACAGGTGCTGGCCGAGTTCTCGAGACGCAGTGCCGTGGTCGCGATGCTGGAACTCAGTAGTGAGTTCCTGACCCATTTCATTTCCACCCGATTGCCGGAGGACAACGTGTTCGCTCTGTCGACGTTGTATGAACTCACGGTCTACAAACGTGCCCTGAACATGAGCGATCAGCCTGAAAAAAGGCTGGTCGATTATCTGCACCGCATGAGTGTGCTCCCCACCAATCTGAGCAACCACGGACTTGAGCTGGTTCAGGAACGGGCCGCGAAGTGGCTTGCGGAACTGTTTAACTGGAGCGTGGATGAAGTACGCGCCTGCGCCGCTCACGTGAACCCCTCGAAAAAGTTGATCGTGACGTTGCAGCATCTTGATGTGCTGACGCGCCTGCGCTTGCTTGCCCAAAAAACCGGACAGAGTGCCGGGACGCTTCTCAGGATCGGAAGTCTGTTGCCCGAAAGCCCCTACGCAGATTATGACCACGTCGCAGACCTCGTCAGAGCCAGCCTGGCGACCACGGCCGAGCCGACCTATACGGACGATGTCATGGCTGTGGGGCTGGACGTGGTGGTGCGTTGGTCCACGGATCCGGATCCTGTCAGGTTGATCGCCAACAAGCCGGGTGAGTCCGCCGAGTTCACCGTGAAAGTAGAGAACCGCAAAGGTGAGGCGCGACGGAATGTCAATGTTTACTGCGCCACGACGCTGGGCCGGTTCGAGCATTCAATGATCACCACCGGTATCGATGGCACGGCGACGGTCAAGTTTTTCCCGGACGGTCGGATGGGCAGTGTCACGCCTGTGTTCTGGCTCGATCTGGGTGAAGAGACAGCCGCGCCGGGGATCGAAATCGGTCCGGATATGACCACTCTCTACACGACGACCGACAACCCTTTCCCACTGCCAGACAGCACCGTACCGGTCGGAACGCTGGTGACCTATCGTGCCTTCGTCCAGGACGACTGGGACAATCCCATTGCAGACACTTCGGTGACCTGGACGCTCAATCCCTTGCCTCAGGGTGAGATCAAAACCGTCACTGATCGCCTGGGGCGCACCGAAGTGACCTTCACCAGTGACGTACCGGTCACCGTGAAGGTCAACGCGAAAGCTGAAAACACGACCGGCGTTGATCTGCGCAAAGTGGAATTTGTCGCGGCCGTTTCAGCGCATTTGCAAGTGCCGGCAACTCGCAAACAACGCAAACAGTGAGGGGAGACGGTGATGCACAACAATAAGCAGTCAGGTGAACTCTCGGCCCTGCGTCGTAATGCGCTGATCGATTTCTGCCTTCACGCCAAGCATCAAAAGGCTGGCCTTCTCTTTCCGATGAACACCCAATCGGCGGACGACCTCTGGGAGTGGTTGCGCTCCGATCCGCTGGACAGCGATGAGATTGAAACCTCATGGGTGGCAGAGGCCGTGAGCTGTTTGCAGGCCTACATTCATGCGGTGTTTCAGAAGCTCGAACCCGGATACGACGGGCGGGAATTCGACCCCGACCTGCTGGAGGAGTGGGACATTGCCGGCAGTTATGGGCCGTGGTCTGCAAACATGCTGCTGCTGTGCACCCCGGAGGACTACATCACACCCTATGTACGCATCCGCAAAACCGGGTTGTTCAAAGCGCTCGAGAGTCATGTGAACCAGACTTCGATCACCGACGATTCGGTACTCAAGGGCGCACAGCGTTACCTGCGCAGCTTTGAGGAAACCTGCAATCTGAATGTCCTGAGCGGTTATCTGGACGGTGCGAACCCACTGAAAACCCGTTATTACCTGGTAGGCAGACAGCGCGTTGCACCTTATGAGTGGTTCTGGCGAGAAGCACACATCGAGCTTGCGCTCAATTCGCCAGCGGTCAATCCGACGGCATGGCGAGAATGGAAACCTGCGGACATCCCGACCGATGACACGGTGCTGGATTGCCGGATGGTCTATTGGGAGGGCCGGCCCTGCATGGTCTGGGTCCAGTGGCGCCCGGGTGTTTTCGATAACACGGGTGAACTGCAAACCCTCCATGAGCTGGAAGTCATGGTGGCGTTCATCGCCCTGGACGACAGCTGGTCGCCACCTGTTCGTTTGCATCTGCTGCAGACGGACAAAGACGTTTCGAAGGGATGCCGGCTGGTCGCGGTGATCTTGCGCGACGAGATCGATACCGCGTATCCCAAGGGCCGGCTGGCGGTGCATGTGACCAATGCCCAGCCCAAAGTCGGTACGTCATCGACGTTGTCTGTGGCGATTTATGAAACCCGTGACTCGCTGTTTCGCAAGGTGAAGGACGAAACGGCAGTCATGGATTACCTGGCCAATCACTTGTTTGTCGATCGCCGTACGCTTCAGCAAAAGATGCAGCCGCAGTTGTTTCCGGCGGTCGATAGCCGGGTAACGCAGCCAGGCACGCAGCCCGACACGTTGGCGGAGCACCTGGGGATCAAGGCATATATAGTGCGTAACGCCTCGGATTACTCGCTTTGGGTTCAGGGACATTGTGCTCGTGTCTCGCGTGGCAGTGGCAAAAACGTAGAGTTCACATTGGCCATTCAATCTGGTGCGAGTGGGGATCCTGCGCCGGACAAGGCCAGTTTCTCGACCTCCGGGGGGTGGGCAACGAAATGGCAGGAAGTAAAGCGATCGGCATTCAACAGCAGCACGATCACCGTGAAATTGACGGGAACCGGCACTGGAGCCGGTTACGGTGAGCGAACCCTCGTCCTGACGGTCCCCGCCACGCTCGGTGCGCCCGGGCCGTTGCCGTCCATTCATGACACCGATGCGCAGGGCGCCCAGTTTCTGGCCTTCAATCAACAGGCAAACGTTTTAAAGCTGAAATACGTCCGGCTCAATACCTTGATCGGGCACGAACTGGTGTTGCGCTCCAGTGTATCGATCGGGGCGTTGCTGGACTGGGCGACGCAGTTTCCAAAGGAACCGCCTATGCCCGATGGACCGGCTGAGCCGAACGGTCCGTTCGATGGTGCCAACGGTCTTTTTTTCTGGGAGCTGTTCTTTCACCTGCCGCACCTGATTGCCGCCCGGCTGCGGGATGAAAACCGTTTTGATCAGGCGCAGCGCTGGCTGCACTTCATATTCGAGCCCCAGGCGCCTGCGAAAGACGCGCAGGGTGAGACTCCGGCAAGACCGCAATACTGGCATTGCCGGCCTCTGGACGTGAAAAAGCCTGACATCGCCTACGAAGTCTTTGCACCGGGTGATCCGGATGCCATTGCCTATTCATCACCCCGGCATTACCAGATGGTGATTTTCCTCGACTATGTGAACAACCTCATCGCCTGGGGCGACTGGCTGTATCGCCAGATGACGCGGGACAGTCTGACGGCCGCCAAGCTGCAATATGTCCGCGCCAGATCGCTGATGGGCGCGAGACCGCATACACGCAGCGTCCATCGCTGGGTGGCCAGGGAACTGGGTGATCTGGTGAAGGAGATGCAGACCCGACCGGCCCTCGCAGAATTTGAAAAGACATTGCAGTTGCAAGAAGAACATCTACCGGTCAGGGCTGCGCGCACTCAGCATTTGGGTGTCTACGGCACATCTTCATTCAAGATACCGGTGAGCCCGAGATTGCTGACGTTCTTTGACCTGCCGAACCAGCGGATCGACAACATTCGGCATGGCCGGACCATCGATGGCAAGGTGGCGTCCATCCCGCTCTTTTCGGCCATGGATCCACGGGACTTGCTGAACCGTCTGGCGGCCGGTAACGCCGGCCCGGTACGACCGATGGGCGGACAGCTGCGGGTGGCAGCCTACCGCTGGATTGTCCTGTTCGATGCGGCATTGCAGATGGTGCAGCAATTGCAGGAGTTGGGAAACGAGGTGCAGCGCCTGCTTGAACAGCAGGACAGGGTTCAGCAGGAAGTATTGCAGCAACGTCAATTGACTGAGTTGGGCGATTTCGCTCGCCGGGCTCAGGAAGAATCCATCGCCCGCGAGGTCGAGCTTCTGACGGCGTTGCAACACAGCAGAACCATGGCCGAAGAGCGTGAACTGCATTACGCCGATCTATACGACAAACACATTTCTCCCGACGAGTTCAAAGTCATGGAGCACGTCGAGGCGGCTGCAGGCTTTGTGGCTCTGGCCACCGGCTTTCAACTGGGGGCGGCAGTCATCCATGCGTTCCCCAATATCTTCGGGTTGGCCAACGGCGGCCATCAGCCGGGTCATCTGGTGAGTGCCGTAGGGTTTGGCTTTCAGATTGCTGCTGACGTCCAACGCGCGAATGCCGACAAGACAGCCACCTCCGAAAACTACCGTCGTCGTCGGCATGAATGGTTACTGATGCGAAATCAGGCCGTTGCCGAGAAGAATGCGATCAGTGCCCAGATCGCGGCCCAGGAACGGGCCATCGCGTCGGCAAGAATCAATCTGGAGCATACCCTCGCGGCCAATGCCAAGGCGCTTGATCTGTTCCAGTTTCTGCAGACCCGGGCAACCAACCCGGAGCTTTACCAGTGGCTGATGGGGCAACTGAAAACCTTGCACTTTCAGGCGTATGACGCGGCTGTTGCACTGTGCCGGAGCGCTCAGACAACCTTGCGCGCGGAAACCTGTGAGTTCGATGCCTATCAACTGGACACCGATGTCTGGCGCGACCAGCGACACGGATTGACGGCCGGTGCCACCTTGCAGGCCAGTCTGTTGCGAATGCGCTCGGAATATCTGCAACGACGGGAGCGACGCCAGGAGGTCCTCAAGACCGTTTCGCTGCAACGGTTGTTCGACGGTCCGGCGACCCGGCAGAAGGGGTATGAAAACTGGGCCGAGGCACTGGGGCACCTGGTTGATACGGGCTCTCTGGATTTCGAGCTGAATCAGCTGCTGTTCGATCGCGACTACCACGATCATTACTGCCGACAGATTCTTCGCGTCGAAGTCTCTCTGCCGGTGCTCACGGGCCCTTTCGAAAACGTGGTGGCGAACCTGATACAGGTCGGCAGTCATATCGCCATGAAACCGTCGAACGAGTCTTTGGAGTATCTGCACGCCGGTGAGGGCGTGGCGCCTGTCGATGTGCTGATCAACCTCAGCAGCGGGCAGCAGGTGTCCCTGTCCACCGGGCTGGATGATACCGGTGTGGTTTCGCTCAGAGCTGACGAGGGCCTGACGCTGCCGTTCGAAAACACCGGCGCGGTCTCGCGCTGGCGGATCGTATTTCCCTGGCACGTGAAGCAAAAGCCGATGTTGCTATCGCTGACCGATATCGTGATCAAGGTCTATTACACCGCCAAACTCGGAGATCTGGCCTTTTCCAAAAAGGTTCAGGAGCTGGTCAACGAAGCTGAAAGCAAGACCGGGGCCAAGGGGACGCAATCATGAGCGAAAGAGAAATCGACACGGAACATAACTTCGTGAAGAACGGTGACATGACCGAGGGCTACGACTACTGGGATGTGGTGAGCAATGCCGTAGGTTTCGTTATCCGGACTGACCAATGGGGAGACACCCGCGTGTCGATCATGACGCTGACCAACCTCGCGGCGGTCAGGCAAAGGATGGTCGTGCCGATCGGACAGCAGGCGCAGGCTCGTTACAGCCTGCGTTTTCTCTATGAAAACACTTATCCGAATTCGGTCGGACGCGTGGTGCTCAACAAAAGGGGAAGTGTTGAAAAGTTCGAAATCGAATTGCCGGCTAAGGCGAAACTTGCCGATCCTTTTGCGGTTGATCTGCTTGAGATGCAGGAGGATTTGCCGGACAGGCTGGGGCTGCAAGCAGGTGATGAGCTGGAGATCAATCTGAGCAGCCCGAAAAGAGAGGTGGGCGAGCCCAGCTCGGTGGAAATCCGCCTGACCGGCATTGAGATAAAACTGAATCTTCCGGCGCTGGCGCTGGAAGCCGTCATCAATGATGGCAAACGTTTCGACTCTGGCAGTGTCCTGCCGATCTGCCTGGGTGCCAGCGGGGAGCAACGTCACAGAATCTCTTTTGCGGTTGACTCGCAAAGCGTCTGGAACAACCTTGAGGCCAGTCTGTGGCTTGAAGATAACCCGCTGGAGGCCATTACCGCTGAGCCCGGGTTGGGACAGTCTCAGCTCATCGGTCTGGACTGGCTGCTGGATTGTCCGGAACCGTCAGGCAAAGAACCTTATGAACTGAACGCGAAGATTTACAGCAAATACTCGGCGCCACCGCATCCATTGTTGATTTCCTGGGGGCATCATCGCCTGGACCTGCTTGCGCTCAAAGAGGCCGAGACGTACCCGGTCATCGAGTACAACCAATCGGTGGAACTGCAGATTCAGGTCCGATCCTTCTATACCCACGCTCCGGTAGTGGGTGAGGTGGTCTGGCGGGTGGAGAGGCATGCGGGGACTATCCTGCAACGGGCACCCACCGATGCCCGGGGTCGGGCAACGTATCAATACACGCCAACCGAGGAGGGGGTGAGCAGGGTGACCGCCTCGGTAGTCAGCCCTTTGTCCGACAATGGCGAGGCGACGCATACCTTCGAGGTTCGGGCGTTTGCCATTGATCCGTTCAAAACCTTACTGGCTCGGTTCGATGGTGGGACACCGGCCGCCTGGGGGGAGAAGACCCGCTATCCGGAGCGCGGAGAGGCATTTCCTGTCGATTTGAACATTCCGGCGGGGCACCCGCTGGGTGACGCTACATTTTCCCTGAATTGGGGGAGCGGGGATTCGCCTGCGGATGTGGGAGCGACTTCTGTCCCGGACTTTGAAGAGCAAGTGGCTGTCGCTGGCGATTCTGTCCTTTGGAACGCGCACTTCGAGGACAAGCGCGACGGGGTGTTTGACTGGATTCTTGGTTGTTCCAGGTTGCAGCATTTATCCCGTGGCAATGCCATGTCACTGGCATACAACAAGATCGAGATCGGCAAGACCTGGGGGCCGAACAAGTCACCGGTGGTGGATGAACGCGATGTCGTCACCTGCATGGTTCAAGTGCAACGACGCGACAGACAACCGGTCAGCAATGTGGAAATAGAGTTTGATACACCGGCCGGTCCGGTCAGGTCGGTGACGGGGGTGGATGGCTGGGGGAGTGTCGATCACCTGCCGGCCAGTGCCGGTGATTACGCTATCGTCGCACGGGTGCAGCGCCACGAAGACGCGCCAGTGGATGAGCACCCATTCGCGGTCAAGGCTTTGCCCACCAGTGCCTGGAAAGGGCAGGTCAATGTCTCTCTGGACGGAAAACCGGTCGACCGGCTGATTCAGGGCGTGGTCTGCCGACGAGGCAGAGCCCACAAGCTGCGTATTGATCCCGTTGAGGGCAGCAGTTTTATCGGCAAGTCGATTGCACTGGACTGGAACCGGGATACGCCACCGTTACCGGGATTCCAGCTCAGTCCGGCGGCCGGTGTTGCCCGGGAGATGAGCAGCTCCGGTCTTGAATGGGACATCGTCTCGGATCCGGACAAGAGTGGATTCTCGACGCTGGCGTTCAGCAGTTCCCACTTGCCGGAAGTCCGCGAGATTCCCCTTCGGCTGCTGGGCAGCGATCTGGCCGGCGAGATCCGGATGATGCTTGATCATGTTTCGGCGGAACCGGATACCAACACGCTTTACCCCTGCCTTTGGGCTACCCACAAACTCACACTCATGCCGATCGGGGTCAGTGCATTGCACGGTTTGTCGGTCAAGACCGCGATTGCGCCGATTCCACCCGGTCTGGTAATCGATCCCCCGCTTTCAACCGATGTCTTTATGACGGCGGGGGGCGCACGCCGGGAACTGAATTTTTCCAATAGCTCGGACGATGCAGTGATGACATTGACCGAGACCGTTATGTTGGGTGAGGAGGCGCTGACGGCGCAGACGCAATTGATGTTGGGTCACAACAAAATCAAGTCGGTTGCCGCTCGCGGGCCGGCCATTGATCCGGTATTGAGCAAGGGACAGCGTGCGCGAGTGCAAGCGCGGTTCTACTCGGCATTTGCTGATCGGCCGGTCGAGTCTTCGCTGATTGAATGGCGAGTGGGGAGTGCAGATCCGATCAACGTACCGACAAATCCGGATGGCTGGTCACTGTATGACGCACAGTCGCACAGCGCGGGTATCAGTACCGTAAGCGCGACCGCTCTCAATCTGTACGATCAGACAACGGCCGTGCAGCATTTTGAACTCTATACCTTGCCGTACGATCCCTGGAATAGGCTGCGGTTGGTCACCGAGTTATCCGAGGGGCTTTGGGGGCAACATGCTTTGTTCCCCAGACGTGCCGAGTCGTTCAGCTTTGATCTGCAGGCCGACGACGACAATCCGTTGCGCAGTCAACGGCTGGCTGTCGGCCTGGATCATCCTGCCCCGAGCGAGCTTGGGCTGGAATTCAACGAGGTGTTGGGTGAGTTCCGGGACTGGACGAGCGGGGGGCTGAAATACTCGTTCAATGCCGGCGATATCAAGGACGGCGGCGTGTCCGTCCGATTGGCCGCCAGCCGTTTGTTGGAACTGTCTCCTCCCCAACCCATGTCATTGGGTACCCAGGCGATTGCTGCGCGTATCAATGCCAGTGCAGGTGTGTCTCAGACTGTCGATTGGGGTAAACCTGTTGTTTGCGAGGTTCGATTGACGAATGCGTTGACCGGCAAGGCGATGGCGAATGTGCGGGTCATGTGGGAGTTGCCGGAGCAGCAGCCGAAATTTACGACCACTAACTTTCATGGTTTGACGTCAATATCTTTCATTCCCCAGCACGCTGGACCAGGCACTGTTCGTGCTGTCGTCGTCGGGGGCGCAGACTCGGCTTCTGTTTACATGAATTATTCAGTGAATGAACCGCGTCGGATTGAAAGTCTGACTGTTGATATGAATAGCGGTCTTCCTGGGCAGGAAGTTATTGCGACTGTCATGGTTGTTTCGGCCAGATCAGGTAAACCGCTGCGCAATGTTTCAGTAAAGTGGGCACTCTATGGAATCAAGATTGAACCAACCGAAACCGGTGCGGACGGCTGTAGCCGGGTGGTATTCCGGATTCCTCCGATTCGAGATGGAAGGCTGGACGCGATTGTTGAGGGTGGCCTAATTGGGAGGGAGGTGAAGAGTATGAAACTTTCAGCGGAAGTAGACTCGATTACATGGTTGCAGGAATTCAAGCTTACAATGGATCGTTCTCCCATTGATCTGGTTGATGGAGAGCTCCAGTTGTTCTCAAAAGATAAGCAGGGTGGACCTCTTGAACTTCATTTTGAAGAACATAGCTGGTTGCGGAAGTGGGTCAGTATCGCGTTGGAAAACGTTCAAGATACAGAGCTTAAACGATTGAAGTTTGAGCCGGAATTAGGGGTGGAAAGAGTTGTTGATAAATCGCCAATGCGATGGTGGGTGTCAATCGACGGCGAGTATTCACCTATCGGGCCTTTCAAACTGAAGTTTACCAGCCCGCAGCTACCGGATTTGCCACTTTCGGGGCTGGTGCGACATAGCGACTCGCTGACGATGTTGATCGATGGGATTGTGTCGCCAAACTTTTATTTAAAAATTGGAAAAATACATACGGTGCGCTTCCTTCCACTTGATGGGTTCTATGTCGGAAAAGAAGTGCGGTTGATTTGGTCTGAAATTAGTAATTTCCCCGGGCAAGACATTGGAGTGCTGGTTACCCCACCAACGATAGACTATCAACTGATGGACGCCGATAAGGGAGTGGAATGGACGTTTGATTGTACGAATGCTCTGGGCCTGAACGCTGTAGTTGAGTTGGAAGTTCGCGGTCAGAAAGATCGAAATCTTGTATTTTGGCTTGGCTTAATATAGTCGTGTGATAACCAATTACGAATACCTGGCATGGTTTATAGGGCATCAACCCCTATCAGAATAGGGGTTGATGCTCACAGGTTAAAAGGCGCCTGTCCTCTTCAAGTTCAGATATCGGGTCAGGAGATTTGCCTCCAGCTCATGTGCATACAGATCCAGCACGGACACTCCACCAACTTTTACCTTGTCATGAAACTCTATGCGGGCATTGAGATAGTCCACTGTCGTGCAATAGCTCAGTGCTTGTTCAATGGTTTGAATCGGTGATAGCCGAACGTCTTCGATTGCTTTTTCCCGAAGGCAAACCACCAAAACTCGGTGCCGATGGTTCAAATGCCGGACGGCGATCAATAACTCCTCATCATCGTCATCCTGAACATTAGTCACTATCACCACCAACGCCCGCCGCTTCTGCCTCGCCAGCACCTGATTCACCGCCGCCGGATAATCCGCTGGCCGTTGCGTGCTTTCCAGATCGTAAACGCCGTTGAGCAACACCTTGAGTTGCCCGGCACCCTTGGCCGGTGCAATAAACCGCGGCTGGTCACTGGCGAAGGTGGACAACCCCACCGCATCCCCCTGCCGCAGCGCGACATGACTCAACAGCAGGCACGCATTCAATGCATGATCGAAGTGGGACAGCTCACCATCCTGACTGCGCATGCTCCGCCCGCAATCGAGCATGAAAATGATCTGCTGATCCCGTTCGTCTTCGTATTCCCGGGCAATCGGTGTGCGATGGCGGGCGGTGGCTTTCCAGTCGATCTGGCGCAGGCTGTCGCCTTCGCGAAATTCCCGCAGTTGGTGAAACTCCATCCCTTGGCCACGGCGTTGGCGCTGGCGTACGCCGAGCTGGCTGAGCCAGTTGTCCACCGCCAGCAGCTGGCCGCCGTAGAGACGGGCGAAGTCGGGATAGACGCGGGTGTGGTCGGTGAGGTTCAGCAGGCGTTTGCCGGACCACAGGCCCAAGGGGCTGGGCAGGTTGAGTTCGCAAGTATCGAAGGTGAAGTGGCCGCGTTTGAGCGGGCGCAGTCGATAGCCGATCTGGCTGCGTTGTCCGGGTTGCAGCTCGATGTCGAGCGGCAGGTTTTCGAAGCTCAGGCCGTCGGGGACGTGGTCGAAGATCTGCATGGCCAGTGGCTGGTCGAAGTCGTGTTCGACTTCCAGCCGGATTTCGCTCCAGCGACCGAGGGCCAGGCTGCCGGGCATTTGCCGATGTACGCGTGGCGAAGGCAGGCGCTTGAGGCGCAGCGCGTCCAGCAGGCTCAGTGCAAACAGCGCCAGCAGCAAGCCCCAGTTGATCGACAGCAGGCTCGACGGCACCTCGACATCCAGCGCCTGCAAGGTGCCCAGCACAATGCCGATGGCCAGCAGGATCGCCAGCCAGATCAACAACAGGCGCGAGGGTTTCACAGGCGCGGCGCCGGGATCTGGTCAAGCAGTTGCTGAAGGACTTGATCGACTTGCAGCCCTTCGATATCCAGCTCCGGTGCGAGGCGCACCCGGTGACGCAGCACCGCCAGTGCGCAACCTTTTATGTCGTCGGGAATCACAAATTCGCCACCGCGCAACAGTGCCCGGGCGCGGGCGCAACGGACCAGTGCAATGGAGGCGCGCGGACCCGCACCGAGGGTCAGCCCTGGCCAGCTGCGAGTGCTGCGGGCCAGGCGCACGGCGTAATCGAGTACCTGATCGTCCAGCGGCAGATCACTGGCGATGCGTTGCAGAGCCTGCACGTCCCTGGCCTGCAACACGGTGCGCAGCGGTTGCACGTCGAGCATGTCGGCGCGGGTCGAGCGACTGACCTGGCGCACCATGTCCAGCTCCTGCTCGGCGTCGGGGTAATCCATGCGCACCTTGAGCATGAAGCGGTCGAGTTCGGCCTCGGGCAACGGGTAAGTGCCTTCCTGTTCGATCGGGTTCTGCGTGGCGAGCACCATGAATGGCTGAGCGATCGGCAGGGCGCGGCCTTCGAGGGTGACCTGACGTTCCTGCATTGCTTCGAGCAGCGCGGCTTGCGTCTTGGCCGGGGCGCGGTTGATTTCGTCTGCCAGCAGCAGGTTGGTAAATAGTGGGCCTTTGCGCAGTTTGAACTGCTCGGTCTGCAGGTCGTAGACCGCATGGCCGGTGACGTCGCTTGGCATGAGGTCCGGGGTGAACTGGATGCGGGCGAACTCGCCGCCGAAACACTTCGCCAAAGCGCGTACCAACAAGGTTTTGCCCAGGCCGGGAACGCCTTCGAGCAGCACGTGGCCGCCGGCGATCAGCGCGGTCAGTACGTCGTCGATCACCGGGTTCTGGCCGATCAGCGCCTTTTGCAATTCACCGCGTACCGCTTGGGCCAACTGACTGGCGCGGTGGCGTTGCTGGGCCACGTGGCCGGGCGAGCCGGGTTCGATGTGTTCGGTCATAGCGAGTTCCTCAGGGCTTGCAGGTGGGCGACCTGACGGCAGAATTCGGCGCTGGACATCCGCCGCTTCGGTACCGGGCTCAGGGCCTGGCTGATGGCGCGGGTTGGCTGGCGGGACAGGCGCGACAGGGCCAGCCATTGTTCGGCGACGTTCAATTGGTCAAAACCGGGGTGACGGTGACGGGCACGGCGCATCACGTCTTGCTGCAAGGCTTGCAGCAAGGTCTGTTGACCGTTGTGGCGCAGAATGAAATCGGCACTGGCGCGCAGGTGTTCCATCAGTTGCCGACGACCGCTCGGGACAGGAGCCTGCACCGGGCCGTGGCGCACACCGACATGCCAGAGCCACAGACCAATCAGTGCCAGCAGGGCGACGATGGCTTGTGGAAAATACCGCCAGAGCAGGGTCGGCACACCGTCGTGTTCGGTGTTGTAGAGCAGCGTCACGGCGGTGTCGGCGCTCAGGTACCAAAGCAGCCAGGCATTGTCGTGCTCTGCAATGGCCGGGGTTTTCCACAGGTCGGCATCCGTGACCACGGTGATCGTGCCGTTTCCGTAAGCCAGTTGCATCATGTGGGTGGCTTTGGCGCTGTTGGCCCAGGCCTGGGCGAGGTTTTTCGGGTCTTCGAGGTGGAACGCGGTGTCGAATCCGGCGTAGGCAGGGGCGTCTTCGTCTTCCAGATAAAGCCTGGTCAGATTCGGGTAAGGATCTTCGGCGACATCCGGCGGCGGGTCTTTCAGATCCTTGCTGAGGGATTGATGCAGTTGCACACGATCGAGCAGCAGGTCATTGCTCTGGCCGGTCTTCTCATCCCACAGCGACTCGGCGACGAACACCAGCCGTCCGCCCGCCCGGGCCCAGTTCAGAACCTGATCGACCTGACGCGGAGTCATGTTCGAGCGGTCGTTGAACAGCAACAGGGTGTGCTGGCGCGGATCGATTTCGGGCAACACGGCGAGGCTCTCGGCGTGGTCGACGGTTATCCCGTGACCGCGCAGAAACATCTCCGCCGCCAGATACGGGTTGGCTTGCGCGGCGGGGGAAGGGCCGTGATCGACCACGGCCTGGTAAGGCGTGGCCTTGAGGTACAGATAAACGCCCAGCGCGCCCAACAGAGCGAGGATCAACGCGCCGGCCAGCCAGAGTGCGCGCCGGTTCAACGGGCAGCTCCATGGCCGAACAGTGACCGCCAGCCATCGCACAGTTCCTGTTGCAGATGCGCCGCCGGCACGCGGTGCCCGTAGGCCATGTTCTGCCAGTGGCCGGTGAGATGACGGCTGTAAGCGAGCAGATCCGGACGTTGCAAATGTTCGATCCGGGCCAGCACTTCGCTTTCGGTGTCGGCCGGTTTCAGGGTCAGGTTGAAGTCGTGCAGCAGATGACTGAGCAGCGCCCGGTACAGCAGGCCGAGCGCCGCACGGGGTTGGGTCTGCCAGAGTTGTTCGGCACGGGCGGCGATGTCGTCGGGCAGGGTTTCCTTGCTCAGGTCGAGACCGAAGGCTTGCTGTGGCACTGGCCGTTTTGTCCGCACCGGCAGTGATGGACGACGACTGACGAACGTTTGCAGAAGCTCGCGATAGCGCCAAATCAGCCAGCCGACTGCGCCGATCACCACGACCCACAGCAACACTTCAATGGCCTTGGCCAGCCCGTTGAGGTGTTGACCATTGAGCCAGCCCAGCAGGGTTTTCAGCCATTGTGGCGCTTTGCTGTCCTTGGTCTTTTCGACGGTGGCAGGATCTTCGCCGAAGCGATAACGGGTAACGGTTTCCTTGTTCTTGAACGGCGGGTGTTCCAGCAAGGCCTTGATGCTATCGTGGGATGCCTGACTGTTCAGTGGCTGATTCAAAAGCCGGGGCGCATCCGGAGCGGTGGCGGGGTCGGCGGCCCATGCCGAAAGCACTCCCGGCAGCAACAGACAAACCACCAGCAGCAAGCCGAGTGCGCTGCTGTTCAGGCGCTGACGCAAGCGGCGGAACACCAGTTCGATGTCCCATGCTTCCAATACCGTGCGCCGGTTCAGATAAAGGCTGAAACCGCACGCGACGTAGATCGGTTCCCAGATCACCAGTATCAGTGCATAGAAAGCGTTGGTCAGGTGCTCGAGCCAGCGCCATTGGTGGTCGACGGCGAAGATCAGGCTTTGCCAGTCCCAATCGGTTTCGACCTGTTGCGGCAAAAGCAGGTAGAACAACACCATCAGGCCGATCCATAGCGCCGTTTCCAGATGCACGCCGATGATCGTCAGCCACTGCGCCGCGCCGGCATTGCGTTGCAGCAACACCCGAAGACGCTGCTGGCGGGCAAGGCCACCCAGGCCTTCGAGCTGCACCACCGGCATCAGGAAGCTGCGACTGAAGCTCAGACGTCGCCAGGTCAGGCTGGCCAGCAGTTGCGGTTTGAGCAGGCGCGGCCATTGGCGCAATGCTTCTTTAAGGGTGGGCGTTTCGCCGAACAGGGCTTTGGACAGGATGTACAGCGGCAAACGTTCGTAAGCAGGTTTCAGCCACCAGAAAATGAACACGGCGAGCGACGGTGAATCCCACAACAGCAGGCTGAGCCCCCCAAACAGCGGAAGGGTGACGATGGCCCAGCTGGTCATCAGCAGGCGCCGGTGTTGCTGGCTCATGCGCACGCCCAGGTCCATGGCTTCCCAGGTGGTACGCGGGCGGATCACCACGGTGGCCTCACTCAGGCGCATGGCGGGTCCTTCCGGCGAACAGCAGATAGGTCGCCACGCAGAGCCAGAGCCCGGCGCCGACCAGGTATTTGGTCTGCGGTGTAATCCCGGTGCGTGATGACCAGTAAGCCTCGATAAACGCGGCGATCAGCAGGAACAGCATCACCCCGCAGATCAGCAGTACGCTCTGGCGCGCCGCACGCTTCAGAGCCTCACCCCGTGTCAGGCGTCCCGGTGCGATCAACGCCCAGCCCAGTTTCAGCCCGGCAGCGCCCGCCAGGGTTATGGCAGTGAGTTCGAACGCACCGTGCCCGATCACGAACGACCAGAAGGTCTGGCCGAAGCCGATTTCACTCAGATGCCCGGCCACGCTGCCGATGATCAGGCCGTTGTAGAACAGGAAAAACCCGCTGCCCACTCCCAGCAGCAAACCGCTGGCGAAGGTCTGAAAGGCAATGCCGATGTTGTGCATGATGTAGTAGCCGAACATCACCCAGTTTTCGCTGGCGGCGCGTTCGGCGGTGCGCCCGAGATGGCCGGCGACCGGATCGTACATGCCCTGCATCTCGCGTACCTGCTCGGCGGGAAGCAGGTTGTAGATCAGTTCGGGATTCAGATACACCAGTACGCCGAATCCGATCAGGCTGCCGAAGAACAGCAGCCCGGCGGCCAGCACGAAGCGCCATTCGGCCCGTACCAGCCGTGGAAATCCGGCCATGATGAAGCCCATCAGATTGGCGCCGAGCCGGCTGCGATGTCGGTAAAGCTGTTGATGGCCGCGCAGCACCTGCTGTTGCAGCGAGTCGATGAGAAAACTGCTGTAGCCACGCTCCTGTGCCAGCGCCAGATGTTGACAGAGTCGGCGGTAGGCCTTGGGAAATTCAGCCACCTGCGAAGTGTCCTTGCCGCGCTCCAGACGTTCGAGGGCGAGGGTGAAGCGCTCCCATTCGGCCTTGTGGCGGCTTTCGAAAAGACTTTGCTTCATGTCGGCCCCAGCAGGCCACGGGCGATGCCATTGAGTTCGCCGACGGCTTTCGGTGCGCTGATGTGCAGTGGCTGGGCCAGCAGCGCCGCGAGTTCATTGACCCGCGCGGTCGACAGTTCACCCTGACGCTCGGCAAAGGCGAGCAGGGCGCGTTGTTCGATCAGGGTAAGCGGGACCGGGGAGCGACGAGGCTCGGCATCAGGCAATGACGGACGCTTGAGCGGACGCTCGCTGTAGACCACCAGCGTACCGGCCGCGATGTCACCGAGGCGTTTGAACGCAGGATGTTGCAGGCAACTGAGGGCGCCGAGGAAATAGCCGAACGGCATCAGATCGACGAAACGCAGCAGATTGCGCAGCAGCGAGGCCGACCAGCCGACCGGCGTGCCGTCGTCGTGCACCACCCGCAAACCCATCCATTGCTTGCCCGGCGAGCGCCCCTGGCGCAGCACTTCGAACAACACCATGTACCACCAGCTCACCGCGAACAGCAGCAGCGAGCCCAGGCCAATGCCCAGTTGGCCGAGAAGGGCCAGCAGCATGAACAGCAGCCCCAGGATCAGTCCGCGGAATACCAGATCGATGGTGAACGCCACGGCGCGCACCATCAGGCCGGCGGGACGCAGCGGCAGGTCGATGCCTTCCGGCGTTTCGACCTGATGCCGTGTGTCCAGCGGCGGTGTCAGCGTTGCTTTCCCTGGCGGTGCTGTGGTCTCGAGCATGGGCTACCTGATGTTGCCGGATCGGGATGCGAGTGAATCCGATGCTAGCAGCCTCACGGGGGGAAACGACATAACTATGTATCGCCCTTCGCTCAGGCAAATGTGCCTGAATGATGCCGTGCTGGCCGCGACGACGGTCGAACGCCTAGACTTTGCCGATCTTCAGTTCAGGAACCGCCCGTGACTTCCATCTTCTGGTACGACTACGAAACCACCGGCATCAATCCCCGATGTGACCGCCCGTTACAGGTGGCGGGTATCCGCACCGACCACGATCTCAACGAAATCGACGAACCGGTCAATCTTTACTGCCAGCCCAGCGAAGATATCCTGCCGCACCCGGCGGCGTGCGCAATCACCGGCATCACCCCGAGCCGTCTTGCCGAACAGGGTTTGAGCGAGGCCGACTTCATGACCCGGGTCCACGCCCAACTCGCCGCGCCCGGCACTTGTGGTGCTGGCTACAACACCTTGCGCTTCGACGACGAGATGACCCGCTACAGCCTGTACCGGAATTTTTTCGATCCCTACGCCCGTGAATGGCAGGGCGGCAACAGTCGCTGGGACCTGATCGATGTGGTGCGTGCCGCCTGTGCGTTGCGTCCCGACGGACTGGTCTGGCCCACCGATGACGAAGGCAGGGTCACGCTCAAGCTCGAACGCCTGACCGCCGCCAATGGCATCGATCACGGCAACGCCCACGAAGCCTTGTCGGACGTGCGCGCCACCATCGCCCTGGCCCGATTGATCCGCGAGAAGCAGCCCCGTTTGTACGACTGGCTGTTTCAGCTGCGCAGCAAACAGAAGGTCCTGGACCAGATTCGTCTGTTGCAACCGATGGTGCACATTTCCGGACGGTTCTCGGCGGCGCGCAGTTTTGTCGGTGTGGTGCTGCCGCTGGCCTGGCACCCGCGCAACAGGAACGCGCTGATTGTCTGTGATCTGCATCTGGACCCGCAGGGCCTGCTCGACCTGGATGCGCAGACCTTGCGTCAGCGGCTGTATACCCGTCGCGACGAGCTGGCCGAGGGTGAACTGCCGGTGCCGCTCAAGCTGATTCACATCAACAAGTGCCCGGTGGTCGCGCCGCTGTCGGTGTTGCGTGTCGAAGATCAGCAGCGTCTGGGGCTGGACATGGCGCTTTATCAGGCCCGAGCATTGCGACTAAGTGACGCACAGCAAGTTTGGAAAGATAAGATCCCGGCGATTTATGCCAGCGAAGATTTCACCCCGAGTGAAGATCCCGAACAACAGTTGTACGACGGATTTATCGGTGATCGTGACCGGCGATTATGTGAGCAAGTGAGGACGGCAGATCCTGTGCAATTGGCACGAGAACATTGGCTGTTCGATGACGAACGTTTGCCTGAATTGTTGTTTCGATATCGAGCGCGTAACTTTCCGGATACGTTGAATTTCGAAGAGCAAGAACGCTGGAAAGTCTTTTGCCGGCAACGCTTGTCCGACCCTGAATGGGGCGCCCCTAATACCCTGGATTCTTTTGCAGAGGCGGTGGAGCAATGGTTGCTAAATGCGACACCGACGCAGAGTGAGGTGCTTGTTGAATGGCAGAACTATGTCCAGGCATTACGCAAACGTTTGAATCTTTGAAATCGAACATGTCTGCCACATGAATGACAGGCATAAAAAAACGCCAGCGAATGCTGGCGTTTCCTGTTGTCGCAGGTGCTCTGCGACGGGAGCTGCGGCTTAGCCCAGCAGGGTAGCCCAGCCTTCAACCACGTCAGCGCCCCACTTGGCTTTCCACTCTTTCAGAGTCTTGTGGTTGCCGCCTTTGGTTTCGATGACTTCGCCGTTGTGCGGGTTTTTGTATTGTTTAACTTTGCGTGCACGCTTGGTGCCGGTAGTTTTTACCGCAGCGCCACGTGGGGCTTTGGTTTTGGAATCCGGATCCAGCAGCGCGATGATGTCGCGCAGGGACTTGGAATATTCACCCATCAGGGTGCGCAGTTTGCCTTCGAATTCCAGCTCAGCTTGCAGTTTGTCGTCTTGCGACAGGTTCTTCAAACGGGCTTGCAGCTCTTTGATTGCTTCTTCTGTGGCGCGATATTCGTTGATCAAGGACATGATTACTACCTTATGTAGGAGTGCACGATGGCAGGGGACAGTGCGGCAATAATAGTCAGGCTGTTTCATCAAGTAAACATTTAGCCAGGCTTTTTATTTGAATTAGTTACGTCGAAAAGCGCTGATTTGAATGTTCAGTTAAATAATGTGATGCAGTCTTCACGAATATTCACAGTCGCCTGTTCGTACATGACGTTTGTCGCGCCATGATCCTGACGTGTGGCTGTGTCAAAAAAGCTGAAGCGAGTCCCGGCGGGGGCTGGAGCTCATGAATACTGCAGTTTTGTGGCGCAGTCGCTAGAATGGCCGCCTTTGCGAAGTTCTGGAGTTTCCCCCTCATGCGCACTTTTCGGCTGGTGATTTCTTGCCCGGACCGCGTTGGCATCGTTGCCAAAGTCAGTAATTTTCTGGCAGCCCACAATGGCTGGATCACCGAAGCGAGCCACCACTCGGACAATCAGGTCGGCTGGTTCTTCATGCGTCACGAAATCCGTGCCGACTCACTGCCTTTCGGTATCGAAGTATTGCGCGAGAAGTTTGCGCCGATCGCCGAAGAGTTCTCGATGGACTGGCGCATCACCGACACCGAGCAGAAAAAACGTGTGGTGCTGATGGCCAGCCGCGAATCCCACTGCCTGGCCGATTTGTTGCACCGCTGGCACAGCGATGAGCTGGATTGCGAGATCTCCTGTGTGATTTCCAACCACGATGACCTGCGCAGCATGGTCGAGTGGCACGGCATTCCTTATTACCACGTCCCGGTCAATCCGCAGGACAAGCAACCGGCTTTTGATGAAGTGTCGCGTCTGGTCAAGCAGCACGATGCCGACGTGGTGGTGCTGGCGCGCTACATGCAGATCCTGCCGCCGGACATGTGCCGCGAATATGCGCACAAGGTCATCAACATTCACCACAGCTTCCTGCCGTCGTTCGTCGGCGCCAAGCCGTATCATCAGGCGTCGCTGCGCGGCGTGAAGCTGATCGGCGCGACCTGCCACTACGTGACCGAAGAGCTGGACGCCGGTCCGATCATCGAGCAGGACGTGGTGCGTGTCAGCCACAGCGACAGCATCGAAGACATGGTGCGTTTCGGCCGTGACGTCGAGAAAATGGTGCTGGCCCGTGGTCTGCGCTATCACCTGGAAGACCGCGTGCTGGTGCACGGCAACAAGACCGTGGTGTTCTGATCGCAGCTTTGCGGTTGAAAAAACAGGGGCCTGGGCGTTCAATCGCTCCAGGCCCTTTTTTTGTCTCAGCCCCGGAGAAAACGTCGATGAGCGATCCACTGGACAAAGCCACTTCCAAAGCGCCCGCCACTTTGGGTGAGGGCTGCCTGAGCCGCTATGACCCGGATGACATGACGCCCGAGGACGGCACGGAGTTTCCCGGCGCTGCCGAGTTGTGGGAGCAGCTTCAGGAAGAACAGGACGACGTCAGGAAGCCTCTCTGACGCTCAGCAGCTTTTTGAGCAGCGGTCGGCCCAGCATCAACACAAACACCGGGCCACCGACCAGCAGATAGAAATAATAGGTCACCACGCGCCAGATCAGGATCGCCGCGGCGGCGGTGGATTTGCCGACCATCGGAGTCAGCAATGCCGCCGAGGTCAACTCTGCTGCACCGGCGCCACCCGGCAGCAGGCTGAACTGGCCGGCTCCCAGCGAAAGCATCTGGATCAGAAAGGTCCAGGCCCACTGCAAGTCCGCCCCCAAACCGCGCAACGCCAGATACAGCACGCTGTAACGCAGCAGCCAATGCACGCACGCCAGGGCAAAAACCTTGATCAGGGTCGGCCATGGCAATTTCAGGGCGTCGGTGAAGGCCGCGAGAAAATGCAGCAGCTTGCGTGCCCAGCGTCGCCGCGTGCCCGGCTGAACGTTCAGGCGAGCCAGCAGGCGGCCACTCCAGCGAATCAGCAGGCGGTGATAGCGCGCTACCAACACACAACTGAACAGTCCGCCGAACAACGACACGGCGCTGACCGTCAGCAGCCATTCCATACGGTCGCTCAGATGCTGAAACAAGGCGTAAATCAGAATCCCGCTCAGGGCACAGAGGAAAAACAGCAGATCGCTCAACTGGTCCATGGCGAATACCGCGCTGCCCCTGGCCGGGCGTACACCGTTGCGGGCCAGCAGCGCCATGATGGTCAGTGGCCCGCCACTGCCGCCGGGCGTGGCGCACCAGGCGAATTCGGCGGCCATCACCACGCCCAGGCTTTTCAGCGGCGTGACCCGGTTCCGCTGGTCGCCGAGCAACAGCCGCAGGCGCAAGGTGTTGATGCCCCAGCACAGCAGGACCATGGCGAACATGAGCAACAGCCAGTGCAGCGGAAAGGCTTGCAGGCGTCCCCAGGTTTCGCCGCCGCCCAGCAGAACCGGAATCAGCACTGCGGCCAGCAGGCCGATCAATAACAGCATGCCGCGATTCATGCGGGGTATTCCGGTTGCGTGCCTTGTCGCTGCAGCCAGTCGATCTTGGTCATTGGTTGTCGTCCGTCCGCCAGCAGGCGTTCAAGGGTTTGCCACCAGTAATCCCGGGAAAAACGGTGGCGCATGTCCACCGGATGCAAGCCTAGTCGAATCACCGGTGCCCGGCGCCAGCGTTGTGCACGCTGTTCGCTGACCAGTTTCGACAGGCCGCGACGCCAGGGACTGCGTGCGCTCCAGACCAGCCCCGGAGCCTTGACCGGGATGAAGTCCGGCAAGTGATAAAGGTGCTGTGCATCGCTGGTGTAGCGCAACGGCAATTCACCCAGTGCCTGACGAGTGCCTGGGCTCATCAGCCAGGCCGGGGCGACAAAACCGTGCAGTGGCCAGTCGTGGCGCCGGAACAGCTCGATGCCCGGATGAAGGCGGGACAGCGCGGCTTCCCGGGACAGCTGAAAAAATTCGCCTTCATGGGTGTAGACCCGACGCATGAACCAGTCTCGCGGGGTTCGCGGACCGGGCTCGATGTCTTCATGGAAACAGCCGTGCAGGGCCAGTTCGTCACCGCGGGCCACACGTTCGTCAAGCATCCGGTAAAACCGGGGATGGGCATCCACGGCAGCCTGTCGATGGAAGTCCGGTACCACCAGCCACGTCATCGGGATGTTGCCCAGCCCGTCAACGGCTTCGACGAAGGCGTGATAGTCGGCCCATGTTGAAGGCGCCACGTCGTGCAGCACCAGCAACACGGCAGGCCGCTCGAGGCGCTCAGCCATTGGCCACCTGCGCAGCCGAATCACCGAGCACGGCGTGATAGTGGCCCAGCAGGCTGTCGACCACTCTGTCCCAGGCGTAATGCCGTTCGACATGCCGGCGCGCCTGTCGACCCAGGCGTGCGGGATCTCTGCTGAACAGCTCGCGTACGGCATTGGCCATGGCCTGTGGATTGTTCGGTGCACAGAGCAGACCGCAGGCGTCGTTGACGATTTCCTCGAAGGCTCCGGCCGCCACTGCGACCACCGGTGTGCCGCAGGCCATCGCCTCCAGAATCACCAGGCCGAAGGTTTCCTGATCGCCGGCATGCACCAGGGCGTCGGCACTGGCCAGCAAGCGTGCGACTTGCGCTGCCGGGCAGAAATCATCGATCACACTGACGTTGTCGGGAACCGTCGCTGGCATTGCCGAGCCGACCAGCAGCAAGTGATAGCGCGGGCCGAGGCGCTGCATGCATTTGAGCAGCACCGGCAGGTTTTTCTCTTTGGAGCCGCGTCCGGCGAAAATCAGCAGGCGGGCGTCTTCGGCAATGCCCAGTTCTGCCTTCAACCCAGGGTCACGAGCCTCGGGATGAAAGGTTTGCAAATCCACCCCCAGAGGCTGGACGAAAACATTGCTCACGCCCAGACCGCGCAGCTTGTCGGCCATCACCCGGCTTGGCGCCAGCACCCGGTCAAAGTTGCCGTATAACCGGCTGACATACGCCTCGACATTCGGTGTGACCCAGTGGCCCACGCGGTTGCTCGCCAGCAGCGGCAAATCGGAGTGGTAAAAGCCGATCACCGGTACGTCCAGTTGCCGGCGTGCATCCAGCGCCGCCCAAGCCGTGAGATAGGGATCACCGACTTCGATCAGATCCGGTTGCAAGTCGTGCAGGACGTTGCGCCACGGCGCCAGTCGCAGCGGAAAACGGTAGCCCTTGCCAAAGGGCAGGGCCGGGGCGGGAACCTTGTAAACGCCGTCCTGCTCGCCGTAACGCGCGCCAGGGATCAGCAGGCTGTGGTGAATGCCGGGTTTGAGCCCCAGACGACGGTGCTTGGCATCCAGATAGGTGCGTACGCCGCCGCTGGCCGGGGCGTAAAACATGGTGATGTCGGCGATGTGCACGTGGAACGGCCCTCCGCTCGTTGATCTCCCTCGGTTGACCCTTATCGGGAAGGGATGTTCGGTCGGGATCGAGCAGGGGGCGAAAAGCGCCTGACCCTCTCCGGGGAGGAGAGGGCAGGTTATCGGACTTAAATGCGGAAGCTGCCGACCAGTTGCTTCAGGCGCGAAGCCTGCTGCTCCAGATCCGAACAGGCACGCAAGGTCGCCTGCAGGTTCTCGACGCCTTCCTGGTTCAGCGTGTTGATCTCGGTGATATCGACGTTGATCGACTCGACCACGGCGGTCTGTTCCTCGGTCGCGGTGGCCACCGACTGGTTCATGCCGTCGATTTCGCCGATGCGCTGGGTCACGCTGTTCAGGCGCTCGCCGGCGAGATTGGCGATTTCCACGCTGTCCTGGCTGTGGCGCTGGCTGTCGCTCATGGTGCTGACGGATTCCCGAGCGCCGACCTGCAGCTCCTCGATCATGGTCTGCACCTGTTGCGCCGATTCCTGAGTGCGGTGCGCGAGGTTGCGCACTTCGTCCGCCACCACCGCAAAACCGCGACCGGCCTCACCGGCCCGCGCTGCTTCGATGGCGGCGTTGAGCGCCAGCAGGTTGGTCTGCTGGGAAATGCTGGTGATCACCTCCAGGATCTGGCCGATGTTCACGGTCTTGCTGTTCAGCGATTCGATGTTGCTGCTGGAGGCGCTGAGCATGCTCGACAGTTGGTTCATGGCCTTGATGCTGCGATCCACCACTTGCTGGCCGTCTTCGGCCAGGCCACGGGCGTCGCTCGCCTGAGTCGAGGCTTGGGCTGCGTTGCGGGCGATTTCCTGGGCCGCGGCGCCGAGCTGATTGATCGCCGCCGCCACGCTGTTGGTGCGCGAAGCTTGCTGGTCGGAGTTGTACATCGACGAGTTGGACGCCGCGACGACCCGCAGCGCGACTTCGTTGACTTGTCCGGTGGCCGACGACACTTCGCGGATCGAACCGTGAATTCGCTCGACGAAACGGTTGAATGCCGTGCCGAGCACGCCGAATTCATCGTGGTTCTGGATGGTCAGACGCTTGGTCAGGTCGCCTTCGCCGTCGGCAATGTCTTCCATGGCGCGGGTCATGACATGCAGCGGCTGGATCAGGATACGGATCAGCATGCCGAGCAGGGCGATGATGATCGCCACCGCAATCACGGTCGCGATAACGGCCGAGGTACGGAACTGGCTGAGCATCGAGAAGGCTTTGTCCTTGTCCACCGACAGGCCGATGTACCAGTTCACCGACGGCAGGCCCTTGATCGGGGCAAACGTGACGATGCGGGTCTTGCCGTCGACAGTGACTTCACTGAAATCGCTGCTGATGCGCGGCGTGTCCTGCGGGTAGGCTTCCTTGAGCGACTTCATCACCAGCGCCTTGTCCGGGTGCACCAGGATCTTGCCGTCGGCGCTGACCAGGAACGCGTAGCCCATACCGGAGAAATCCCGGGCGCTGAGGGTGTCGATCAGGGTTTGCAGGCTCAGGTCGCCGCCCACCACACCGACGCTCTGGCCGGCTTTTTTCGCGGCGGTGGCGATGGAAATGATGGTCTGGCCGGTGGCCGCGTCGATGTAGGGTTCGGTCAGGGTCGAGGTGCTGCTGCTTTCGGCACCTTTGTACCAGGGGCGAACCCGTGGATCGAAACCGTCCGGCATCTTCGCATCCGGACGAATGGTGAAGTGCCCGGTGGCGTCGCCGAGGTAGGACGCCATGAATGTCGAGGTCAGGGCTTTTTGTTCCAGCAGGCTGGCGACGGCGGCCGGCTCGGGATTGATGGTGATGTTCTGTGCCGCGTTCTCGATCAGCAGGATGCGCCCGCTGAGCCAGGTCTGGATGTTGTCGGCAGTGACCTCGCCCATTTCGTTGAGGTAGTTGTTCAGGTCATCGCGAATCGCATTGCGCTGCAGCCAGTCGTTGTACAGCGTGAACGAGGCGAAGGCGGCAATGACGATGAGGGCGGCGGCAAGCAGGATTTTATGGCTGAAGCGTAGATTTTTGTTCATGGCTTGGGGTTCCGCTAAGGTCTTAATGTCCAGCGCGTGCTTTTATAAGAGCGCGCAAAATGGGCAGGGGTGAAAGCTCACTGATATTTCCGTCTCTCCTTAGGGAAATCTCAGACCGGATTTTTGATCGGGTCTCTCATTTCTCTCTATCGGCCATGCTCGACAAAGATTAACTATTGGGTGACCAAATGCCTGACTCTTCGCAACTCGTTATCGGTGCCGATCTTTCCGGGCAACCGATCGCCCAGGCGATGCGCCTGGCCAACCGTCACGGATTGGTGGCCGGCGCGACCGGCACCGGCAAGACCGTTACCCTGCAAAGGCTGGCCGAAGCCTTCAGCGATGCCGGCGTCGCGGTGTTCGCCGCCGACATCAAGGGTGATCTGTGCGGCCTCGGCGCTGCCGGCAACCCTCAGGGCAAGGTCGCCGAGCGCATCGCCGGCATGCCGTGGCTCAATTACCAGTCCAGGGCTTATCCCGTTACCTTGTGGGACATTCACGGTGAGTCCGGTCATCCGCTGCGCACCACGCTGAGCGAAATGGGGCCGTTGCTGATCGGCGCGTTGCTGGAGCTGACCGACAGCCAGCAGTCGGCGCTGTACGCGGCGTTCAAGGTCGCGGACCGCGAAGGCTTGTTGCTGCTGGATCTGAAAGACCTGAAAGCGCTGCTCAACCACCTCAAGGACAACCCGCAACTGCTCGGCGAAGACGCGGCGTTGTTCACTACCGGCTCCAGTCAGGCGTTGTTGCGGCGCCTGGCAGTCCTCGAACAGCAGGGGGCCGAAGCCTTGTTTGGCGAGCCGGCGCTGCAACTGGAAGACATCCTGCAACCGACTGCCGACGGTCGTGGGCGGATTCATTTGCTTGATGCCAGTCGTCTGGTGCACGAAGCGCCAAAAGTCTACGCAACGTTCCTGCTGTGGCTGCTCGCCGAGCTGTTCGAGCAACTGCCGGAGCGGGGCGATGCCGACAAACCGCTGCTGGCGCTGTTTTTCGACGAAGCGCACTTGTTGTTCGGTGATACGCCCAAGGCCTTGCAGGAGCGTCTGGAGCAAGTGGTGCGGTTGATCCGTTCCAAAGGTGTCGGAGTGTATTTTGTCACTCAGTCGCCGGGCGATCTGCCTGATAGCGTACTGGCGCAGTTGGGCTTGCGGGTGCAGCACGGACTGCGGGCGTTCACCGCCAAGGAGCAGAAATCCTTGCGGGCGGTGGCGGACGGGTTCCGGCCGAATCCGGCGTTCGATACGTTATCGGTGTTGACCGAACTCGGGATCGGCGAGGCGCTGGTCGGCACCTTGCAGGAAAAGGGCACGCCGGAGATGGTCCAGCGCGTGCTGGTGGCACCGCCGCAATCGCGGATCGGGCCTTTGATCGAGACCGAACGCACGGTGCTGATTGCCGGATCGCCGTTCAAGGGGCGATATGACAAGCCGATCGACCGTGAGTCGGCGTATGAAATCCTGACGGGACGCAAGAACCTGGGGCCTGAAACCGAGGCGATTCCTGGCAAACCGGCGCCAGAGGAGCCGAGTCTGGCGGACAAGGCCGGGGAGTTCCTCGGCACCGCCGCAGGGCAGGCGCTGAAATCGGCGATGCGTCAGGCGGCGAACCAGTTGGGCCGGCAGTTGGTGCGCGGGTTGATGGGATCGTTGCTCGGTGGCAGCAAACGCCGCTGATCGGGAACGTCAGGGTTTGGTCCTGGCGTGCGCCGCGAGGCGCTCCAGGGCCGCCCGCAGGTTCGGATCGCTGATCCCTTCGGCGGTCGACTGAATGGTCGCGGCGGCATCCGTCGACAGGTCCAGCATGTGTCCGGCCGGCTCGGGCCGGGAGACGGGAGGGCGCACCGAGAACTTGATCCGCGTCAGGCTGGTGAACTCGTCGAACATCTGCAATTGCCGCAGCAGGCGTTTCTGCTGGTAGCGCAGGCGCGTCGCCCAGTGGCCGTCGGTGACCACCAGCGACAGTTCGCCTTCGCGCCACCTGGCCACATGGCAGTGTTCGCGGGCGGCGGGCTGCAACTGACTTTCGAGCAGGCGTTGCAGGTGGGCCAGGCGCTGGGCCTGGCCGAGGATGGCTTTCAACGGCCTGGCTTCGCGTAACAGAACGGCGGGCGCCTTGGCCGTGAGTGGGCGAAATGCCATGATCCAACACCTTATCTGACTGAGGCGCCATGGTAGCAGACGGCTCCCATTTCAATCGCCCATTGCTTTTGTCCCTGCTTTGCCCATTAAATCAACGATTAACTTCTGTCGCCAAAGGCTTGAAGTTGAGCAAAACGTCCCTATTTTAAGTGAGCCCCGTCAAAGCGCAGTGCCAGCATCGTGGAATATCCCCACTTTCCTCACTTCCGTTTCCGGGTAGAATGCTCGTTCGCATGCGGCCATGAGGGCTGCACGGGCGACGCTCACGGGGCCGCCCTCCATCCCTTTAGTGTGGAAGATCCTGCCGATATGTTTGCGCCTTTGTTAAAGAAACTTTTTGGAAGCAAGAACGAGCGTGAAGTCAAACGCATGCTCAAGACGGTGCAGCTCGTCAATGCCTTCGAAGAGAAGATGGTCGCCCTCTCGGACGATCAACTGCGCGCCAAGACCGCAGAGTTCAAGGACCGCATCGCCAAGGGGGAGACCCTCGACAAGCTGTTGCCCGAAGCCTTCGCGGTCGCCCGCGAAGCCGGCAAGCGCGTCATGGGCATGCGCCATTTCGACGTCCAGCTGATCGGCGGCATGACCCTGCATGAAGGCAAGATCGCCGAAATGCGCACCGGTGAAGGCAAGACGCTGGTGGGGACCCTGGGGGTTTACCTCAACGCGCTGTCCGGCAAGGGCGTGCACGTTGTGACCGTGAACGACTACCTGGCCCGCCGAGACGCCAACTGGATGCGTCCGCTGTACGAATTCCTCGGCCTGAGCGTCGGCATCGTGACGCCGTTCCAGCCACCGGAGGAGAAGCGCGCCGCCTACGCCGCCGACATCACCTACGGCACCAACAACGAATTCGGGTTCGACTACCTGCGCGACAACATGGCGTTCAGCATGGAAGAGAAATTCCAGCGCGAACTCAACTTTGCCGTGATCGACGAAGTCGACTCCATCCTCATCGACGAAGCGCGTACCCCGCTGATCATTTCCGGTCAGGCCGAGGACAGCTCGAAGCTGTACATCGAGATCAACAAACTGATCCCGAAACTCAAGCAGCACGTTGAAGAAGTCGAAGGCGTAGTCACACAGGAAGGTCATTTCACGGTCGACGAGAAGACCCGTCAGGTCGAACTCAACGAAGCCGGTCACCAGTTCATCGAAGACCAGCTGACCAGCATCGGCCTGCTGGCCGAGGGCGAGAGCCTGTACTCTGCGCACAACCTGAGCCTGCTGACCCACGTCTATGCCGGCCTGCGTGCGCACAAACTGTTCAACCGCAACGTCGAATACATCGTGCAGGACGGCCAGGTCGTTCTGGTCGACGAACACACCGGCCGTACCATGCCGGGTCGTCGTCTGTCCGAAGGCCTGCACCAGGCCATCGAAGCCAAGGAAAACCTGAACATCCAGGCCGAAAGCCAGACCCTGGCTTCGACCACGTTCCAGAACTACTTCCGTCTGTACACCAAGCTGTCCGGCATGACCGGTACGGCCGACACCGAAGCGTTCGAATTCCATCAGATCTATGGTCTGCAGGTCGTCGTCATCCCGACCAACAAGCCGTTGGCCCGCAAGGACTACAACGACCTGGTGTTCCTGACCGCCGAAGAGAAATACGCGGCGATCGTCAATGACATCAAGGAAAGCATGGCCGCCGGCCGTCCGGTGCTGGTGGGCACGGCGACCATCGAAACCTCCGAGCACATGTCCGCCTTGCTCGTGAAGGAAGGTATCGAACACAAGGTCCTGAACGCCAAGTTCCACGAAAAGGAAGCCGAGATCATTGCCCAGGCCGGTCGTCCGGGCGCCCTGACCATCGCCACCAACATGGCCGGTCGTGGTACCGACATCCTGTTGGGCGGCAACTGGGAAGTGGAAGTGGCCTCGCTGGAAAACCCGACCCCTGAGCAGATCGCCCAGATCAAGGCCGACTGGCAGAAACGTCACCAGCAAGTGCTGGAATCCGGCGGCCTGCAGGTGATCGCGTCCGAGCGTCACGAATCCCGTCGTATCGACAACCAGCTGCGTGGCCGTGCCGGTCGTCAGGGCGATGCCGGTTCCAGCCGCTTCTACCTGTCGCTGGAAGACAGCCTGATGCGCATCTTCGCCTCCGACCGGGTGAAGAACTTCATGAAGGCCCTGGGCATGCAGCCTGGCGAAGCGATCGAGCACCGCATGGTGACCAACGCCATCGAAAAGGCCCAGCGCAAGGTTGAAGGCCGCAACTTCGACATTCGTAAACAACTGCTGGAGTTCGACGACGTCAACAACGAGCAGCGTAAAGTGATCTATCACATGCGCAACACGTTGCTGGCCGCCGACAACATTGGCGAAACCATTGCCGACTTCCGCCAGGACGTACTGAACGCCACCGTCAGCGCCCACATTCCGCCGCAATCGCTGCCGGAGCAGTGGGATGTGGCCGGTCTGGAAGCCGCGATTGCCAGCGACTTCGGCGTGAAGCTGCCGATCCAGCAATGGCTCGACGAAGACGATCACCTGTACGAGGAAACCCTGCGCGAGAAGCTGATGAACGAGCTGGTCGCCGCGTACAACGAGAAAGAAGACCAGGCCGGTGCCGACGCACTGCGCACCTTCGAGAAACAGATCGTGCTGCGCGTGCTGGACGACCTGTGGAAAGACCACCTGTCGACCATGGACCACCTGCGTCACGGCATCCACCTGCGCGGTTATGCGCAGAAGAACCCGAAGCAGGAATACAAGCGCGAGTCCTTCACGCTGTTCTCCGAGCTGCTGGATTCGATCAAGCGCGACTCGATCCGTGTGCTGTCGCACGTTCAGGTGCGCCGCGAAGATCCGGCCGAGGAAGAGGCGCGCCTGCGTCAGGAAGCCGAGGCACTGGCCGCTCGCATGCAGTTCGAACACGCCGAAGCCCCGGGTCTGGAGCAGCCGGAAGCACTGGTCGGTGAAGAGGTCGATGTGGCCCTGGCCACCGCACCGGTTCGCAACGAGCAGAAGCTGGGCCGCAACGAACTGTGCTACTGCGGTTCGGGCAAGAAATTCAAGCATTGCCACGGGCAGATCCAGTAAACCCCGTTTCAATCGCTGAAATACCCGCGCCGCGACCGGCATCAGCCGTCGCGGCGTTTTGCCATTTACACCACCGTCACTATGTCTGGCGGTGCTGACATCATTGAGTAAGGAGCGCATTCATGGCTGTTGGTCTTGGTCCTTTGCCAACGTTGCACCCGGTTGCCGGTTTTGAACTCGGTATCGCTTCGGCCGGCATCAAGCGCCCGGGGCGCAAGGATGTCGTCGTGATGCGCTGTGCCGAAGGTTCTACCGTGGCGGGCGTGTTCACGTTGAACGCTTTCTGCGCAGCGCCGGTGATCCTGGCCAAAAAACGTGTGCAGAACGCTGTGCGCTACCTGCTGACCAACACCGGCAACGCCAACGCCGGCACCGGCGAGCCGGGTCTGGCCGCCGCCGAGCGCACCACTGCGAAACTGGCCGAACTGACCGGCGTGGATGCCAGCCAGGTCCTGCCGTACTCCACCGGCGTGATCGGCGAACCACTGCCGGTCGAGAAGATCGAAGGCGCCTTGCAGGCTGCACTGGACGATCTGTCGGAAAACAACTGGGAAGCGGCCGCCACCGGCATCATGACCACCGACACCTTGCCAAAGGGTGCCAGCCGCCAGTTCCAGCATGACGGCGTGACCATCACCGTCACCGGCATCAGCAAGGGCGCGGGGATGATTCGTCCGAACATGGCGACCATGCTCGGCTACATCGCCACCGACGCCAAAGTCTCCCGCGACGTGCTGCACAACCTGATGCTGGATGGCGCCAACAAGTCGTTCAACCGCATCACCATCGACGGCGACACCTCGACCAACGACTGCTGCATGCTGATCGCCACCGGCAAGGCTGCACTGCCGGAAATCACTCGGGCCGAAGGCGAGCTGTTCGCCAAGCTGAAACAGGCGGTGTTCGAGGTGTGCATGGACGTGGCCCAGGCCATCGTGCGTGACGGCGAGGGCGCGACCAAGTTCGTGACCGTTGAAGTCAATGGTGGCGGCAATCACCAGGAATGCCTGGACGTCGGCTACACCGTGGCCCACTCGCCGCTGATCAAGACGGCACTGTTCGCCTCCGACCCGAACTGGGGCCGGATTCTCGCCGCTGTCGGCCGGGCCGGCGTGCCGGATCTGGACGTGAGCAAGATCGACGTGTTCCTCGGCGATGTGTGCATCGCCAGCCGTGGTGCCCGCGCGGCGACCTACACTGAAGCCCAGGGCGCGGCGGTGATGCAGCAGGAAGAAATCACCATCCGTATCGAACTGGGTCGCGGCGATTGCAGCGAAACCATCTGGACCACCGACCTGTCCCACGAATACGTGAAGATCAACGCCGAATACCGCACCTGATCCAACCTGAAACCGAGCCGCCTGCATCGCCAGCAGGCTGGCTCCCACAGGGATTTGTAGGCGATACGGATCCAGTGTGGGAGCGAGCCTGCTCGCGAAGACGGCCAACCAGACACCGTAGATTCTGGCCTGTCCCTCCTGATGAAAGGATCCCAACCATGTCCTTGCACCTGATCATCGGCGACAAACTGCTTTCCTCCTGGTCCCTGCGCGCGGCACTGGCGCTTGAACTGACCGGCGCGCCCTACACCGAAGAACTGGTCAAGCTCGGCAAGCCCGACACCCGCGAGCGACTGCTCAAGCATTCGCCGACCGCCAAGGTGCCGCTGCTGAAAACCGCTCGAGGCACCATCGCCGACTCTCTGGCGATTGCCGAATACCTGGCCGAGCAGTATCCATCCGAACAACTCTGGCCTACCGATATCGCGGCTCGCGCCCAGGCGCGTTCTGCCTGCGCGCAAATGCACAGCGGTTTCTTCGCCATGCGCAATCACATGCCGTTCAACCTGAGCCATGACGCACCGCTCGATCCGGTACCGCCGGAGGTGAAAGTCGATGTCGAGCGCATGCTCGCGCTGTGGGCCGAATGCCGTGCGGCGGCGACCGAAGAGGGGCCGTTCCTGTTTGGTCGCGTGTCGCTGGCCGATGCGTTCTTCGCGCCGATTGCCGTGCGCCTGCGGACCTATCAGGTGAAGCTGCCGGCGGAAGATGAAGCCTATGTTGAAACCGTCTACCAATGGCCAGCCTTCAAGGCCTGGCAAAAGGCCGGACTGGAGGAATTGCAGTCGTGAAACGCGTACACGTCGCCGCCGCCGTCATTCGTGACGACAGCGGCAAAATCCTTATCGCCCGTCGTGCCGATACTCAGCACCAGGGTGGTCTGTGGGAATTCCCTGGTGGCAAGGTCGAGGCCGACGAGTCGGTGCAGACTGCGCTGGCCCGTGAGCTGCAGGAAGAGTTGGGCATAGTCGTCGGCGCCGCCCGCCCGTTGATCAAGGTTCGTCACGATTACCCGGACAAACAGGTGTTGCTGGATGTCTGGGAGGTTTCGAGTTTCACCGGCGAGCCTCACGGCGCCGAAGGCCAACCGCTGGCCTGGGTTTCGGCGAAGGAACTGACGAACTACGAATTTCCGGCAGCCAACCAGCCCATCGTGGCGGCTGCGCGTCTGCCCGCTGAATATCTGATCACACCGGAAGACCTGGAAGCCCCGGCCTTGCTGCGCGGCATTCAGAAGGCGATTGCCGGCGGGATCAAGCTGATCCAGCTGCGTGCGCCCAATGGTTATGACCCGAAGTACCGCGACCTGGCGGTGGACGCGGTCGGTCTGTGTGCCGGCAAGGCGCAGTTGATGATCAAGGGGCCGTTCGAGTGGCTTGGGGATTTTCCGTCCGCCGGTTGGCACATTACCTCGGCGCAGCTGCGCAAATACGCGGCAGCAGGGCGCCCGCTACCGGCGGAGCGCTGGTTGGCAGCATCCTGCCACAATGCTGAAGAACTGGCGCTGGCCGAGCAGATGGGCGTGGATTTCGTCACCCTGTCACCGGTGCAGCCGACCCTGACTCATCCGGACGCACAGCCGCTGGGCTGGGAACAGGCTTCGACATTGATCGAAGGTTTCAGCAAACCGGTATTCCTGCTGGGTGGAGTCGGCCCGGCGGAGCGCGAGAAAGCGTGGAATGCCGGGGCTCAGGGGGTGGCGGGGATTCGCGCGTTCTGGCCGCAAGCTTGATGAAGCATTGATGCAACTGGCCCTTTCGCGAGCAGGCTCGCTCCCACATTTGATTGCATGCCAATTAAAGGAATGCATTTTCTTTGTGAGAGCGAGCAAGCTCGCGAAGGCGTCCTGACAGTCGTTATTGATCTGAAGGCTTGCTCGCCGGCTGCCACAGAATCTCGGCAACACCCTGGCGCCGTGCAATCAGCCTCGCCGCCACAAACAACAGATCCGACAAGCGATTGATATAAGCCAGGCCAACCCCGGCCAGCGGTTCTATGGCGTTCAAATGCTGACAACGCCGTTCGGCGCTGCGCGCCAGGCTGCGGCAGACGTGGGCCTGGGCAATCAGCATCGAACCGCCGGGCAGAATGAAATTCTCCAGCGGCCCCAATTCTTCGTTCCATACATCGATGGCCGCTTCCAGCCTTTGGATTTCTGCTGCGTTCAAGGCCCGGTATTCCGGCATCGCCAGCTCGCCACCGAGATCGAAAAGCCGATGCTGACAAGGCGCCAGAACGTCGATCAATTCGTTGAGCCCGGGGCAGGTCTCGCGTTCGGCGATCAAGCCGGCCAGCAGCACGCCGACCTGACTGTTCAGGGTGTCGACTTCGCCAATGGCTTCGATGCGCGGGTGATCCTTGGGCACGCGACGACCATCGCCGAGGCCGGTCTCGCCTCTGTCGCCGGTGCGGGTGTAGATCTTCGACAAGCGAAAGCCCATGGGTTACCTCGGTAGTTGATTGGTTTGGGCAGCGATGGGCGCCGGTTGCGCGAGCGGCAGGCGCAGGGTGAAACAAGTGCCTTGCCCCGGTGTGGACTGCACTTCCATCTGTCCCTTGTGATTGTTGGTGATGATGAAATACGACACCGACAGCCCGAGCCCGGTGCCCTGGCCGATTTCCTTGGTAGTGAAGAACGGTTCGAACGTGCGTTTGCGCACGTTCTCGCTCATGCCGATGCCGTTGTCCTCGACCTGAATCTCGGCCCAGGGCGGATTGAGCCGGGTACGCAGGATGATCCGCCCCGGTTCGCTGTCGTCTGCGCGCTGGTGGATCGCTTGCGCAGCGTTTTTCAGCAGGTTGAGCAGTACCTGTTCGAGTTCGTTGGCGGTGCCCGGCACCGGCCCGAGTGCCGGATCGAACTGGCGGATGATCGCCTGGCCCTTGAAGTCGAAGCCGATGGCCAGATCGAAGTCGTTGCCGGCGATCTCCACTGCTTGATCGATCAAGGCCGGCAGGTCGCACGGCGCCATCTGTCGCGTGCTGCGACGGCTGAAACTGAGCATGTGGGTGACGATCTTCGCCGCACGGGCGCCGGCCTGCTGGATGCCGTCGAGCAGTTGCGGGACTTCCCGGGCTTGCAGGTAGCGGTTCACGGTCTCCAGCTCGATACCCAGGTGTTCGGCCTGTTCGAGGTTCTTCGGCAGGTCGGGCGACAGCCGCCGGCGAATGTTCTGTACGTTGTGCAGGATCGCGCCCAGCGGATTATTGATTTCGTGGGCCATGCCGGCCGCGAGGCCGCCGACCGAAAGCATTTTTTCCGACTGCACCATCATTTCTTCCAGGGACAGACGCTGGGTGATGTCGTCGATCCGGATCACCACGCCACGCCCGGCACCGCCCATCAGCGGGTAGAAGGTCAGGGCATAGTGCTTGGGTTCGTCGTCCTTGAACCAGGTCACCCGCTCGATCTTCGCCACGGTGTGTTCTTCCACTGTTTGCTTGAGTTGCGGCAGAAACGGCTTGAGCGGTTCGAAGGCAAGGAAGATCGGCTGGTTCAACGCTTCGTCCAGCCGCGTACCGGAGAGGGCGCTGGCCTCCTGGTTCCACTGGGTGACGTAGAGCTGCTCGTCGAGGGCGATCAGCGCCGAAGGCATGGAGTCGATGATGCTGTTGAGGTAGTTCTGAAAGCCCGTGAGCTTTTTCTCGATCTTGCTGCGCACCTGGACTTCCAGTTCCAGTTTGCGATTGGTGTGGCGGGTTTCTTCGGCCAGGCCTTGCGCCTGATCGTAGGCCGCCTGCGAGTCGTCGCGGGCACGCTTGAGCTGCTGTTCCCGGGCTTCGATGCGCGAAAGCATGGTGTTGAAGGCTTCGGCCAGGCTGCCGATTTCGTCGTGGTTGCCACGGGAGGCGCGCAGGGAGTAGTTCTCTTCGCGGGTTACCTGACGGGAGAGTTCTTCGAGTTCATGGATCGGCCGGGTAATCAGGCGTTTGATCTGTCGGGCGATCACCAGCCACAGCAGCACGCTGAAAATCAGGATCCCAAGGCTGGCGGTCAGGGTGCCGGTGTAGAACGCCATCGGCAATTCGCTGCTGGCCACCAGCAACAGATGACCCGGCGCAGTGCCGGGGCGGGGCAGCGTGATCAGTTGATTGCTGCGAAACTCGGTGAGCTGCCAGGCTTCGATGTGCCGGTAGCGTTCCGGCAGGTTGAGCTTGTCGCCGCGCTGCACCTGAGCGATGCGTTCGCCTTTGCCGTCATACAGTGCAGCGGCGCGTAGCGGTGAGTAGCTGTCGAGCTCCTTGAGCAGGCGTTCGGCGCTTTGCGGTGATTGCAGGGCTTCGGCGATCAGGCTCGGGTTCGCGACCAGGCGGCCGATGGTCTGCAGCGCCTGGGGTGCCATGCTTTCCTGGGAAATGTAATAGGCCGCGCTGATGAAGGTCAGGTTGGCGACCAGTAATACGGTGGTCAACAGCACCAGCAGGGCGGCCAGCAGTTTCTGGCCGACCGGCAGGTTTTCGAGGCGCTGGCGCAATGGCATCAGGTTTATCGCTGCAAAGGAACAAGTGGGCAGCGTAGCCGCTGCTCAGTCGACGGGCAATCCGAGACTGTGCAGATGGGCTGTCAGCCGTTGCTGCAATTGTTGCAGATGCGGCAGGCTGATTTGATGGCGTTGCGCAACTTTGCAGGCATGGCCCAACAGGTAACTGATCTCGGTGCGGCGTCTGTTGGCCACATCCTGATACATGGAAGAGAAGTTGGCCGCGGTGGCATGAATCACCCGCTCGACTTCCTGTTGCAGGTTGTCGGCCGCCGCAGGCTGACCGCAACGTTCCAGCAATTCGGTCAGTTCGGCACACAGGGTGGCGACTTCGCAGTGATGTTGCTGCAAACCGCCATTGCGGCAGTCGTGTAACACGGTCAGAGGATTGATCGCACAATTGAGCGCCAGTTTTCGCCACAGACGGGTGAGAATGTCGGCGCTCCATTCGTGGGGGATTTTTGCCGCTTCCAGATCGTCGAGCCAGATCGGTGCCACAGGATGGCCGGCATCACCGAGCCAGGTGTAGCCATGGCCGGCGAAGACCACGCGCCAGTCACCGTCGCGAAATGCGCCTTCGGTGCTCGATGCGCTGATGCAGCGTAACTGCGGCACGAGCGCCGCAACGGCTTCCTGGCTGCCGAGGCCGTTCTGTAGAAGAATCAGTTCGGCGTCCGGCGCCAGGCGATGAACCACGGCGGCCACGGCGCTTTCGGCGTCGTAGGCCTTGCAGGCCACCAGCAGGCGGCGGATCGGTCCGGGGCTGTCCGGGGTTTCGCCGGGGATGACGTAAGTGCTGGCGATGCCTTGTTCGACGAGGGTCAGCCCGCCAGCGGTCGCATAGTCATGCAGGCGGTCGATGTCACGCAGGATCAGCCGCACCGGCAATCCGGCCCGGGCCAGTCGCGTGGCCCAGAGGGTGCCGAGACTTCCGGCGCCGAGGATGTGCCAGGGGGTGGACATCAGTTTTTCACTCGGTAAGGTACAGGCATGCAAGGCTCGCCGTGTCGGTGGGTAAAGACCCGTTATAATGAGCCCGATTTTAACCGCAAGCCAAGCGCGCCGGGTCCTGAACGAGCGCGCCTTTTTATTGGAGAGATTACATGCCGTCGTTCGACGTGGTATCCGAACTGGACAAACACGAGCTCACCAACGCGGTCGAGAACGCCGCGAAGGATCTCGATCGTCGTTATGACCTGAAAGGCAAGGGCAGCTACGAGTACAAGGAAAAGGAACTGACCGTCAACCTGACCGCTGAAGCCGAATTTCAGCTGGAGGCGATGATCGAAATCCTCAAGCTGGCACTGGTCAAGCGCAAGATCGATGTGCAGTGCCTCGAGGTCAAGGACGCTTACGCATCGGGCAAGGTGATGAAGCAGGATGCCGTACTTCGGGAGGGCATCGACAAGGAGCTGGCGAAGAAGATCGTCGCTCACATCAAGGACGCCAAGCTCAAGGTGCAGGCCGCCATCCAGGGCGAGCAGGTGCGCGTGACCGGCAAGAAGCGTGACGATCTGCAGGAAGCCATTGCAGCCCTGCGTGCCAAGGAATTCGGCATGCCACTTCAGTTCAACAACTTCCGCGACTGAGCCACCTCGGTCGGGAACCTCTCGGCGTTTTCAGCGTCCGAGGGCCAAGCAGCGGCAGAAACGATTGAGCCTCAAGGGACTCGGTCTTTCTGCCGTTGATCTTTCATAGCCCGGGTAGCCGGAAATCAGGAGATAAAAGATGGATTTGAATGCTGAGGTGGACAACCTGGTCAAGGTGTCCCAGGCGTGGATTCCGATGATCATGGAGTACGGCAGCCGTGTGCTGCTGGCGGTGATTACCCTGGCCATCGGCTGGTGGCTGATCAACAAGGTCACGCAAAAGCTGGGCGGCCTGCTGGCCCTGCGCAATGCCGATCTGGCGCTGCAAGGTTTCATCAGCAGCCTGGCCAACATCGTGCTCAAGGTGCTGCTGATCGTCAGCGTCGCGTCGATGATCGGTGTCGAGACCACCTCGTTCGTCGCGGCGATCGGTGCGGCGGGCCTGGCCATCGGTCTGGCGTTGCAGGGCAGCCTGGCGAACTTCGCCGGCGGCGTGCTGATTCTGCTGTTCCGTCCGTTCCGTATCGGTGACTGGATCGAAGCGCAGGGCGTGGCGGGTACTGTCGACAGCATCCAGATTTTCCACACGGTGCTGCGTACCGGTGACAACAAGACCATCATCGTACCGAACGGCAATCTGTCGAACGGCATCATCACTAACACCAACCGTCAGCCGACCCGCAAGGTTGTGTTCGATGTGGGTGTCGATTACGAAGCCGATCTGCAAAAGGCCCGTCAGGTGCTGCTGGATCTGGCCAAGGATGATCGCGTTCTGCAGGATCCGGCACCGCAGGCCGTTATTTCGACATTGGGTGACAGTTCGATCACTGTTTCTCTGCGTGTGTGGGTTAAGACCGCAGACTACTGGGATGTGATGTTCATGTTTAACGAACAGTCCCGTGATCGTTTAAAGGCGGCCGGTATCGATATTCCGTTTCCACAGCGAGTGATTCGTGTGGTTCAGGAAACAGCGGTGCAATGATAGGTTGCTAATTAATTGCCTGACTTGTTGGTCAGGCAGTTATTACAAGTGACAGATAACAAAAAAGGCCCATCCGAAGATGGGCCTTTTTCATTCAACCTAACTAACCACTGACGATTACAAGATGTTCAGTGGGTACTCGGTGATCAGACGGAACTCTTTAACGTCGCCTTCGCCTTCATCAGCGTTGGCAACGTGCCAGGCTTGACGAATACGGAAGGACAGGTCTTTGGCCGGACCGCTTTGAACCACGTACTTGGCTTCAAAGTTGGTTTCGTGGTGCTTGCCGTCTTCACCGTAGAGACCGGCATAAGAGCTACCCGCTGGAGTGTGGGTGCCGTCGATGTCCCAACCCTTGACGTAACGAACCATGAAGCTCAGGCCAGGAACGCCGTACTCGGCCATTTTCAGGTCGTAACGGGCTTGCAGGGATTTCTCGCCTGCACCGTTGAAGTCGGAGTACTGGATGGAGTTGGCGAGGAAGATCGAGTCGCCACCACGGTTGTTTTTGCCCACGCCGATGTAGTCGAACGGGGTGTCGCCGTTGACCTTCTGGAAGGCCAGGGTGAAGGTGTGTGCCTTCAGGAACGACAGGGCGGTCGCCAGGGAGAATGTGGTGTTGCTGATGTCACCTGCTTTGGCGCTGCCGGTGTCGGTGGTGCGGTAGATGTTGAAGTCAGTGTTCAGCGAAGTGTCACCACCGAACGGCGTGGTGAGGTTCACGTTGGCGTAGTACTGATTCCAGATGTCTTCGAGCTTGGCGCCGTACAACGATGCGGTCAGGTTGTCGGTGATGCCGTATTTGCCGCCGAAGTAGTCGATGCTTTTGGCTTCGACGCCAGCGTAAGTGGCGTAGAGGCCGCCTTCACGGGCGTTCTTGTCCTGGCTGGTGGCCGAGTAGAAGTGGCCGGCTTCCAGGTCGAGGTCCTTGATTTCGCTGCTCTGCAGCTGGAAGCCGCTGGCAGTTTGCGGAAGGATACGGGAACCGCCGATAGCGAACACTGGAGCCGTGGTTGGCTGCTGGTCGCCGATTTTCAGCTCGGTCTTGGAAATGCGGAATTTGATGGCGGCGCCGGCCTTGCCCTGGCTGTCGTTGACGTCATGGGCGTAACCGTTGGCTTTGACAGCATTGCTGCGGCTCATGTTACCGGTACCGCTGGTACCGTCACCGCCGTCCAGCTTTACAGCCAGGTAACCGAATGCATCGATACCGACGCCTACGGTGCCTTGGGTGTAACCGGAAGTGAAGTTGCCGAGGAAGCCCTGGGTCCAGTCTTTCTGGTCGTGGCCGCCGTTCTTGTTGTCCCGGTTGAAGTAGTAGTTCTTCAGCGTCTCGGTCAGTTTCGCGTCTTCAACAAAACCTTTGGCTTCTGCCTGGTCACTTACAAAAGGCGCGGCCGTAGCCAACTGGGAACTGGCTGCTGTAACGGCCAGTGCGATCATGCTCCACTTCATCACGCGCATCGTGATTTGCTCCTTTGGTTTTAGAAGAGTACTGCCGTCCCACCTGTTTTATTATCTGGGCGGCTCTTTCTTTTTGTGTCGGCGCAAACTTATATCACGCCGACCATGTTGGCGATACTTGCGCCTACAACCTTTCATGTTCTTTACGACGCTGTCGCAAATGACTGGGTCGATGTCGCAAATTCACAGTACCCATGCAGCCGGGCTGACAACTTTATCGCTGTTTCCGAGCCTTTCTGCATCGGTAAAAAAGAGTCCCTGGCAAAACACTTGAATCTCCATCGGGCAACCCTGCCACTGTTTTTCTGGGGTCTTGAGTGTCCACTTCCCGTGGGGTACTCATGGCCCATTTGAGTATGAATGCAACAAGCGTGCACAAACCGCAGAATCGATGCGGTTATTTTCTTTCGCACCCGCCCGACTCTGTAAAAACCTTGTAAAACCGGGGCTTCTGGCACGAAGTTGACGGGGGTTGACGCACCCCTGTTGCCTGGTGCTGTCACAGGTGTTTCAGCCCGCGACAATCAAAAACGTTACCGGTTCACCCTGTCAGTGAGTATTTGGCGGATACTCAAGCCATTGAGCGTAGACGCGCTGTACGGTTTTGGTGCAAAAATTTTTTCCGGCTGTACTGAATTCAAACACTTGGGTCCTGTCATGGGCCTGAACACGGCAGTGCGCTGTGGTCATTTCGGCGGGTTGCACGGCTTGATCGGTCTCGTGCTGGTGCGCAATCGCCGGAAATGTTCCATGTCGGGGCACCGTTTCGCCGTGAAGGGCCGGGCAATCAAAGGTATGCTGCCGTCCTGTCGCTTGGTGCGCCTTCTCCGCAGGAGGCTCGCCAAGCTGAATGATGCCGATCAGCCGGGAGTGCATGCAGTGTTTGCTTTAGATCCACGACTTCAACAGGACAGCCTGACCATCGGCGATTTCCCGCTGTGTCGATTGCTGCTTTCCAATGACGCCAACTACCCCTGGTTCATCCTGGTGCCTCGCCGCGACGATATCAGCGAGTTGTTTCAGTTGGATGTCGCCGACCAGCAGCGTCTGTGGCAGGAAACCACCGCGCTGGCCGAAGTGCTCAAGGATTCGTTCGATGCCGACAAGATGAACGTTGCCACCCTGGGTAACGTCGTCAGTCAATTGCATATGCATGTGATTGTGCGCAAACGTGACGATGCCGCGTGGCCGGCGCCGGTCTGGGGCAAGCATCCGGCCAAGCCTTACAGCGAGGAGCAGGTAGCGGCGATTCGTGAACGTCTGCGCCTGGTGCTGGATGAAGATTTCAAGTTTCTGGAGGGCTGAATCATGAGCCTGGAACAACGTGTTACCGATCTGGAAAGTCGCCTGGCGTTTCAGGACGACACCATTCAGGCGTTGAACGATGTGCTGGTGGAGCAGCAGCGCGTGGTTGAGCGTCTGCAGTTGCAGATGGCCGCAGTGCTCAAGCGTCAGGAAGAGATGGTCGGCCAGATCGGCTCCTTCGAGGAAGATGCGCCGCCTCCGCACTACTGAGTTTCAGCTTCTTCAGGACGATAAAAAACCGCGAGCAGCCAGGCTGTTCGCGGTTTTTTCGTTGTGAATCAGCGACGCGGCAGAGCCGCGATCACGTCTTCGGCCTGCAGGCCTTTGTCACGGTTCATCACCGAGAACTCCACGCGCTGGCCTTCGACCAGTACGCGGTGGCCTTCGCCGCGGATGGCGCGAAAGTGCACGAAAATATCATCGCCGGAGTCCCGGGAGATAAAGCCGAAGCCCTTGGAGGTGTTGAACCACTTGACGGTGCCGGTATCGCGGTTGCTCATGTCGTAGTTGGTCGGAGCGGCAGCCGGGGAGGACTTGTAGAAACTGACGGCCAGGTGCAGGACCACGGCAACCAGAGCGATTGCCAGGCTGAACAGAACCGCAGGCTGACCGGCGATGACCGGCATCGGTGCGATCAGGGTCAGGGTTTGCAGTACGACGGTCAGAACCAGAAGGGCGCTGACCAGATTTTGCAGATGCTGGCGCGGGCCTTTGTTCCAGTTAGGGATCACCGGAGCAATGACCAGGTTCAGCAGGCCGAAAAAGGCCAGGTAAAGTGCATCGGGTTGTTGCAGGTAAGGAACGGCTTCGGATTTCAAGCTGGGTATGAACGACAGCAGCAACGCCGCTGCGCCCATCAGCAGGTGGACGATTTTCAACATTTTTATTGACTCACGTTATGACGGCTCACAAGGAAGAGCTGAAGGCGCACGGTTCGCTTCGAAACAATAAGAGGCGTTGGACACGTGCCCGGCATCAGCCTATGCGCAACACCCGGAAAACGGGGCGTAGCGACACACTGCCTATTTAACAGCAAAGCCCGTAGCGACTCAAATCACCCCGGCCAGCGGGTGCGTGGGGCGATTTGTCGCCTCTATGGGCTCGATACGGGGGCTGCGGGGCGAGGGTGCCCTTGCTACAGTGAAACGGCATCTGCTGGATGAACTCAATCGCCTCAGGGGGTAAACATGGCAATCGATATCGGTATCAGTGAAGAGGATCGCAAATCCATCGTCGAAGGGTTGTCGCGCCTGCTGTCGGACACCTATGTGCTGTATCTGAAAACCCACAACTTCCACTGGAACGTCACCGGGCCGATGTTCCGCACCCTGCACCTGATGTTCGAAGAGCAATACAACGAACTGGCCCTGGCCGTGGACTCGATAGCCGAGCGCATCCGCGCACTGGGTTTCCCCGCACCAGGTGCCTATGCGACTTATGCGCGTCTTTCTTCTATTAAAGAAGAAGTGGGTGTGCCGAGTGCCGAAGACATGATCAGGCAGCTGGTCGAAGGCCAGGAAGCGGTCACTCGTACCGCTCGCGGCATTTTTCCACTGCTGGACAAGGTCAGTGATGAACCGACGGCTGATCTTCTGACTCAGCGCATGCAGGTTCACGAGAAAACCGCCTGGATGCTGAGGGCGCTGCTCGAAGCCTGATCGCGCAGGCGCACGAACACAAGTTGTGGGGCGTGCGCCTTTTTTGAAACGTGAAAAGACATCCAATGATGTAAGAAATTCGGAAGGCGATCTGCCGCTCCATCATCCTCCCTACTGTGTTGGCTTATCCTACGCGGACGGACAAAAAGTCGTCTGGATATGCCGTTGCCCCTGCGCATTTAATGAGTTGACAGGATGTTGCCTCGACGAGAGGCAGCGATGGCAAAGGAGTGTCAACGATATGGAAGATGGAGAGAGGCGAGATGGCCTTGTCATGGGTTTGCGACAGGAGAGGGGGCTGGCGCCGCTTCTTGAAGAGTTCGACATGACATTGATCCGGCCGCTGGCCCGTTCGGTGCGGCTGAATGGTTTTGCGACCTGCATGCGGCTGGAGCAGGTTTACTGGAATATTCTGGGCCGCATGGCCGAGAACAACAGCTGTTCGGTCGGGACGCTGTTGTCCCGTGTGGATCGCGAAGTGCATCTGCGCCACGGCGGGGTCAAGAACTTCAGCGGCCTTGTGCGGGTGGTCTGTGTTGTCCACGGCCTGCGGGAAGCCTCGGCGGCAGCCGGGAGTTGTCGGTGAGGGGGCGGCCCGTGCAGTCTTCCGGCTGCACAGGCCGCATTTTAATGGATATAATCCCGCTCTTTCGCCACACCGCCCTGCGGGAGCTGGCAATCTGATCACCGAGACAACTCCATGCCGATGTACGATTACCAATGTGCTTCCTGTGGTCATCAGTTGGAAGCCATTCAAAAGATCAGTGACGCACCGCTGGTCGATTGCCCTGCCTGTCAGGCACCAGAACTCAGGAAACAGCTGTCCATGCCAGGCTTTCGTCTAAGCGGCAGCGGTTGGTACGAAACCGATTTCAAGACCGGCGCGAAGAAGAATCTGGCCGGTGGCGACAAATCCGACTAGGGTTCATGCCCGGGTCCAACGACACGCGAGAGCATCCACCGGCCGCACGGAATCTGAGTGCGGCGGATCTCCACCGAATTTCGAATTACGAGAAGCGAAACCACTACCATGATGCGCAGCCATTATTGCGGCCAACTGAACGAAAGCCTGGAAGGCCAGGAAATTACCCTTTGCGGATGGGTTCACCGTCGCCGCGACCACGGCGGGGTGATTTTCCTCGATATCCGTGATCGTGACGGTCTGGCCCAGGTGGTATTCGATCCGGATCGCGCCGAAAGCTTCGCCGCCGCCGACCGCGTTCGCAGCGAATACGTCGTGAAGATCACCGGCAAGGTGCGTCTGCGTCCGGCCGGCGCCGTCAATGCCAACATGGCCTCGGGTGCAATCGAAGTGCTGGGTTACGAGCTGGAAGTGTTGAACGAGGCCGAAACGCCTCCGTTCCCGCTGAACGAATACTCGGACGTCGGCGAAGAAACCCGTCTGCGCTACCGCTTCCTCGACCTGCGTCGTCCGGAAATGGCCGAGAAGCTGCGTCTGCGTTCGCGCATGACCACCAGCATCCGTCGCTACCTCGACGAGAACGGCTTCCTCGACGTGGAAACGCCGATCCTGACCCGTGCGACGCCGGAAGGCGCGCGCGACTACCTCGTGCCGAGCCGTACCCACGCCGGTTCGTTCTTCGCCCTGCCGCAATCGCCGCAGTTGTTCAAGCAGCTGCTGATGGTGGCCGGTTTCGACCGTTACTACCAGATCGCCAAGTGCTTCCGCGACGAAGACCTGCGTGCCGACCGTCAGCCTGAATTCACTCAGATCGACATCGAGACCAGCTTCCTCGACGAAAAAGACATCATGGGCCTGACCGAAGGCATGATCCGCAACCTGTTCAAGGAAGTGCTGGATCTGGAGTTCGGCGAATTCCCGCACATGACGTTCGAAGAAGCCATGCGCCGTTACGGTTCCGACAAGCCGGACCTGCGCAACCCGCTGGAGCTGGTGGACGTTGCCGACCAACTGAAAGAAGTCGATTTCAAGGTCTTCAGCGGCCCTGCCAACGACCCGAAATGCCGTATCGCCGCATTGCGCGTTCCAGGCGGGGCGAGCATGCCGCGCAAGCAGATCGACGACTACACCAAGTTCGTCGGCATCTACGGTGCCAAGGGCCTGGCGTACATCAAGGTCAACGAGCGCGCTGCCGGTGTTGAAGGCCTGCAATCGCCAATCGTGAAAAACATCCCGGAAGCCAACCTGAACGTGATCCTCGATCGCGTTGGCGCAGTCGACGGCGATATCGTGTTCTTCGGCGCCGACAAGGCCAAGATCGTCAGCGAAGCCCTGGGCGCGCTGCGTATCAAGCTCGGTCACGACCTGAAGCTGCTGACCTGCGAGTGGGCACCGATGTGGGTCGTCGACTTCCCGATGTTCGAAGAGAACGATGACGGCAGCTTCTCCGCATTGCACCACCCGTTCACGGCGCCGAAGTGCACCCCGGAAGAGCTCGAAGCCAATCCGGCTGGCGCGCTGTCCCGTGCCTACGACATGGTTCTGAACGGCACCGAGCTGGGTGGCGGTTCGATCCGTATCCACCGCAAAGAGATGCAACAGGCGGTATTCCGTCTGCTGGGCATCAACGAAGCGGAACAGGAAGAGAAGTTCGGCTTCCTGCTCGATGCCCTGAAATACGGTGCGCCACCACACGGTGGTCTGGCCTTCGGTCTGGACCGTCTGGTGATGCTGATGACCGGTGCCCAGTCGATCCGTGAAGTGATCGCCTTCCCGAAAACCCAGAGTGCCGCCGACGTGATGACGCAGGCGCCGGGTGTCGTGGATGCCAAGGCACTGCGCGAATTGCACATTCGTTTGCGCGAAACGCCAAAGGCTGAGTAAGACGGGCCTGAAGGCGCATCTTCGGATGCGCCTTTTTTCTTTCTGCAAGGAACAGGTCGAGATTTTTTGTTTGCCGGCTGCGCAATGTGCCAAGCGGGCAAGGTTTCAAAGAGAATTCGGAGCGAGTTATGGCAGGTCATTCCAAGTGGGCGAACATCAAGCACCGCAAAGAACGTCAGGATGCCAAGAGAGGCAAGATCTTCACCAAGTGGATTCGTGAACTGACCGTCGCGGCCCGTCAGGGCGGCGGCGATCCGGGTTCCAACCCGCGTCTGCGACTGGCCCTGGACAAGGCGCTGGGCGCCAACATGAGTCGTGACATCATCGATCGTGCCGTGGCCCGTGGTGCCGGTGCGACCGAAGCGGACAACGTTGAGGAGCTGACCTACGAAGGTTACGGTCCCGGCGGTGTGGCGGTGATGGTCGAGTGCATGACCGACAACCGCAACCGCACTGCCGCAGCCGTGCGCCATGCGTTCAGCAAATGCGGCGGCAACCTCGGGACTGACGGTTCTGTAGCCTATCTGTTCGAACGCAAGGGGCAGATCAGTTTCGCGCCGGGTGTTGATGAAGACTCCCTGACCGAAGCGGCGCTGGAAGCCGATGCCGACGATGTGGTTGCTCATGAAGACGGCTCGATTGACGTGTTCACCTCGTTCACCAGCTTCTATGCGGTGCGCAATGCGTTGGAAGTGGCGGGCTTCAAGGGTGATGATGCGGAAATCGTCATGCAGCCGACCACCAGCACCGAGCTGGATCTGGAAGGTGCGGAGAAGGTGCTCAAGCTGATCGACATGCTCGAGGATCTGGATGACGTGCAGAACGTCTATTCCAACGCGGACATTCCGGAAGACGTGGCGGCTCAGCTCGGTTAAGACCGACTATTCTCCACTGTGGGAGCGAGCCTGCTCGCGAATGCGGACTTTCATGCAGCCTCGTTGCCGAGGATGAAACCGTTTTCGCGAGCAGGCTCGCTCCCACATTCGTTATTCGTTGCATTTGATCTTTTGCCTTTACCGAATCCTCAGGCGTTATGACTTTAATTCTTGGTATCGACCCCGGTTCGCGCATCACCGGATATGGCGTGGTACGCGATACTGGTCGTGGTTGCGTCTACGTGGCTTCCGGCTGCATTCGCACCGGCGCCGGCGAGTTGCACGAGCGTCTGCAGATCGTTTATCGCGGCGTGCGGGAAATCATCCAGACCTACGGACCGGTGACCATGGGCATCGAGAAGGTGTTCATGGCGAAAAACGCCGATTCCGCGCTGAAACTGGGGCAGGCGCGGGGAGCTGCCATTGTCGCTGGCGCTGAAGAGAGTCTGGAGATCGCCGAGTACACGGCGACCCAGGTCAAGCAAGCGGTGGTGGGCACCGGCGCCGCCAACAAAGAGCAGGTGCAGATGATGGTCATGCATATGCTGAAGCTGACCAGCAAACCGCAGATCGATGCGTCGGATGCCCTGGCAATCGCCATTTGTCATGCACACACCCGGTCCAGCTTGCTGCCTCACGGTCTGGGTACCGCACGCAGTCGTGGCGGTCGCCTGCGTCTCTGATAGCATCAGCAGTCAAATTTCCGGAAGGCGGATCTCGTGCCTGGGTCGTCGGCCCGAAAACCGCTTTTCGACAGTCGCCAGCCCACGGCTGGCCAACGCTCAAGGATCTGAAACGTGATTGGACGCCTGCGGGGCACCCTCGCTGAAAAACAGCCGCCGCATCTGATTCTGGATGTAAACGGCCTCGGGTATGAGCTGGAAGTGCCCATGACCACCCTGTATCGCCTGCCGTCGGTCGGGGAGCCGCTGACCTTGCACACCCATTTGGTCGTACGCGAAGACGCGCAGTTACTCTATGGTTTTGCCGGCAAGCGTGAGCGAGACTTTTTTCGCGAGCTGATCCGTCTCAATGGTGTAGGGCCCAAGCTGGCGCTGGCCTTGATGTCGAGCCTGGAGGTGGACGAGCTGATTCGTTGCGTGCAATCCCAGGACACCTCGGCGCTGACCAAGGTGCCGGGCGTCGGCAAGAAAACCGCCGAGCGTTTGCTGGTGGAGCTCAAGGACCGCTTCAAGGCCTGGGAAACCTCGCCGGCCATGTTTGCGCTGGTGCCGAACCAGCCGGACGGCCCGGCGCCGGTCAACACCGCCGAGAACGACGCGGTCAGCGCGCTGATTTCCCTGGGCTACAAGCCGCAGGAAGCCAGCAAGGCGATTTCCGCGATCAAGGAGAAAGGCTTGAGCAGCGAAGACATGATCCGACGCGCCCTGAAGGGAATGATTTAAGTGATTGAAGCTGATCGTCTGATCGCCGCCACGCACAGTCCGCGTGAGCGCGAAGAAGTCCAGGATCGGGCGATACGTCCCGTCAGCCTGGCCGAATACATCGGCCAGCCGACCGTGCGCGAGCAGATGGAACTGTTTATCCAGGCCGCCCGGGGCCGTGGCGAATCTCTCGACCACACCCTGATCTTCGGTCCGCCGGGGCTGGGGAAGACCACTCTGGCCAATATCATTGCCCAGGAAATGGGCGTATCGATCAAGAGCACCTCGGGGCCGGTGCTCGAGCGACCGGGCGATCTGGCGGCGCTGCTGACCAATCTTGAGCCTCACGATGTGCTGTTCATCGATGAAATCCATCGTCTGTCGCCGATCGTGGAAGAAGTGCTGTATCCGGCGATGGAGGATTTCCAGCTCGACATCATGATCGGTGAAGGGCCGGCGGCGCGTTCGATCAAGCTTGATCTGCCGCCGTTCACCCTGGTCGGTGCGACGACGCGGGCGGGGATGCTGACCAACCCGTTGCGCGACCGTTTCGGGATTGTCCAGCGTCTTGAGTTCTACAGCACTGCAGATCTGGCGACGATTGTCAGCCGCTCGGCGAACATCCTCGGTTTGCCGCTGGATCCTGAAGGTTCTTTCGAGGTCGCCCGTCGTGCCCGTGGCACGCCGCGAATCGCCAACAGATTGTTGCGTCGGGTACGGGATTTCGCCGAGGTCCGGGCCAAGGGGCATATCACCAAGTCCGTTGCCGACCTGGCGCTCAACCTGCTGGATGTCGACGAGCACGGTTTCGATCATCAGGACCGGCGTTTGCTGTTGACCATGATCGAGAAGTTCGATGGCGGGCCGGTCGGCATTGATAGTCTGGCCGCTGCGATCAGCGAGGAGCGCCATACCATCGAGGATGTGCTGGAGCCGTATCTGATTCAGCAGGGCTACATCATGCGTACGCCGCGAGGCAGGGTGGTGACCCGGCATGCGTATCTGCATTTTGGTTTAAACATTCCGTCACGAATGGGCGAAACACCCGTGGCAGACGAGTTTCTCGATGCCTTGGACGATTGATACACATTTATTGGCGATTTATTCAGCGTTTGTACTGTCTCAGGACGGTACTTTTGCGGTAAAGCCTTTGAACAATGAAAAACAGTTGCCTGGCCGGATTGGCAACCCGAGGAGTAAGCACTAGAGTATGCGCGCGCAAAACGGGCTTGAGCCGTTCGCACATCGTTGTCGCGTTTATTACGAGGACACCGATGCGGGCGGCATCGTGTATTACGTTAATTACCTCAAGTTTATGGAACGGGCTCGAACCGAGCGGCTCCGGGAGCTGGGCTTTGCCCAGTCGGCGCTGGCAGGTGAGGACCTGTTGTTCGTCGTGCATTCCAGCGAAGCGCGTTATCACGCGCCGGCGCGACTGGACGACGAGCTGCTGGTAAGCGCTGATGTAATCGAATTGAACCGTGCCAGTCTGCGCTTTCGACAGCAGGTCAGGCGGGCAACGGATAATGTGCTGCTCTGTGAGGGGCAGTTTCTGGTGGCCTGTGTGCGCACTAACAGTTTGAAACCCCGGGCCCTTCCCGAAGACTTGCGTACGGCTTTCGCCGAGGCGGTCGGCACGGGTACACACTTGAAGCAGGAGATAAAGCGTGGAAGCTAACGTCGTCGACCATTCCTCCATGTGGAGCCTGGTCAGCAATGCCAGCATCGTGGTGCAGTTGGTAATGTTGACCCTGGTGGCCGCATCGGTGACCTCATGGATCATGATCTTTCAGCGCAGCAATCTGCTGCGCGCCGGTCGACGTGCCCTGGAGAGCTTCGAGGAGCGCTTCTGGTCGGGTATCGACCTGTCCAAACTCTACCGTCAGGCCGGCAGCAACCCGGATCCCGACTCGGGCGTCGAGCAGATCTTCCGTGCCGGTTTCAAGGAGTTCTCGCGTCTGCGCCAGCAGCCGGGTGTCGATCCTGAAGCGGTGATGGAAGGCGTGGCCCGTGCCATGCGCGTGGCCATCTCCCGCGAGGAAGAAAAACTCGAGCAGAGCCTGCCGTTCCTGGCCACTGTCGGCTCGGTCAGCCCGTATATCGGTCTGTTCGGTACCGTCTGGGGGATCATGAACTCGTTCCGCGGTCTGGCCAGCGCACAACAGGCCACTCTCGCCACAGTGGCGCCGGGTATTGCCGAGGCCCTGGTCGCTACCGCGATCGGCCTGTTCGCCGCGATCCCGGCCGTTATCGCTTACAACCGTTTCTCTGCCCGCAGCGAAACCCTGCTGGGCCGCTACTACACCTTCGCCGATGAGTTCCAGGCGATCCTGCACCGCAAAGTGCACACCAGCGAAGAATAAGCAGGTATTTCCCGATGGCTTTAATCACTCGAGCCCGACACAAGCGCAAGCCGGTCGCCGAGATGAACGTAGTGCCTTACATCGACGTGATGCTGGTGCTGCTGGTCATCTTCATGGTGACTGCGCCGATGCTCAATCAGGGCGTGAAGGTGGATCTGCCCAAGGTTTCCAGCGAAGCCTTGCCGCAGGACAACAACACCCAGGTGCTGACCATTTCGATCAAGGCTGACAAGACCTACTACTGGAACCTTGGCAGCGAAGTCGACACCGAGAAGCAACAGGACCGGGCCATGACCCTGCCGCAGATGACCAGCGCGGTGACCAAGATCATCGCGGCCGGCAATGATAACGGCAAGCGTACCCAGGTCTTCATCCGTGGCGACAAGTCCGTCGATTATGGCTCCGTCATGGGCGCCATGGGCGGGTTGCAGAAAGCCGGGGTCGGTAATGTTGGCTTGATCACCGAGGCGCCCTGATGCAGCAACAGCGAGAGCCGTCCGCCTCGGAAAGCTACTTCTGGCCCAGCGTCTGGGCGATTGGCTTGCACGTGCTGGTGTTCGGCATGCTGTTCGTCAGTTTCGCCATGACGCCTGAGCTGCCGCCGGCCAAGCCGATTGTCCAGGCGACCTTGTACCAGCTGAAATCGAAAAGTCAGGCGACCACCCAGACCAATCAGAAGATTGCGGGTGAGGCGAAGAAGTCCGCCGCGCGCCAGACCGAAGTCGAGCAGATGGAGCAGAAAAAGGTCGAGCAGGAGGCAATCAAGGCGGCGGAACAAAAGAAAGAAGAAGCGGCTCAAAAGGCCGAGGAAGCCAAGAAGGCCGATGAGGCGAAGAAAGCGGAACAGGCGAAGAAGGCTGACGAAGCCAAGAAAGCCGAAGACGCGAAGAAAGCCGCCGAAGCCAAGAAGGCAGAAGAGAAACAATTGGCTGATATAGCCAAGAAGAAAGCTGAAGAAGAAGCCAAGAAGGCTGCTGAAGAAGAGGCCAAGAAAGAGGCTGCTGAAGAAGCCAGGAAGAAAATCGTCGAGGACGCGAAGAAGAAAGCCGCCGAAGACGCCAAGAAGAAAGCCGAAGCTGAAGAGGCGAAAAAGAAAGTCGCCGACGAAGCCAAGAAGAAAGCGGCTGCCGATGCTGCGAAGAAGAAAGCGCAGGAGGCGGCACGCAAATCGGTCGAGGACAAGAAGGCCCAGGCACTCGCCGACCTGTTGTCCGACAAGACCGAGCGTCAGCAGGCTTTGGCGGATGAACGTGGTGACGAAACCGCGGGCAGCTTCGATGATCTGATTCGTGCGCGGGCGGCGGAAGGCTGGGCTCGTCCTCCTTCGGCACGCAAAGGCATGACGGTTGTGCTGCAGATCGGCATGTTGCCGGACGGCACGGTGACCACGGTCAGCGTGGCCAAGTCCAGCGGCGACGGTCCGTTCGATGCGTCGGCAGTGGCAGCGGTCAAGAATATTGGACGTTTGACGGAAATGCAGGGAATGAAGCCGAGCGATTTCGCTCCGTATCGTTCATTCAAGATGACATTCACACCTGAGGATCTAGCCTTGTGAGAAACCTTCTTCGAGGAATGCTGGTCGTGATCTGCTGCATGGCAGGGATCGCGATGGCGGATGAAAAGAACATTCTGGTCACCAGCGGCAGCGATCGGGCGACCCCGATCGCCGTCGTGCCGTTCGGCTTCCAGGGCGGTGCCGTGCTGCCGGATGACATGGCTGAAATCATTGGCAACGATTTGCGGAACTCGGGCTATTACTCGCCGATTCCGAAGCAAAACATGATCAGCCAGCCAAGCCAGCCGAGCGAAATCATCTTCCGTGACTGGAAGGCGGTGGGGGCCCAGTACATGATGGTCGGCAATATTGTTCCGGCGGGCGGTCGCCTGCAGGTGCAGTGGGCGCTGTTCAACGTCGCCACCGAGCAGAAAGTGGCGGACGGCAGTGTTTCCGGTACGACCGAGCAGCTGCGTGACATGGCCCACTACATCTCCGATCAGTCGTTTGAAAAGCTGACCGGTATCAAGGGTGCATTTTCGACCCGTCTGCTGTACGTGACGGCCGAGCGCTTCTCCGAGAAGAACACCCGTTACACGCTGCAACGTTCGGACTACGACGGCGCCCGTGCCGTTACCCTGCTGCAGTCGCGCGAGCCTATCCTGTCGCCGCGTTTCGCACCGGATGGCAAGCGCATCGCCTATGTGTCGTTCGAACAGAAGCGTCCGCGCATCTTCATGCAGAACATCGACACCGGTCGCCGTGAGCAGATCACCAACTTCGAAGGCCTGAACGGTGCTCCGGCCTGGTCGCCGGATGGCAATCGCCTGGCGTTCGTACTGTCGAAGGACGGCAACCCGGACGTCTACGTGATGAACCTCGGCTCGCGCCAGATCACCCGAGTGACTGCAGGTCCCGGCATCAACACCGAACCGTACTGGGGCAAGGATGGTTCGACCATCTACTTCACTTCCGACCGTGGCGGCAAGCCGCAGATCTACAAGACCAGCGCCAATGGCGGTGGTGCCGAGCGTGTGACGTTCGTGGGCAACTACAACGCCAACCCGAAGCTGTCGGCTGATGAAAAGACCCTGGTGATGATCCATCGTCAGGACGGTTTCACCAATTTCAAAGTGGCGGCTCAGGATTTGCAGCGCGGAAGTGTAAAAATCCTCACTGATAGCACTCTGGACGAGTCGCCTACTGTTGCGCCCAACGGCACCATGGTAATCTACGCCACCCGCCAGCAGGGCCGGGGAGTCTTGATGCTCGTGTCCATTAATGGACGCGTGAGGCTCCCGCTTCCTACCGCTCAAGGCGAAGTCAGAGAACCGTCCTGGTCCCCTTACCTGAACTGACGCGGCGCTTTACGTTTTACTTAACACACTGGGGTTCATTAGGAGTTTCACGATGGAAATGCTGAAGTTTGGTAAATTTGCTGCGCTGGCTCTGGCCATGGCTGTAGCTGTAGGTTGCTCGTCCAAGGGTGGCGACAACGCCGGTGAAGGCGCTGTTGATCCAAACGCTGGTTACGGCGCAAACACTGGTGCAGTTGACGGTTCCCTGAGCGAAGAAGCTGCTCTGCGCGCAATCACCACCTTCTACTTCGAATACGACAGCTCGGACCTGAAGCCAGAAGCCATGCGCGCTCTGGACGTTCACGCCAAAGACCTGAAAGCAAACGGCGCTCGCGTTGTTCTGGAAGGCAACACCGACGAACGTGGTACTCGTGAGTACAACATGGCACTGGGCGAGCGTCGTGCGAAAGCCGTTCAGCGCTACCTGGTACTGCAAGGTGTTTCCCCAGCTCAGCTGGAACTGGTTTCCTACGGCGAAGAGCGTCCAGTTGCTACCGGCAACGACGAGCAGTCCTGGGCTCAAAACCGTCGCGTCGAACTGCGTAAGTAATTCGATATGCGAACGTGCCGTCGTGCTGTAACTGTTCTGGCTCTCAGCCTCGCGCCGCTTGCGGCGTGGGCTGCGGTTCCTGTGGTCGATGACAACTCCGGTTATAACAATAGCGGGAGCAGTTATCCGCCTGCAGGTTACGGTACGAACGGCGCCTATGCCGGGGGAGCGGCTACGGCCCCTGCCTCGGCACAAGGCATGCTGTTCAACCAACTGCAACAGATGCAGGATCAGATATCGCGCCAGCAGGGTGTGATCGAAGAACTGCAGAATCAGGTTGCGCGCATGAAGCAGGAATCCCTGGAGCGATACCAGGATCTTGATCGGCGCATAGGGTCGGGTGTTGCACCTGCCGCGACTCCAGAGAATTCTTCAGCCGGTGGTGATGCAAGCGCTGCTGCCGGTGCCGCCGCCGGTGCCGGGGCTGCTGCTGCCCAGGCGCCCGCCGCGAGCAGTGAGCCGGGTGATCCGGCCAAGGAAAAGCTTTATTACGATGCTGCCTTCGACCTGATCAAGGCCAAGGACTTCGACAAGGCCAGCCAGGCGTTTTCTGCGTTCCTGCGTAAATACCCGAACAGTCAGTACGCGGGCAATGCCCAGTACTGGCTGGGTGAGGTGAACCTGGCCAAGGGCGACCTGCAGGGCGCGGGTCAGGCTTTCGCCAAGGTTTCTCAGTTGTATCCAAAGCACGCCAAGGTGCCGGACTCGCTGTACAAGCTGGCTGACGTAGAGCGCCGTCTCGGTCACACCGACAAGGTCAAGGGTATTCTGCAGCAAGTGGTTTCCCAATACCCGGGCACCTCTGCAGCCCAACTGGCACAACGCGATCTGCAACGCATGTAACTGTGTTTGTCCGTCTGGAAGAAACCCGCGCTTGTCGCGGGTTTTTTCGTTAGAATTCACGCCCTTTTATGAAACACGCTTCTGGTGATCTACGCGTTGGCGGGGTTGCCTGAGGTGCCTGACGGAGGCGGACAGCCTGTTTAGCTGTTACGCCCGTGGCGACTATGCAAGACACATTGAGAATCACCGAAGTTTTCTACTCTTTGCAGGGGGAAACGCGGACTGCAGGGCTGCCCACTGTTTTTGTGCGTCTGACCGGTTGCCCATTGCGTTGCCAATACTGCGACAGTGCCTACGCCTTCAGCGGCGGCACGATTCGTACGCTCGACGATATCCTTGAGCAGGTAGCCGGATATCGTCCTCGCTACGTCTGCGTCACTGGCGGTGAGCCGTTGGCGCAACCGAATGCCATTCCTTTGCTCAAGCGATTGTGTGATGCCGGTTACGAGGTCTCGCTGGAAACCAGCGGCGCTCTCGATATTTCGGCGGTCGATCCACGGGTCAGTCGAGTTGTCGACTTGAAGACCCCGGACTCGAAAGAGGCGCATCGCAACCGTTACGAGAACGTCGAGCTGCTGACGCCCAACGATCAGGTGAAGTTTGTCATCTGTTCGCGGGAAGACTATGACTGGGCAGTATCGAAGCTGATTCAGTACGATCTTGAGCGGCGCGCTGGCGAAGTGCTGTTTTCCCCCAGCCACCACGACCTGAACGCTCGGGATCTGGCGGATTGGGTGGTGGCGGATAATTTGCCCGTACGCCTGCAATTGCAACTGCACAAGTATCTGTGGAATGACGAGCCGGGGCGCTGAGATGGCAGAACAACTGAACACTACTGAAAAACGTGCGGTCATTTTGCTGTCCGGCGGTCTGGACTCGGCAACGGTGGTTGCCATGGCTCGCGCGGAAGGTTATCGCTGCTACACCATGAGCTTCGATTACGGCCAGCGTTCCCATGCCGAGTTGCATGCTGCCGCACGCGTTGCCCGCGATCTGGGCGTGGTCGAGCACAAGGTCATCGGTCTGAACCTCAACGGCATGGGTGGTTCGGCCCTGACCGATAGCAATATCGATATACCGCAGGAGCCGGGAGAAGGCATTCCGGTGACTTATGTGCCGGCGCGCAACACCGTGTTCCTGTCCCTTGCGCTGGGTTGGGCTGAAGTGCTGGGTGCCCGTGACATCTTCATTGGTGTCAACGCGGTGGATTACTCCGGTTATCCGGACTGCCGTCCTGAGTTCATTGAATCTTTCGAGCGCATGGCCAACCTTGCGACCAAGGCCGGTGTGGAGGGCGACGGTTTCCGTATCCAGGCTCCACTGCAGAACCTGAGCAAGGCCCAGATCGTCCAGGCGGGTGTGAAGCTCGGTGTCGACTACGGGCTGACCGTTTCCTGCTATCAGGCGGACGATGAAGGCCGTGCCTGCGGCAAATGCGACAGCTGCCGCCTGCGTGCAGAAGGCTTCGCAGCGGCCGGAATCAGCGATCCGACACGTTATTTTTGATTTTTTTCAAATTAGGTGTTGAATAGTCCTTAAAAATCAGTATTATACGCGCCACCACACAGCGGGTCGTTAGCTCAGTTGGTAGAGCAGTTGGCTTTTAACCAATTGGTCGTAGGTTCGAATCCTACACGACCCACCATTTTTGATGTTTTTAAAAGTCTGGAAGGCCCACGAAAGTGAGGATTTCCGGATTTTTTTTTGCCTGCGATCTGGCCTCTCCTTTTGGCGTCGTTGCGCTGACACAGGTCAGAATCATCTTTTGCATCACCGGGATATTCTGTAGCCTTGCGCAGCTTCAACGCTGTCCGTGCCTGATAACACTCACTCTCCCGGCGGTACCCTCAAGCGGTCCGGAGCCGGGTGTATACTCGACTTTCGCGCGAATGCGCCTGCAGGTCTTGCGAACATGACGCAGATTTCCGAACGCCTTCTGGTACAAGCCCACCTCGATGCCAAGCAGCCCAAACCGCTGACTGCCGAGGAGGAGGCTTTTTACCGTTCCGCCATCGCCGCCGAGCTCAAAGCTCAGGACGCGGTGCTGGTCGCCCATTTTTATTGCGATCCGATCATCCAGGCCCTTGCCGAAGAAACCGGCGGTTGCGTTTCCGACTCTCTGGAAATGGCCCGTTTCGGCAATGCTCATCCGGCCAGGACCGTGGTGGTCGCCGGCGTGAAGTTCATGGGGGAGACCGCGAAGATTCTCAACCCGGAAAAACGCGTGCTGATGCCGACCCTGGAGGCGACCTGCTCGCTGGATCTGGGTTGCCCGGTGGATGAGTTCTCGGCGTTCTGCGATCAGCATCCGGAGCGTACCGTTGTGGTGTACGCCAACACTTCGGCAGCCGTGAAGGCCCGGGCGGACTGGGTGGTGACATCGAGCTGCGCACTGGAGATCGTCGAAAGCCTGATGGATAACGGCGAAACCATCATCTGGGGGCCGGACAAGCATCTGGGCACCTACATCCAGCGCAAGACCGGCGCCGACATGCTGCTGTGGGACGGTGCCTGCATCGTTCACGAAGAGTTCAAGTCCAGGCAACTGGAAGACATGAAAGCGCTGTACCCGGATGCGGCCATTCTGGTGCACCCGGAGTCACCGACGTCGGTGATCGAACTGGCGGACGCCGTCGGTTCCACCAGTCAATTGATCGCTGCCGCACAGTCGTTGCCGAACAAGACCCTGATCGTGGCCACCGATCGTGGCATCTTCTACAAGATGCAGCAGCTGTGCCCGGACAAGGTCTTCATCGAGGCGCCAACCGCCGGTAACGGCGCGGCGTGTCGCAGTTGCGCCCATTGCCCGTGGATGGCCATGAACACCCTTGAGCGTACGCTGAAGTGCCTGAAGGAGGGCTCGAACGAGATCTTCGTCGACCCGGCGCTGATTCCCCAGGCCATTCGTCCGCTCAAGCGCATGCTGGATTTCACTCAGGCTGCGCGGATGAAGCTGGCAGGCAACGCCTGATTCCGTGTTGCAAAAAAAAAAACGCCCCGATCGTATCGGGGCGTTTTTGCATCCACGGGATTACTTCGCTTTCTTCGGAATCCGCACCAGTTGCGAATCCGAATAGATGTCATGCCAGGCGCGTTTCTGTTTATCGAACAGCGTCCAGAAGAACCCCAGGCCCAGACACAGCCACGAAGCGATCGAAACCATGAATCGAAGCAGCGCCTGCCAAAGACTGATCGCAGTGCCATCGGCGTTCTGCACGCGAATGCCCCACACCTGCATGCCCAGTGTCTGGCCTGCGTGAGTCCAGAACTTGGCGAAGAAGCCGAACAGCACCAGCAGCAGCACTGTGGAATAGAGGGGGTCCCCATCCAGCTTGCCGGCATCGGTCAGGATCCGCAGACGTTCCTCGCCGATGATTGCGGCCTGAATCATCTTGTAGATGCCGCCAGTCACGATCAGCAGGGCGGTGCACAGCAGAAAGTCATAGAACATCGCTGCCAGGCGACGGCCCAGGCCGACGGCGGGGAACTCGCCCTGGGGATTGAGCAGATGTTTCGACATGGCAGCCTCTGGATGGAAAGTGAAGCGCCATTTTACGGATTCGCGCGCACAAAAAAGCCCCTGATATCAATATCAGGGGCTTTTTCGTTACAGAAAATCAGGCTTCAGCGATGACTTCGTCAGCTTGCATGCCTTTCTGGCCCTGCACTGCAACGAAGGTCACTTTCTGGCCTTCTTTCAGGCTCTTGAAGCCGCTGCCCTGAATGGCGCGGAAATGCACGAACAGATCCGGACCGCTTTCTGGAGTGATAAAACCAAAACCTTTCTCGTCGTTAAACCACTTGACGGTACCGCTCTGACGTGTGGACATTTCTTATTTCCTTTGACGCAAAAATTGATGACAGTCTCTTCCTCATGAAAGAGTACTGGGGCTGGTTGCAGGAGAGTAAGAAGACGTCGAACGGGATGTAGCTAACTTGTAGGCTACTGCCCAGGTCACGATTCCAAGCTGACCCATGCAAACACAGTGGGCAAACTCTACGCCAACTACATGAGGAAATACAAGCCCTGTGAAGGCCCCGGATTTCCTGTGCTTGCCGGCTGTTAGTCAGTTCACTAGTCGGGCTTATACGATTAGCCTGTTCAATTGTTTTCGATCGTTATAAGCCAAGTTCATATTCGAATCGAATGTAAGGAAAGTGCACTGTTTTATGGCGATTGCGTTACACATTAGTGCACGCATAACGCAATCGCGTTACTTATAGAAACAGTCAATCATCCACGATAGTAGCGTTGTGGAACGAATGGCATTTTGCTTACAAGCATTTGCACCTTTTTCCCACGAACAATGGCCCAGACTGGCGTGTCCAGGGCGACGTAGGTGCTGTCGAGGTAACCCATCGCCAATGGCCCCCCCAACGTCGGGCCGAAGCCGCCGCTGCACACGCTGCCGATGATTTCGCCGGCCTCGTTGACGATTTCTGCACCTTCACGGACCGGTGTGCGTTCCTGCGGCAGCAGGCCGACGCGTTTGCGTGCGACACCGTTCTGCTGCTGGCCGAATACCTGTTCTGCACCCGGGAAACCGCCGGCACGCGCACCATCGGCGCGGCGCGGTTTGGAAATGGCCCACAGCAGGCTTGCTTCGATCGGCGTGGTATCGCTGTTCATATCGTGGCCGTACAGGCACAGGCCGGCTTCCAGGCGCAGCGAGTCACGGGCACCGAGGCCAATGGCGGCGACTTCCGGTTCGGCCAGCAGGACACGGGCGAGTTTTTCCGCATCGGCTGCCGGTACGGAGATTTCGAAACCATCTTCGCCGGTGTAACCCGAACGGCTGACGAAGCAATCCACACCCAGCAGTTTCACGCGGGTGAACTGCATGAAAGTCATTTTCGCCACTTCCGGCGCCAGGCGTGCAAGCACGGTGACGGCTGCCGGGCCCTGCAGGGCGAGCAAAGCTCGGGCTTCGAACAGCTCGGTAATGGTGCACTGATCGCCGATGTGTTTTTGCAGATGGGCCAGGTCCTGATGTTTGCACGCGGCGTTGACTACCAGGAACAACTCGTCGTTGCCAAGGTTGGCGACCATCAGGTCATCGAGAATGCCGCCGGTTTCGTTGGTGAACATCGCGTAGCGCTGCATACCCGCCGGCAGATCGATGATGTCCACCGGCACCAGGGTTTCCAGGGCTTTGGCGGCATTGGCGCCGCTCAGGCGGATCTGGCCCATGTGCGACACATCGAACAGCCCGGCCTGCTCACGGGTGTGCTGGTGCTCTTTCATCACCCCCAGTGGATATTGCACCGGCATGTCGTAGCCGGCGAACGGCACCATGCGGGCGCCGAGTTCGAGATGCAGAGCGTGCAACGGGGTTTTCGACAGTTGTTCGGTGGACATGCATGACTCCTTGATTCACACCAACCCTCTGCCGGAGGGAGAGGGGACCGGTTTTGTGTTCTCTCCCGCAGGGAGAGTGAGTTAATGACGCGATCAGCACTCGATAATGTTGACCGCCAGACCGCCGCGGGCGGTCTCCTTGTATTTGCTTTTCATGTCGGCGCCGGTCTGGCGCATGGTGCGGATGACCTTGTCGAGGGAGACGAAGTGCTGCCCGTCTCCACGCATGGCCATGCGCACGGCATTGATCGCCTTGACCGAGCCCATGGCGTTGCGCTCGATGCAGGGCACCTGCACCAGCCCGCCGATCGGATCACAGGTCAGGCCGAGGTTGTGTTCCATGCCGATTTCGGCGGCGTTTTCCACTTGCTGCACGCTGCCGCCGAGGACTTCGCACAACGCACCGGCCGCCATCGAACAGGCCACGCCGACCTCGCCCTGACAGCCGACTTCGGCGCCGGAAATCGAGGCGTTTTCCTTGTACAGAATGCCGATGGCCGCCGCGGTCAGCAGGAAACGCACCACGCCGTCATCATTCGCGCCAGGAATGAAGCGCATGTAGTAATGCAGTACTGCGGGAATGATCCCCGCCGCGCCATTGGTCGGTGCCGTGACCACGCGCCCGCCGTGGGCGTTTTCTTCGTTGACGGCGAGGGCGTATAGATTGACCCAGTCGAGCACCGACAATGGATCGCGCAGCGACGATTCCGGGTTCTTGCACAGTTGCCGGTGCAACGCCGCCGCCCGTCGCTTGACCTTCAAACCACCCGGCAGGATGCCCTCGTTGCGACAGCCCGCGGCCACGCAGTCCTGCATCACTTGCCAGATTTTCAGCAGACCGGCACGGGTTTCCGCTTCCGGGCGCCAGGCGCTTTCGTTGGTCAGCATCACTTGGCTGATCGACAGCCCATAGGTGGCGCAGTGCCCGAGCAAGTCCTTGGCACTCTTGAACGGGAAGGTCAACGGTGTGGCGTCTTCGACGATACGGTCGGCTCCGGCCGCATCTTCGTCGACCACAAAACCACCGCCGACCGAGTAGTACTCGCGGCTGCGGATCTGTAATCCCGCTGCATCGAAGGCACGGAAAATCATGCCGTTGGGGTGATAAGCCAGCGGCTTGCGGATCATGGCCAGATGTTCTTTCTCGTTGAACACGATGCTTTGTTCGCCGAGCAGGCTTAAACGACCGCTGCTGCGAATGTCCTGCAGACGGGCAGCGACGGTTTCAGTGTCCACGGTATCCGGGTGTTCGCCTTCCAGACCCAGCAGCACGGCCTTGTCGCTGCCGTGGCCCTTGCCGGTGGCGCCCAGGGATCCGTACAGCTCGACCCTCACGCCAGTGGTGGCCGACAGCAGGTTTTCCCGGCGCAGGCCTTCGACGAAACGCGCGGCAGCGCGCATCGGGCCGACGGTGTGGGAACTGGAAGGGCCGATGCCAATCTTGAACAGGTCGAACACGCTTAACGACATGGTTGTTCTCCGGTTTCTTGTTATAGGCACATCAGGCACGCGTGAAAGGGGCGGGCGAACCCGCCCCCTCACAGGTCAAGCGTAGCTTTCGATCGACGGGCAGGCGCAGACCAGGTTGCGGTCACCGAACACGTTGTCGACGCGACCGACCGGCGGCCAGTATTTGCCTTCGATCAACGACGCCACCGGGTACACCGCTTGTTCGCGGCTGTACGGGTGAGTCCACTCGCCGACCAGCTCGGCAGCAGTGTGCGGAGCGTTCTTCAGCGGGTTGTCGTCCTTGTCCAGGGTGCCGTTTTCAACAGCGCGGATTTCTTCGCGGATGCGGATCATGGCGTCGCAGAAACGGTCCAGTTCTTCCCTGGATTCGCTTTCGGTCGGCTCGATCATCAGCGTGCCGGCCACCGGGAACGACATGGTCGGGGCGTGGAAGCCGAAATCGATCAGGCGCTTGGCAACGTCATCGACGCTGATGCCGCTGCTGTCTTTCAGCGGACGCAGATCAAGAATGCACTCGTGCGCCACCAGGCCATTGCTGCCGGTGTACAGCACCGGGTAATGCTCTTCCAGGCGACGGGAAATGTAGTTGGCATTGAGAATCGCCAGTTGCGAAGCACGCTTGAGGCCTGCGCCGCCCATCATGCGAATGTACATCCAGGTGATCGGCAGAATGCTCGCGCTGCCGAACGGTGCCGCGCAGACCGCGCCTTCCTTGCGTTCCATGTGGCCATGGCCCGGCAGGAACGGGGCCAGGTGCGATTTCACGCCGATCGGGCCGACGCCCGGGCCGCCACCACCGTGGGGGATGCAGAAGGTCTTGTGCAGGTTCAGGTGCGAGACGTCGCCGCCGAACTTGCCCGGTGCGCAGAGGCCGACCATCGCGTTCATGTTGGCGCCATCGATGTACACCTGGCCGCCGTTGTCATGAATGATGCCGCAGATTTCGCGGATGCCTTCTTCGAACACGCCGTGGGTCGACGGGTAGGTGATCATCAGCGCTGCAAGGTGTTCGCGATGCTCGATGGCCTTGGCGCGCAGGTCTTCGATGTCCACGTTGCCACGGGCGTCGCACGCGGTCACGACCACGCGCATGCCGGCCATGTTGGCGGTGGCCGGGTTGGTGCCGTGGGCGGACGACGGGATCAGGCAGATGTCGCGACGGTCTTCGCCACGGCTCTGGTGGTAGGCACGGATCGCCAAGAGACCTGCGTATTCACCCTGGGAGCCGGCGTTCGGTTGCAGCGAGATCGCGTCGTAACCGGTGGCGGCGCAGAGCATCGCTTCCAGCTCGTCGGTCAGTTGCTGGTAGCCGGCGCTTTGCTCGGCCGGGGCGAACGGGTGCAGGGCGCCGAATTCGGACCAGGTCACCGGGATCATTTCGCTGGCGGCGTTGAGCTTCATGGTGCACGAGCCCAGCGGGATCATGGTGCGATCCAGTGCCAGGTCCTTGTCCGCCAGTTTGCGCAGGTAGCGCATCAGCTCGGTTTCCGAGTGATAACGGTTGAACACCGGGTGGCTGAGGATCGGCGACTGACGCACCAGTGCGGCTGGAATGGTGCTCTGAGCGGAGGCGGCGAGAGCGGCGAAATCCGGCAGAGTCTTGCCTTCGGCGAACAGCCCCCACAGGGTTTCGATGTCGGCCTGGGTGGTGGTTTCGTCCACCGACAGGCCCAGACGCTGGGCGTCGATCACGCGCAGGTTGATCTGTTGAGTGCGAGCCTTGTCGTGCAGCGCAGCAGTTTGCGCACCTGTGGCCAGAGTCAGGGTGTCAAAGAAGCTGGCTTGCTCGACGGTCACGCCCAGTGCGCTCAGGCCTTTGGCCAGGATCGCGGTCAAGTGGTGGACGCGGTTGGCGATCCGGGTCAGGCCTTTCGGGCCGTGGTACACGGCGTACATGCTGGCGATGTTGGCCAGCAGCACTTGTGCGGTGCAGATGTTCGAGGTGGCCTTCTCGCGGCGGATGTGTTGCTCGCGGGTCTGCATCGCCAGACGCAGGGCCGGTTTGCCGAAGCGGTCAACCGAAACGCCGACCAGACGGCCCGGCATGTCGCGCTTGAACGCATCTTTGGTGGAGAAGTAAGCCGCGTGCGGGCCACCGAAGCCCAGCGGCACGCCGAAGCGTTGTGCAGAACCGATGGCGACGTCTGCACCGAACTCGCCCGGGGCGGTCAGCAGGGTCAGGGCCAGCAGGTCGGCGGCCACGGCTACCAGGGCATTGGCAGCGTGGAAGCGTTCGGTCAGTTCGCGGTAGTCGAACACATCACCGTTGCTCGCCGGGTACTGCAGCAGGGCGCCGAAGAATGGCGTCACGTCGGTCAGTTCGCGCTCGTCGCCCACCACCACTTCAATGCCCAGCGGCTCGGCACGGGTGCGCAGCACGTCGAGGGTTTGCGGATGACTGTGGATCGAGGCGAAGAACTGGTGGCTGCCCTTGTTCTTGCTCAGGCGTTTGCAGAAGGTCATGGCTTCGGCAGCGGCGGTGGCTTCGTCGAGCAAGGAGGCATTGGCGATCGGCAGACCGGTGAGGTCGCTGATCAGGGTCTGGAAGTTCAGCAGCGCTTCGAGACGGCCCTGGGAAATTTCCGGCTGGTACGGGGTGTAGGCGGTGTACCAGGCCGGGTTTTCCAGCAGGTTGCGCAGGATCGGCGATGGCGTATGGCAGTTGTAGTAGCCCTGGCCGATATAGGTCTTGAACAGCTGGTTCTTGCCGGCGATGGATTTGATCATCGCCAGGGCGTCGGCTTCGCTCAGGCCGTCGTCGAGGCCGAGTACGCTGGTGCCTTTGATGCTTTCCGGGATGACACTGGCGGTCAGGGCTTCGAGCGAGTCGAAGCCGAGGCTGTTGAGCATGGCCTGCTCGTCACCGGCGCGAGGGCCGATGTGACGAGTAATGAATTCGTTGGTGGTGCCGAGATTTACTTGGGTCATGTCAGGTTCCTCAGGCTTCGGCTTGGGCTTTGATCAGACGGTCGTAGGCGTCCTGATCCAGCAACTTCGCGACAGCCGATGCGTCGGCAGGCTTGAAGCGGAAGAACCAGCCTTCGCCCAGCGGATCTTCGTTGACCAGTTCCGGGCTGTCTTCCAGCGCCGGGTTGGTCGCCAAGACTTCACCATCCAGCGGCATGTAAACGCCGCTGGCGGCTTTGACCGATTCCACGGTGGCGGCTTCGGCGCCTTTCTCGTAAGCCTGCAATTCAGGCAGTTGCACGAACACCACGTCGCCCAGGGCGTTCTGCGCGAAAGCGGTGATGCCAACAGTGACAGAGCCATCGGCTTCAGCGCGCAGCCATTCGTGATCTTCAGTAAAACGCAACTCGCTCATGGAATCTCCTAAGGGCCAGACTCGTCTGGTGGACGCGGTGGAATACTCGGGCAGCAATACCCTGATTTTATGAGCGGTGACTTAGCAAGAACGCGGCCAAAGTAAAAAAATCGTTATAAATCAATAAGTTGGTTGGCTGTATGGCGAGCGTGACCGGAGAGGCTGTAGCGAAATCGCTACAGCTTGGAGCGAAGAAAAAAGCTGAAGTGGATCAAAGCCTTGCACGGCGGTGATCGGAGAGAGGTGTAGCGATAACGTTCCGCTGTAGCGCTTTCAGTACAGTCGGAGGTCGCTTTTGTCGGGGTCAGGCTTTTCCTGGAATCCCGTACTTGCGCAGCCGATGGGCAATCGCGGTGTGTGAGGTCTGCAGACGACTGGCCAGTTGTCGGGTCGAGGGGTAGCTGACGTAGAGTTTCTCCAGCAGCGATTTCTCGAAGGCTTCCACCGCTTCTTCCAGACTGTCGACGTCGGTGTCGGTCTGGCGTGCGACCGCGGTGCCGGCGATGTCGAGGTCGCCGATGTCCACCAGGCTGCTTTCGCAGATCGCGGCGGCACGGAAGATCACGTTCTGCAATTGCCGCACGTTGCCCGGCCAGCGGTTGCCGAGCAGCGCCGGGTAAGTGCCCGGGGCGAGGCGGCAGACCGGGCGCTGGATCTGCGCGCAGGCCTGCTGCATGAAATAGCGGGCCAGCAACAGAATGTCCTGACCGCGCTCGCGCAGCGGCGGCACTTCGACGTTGAGCACGTTGAGGCGGTAGAAGAGATCTTCGCGAAACAGCCCTTCGCTGACCATTTTCTCCAGATCGCGGTGGGTCGCGCTGAGGATTCGCACATCGACCTTCACTTCGCGATCACCGCCCACCCGACGGAAGCTGCCGTCGTTGAGGAATCGCAGCAGCTTGGCCTGCAGGTACGGCGACATCTCGCCAATCTCGTCGAGAAACACCGTGCCTTGGTTGGCCAGTTCCATCAGCCCCGGTTTGCCGCCCCGTTGTGCACCGGTGAAAGCGCCGGGGGCGTAGCCGAACAGTTCGCTCTCGGCGAGGTTCTCCGGCAGGGCCGCGCAGTTCAGTGCCAGAAAAGGTGCGTTGTGTCGGGCACTGCTGGCGTGACAGGCGCGTGCCACCAGCTCCTTGCCGGTGCCGGTTTCGCCCTGGATCAGCAGCGGTGCATCGAGCGCCGCCACCCGTTGTGCGCGGGCCTTGAGGGTGCGGATCGGCGGGGACTCGCCGAGCAGCGCGTCGAAGCCTTCGGCGTGATCGTGGTGCAGCGCCGAGAGCTGCTCGCCGATGCGGTTCGGTTGATACAGCGTCAGCAGGGCGCCGGCATCGGTGATCGGTGTGGCGTCCAGCAACAGGGTCTGGCCGTTGACGGTGATTTCCCGCAGCGGCAGACGAAAACCCTGTTCCAGCAAGGTGTCGAGCAGGCCCGGTTCATTGAACAGCTCCGATACACTTTCACCCGCAGGTTCGCGACCGTACAGGGCGATCAGCGCCGGGTTGGCCAGCAGCACCTTGCCGGCGCTGTCCAGCGCCAGCACCGGATCGGTCATCGCCGCGAGCAACGCGTCGAGCTGCAAGTGCCGGCGCTGGCCGGGGAGGATGTCGACCACCACCACGGCTTCCACGCCGCGCACCCGGAACAGCGCATCTTTCAACTCTTCGAGCACTTGCGGGCTGAGGGTCGGGGCGTCGATGTAGACGTTCGGCGGGACCATTTCCACCGCATCCAGATTGAGGTTGCGTCCACCGAGGATCGCCAGGACTTCCTGGGTGATGCCGACGCGGTCGATGAAGCTGACGTGGATACGCATGGGGTGGTTCTGGGTTCTGGAGTGCGGAGGGGGCAAGTATGCCTTGGGGCGGGGAAATGGTGAAACCGGGCGCGTTCTTCCGCTGGCTACATACCCTTGTGGGAGCGAGCTTGCTCGCGAATGCGGTGTATCAGCAATGAAGATATGGACTGACAGAGCGCTTTCGCGAGCAAGCTCGCTCCCACAGGGGGTATGGGGTGAGTTCGGGTTACTCGAAATGCTCGGGATTGACCGGATCCCCGGATTTCATATTCAGCTGCGTACGAATGTCTTCAAACATCAGGTCGTAATGCTTGTGCACCGAGCCGATCTGGCTGTGGCTTTTGGGGATGCCGTACTTTTCGGCGATCTGCGTCACGTTGCGAGCGAAGTTGTAGGCCTCTTCCTTGGGCAGAAAGAAGGGCTCGTTGACCTCTTTGCCCTGGATGCTTCCAATCAGCCGGAACTGTATTCCTTTGCCTTTTTGCGGATCCTGCGACACCTCGTATTCGAGGCGGATGTTGTAGTTGACGTCATCCTGGGTCAACGCGTGCCGCTCGATGTGCAAATGACCGGGTTCGAACTGGGCCATGGTGTTCTCTCCTTTCAAGGCATGGGAGAAGGGCAGACCTGGAGTCTGCCCCAGCATTTCATTCTTATCGGTAGGTGATGCCGGGTTTCGCGGTACTGACGCGAGTACCGGCGGTGCCCTGGACGATGGCTTCGATGTCTGCCAGCGAACCAATCACCGCAACCTTGCCAGTATGGCGCGCAAATTCGCAGGCTGCCTGCACCTTCGGCCCCATGGAACCGGCGGCGAAGCCCAGGCGCTCCAGTTCGTCCGGGTGGGCCTGGGCGATGGCTTTCTGGGTCGGCTTGTTGAAGTCGACGTAGGCGGCGTTGACGTCGGTGGCGATCACCAGCAGATCCGCTTCCAGTTGTTCGGCGAGCAATGCCGAGCACAGGTCCTTGTCGATGACGGCCTCGATGCCCTTGAGGTTGCGCTGCTCGTCGTACATGGTCGGAATGCCGCCACCGCCGGCGCAGATCACGATGCTGCCCTTGTCCAGCAGCCACTTGATCGGGCGGATCTCGAAGATGCGCTTGGGTTTCGGGCTGGCGACCACGCGACGGTATTTGTCACCGTCGGCCTTGACCACCCAGCCTTTCTCTTTGGCCAGGCGCTCGGCTTCTTCTTTGCCATAGACCGGGCCGATGAATTTGGTCGGGTCTTTGAAAGCCGGATCTTTGGGGTCGACTTCGACCTGAGTGAGCAGGGTGGCGAACGGTACTTCGAAGTCCAGCAGGTTGCCCAGTTCCTGTTCGATGATGTAGCCGATCATGCCTTCGGTTTCGGCACCGAGCACGTCCAGAGGGTAGGCTTCATCGGGTTTGTAGGAGAGGCCTTGCAACGACAACAGGCCGACTTGCGGGCCGTTGCCGTGGGCGATGACCAGTTGATTGCCGGAATGGATCTTGGCGATTTGCTCGGTGGCGATGCGGATGTTGGCGCGCTGGTTGTCAGCGGTCATCGGCTCGCCACGGCGGAGCAGGGCGTTACCGCCCAGAGCTACGACGATACGCATGGTGCATGTCCTTCTGAATAACAATAAGGTCTGACTGAACAAACTCGTTCACTGTGGGAGCCGGGCTTGCCCGCGATGGCGCCGGATCAGTCAGCATTGTCGTTGGCTGACATACCGCTATCGCTGGCAAGCCAGCTCCCACAGTGACCGTGTCGTGTCAGTGGGAGCTGCGCCGGGTTACAGATCAGCCAGAGTCGACACCAGAATCGCCTTGATGGTGTGCATGCGGTTTTCCGCTTGCTCGAAGGCGATGCAGGCCGGCGACTCGAACACGTCGTCGGTCACTTCGATGCCGTTGGCCAGGTGCGGGTACTGTTCGGCGATCTGTTTGCCGACCTTGGTATCGCTGTTGTGGAACGCCGGCAGGCAGTGCATGAACTTGGTGCGCGGGTTGCCGGTGGCTTTCATCAGCTCTTTGTTGACCTGATACGGCAGCAGTTGCTTGATGCGTTCGCCCCAGGCATCGACCGGCTCGCCCATCGAGACCCAGACGTCGGTATGCACGAAGTCCACGTCCTTGACCGCCGCTTTCGGATCTTCGGTCAGGGTGATGCGGGCGCCGCTTTCTTCGGCGTATTTGCGGCAGCGCTCCACCAGATCGTCATGGGGCCACAGGGCCTTGGGTGCGGCAATGCGCACGTCCATGCCAAGCTTGGCGCCGATCAGCAACAGCGAGTTGCCCATGTTGTTGCGGGCGTCGCCCAGGTAGGCGTAGCTGATGTCATGCAATGGCTTGTCGCTGTGTTCGCGCATGGTCAGCACGTCGGCGATCATCTGGGTCGGGTGGTATTCATCGGTCAGGCCGTTGAACACCGGTACGCCGGCGAACTTGGCCAGCTCTTCGACGATTTCCTGCTTGAAGCCACGGTACTCGATGGCGTCGTACATGCGACCCAGCACGCGGGCTGTGTCCTTCATGCTTTCCTTGTGGCCGATCTGCGATGAATTCGGGTCGATGTAGGTGACGTTGGCGCCCTGGTCATAGGCGGCGACTTCGAACGCGCAGCGAGTGCGGGTCGAGGTTTTTTCGAAGATCAGGGCGATGTTGTTGCCCTTGAGGTGTTGCTGCTCGGTGCCGGTGTACTTGGCGCGCTTGAGGTCACGGGACAGGTCCAGCAGATAACGCAGCTCGCGGGTGCTGTGATGTTCGAGACTGAGCAGGTTACGGTTGTGGATATTGAAAGCCATGATGGATCTCCTTGCCCGACACTGTGAAAGCTACTGCGCTCGGAAATACTGCGTTAAAAACAGGCTCGGAATGCTCATTTACAGCCAGTAAACTCCGCTTCCTCGCCTGTTTTTGCCTTGTCTTTCCTTCTCTCGCTACGCTTTCACAGCGCCGGGTCGTTTTAAGTCAAAAAGTTAGTAGTCGATCGGGTCGCGCACGATCGGGCAGGTCATGCAGTGGCCGCCGCCGCGACCACGGCCCAGTTCGCCGGCGCTGATGGTGATGACCTCGACCCCGGCCTTGCGCAGCAGGGTATTGGTGTAAGTGTTGCGGTCGTAACCGATGACGACCCCGGGCTCCAGGGCCACCACGTTGTTGCCGTCATCCCATTGTTCGCGTTCGGCGGCGAAGCTGTTGCCGCCGGTTTCCACCACGCGCAGGTTCGGCAGATTGAGCGAGCTGGCCACCACTTCGAGGAACGTTTTGTTCTCCCGGCGTACATCCATTCCGTAAGGTTTGCTTTCGTCAGGTCGGATGATGAATGGCACGATTTCCTTGACCACTTCCGGGAAAACGGTAACCAGGTCGCGGTCGCAGAAGCTGAACACGGTGTCCAGGTGCATCGCTGCGCGGGATTTCGGCAGGCCGGCAACCACGACCTTGTCCGCCGCACCTTTGGCGAACAGCGACTGCGCCAGTTGACCGATGGCCTGACGCGAAGTGCGCTCGCCCATACCGATCAACACCACACCGTTGCCGATCGGCATCACGTCGCCGCCTTCGAGGGTGGCCTGGCCGTGGCCCTTGTCCGGGTCGCCGTACCAGACTTCGAAGTCGGCGTTGGTGAACTCCGGGTGGAATTTGTAGATGGCGGTGGTCAACAGGGTTTCCTGACGACGGGCCGGCCAGTACATCGGGTTGAGGGTCACGCCGCCGTAGATCCAGCAAGTGGTGTCGCGGGTGAACTGAGTGTTGGGCAGTGGCGGCAGCAGGAAACTGGAGTGGCCCAGGTAATCGCGGTACATCTTGATCACGCTGGCGCCTTCGCTGTCCGGCAGATCCTCGCCGGCCACACCGCCGATCAGGAATTCGGCGAGCTTGCGCGGCTCCAGGCCTTCGAGCCAGCTGCGCACTTCGTTGGTCAGGCCGACACCGACGGTGTCCGGGGTGATCTTGCGATCCAGAATCCATTTCAGCGCTTCGGGATTGCCGACGATGTCGGTCAGCAGGTTGTGCATTTCCAGCACTTCGATCCCGCGCTCGCGCATCTTGGTGACGAAGTCGAAGTGGTCGCGCTTGGCCTGATTGACCCAGATGACGTCGTCGAACAGCAGTTCGTCGCAGTTGCTCGGGGTCAGCCGCTGGTGGGCCAGGCCTGGGGAACAAACCATGACTTTGCGCAGTTTGCCGGCTTCGGAATGGACGCCGTACTTAACTTTTTCCGTGGTCATTTCAGTGATCCTCCAGAGACAAAACGTTTGGCAGTTACAGAGTCAGGAAGCCGTCGTAGAGACCGTAGGCCGCCACCAGGGCACCCACGACCACCGCGGCGAAAATCAGCTTCTCGACGTGGGTGAAAACCGGTTTGTGAACTTCAAGCTTGGCCTTGGCGAACAGGATCGCGCCGGGGGCATAGAGCAGAGCCGACAGCAACAGGTACTTCACGCCGCCGGCATAGAGCAGCCACACGGCGTAGAGCAGGGCCACGGCACCGATGAGCAGATCTTTCTGCCGCTCGCCGGCCGCGCCTTCGTAGGTTTCGCCGCGCACCGCCAGCAGCAGCGCGTAGGCCGCCGACCACAGGTATGGCACCAGGATCATCGAGGTGGCGAGGTAGATCAGCGACAGGTAGGTGCTGGCCGAGAACAGGGTGATGACCAGGAACAGCTGCACCATGGCGTTGGTCAGCCACAGGGCGTTGGCCGGTACGTGGTTGGCGTTTTCCTTGCGCAGAAACTCCGGCATGGTGTGGTCTTTGGCGGCGGCGAACATGATCTCCGCGCACAGCAGCACCCACGACAACAATGCCCCCAGCAGCGAGATGATCAGACCGACGCTGATCAGTACCGCGCCCCAGTGACCGACCACGTGTTCGAGCACGGCGGCCATTGAAGGGTTCTGCAGCCTGGCCAGTTCCGGCTGGGTCATGATGCCCAGCGACAGCACGTTCACCAGCACCAGGAACAGCAGCACGGTGATGAAGCCGATGACGGTGGCCTTGCCGACGTCCGAACGTTTTTCCGCCCGGGCCGAGAAGATGCTCGCGCCCTCGATGCCGATGAACACCCACACGGTGACCAGCATCATGTTGCGCACCTGGTTCATCACGCTGCCCAGATCCGGGTTTTTCACGCCCCAGATGTCAGCGGTGAAGATGTCCAGTTTGAAGGCGAACAGTGCGATCAGGACGAACAGCAGCAGGGGGACGACCTTGGCGACGGTGGTCACCAGGTTGATGAACGCCGCTTCCTTGATCCCGCGCAGCACCAGAAAGTGCACGGCCCACAGCAACACCGAGGCACCGACGACGGCCGCGACCGTGTTGCCTTCACCGAACACGGGAAAGAAATAACCGAGCGTACTGAACAGCAGCACGAAGTAGCCGACGTTGCCCAGCCAGGCACTGATCCAGTAGCCCCAGGCCGAAGAGAAGCCCATGTAGTCGCCGAAACCGGCCTTGGCGTAGGCGTATACACCGCCGTCCAGGTCAGGCTTGCGATTGGCCAGGGTTTGAAAGACGAAAGCCAGGGTGAGCATGCCGACGGCGGTGATGGCCCAACCGATCAGCACCGCGCCGACGTCGGCGCTGGCTGCCATGTTTTGTGGCAAAGAGAATATTCCGCCACCGATCATTGAACCGACTACCAATGCAACCAGTGCACCTAGTCGTAGTTTTCCGGGAGCTTCAGACATTGCATGACTCCATTGCAGGAGAGAAGAGTTCACAGCGTAGTTCTGTTGGCTTTTCAAACAGCTGACGTAGATCAGTGCATGCTCACATTCCATTGTTAATGAATGACTTATGAAGCCGATGCTGGCATAAGGCTTGTGTCTGGAAGGCCCGCCCCAGAGGCCTTTCGATAGTGCGGTTGGGAATGGATCCTATTGCTTTCGAGTTATCACGCTAGTTGCTTTTCGACGTTTGGCAAATTTTTCACATCTGTTTTCAGCACAGAATTGATTTATCAGGATCAGCGCACAAAATTATCTTGCTGTGCTATGCGTTAGCGTCATTCGCTATATATAAGTGGGCGTTTTTCGGCATTACCTGATAAACGTCATCCTGTTTTGTCCGTTTAGTTAATTGTTGTTACAAATAAAACCGGACCCTGATCTTTCAAGGAGATTTGAATGTCGCAACCGACGCAAAAGCTGCGCCTTGGCGCACTGATCGCCCTGGTGGTGGGTTCGATGATCGGCGGGGGGATTTTCTCGTTGCCGCAGAACATGGCGGCGCGGGCTGACGCCGGGGCGATCCTCATCGGCTGGGGGATCACCGCCATTGGCATGCTCACGCTGGCCTTCGTGTTCCAGACCCTGGCCAACCGCAAGCCGGAGCTGGACTCCGGCGTCTATGCCTACGCCAAGGCCGGGTTTGGCGACTACATGGGTTTTTCTTCGGCGTGGGGTTACTGGATCAGTGCCTGGCTGGGCAACGTCGGGTATTTCGTGTTGCTGTTCAGCACCCTCGGCTACTTTTTTCCGGTGTTCGGCCAGGGCAATACGCCGATCGCCATCGGTTGCGCCTCGGTGCTGCTGTGGGCCGTGCATTTTCTGGTGATGCGCGGGATCAAGGAGGCAGCGTTCATCAATCAACTGACCACCGTGGCCAAGATCGTGCCGTTGATCATGTTCATCGTCATCGCCGCCGTGGCGTTCAAGGCCGACATCTTTACCCGTGACATCTGGGGCCGCAGCAACCCGAACTTCGGCGGGGTGATGGATCAGGTGCGCAACATGATGCTGGTGACGGTGTTCGTGTTCATCGGTATCGAGGGCGCCAGCGTTTACTCGGCGCGGGCCGAGAAACGTTCGGATGTCGGCCGCGCCACGGTGATCGGCTTCATTGGTGTGCTGGCGCTGCTGGTGCTGGTCAATGTGTTGTCGCTGGGCATCATGAGCCAACCGGAACTGGCGACCCTGCAGAACCCTTCGCTGGCGGCGGTGCTGGAACACATCGTCGGGCCCTGGGGGGCGCTGGCAATCAGTATCGGCCTGGCGATTTCATTGCTTGGTGCACTGTTGTCATGGGCGCTGCTGTGCGCCGAAATCCTCTTCGCCACGGCCAGGGACAACACCATGCCGGCGTTCCTGAAAAAGGAAAACGCCAACCACGTGCCGGTCAATGCGCTGTGGCTGACCAACGTGATGATCCAGATTTTCCTGCTGATCACGCTGTTTTCCGCCGGCACCTACACCAGCCTGATCTACCTCGCCTCGTCGATGATTCTGGTGCCGTACCTGTGGTCGGCAGCGTACGCGGTGCTGTTGAGCGGGCGCGGCGAAACCTATGAACATGCCTCGGCCGAACGCACCAAGGATCTGCTGATCGGCGCCATCGCCCTCTGCTACGCGGTGTGGTTGCTGTACGCCGGCGGGGTGAAATACCTGCTGTTGTCGGCGTTGCTCTATGCGCCGGGCGTGATCCTGTTCGCCAAGGCCAAGCATGAACAGGGCGAGCCGCTGTTCACCACGATCGAGAAGGGGATTTTCACCTGTGTGGTCGCCGGGGCCGGGCTGGCGGCCTACGGGTTGTACAGCGGTCTGCTGTCGTTGTGAGGTTGCGACATGGACCGGGAATACGGGATTGCTGCGAGCACTGGAGGTGCTGGAGGGCGAGCGGGTAACGGCACGGGAATTGTCAGCCCGCGCCGAGGCCTGGCGTCCGTTTCGGGGGTATGCGGCGCAGTTGCTGTGGGCATCTTTGAGCAGGGCAGACTGATCCGGCAGTAATGTCATTACTGGCCCCATCGCTGGCAAGCCAGCTCCCACAGTATCCGGGCCGTACACAAAATCCGTTGACACCATTGGCCCCGTGGGAGCTGGTTTGCCAGCGATGGCGGTCTGAAATTCACCACTGCGCTCGATGTGATCCCAATTCAGTTGCCGGCAACGACCATTGCAACGGCGTTCCAGCAATACTCAGCGGCGCCTGGAGGCGATGTGCCAACCCCCAGGGTGTCTGCTCCACCTGCGAGTTCTGATCCTGTTCATCTTCCGGACGCAGCACTTCGTCCGTCCCCGGCCCCTGCTCGATCAACAGCTTCGCCGTCCGCGCCAACGACAATCTTGCCGATCCTCCTCGACCACTGCGCAGCCTCTCGGTCAGCAACCGGATCGCACTCGCCGCCATCAGATACCCCGTCGCATGATCCAGCGCCTGCACCGGCAGCGGCGTCGGTTTGTCCGCCTGCTTCCAGCGCTGCCCGGCCTCGGCAATCCCGCTGCTCATCTGCACCAGGCTGTCGAAGCCCCGGCGGTTCTGCCACGGGCCGCTCCAGCCGTAGGCGTTGAGGCAGACGTCGATCAGCCCCGGTCTCAGTTGCCGGCGGCGTTCGACGCCATAGCCGAGGTGTTCGAGCGCATCGGCGCGATAGCCATGCAGCAGAATGTCCGCATCCTTGAGCAAGCCTTCAAGCACCGCACGATCTGCCGGTTGCTGCAGATCCAGCCGTGCGCAGCGTTTGCCGAGGGTGACTTCCGGCACCACGCCGGGCTCGTTCCAGGTCGGCGGGTCGATGCGCAGGACATTCGCGCCCATGCCTGCGAGAAAGCGGCTGGCGGTCGGGCCGGCGAGGACGCGGGTCAGGTCGAGCACCTTGAGCCCGGCCAATGGTTGCGCCACCGTGCCTTGCCAGGGGTGATGACGTTCGTCTTTCTCATCAGTGAAATGCACCAGGGGTTCGGCATTCACCGCCAGTCCCTGGGGATGTTTTTGCCACTGTTCCCAACTGCGCATCTGGGCAGCGCAACCCTTGGCATCGACCACCGCCTGCTCCAGATCGGCACTGGTCCAATGTGCGACTTTCGCCGCCATTGCCGAGCGATCGGCACAGGCACCGAGCACGCTTTCAGCGGCGGCGCGGTGATGCGGGGCGTTGGTGTGCAGACGAATCCAGCCGTCCCGGGTCGCGTAATCGCCCGCTACCGGATCCCATAGCGGCGGCACTTCCCAACCCGTTGGCCGTAGTGAGGTGGCGAACCAGAACGAGGCGAGGCGGCGGTCCACTTCAAGGGCAGGTAAATGTCCGGTTTGCTGCCGGAGCAATTCGCTGATCGCCTGACCGGCTGCGGCAATGCTCGCGCAGGCCAGGTCGGTGACGGCAAACGCCGAGGGCAGGGCGCCCTCGGCGGTGAACGGAATTGGCGTGTTGGACAAACCGAGTGCGGCTTGAACGGACGTGAGCAGATCAGTCATCGAAGGCCCTCCGGGAGAGGGCCTGATCATAGAACAGATGACGAGATCGTTCCCATGCTCTGCGTTTCAGTTCTGGAGCGGGACGCGGAGCGTCCTGGGCTGCATTCCCACGCGGAGCGTGGGAACGATCAGGGAAGGGAGGTCAAACGCGGAACTGATCCATCAATTTCATCTGCTGGCTGGCCAGAGCATTCAACTGGCTGCTGATCGCTGCCGATTCGGTAGCCTGTTCTGTCAGGGTTTCAGTGACGGTGCGGATCGCCGAGACGTTGCGGTTGACCTCTTCGGCCACCGCACTTTGCTGTTCGGCGGCGCTGGCGATCTGCAGGTTCATGTCGCTGATGACGGTGACCGCATCGCTGATCTTGCCGAGGGCGTCCACGGCCTGGCGGATCTGTCCGGCGTTGTTGTGGGCCTGGGCCTGACTCGAATGCATGGTGGCGACCACGCCACGGGTGCCGGTCTGGATGCGTTCGATCACCACGCGGATTTCTTCAACCGAATCCTGAGTGCGCTTGGCCAGGTTGCGGACCTCATCGGCGACCACTGCGAAACCACGACCGCTTTCACCGGCCCGGGCGGCTTCGATCGCAGCGTTCAGCGCCAGCAGGTTGGTCTGTTCGGCGATGCTGCGGATTACTTCCAGCACCGAGCCGATCTGTTCGCTGTTGACCGCCAGTTCTTCGACTTCGGTCACCGCTTTGCTGACCTCGTCGGCCAACTGGTTGATGTCGCGGGTGCTGCGCTCGATGATCGACAGGCCGTCCCTGGCCGACTGGTCGGCGCCTTTGGCCGCGCTGGCGGCGTTCGAGGCGCTGTTGGCGACGTCGTGGGCCGTGGCGCTCATTTCGTTGGAGGCGGTCGCAACCTGATCGATCTCGCGGAACTGCACCTGCATGCCTTCGCTGGTCTGGCGGGCGATTTCCGACGATTGATCGGCGGTGCCACGGGCTTCGGTGATGCTTTGTTTGATCTGAGCGATGGTCGGTTGCAGCTTGTCGAGAAAACGGTTGAACCAGTTCACCAGCTCGCCCAGTTCATCCTTTTTGGTGTAGTTCAGGCGCTGGGTCAGATCGCCTTCACCGCTGGCGATATTCTTCAGCATCTCGGCCACACTGTTGATCGGCCGGGTCACGCCCGAAGCGGTGAGCCAGATCAGCACCAGGCCGATCAGGCCGGCGATCACGGCCACCGCCAACGCGGTCATTACGCCGGTTTGCTGAGCGTCATCGAGCACCGCTTGCAGCTTGACCGAGTCGGCCAGCAGCACTTGTTTCGGAAGGTCGATGACCACGCCCCAGGCGCGAGAGTTGCCAATTGGATCGACCGGGTACACGGCGCGGATCAGGTCGCCCTGTTCGAGAATCTTCGGTGTGCCGTCGTTCAGCAGTTGCAGGATGTCCTTGCCTTCGGCGCCCAGGGTTTCGGCGATGCCTTTGCCGACCTTGGTCGCGTCGGTGCTGTAGGCACCGAGCACGCCGCTGCCGGAGACGATCAGCATGTGTCCTGCACCGTTGAACAGTTCGCGTTGGGAACCCACGGCCGCCGCTTGCAGGGCGTCGAGGGCGATGTCGATGCCGACCACGCCGATGGCTTTGCCGTCCACCAGCAGCGGCACGGAAATGGTGGTCATGAGCATTTCCTTGTTGCCCACGGTGTCGGCATACGGATCGAGCAGGCAGGTGCGCTTGTTGTCGCGAGGGCAGGTGTACCAGCTGTTGTAAGGCGTACCGCTGACGCTGAGGGTGGTCTTGGTCATGTCTTCTTCGACCATGATCGTGTTCAGCGCAGAACCGGCGGCGCGGCTCCAGTACGTGGCGAAGCGCCCGGCTTCGTTTGACTGGCGCGCCGCGTCGTTGACGAACTCGCTGTCCTTGCCGTCCAGGCCGTTGGGTTCGAAGGCCAGCCAGATGCCCAGCACCTTGCTGTTGCGCTCGAACGCGGTTTTCAGGCTCAGGTTCAACTCTTCACGCAAGGCTCCGGCGTCCAGCGAACGCTTGGCGGCCATGACGCGCATGTCCTTGATCTGGTCGGCCAGTGCGGTGATCACCAGCAGGCTCTCGCCGAAGGTCTTCTGCACTTGCACCGCCTGTTCGGCGGCCTTGGCCTGCAGCAAGTTCTGCACGCTGGCGGTGAGCATCTTGCTGCTCGATTCACTGACCAGTTCGTCGTTCCGGTTGGTCTGGTAGATGTTGATGCCGACGATCAGCGCCACCACGCCGAGCAGGCAGAGCCCGGACAGCAGGACGATTTTCAGGCGAATGGACAGGGAGTCGAACATGGGACGTTCTCGCGAATGAATGAGCTGTTGGCTACGGGGCACGGAATTGCCCGGTTCGCCAAATCCATTCAGCGCCATTCAATGCTCATCGGCGCGGGGCGAGGCGGCATGAGCCGTCTGCCGACGAACGGTCGCGGCAAAACGTTTGCGCGGGGAAATGCCCTGAAAAGCAATGAGAAATCAGGAAATCTCTGGCCGGGATTCCGGGCGCGACCAGATCCACAGGTTGCCCAGCGTCATGCCGGCAATGGCCAGGTAGACCGGCCAGCCATGATCGAGCATCACCAGCATCAGGGTCGCGCACAGCAGCATGCTGACGGTGGCGCTGACCTTGGCCTTGCGAGCGATGATCTTGCCATTGCGCCAGTTGCTCAGGATCGGCCCGAACAGCCGATGGTTTTCCAGCCAGGCACTCAGGCGCGGCGAGCTGCGGGTCGCGGCCCAGGCGGCGAGCAGGATGAACTCGGTGGTCGGCAGGCCGGGCACGACGATGGCGATCAGGCCGATGCCGAGGCTGACGTAGGCCAGCAGGCCGAACAGCAGGCGGGCGAGTCGGGAGGAGGCGGGTTGGGGCATGGGCTCGAGGGAATGCGTGAGGCGAAATGGCAATCTTACAGATTTGTGCGGTTCCCTGTAGGAGCGAGCTTGCTCGCGAAAGCGGTACGTCAGTCAACGATGATGTTGAATCTGACGGCCTCTTCGCGAGCAAGCTCGCTCCCACAATGGGCAGTCGGTGTGGCTTCAGGCCGGTTCGGCCTCCGTGGCGTAAGCATGCTCCAGCAGCACGGTGAAGCGGTTGAACGCATCGAGCGCGCCTTGCTCCACTTCGGCTTCTTCCTCGGCACTGAACGGCAGCGAGTCGAGGGTGCGCACGAAGCTTTTCCAGCCTTCGGCCCGGCCGCCTTCAGGCTCGCCGAGGTGACGGGCGCCGAAGGTTTCACTCAGGTCCAGCGCGACCGCGCGTTTGATCAGGAACGCAGCACCGAGCTTGGAACCCTCGGACACGAAGATCCAGCCCAGCGCGCGGGCCTTGCTCGGGTTTTTCACCGCACCGGCCACCGGGGCTGGCACTTCAGTGTCCAGGTCGGCGAGGTCGGCTTTGGCCGCTTCGGCGCGGCAACGGGCCGGCAGGTCAGGGACGATGGCAGTCAGTTCGGCATCGTTGTACAGCGAGACCAGTTCCGACTGGAACAGGTACTGCGCGACCACGAAGCGGGCGAAACTGGCGCGGGTCTCGAACGGCGCGTGGGCCTTGACCAGTGCGTCGAGCTTGCTGTGCGGCTCGTGGGTGATCTGGTTCAAGCGTTGCGAACGCAGGGCTTTTTCCGGGGTGCTCATGGGATGTCCTTGATAAAAGAGGCGCTTGATAACGAGACGAACAAGAAGTCGTGGGAGCGTAAAAAAACCTCACTGCGTGCTGATTCACACACGCAGCGAGGTGGGGCGGATCAGATGTCCCAGACCAGATTGATCGCGAAGTTGCGACCCGGTTGAGTCAGGCGATCAAGGTTGGCCGGGCTCAGCACGGCGGCTTCGCCGACACTGTCGTAGCCGCGCACGTCATCCCACAGCCAGTACTTCTTGTCGGTCAGGTTGTAGACGCCGCCGCTGACGGTGACGTCGTCAGTGACTTTGTAATACCCGGTCAGGTCGAGAACGCCGAAGCCCGGCGACTTGAACTGACTGCTGACGCCGTCCGGCGATTTGAAGTTGCTGTCGTCGACGCGATCCTTCTTCTTGACCACGGTCCAGCTCAGCAGGCCGCCGTAGTTGTCCTGGTCGTAACCGAGGCCAAACACGCCGGTCAGCGGGTTGACGCTGTTGAGCGGCTCGCCGGTGTCGTTGTTGCGACCATAGGCGTAGGCAATCGAGCCTTGGGTGTACAGACCTTGTGGCGCGCCGAACGAATCCAGATTCAGACGACCCTTGACTTCGGCACCCTTGATGGTGGCGTGCTTGATGTTGTTGGTCTGGAAGGTCAGCTCGTTGTAGCCCGGGGTGACGGCATCTTCGTTGATGAAATCGCGGTACTTGTTATAGAACACCGCCACGTCGAACGAGCCTTGTTCGAAGTTGCCGCGCAGGCCGGTTTCATAGCTTTTGCTCTTTTCCGGTTCCAGGTTCGGGTTCGGCGCCACGTTATAGCCGGTGGTGCTGTTCTCGAAACGACCGTACAGCGCTTTTGCGGTCGGCGTGCGGAAGCCTTCGGCGTACTGGCCGTACCAGGTGTAATTGTCGGTCAGGGCGTAGGTCAGGCCGAATTTCGGCGAGACTTTATGCCAGGTCTTGTTTTGATCGCTGACCGTGCCCTTGCCGTCGGCGGCCACGGTGTTGAGGAACTCCTGAGTGATATGTGGCTTGAGCTGGGTGTAGTCGTAGCGCAGGCCCGGCAGGAAGGTCCATTTGTTCCAGCTGATCTGGTCCTGGGCGAACAGGCTGTAGGTATTGATGGTCGGGTCAGGGAAGTCGCTGGACTTCTTCAGCACGTCGGTTGCACTGGTGGCGCCGATGGCGGTGCAACCGCGACCGACTGCCAGGCACTTGCCATCGCCGCTGCGTGAACCTGTGACCTTTTGCTGTTTGATCGTGGTGCCGTAGGTCAGCACGTGATCGGTGTCACCGATGGCGAATGCCTTGTCCAGTTGCGCATCGAACACCCATTGTTTTTCCTCGTAAATCGTGTCGCGGGTACGCAGCACTTTACGGGTCATCGGGTAGTAGAACTCGTCGGTGCTCTGGTCGGTCTTGGCGGTCTGGTGGTTGAGGCTCCACTTCACGTTGTCCGCCAGCAGGCTGTTCAGCTCAAAGCTGTGTTCCAGGCCGAAACGTTCGCGGGTGACCGTGTCGTTGCCGGTGCGCCACTGGTACATGCCGCCGGGCAGCACGCTGTCCGGAATCGTCGGAGCGCCGTTGAAGTAGGGGCCGCCGTAGGCGCTTTTCTGATCGGTGTCGCGATCATCCTTGTACTTTTCGTAGGTCAGGCCCAGGCGCGAACCTTCGTTGTAGTTCCAGCCGATCTTGGCCAGAACGTTGCTGGCTTTCACGTCTTCCGGGTTGGCGGCGGTGCGCTCCAGGCCGGTGCCGTTGTTGCTGCCGTAGGAATCGGTTTCATGGCCGTCGCGCCGGCTGTAGTGCAGCAAACCGTCGAACTGGTCGGCGCGACCGGCGACGGTGGCGGATTTCAGCCAACTGTCGTCGGCGGAGCTGTAGCCGGTCTTCAGGCGGGCGCCGACATCTTTGCCGGGCTTGATGATGTCGTCCGGGTCAAGGGTGTAATAGCTCACCGCACCGCCGATGGCGTTGCTGCCGTACAACACCGAGGCCGGGCCGCGGAGGATTTCCACGCGTTTGACGATTTCCGGGTCGACATAGTTGCGCTGGGTCTTGGCGTACGGGCCGTTGAAGAAGCCGTCCGGCACTTCGACGCCGTCGACCTGGGTCAGAATGCGGTCACCGTCGATGCCGCGAATGTTGTAGCCGCTGATCCCGCCGCGCTGGCCGGCGCCGCCCACGGAGACGCCCGGCTCGTAGCGCACCAGATCCTTGATGGTGTTGACGTTGTTGCGGTCCAGATCCTGACGGGTCTGCACAGTAACGGTGGCCGGCACGCTGTTGACTGACTGTTCCTGACGGGTGGCGCTGATGGTCACCTGCTCGAGGTTGAGAGCGCCGCTGTTGATGCGTTTTTCCAGCACGACATTGTTGTTGCTGATTTTGCGGAAGCTCAGGTTGGTCCCCACCAACAGGCGCTCCAGGGCTTTTTCCGGTGGCAGCGAACCACGCACGCCCGGCGACGACACGCCTTTACCCAATTCAGCCGGCAAGCCGACCTGCCAGCCGGTGACGGCAGTGAATGCGTTGAGCGCCGACACCAGCGGTTGCTGGCCGATGGCGAACGCGTAATCGCCCATGTTGCGTGCCGGCTGCTCGGTGGCGGCCATGAGCGGCGCGGTGCCGGCCATCAGGATGGCGGCGGTCAGCAGCGACAGTACGCGGGAAGGGGAGGAAGTCTGGCGGGTAAGGCGTGAGGACATCGATAGCGCTCCGTGTCGCACGAATCTTTATAGGTGCTGATTCACGTCCAAAGATGCGAATCTATTGCATTGGCTATAACGAGACGAACGAGCTTCGGCTATCGAGTAAAAATAATTCTCATTTAGTTCAGGATCACCAGCGCCGGGAATTCCTGAAGCCTGGCGGAGGTGATGTGAGCAAGCGAACGCACCACGTCCAGCGGCTGGTCGAGACGGTAATTGCCGGTGACGGCGACGTCGGCCAAGTGTTCATTGGTGTTGATGATGAAGCCCGGATAATAGCGGCGCAGCTCCGCCAGCACCTGGCTCAGCGGACAGTTCTCGAAGATCAGCCGACCTTGTACCCACGCCAGATCGGTGGCGGCATCGGCCTTGGCCGGCCGGTCGAAACCATTCGGGCCGATGCGGATGCTTTCCCCGGCGGACAGACGCACGCGGGCATCGTCACGGGTCGCACGCAGATCGACGTCGCCACGTTGCACCCGCACCTGCGCCACGCCATCCAGATAGCGCACGGCGAACGCGGTGTCTCGCACGCTGGCTTTCACCGGCCCGGCGTCGATTTCCAGCGGTTGGCTGCGGCTGGCCGGTATCTCGAAAAACGCTTCGCCCTGATACAGGCGTGCCACCCGCTGACGATCGTTGATCGTGCTGGAAAAGGCGGAATTGGTGTTGAGCAGGACTTTCGAACCGTCCTCAAGCTGCAAGCGTTGACGCTCGCCGACCACCGTCAGGTGATCGGCCTGCAGACGCATCGGCAGGTTGCTGAAACTGAACAGTCCGAGAATAAGCACCGCAGCAGTGGCCAGCGGTTTCCAGTGCGGTCGCAGGCGTGTGAGGACGGTGACTTTCTTTGGTTTGGTCGCGAGGTCTTGCGCGCACTGGGCGATCTGCGGGCCGTCCCAGATCGCCTGGGCCCTGGCGAATGCCTGGGCGTTCAACGGATCGGCCGCCAGCCAGGCATGAAACTGCCGGGTCTGCTCCTCGTCCGGGCTGCCGAGCACGATGAGCCAGTCCAGAGCCTGGTCCATTGCATTGGCAGCGTCCTGCGCCGTGTCGGGCGAAGGAGGGCGGTGAGTGTCCGTCACGGTGTTTCCTCGGCAGTGTCTGTGCACGGCTGTTTTTTAGTGAAGCGTAAAAGTCGGGCAAGGGTAACAAAGCCCGATGATCAGTGCAGTCGATCCTGAGGTATACAGAAAAGCCCTACAGCATCAATCGTCATTTAAACGCTCGGCGACACCGATGCAGATGGTCATGATCAGTTTGAGTTCTTTTTGCACTGTGCTGAGGGACACGCTCAGCTCTTCGGCGATTTCCTGATAGCTGTGCCCGTGCAGGCGGCTGAGGATGAAGATTTGCTGTTGACGGGGGCTGAGTTCACCGAGGCTCACGTTCAGGCGCTCCAGCAATTGTTCGGCGTGGGCGGCGTCTTCGGCGCTGCTGGCGGGGGCGGCGACGCTGTGCATCACGTCCTGCGGAACGTCGTCGACCATGGTGCGCGAATGAATCTTGCGCGCACGCAAATGATCCAGTGCCAGATTGCGTGCGGTCTGGAAGACAAAGGGTTCAAGGTGATCGATGGCCCGTTCGCTCAGCGCCCGCGTGACGCGCAGGTAGGTTTCCTGCAACAGGTCTTCGGCGGTGCTGTGATTGTTGACCATGCGTTGCAGCGTACGCAGCAGTGACGTGCGCTGGGCGAGGAAAACGTGATTGAACTGCGACTGACTCACGGGAGGGCCTGATCCATTTCGAGCGAATGATAATGCTTATCATCCAGTCGAGTGGTCAAGCCCTGATTTCAAATTGGAATCAAAACCCGTGGGAGCGAGCCTGCTCGCGAATACGATGTCTCGTCCAACATTGATGCTGGCTGATATATCGCTTACGCGAGCGGGCTCGCTCCTGAAGGGATTGTTGTTTTATTCCGCGTTGCACAGCGCCAGGCAGTTATCGAGCATGCGGTTGGAGAAGCCCCATTCGTTGTCGTACCAGGCCAGCACCTTCAGCAGTTTGCCGCTGGATTTGGTGTGGTTGGCGTCGAAGATCGACGACAGCGGGTTGTGGTTGAAGTCGCTCGACACCAGCGGCAGGGCGTTGTAGCCGAGGATTTTCGAGTGCAGGCTCGCGGCTTTCATCAGGGCGTTCACTTCATCGGCCGAGGCTTCGCGCTTGAGTTGCACGGTAAGGTCCACCAGCGACACATTGATCACCGGCACCCGCACGGCCATGCCGGTCAGCTTGCCCGCCAGTTCCGGCAGCACCAGGCCCACGGCTTCGGCGGCGCCGGTCTTGCTCGGAATCATGTTCTGCGTGGCGGAACGGGCGCGGTACGGGTCGGTGTGATAGACGTCGGTCAGGTTCTGGTCGTTGGTGTAGGCATGGATGGTGGTCATCAGACCGCTTTCGATGCCCAGTTCCCGGTGCAGCACCTGGGCCACCGGGGCCAGGCAGTTGGTGGTGCACGAGGCGTTGGAAATGATCTGGTGCGACTGGCGCAGGATGTCGTGGTTCACACCATAAACCACGGTGGCATCGGCGCCTTTGGCCGGGGCCGAGATGATGACTTTGCGCGCACCGGCAGTAAGATGCGCGGCGGCTTTGGCCCGGTCGGTGAACAGACCGGTGCATTCGAACACCACATCAATCTTTTCCGCCGCCCATGGCAGTTCGGCGGGGTTGCGGATGGCGCTGACAGAAATGCGGTCGCCGTTGACGGTCAGACTCTCGTTGTCATGCGCGACTTCAGCATCGAACGTGCCGTGAACGGTATCGTATTTGAGCAAGTGCGCATTGATCGCGCTGTCGCCCAGATCGTTGATGGCGACGATCTGCAAATCCTGACGATAGCCCTGGGTATACAGTGCGCGCAGGACGTTACGGCCGATGCGGCCAAAACCATTGATTGCGATTCGAAGAGTCATTGAGCAGCGCCGCCGTCGTTTTGTTGTTGGAATTACAAGATTATTCGCAAAAAAATAGAAAACAAGCCTTTTTGGTGGCAGTATTTTGTTTTATCTACAACGAGTGACCTGAATCAACTGGTCCGAATGGTCAAGGAAACCGCCCGTCATCCCACGCGTGCGGGCGCTTTGGTCAGCATAGACAATCAGGTCGCCACATCCGTTAGCCTGGAGTTCTACACATGCATCCCCGCGTTCTTGAGGTCACCGAACGGCTTATCGCCCGCAGCCGCGCCACGCGTCAGGCTTACCTTGCGCTGATTCGCGGCGCTGCAACCGACGGGCCGATGCGCGGCAAGCTGCAATGCGCCAACTTCGCCCACGGCGTGGCCGGATGCGGCAGCGAAGACAAACACAGCCTGCGGATGATGAACTCGGCGAACATCGCCATTGTGTCGTCGTATAACGACATGCTCTCGGCGCACCAGCCGTACGAAGTCTTCCCGCAACAGATCAAGAACGCGCTGCGCGAAATCGGCTCGGTCGGCCAGTTCGCCGGCGGTACCCCGGCCATGTGCGACGGCGTTACCCAGGGCGAGCCGGGCATGGAACTGAGCCTGCCGAGCCGTGAAGTGATCGCGATGTCGACGGCGGTGGCGCTGTCCCACAACATGTTCGACGGCGCACTGATGCTCGGCATCTGCGACAAGATCGTGCCGGGTCTGATGATGGGCTCGCTGCGTTTCGGTCATCTGCCGACGATCTTCGTGCCGGGCGGGCCGATGGTCTCGGGGATTTCCAACAAGGAAAAAGCCGACGTGCGGCAGAAGTACGCCGAAGGCAAGGCGACCCGCGAAGAGCTGCTGGAATCGGAAATGAAGTCCTACCACAGCCCCGGCACCTGCACCTTCTACGGCACCGCCAACACCAACCAGTTGCTGATGGAAGTCATGGGCCTGCACCTGCCGGGCGCGTCCTTCGTCAATCCGAACACGCCGCTGCGCGAGGCCCTGACCCGCGAAGCCGCGCATCAGGTCACGCGCCTGACCAAACAGAACGGCAACTTCCTGCCGATCGGCGAAATCGTCGACGAGAAGGCGCTGGTCAACTCGATCGTCGCGCTACATGCCACCGGCGGTTCGACCAACCACACCCTGCACATGCCGGCCATCGCCATGGCGGCGGGCATTCAACTGACCTGGCAGGACATGGCCGACCTCTCCGAAGTCGTGCCGACACTGAGCCACGTCTATCCGAACGGCAAGGCCGATATCAACCACTTCCAGGCGGCGGGTGGCATGTCGTTCCTGATCCGCGAACTGCTCGAGGCCGGGCTGCTGCACGAAGACGTCAACACCGTGCTCGGCCACGGCCTGAGCCAGTACACCAAAGAGCCGTTCCTGGATAACGGCAAACTGGTGTGGCGCGAAGGCCCGACCGAAAGCCTCGACGAAAACATCCTGCGTCCTGTGGCCCGTGCGTTCTCGGCAGAGGGCGGCTTGCGGGTGATGGAAGGCAACCTCGGTCGTGGTGTGATGAAGGTGTCTGCGGTGGCACTGGAAAACCAGATCGTCGAAGCGCCGGCGATGGTGTTCCAGGATCAACAGGATCTGGCCGACGCCTTCAAGGCCGGTCTGCTGGAAAAGGATTTTGTCGCAGTGATGCGCTTTCAGGGCCCGCGTTCCAACGGCATGCCGGAACTGCACAAGATGACGCCGTTCCTCGGCGTGCTGCAGGATCGCGGTTTCAAGGTTGCGCTGGTCACCGACGGGCGTATGTCCGGCGCCTCGGGGAAAATCCCGGCGGCGATCCACGTCAGTCCGGAAGCTTATGTGGGTGGCGCTTTGGCGCGCGTGCAAGAGGGCGATATCATCCGCGTCGATGGCGTCAAAGGCACTTTGGAACTCAAGGTGGACGCCGCCGAATTCGCAGCGCGCGAACCCGCCAAAGGCCTGTTGGGCAACAACATCGGCAGCGGTCGCGAACTGTTTGGCTTCATGCGTCTGGCCTTCAGCTCGGCAGAGCAGGGCGCCAGCGCCTTCACTTCTGCCCTGGAGACGCTTAATTGAAACTGGCTTTGGTCGGTGACATCGGAGGCACCAACGCGCGGTTCGCGTTGTGGAAAGATCAACAGCTCGAATCGGTGCAGGTGTTGGCCACGGCCGACCACGCCAGCCCGGAGGAGGCAATCAGCCTCTACCTGGGCGGGCTCGGCCTGGCGCCGGGTGCCATCGGTTCGGTGTGCCTGTCGGTGGCAGGTCCCGTCAGCGGCGACGAATTCAAGTTCACCAACAATCATTGGCGCCTGAGCCGCAAGGCGTTCTGCGAGGCGTTGCAGGTCGAGCAATTGCTGCTGATCAACGACTTCTCGGCCATGGCGCTGGGCATGACCCGTTTGCAGCCCGGCGAATTCCGTGTGGTCTGCGAAGGCGAGCCAGAGCCGTTGCGTCCGGCGGTGGTGATCGGCCCGGGCACGGGTCTGGGTGTCGGCACCCTGCTCGATCTGGGCGAAGGCCGGTTTGCCGCGTTGCCGGGGGAGGGTGGTCATGTTGATCTGCCGCTGAGCAGCCCGCGTGAAACCCAGCTCTGGCAGCACATCCATAACGAAATCGGCCACGTCAGCGCGGAAACGGCGTTGAGCGGCGCTGGCCTGCCTCGGGTGTACCGGGCGATCTGCGCGGTGGATGGCCATGAGCCCAAATTCGATACGCCGGAAGCCATCACTGCAGCGGGCCTTGCGGGCGATCCGATTGCCCTGGAAGTGCTGGAGCAGTTCTGCTGCTGGCTCGGTCGTGTGGCCGGCAATAATGTGCTGACCACTGGCGGTCGCGGCGGCGTGTACATCGTTGGCGGCGTGATTCCGCGCTTCGCCGATTTCTTCCTCGAAAGCGGTTTCGCCCGCAGCTTTGCCGACAAGGGCTGCATGAGCGATTACTTCAAGGGCATTCCGGTGTGGCTGGTGACGGCGCCGTACTCGGGGCTCGTCGGTGCGGGAGTGGCGCTCGAACAGGCTTGAAATGCGATCGAGTGTGGGAGCGAGCCTGCTCGCGATTGCGGTTTCACATTCAACACATCCGTTGACTGACACACCGCTATCGCGAGCAGGCTCGCTCCCACAATTGTTTCTGCAGTGTCTGTAAATTCAGTGCTTAAGGCATAATCCGCCCAATTCCAACAACAAGGATGCCTTCGAAGTGAGTTCAGTCAACAAGTCGATTTTGTTGGTCGATGACGACCAGGAGATACGCGAGTTGCTGGAAACCTACCTGACCGCGCGGGTTTTCAGGTACGGGCCACGGCCGACGGCGCCGGTTTTCGCCAGGCGCTGAACGAGGCACCGAGCGATCTGGTGATCCTTGATGTGATGCTCCCCGATGAGGACGGCTTCAGCCTGTGCCGCTGGGTACGTCAGCATCCGCGTCAGGCCCAGGTGCCGATCATCATGCTCACCGCCAGCTCCGACGAGGCCGATCGGGTGATCGGTCTGGAGCTGGGCGCCGACGACTACCTCGGCAAACCTTTCAGCCCTCGCGAACTGCAAGCGCGAATCAAGGCCTTGCTGCGCCGCGCCCAGTTCGGTCAGGAGCGAAGCGGCAGTGAAGTGCTGGCCTTCGATGAGTGGCGACTGGACATGGTCAGTCATCGACTGTTCCACAATGACGGCGAGGAAGTAATCCTGTCCGGCGCCGACTTCGCACTGCTCAAGCTGTTCCTGGATCACCCCCAGGAAATCCTCGATCGCGACACCATCGGCAATGCCACCCGTGGCCGGGATCTGATGCCTCTCGATCGGATCGTCGATATGGCCGTCAGCCGTTTGCGTCAGCGCCTGCGCGACACCGAAAAGCCGCCACGATTGATCCGTACCGTGCGCGGCAGCGGCTACCAACTGGCGGCCAATGTGGTTGCCGGCAATGGCCACTGAGTTTCTGCGCAACATCGCAAGCAAAGTGCCGATGCCGCGTTCGCTGCTCGGGCGGATGTTGCTGCTGACGTTGCTGGCGGTGTTGTTTGCGCAGACCTTGTCCAGCGTGATCTGGGTTTCCCAGTTGCGCGCAACCCAGCTCGAAGGCCTGGTCACCAGCGCCCGCAGCCTCGCCCACTCGATGACCGCCAGCGTCAGTTACTTCCGTTCGCTACCGGTGGCCTACCGGCCGTTGGTGCTCGATCAGTTGCGCAGCATGGGTGGCACGCGGTTTGTGGTGACACTGAACGACAAACCGCTGGGCATGGAAGTGCTGCCGGTCACACCGCGCAAGGCCGCGGTGCTGCAAGCGGTGGATGAAGTGCTGCGTCAGTCATTGGGCCAGGACACCGACATTCTGGTGACCTTCGTCAGCCCCGATGATCTGCGGATCTTCAACGCCGGTTTGAAGCTCGATGAGTTGCCACGCTCCTGGGCGCATTACGCACTGACCCTGGAACCGGTGAATCCGCCGGTGCTGGTGACCCAGATCCAGTTGGCGCCCGGTGAATGGCTGTACATCGCCTCGCTGTTGCCCGAGCCTTACACCAGTCTCGAAGAGCAAGGCCTGCCGACGCAGCAGGTGTGGTTCATTGTCTTCACCAGCGGTTTTCTGCTGTTGTTCATCGGCTTGCTGGTGCATTGGCAGAGTCGGCCCCTCAAGCGTCTGGCGCGGGCGGCGCGGGACTTGTCGCTGGGCGCGGACGTCGAGCCGGTGGCCGAGGGCGGCGGCAGTGAGGTGGTGGAAGTGGGTCGTGCGTTCAACACCATGCGCGAGCGCATCAGTCGTTACCTTACCGAGCGCAGTCAGTTGTTCAGCGCGATTTCCCATGACCTGCGCACGCCGATCACCCGCCTGCGGCTGCGGGTCGAACTGCTCGAAGACGAACAACTGCAAACCAAGTTCGGCCGCGATCTGGACGAGTTGGAACTGCTGGTCAAAGGCGCACTGCAATGTGTGAAGGACACCGACATTCACGAAAACATCGAGCCGGTGGATCTGAACCATGTGCTCGACTGTCTGGTGGAACCCTATCTGGCGCCCAACGGCAATGGCCGCGTAACCCAGCAGGGCCGGGCGCTGGCGGCGTATCCGGGCAAGCCATTGGCGCTCAAGCGCTGCATCGGCAACCTGATCGACAATGCGTTGAAGTACGGGCAGAACGCGCATCTGCATATCGATGATGACGAGAGTGCGTTCGTGCTGCACGTCGATGACGAAGGGCCGGGCGTACCGGAGCAGCGGCTGGAGCAGGTGTTCGAGCCACACTTCCGGCTGGCGGGGCAGCAGCAGGGGTATGGGCTCGGGTTGGGGATTGCGCGCAACATTGCTCATAGCCATGGCGGTGAAGTGACGTTGCAGAATCTGCGTGAAGGCGGATTGCGCGTGACCCTGCAATTGCCGCGCTCGGCGGATTGAGTCAAAAGCTTGCCCTCACCCTAACCCTCTCCCGGAGGGAGAGGGGACCGACCGAGGTGTCCGGCGTTATGCATCGACCTGAAAGACCTTATCGATTATGGATTCAAAGCGAATCGTTCAGGTCGGCGTAGCTCTGCAATATCCCTCGGTCAGCTCCCTCTCCCTCCGGGAGAGGGCTGGGGTGAGGGCTGGCTCTTTGTCACGGCTCGGTGACAAAAACGGTCCCTTTCGTTACAAGCCCCTCCCGGCCCGTTGTTTAGACTCCCCGCAGTCATAACAACAAAAAAAGGCCTTCCATGGATCTCTTCAATCCGGGCTTCAGCAGTTGGCTGAACGCCCCTGCCCACCAGCAATGGCTCGCCGATGAAGGCCTGCGCCTGCTGGCGTTTGCCAAGGCTTCGCGACTGCCCGAAGGCTTCGGCAATCTCGATGAGCGCGGTCGGCTCCAGGCCGGCGCACACGCCGAAACCATGAACACCGCGCGCATGACCCACAGCTTCACCATGGCCCACATTCAGGGCCTGCCGGGATTCGCCGAACTGGTCGATCACGGCATTGCGGCATTGCGCGGTCCGTTGCGCGATGCGCTGCACGGTGGCTGGTTCGCCGTCGCCGGACATCGCGACGGCAACACCGGCAAGAATGCTTATCTGCATGCTTTCGTGGCCCTCGCGGCGAGCTCCGCCGTGGTCGCGCAACGCCCCGGCGCGCAAGCGTTGCTGGATGACGCCATCGACATCATCGACACGTATTTCTGGAGTGAAGAAGAGGGCGCCCTGCGCGAATTCTTCAACCGCGACTGGCGCGAAGAAGAAGCCTATCGCGGCGCCAACAGCAACATGCACGCCACCGAAGCGTTCCTCGCGCTGGCCGATGCCACCGAGGACCCGCGCTGGCTGGTGCGTGCACAGCGCATTGTCGAGCGGGTGATCCACGTTCACGCCGCCGCCAATGATTACCTGGTGATCGAACATTTCGACCGAAACTGGCAGCCGCTGCGCGAATACAACCATGACAACCCCGCCGACGGCTTCCGCCCCTACGGCACCACGCCGGGCCATGGTTTCGAGTGGGCGCGGCTGTTGCTCCACCTCGAAGCCGCTCGAGTCCGGGCCGGCATGCTCACGCCCGGCTGGCTGGTCACCGATGCGCAAAAACTGTTCGAGCAAAACTGCCGTCATGGCTGGGACGTCGATGGTGCCCCGGGCATCGTCTACACCCTCGATTGGGACAACAAGGCTGTGGTGCGCCATCGCCTGCACTGGACCCATGCCGAGGCCAGCGCTGCTGCGAGTGCCTTGCTCAAACGTACTGGCGATGCGCAGTACGAATCCTGGTACCGGCTATTCTGGGAATTCTGCGAAGCGAATTTCATCGACCGCTGCGACGGCAGCTGGCATCACGAACTCGATCCGCAGAACCGTCCAAGTGCCGATATCTGGGCGGGCAAACCCGATCTGTATCACGCCTGGCAGGCGGTGCTGATTCCGCGTCTGCCGCTGGCGCCGAGCATGGCGACGGCGCTGGCGCAGTTGTCCCGGCCCGTTCCTGTGTAACCATGCGGTGACATTTGCGCGTCCCTTCGTTACCTGCGAGGGGAAACGCTCTGTTTAAACTCGTTTGCAGCGCAAGCACCAGACTTGCATGCATAACAACAAGAAAGGTACATCTCAGATGAATGCGATTTCTCGTCTCGCTACTGTCATTTCTGTCGCCTCCCTGTTCCCGCTCGCTGTGCTGCCCCTGAGTGTTTCCGCTGCCGAATCCAAAGGTTCGGTGGAAGTCGTGCATTGGTGGACCTCCGGTGGCGAAAAAGCCGCCGTCGATGTACTCAAGGCACAAGTGGAGAAAGACGGTTTCACCTGGAAAGACGGCGCTGTCGCAGGTGGTGGCGGTGCGACTGCCATGACCGTGCTGAAAAGCCGTGCCGTCGCCGGCAACCCGCCGGGCGTGGCCCAGATCAAAGGCCCCGACATCCAGGAATGGGCCTCGACCGGTCTGCTCGACACGGACGTGCTGAAGGACGTTTCCAAGTCCGAGAAGTGGGACAGCCTGCTCGACAAGAAAGTCTCCGATACCGTGAAGTACGACGGTGATTACGTGGCCGTGCCGGTGAACATTCACCGGGTGAACTGGCTGTGGATCAACCCGGAAGTCTTCAAAAAGGCCGGTATCGCCAAAGCCCCGACCACCCTCGAAGAATTCTACGCCGCCGGTGACAAGCTCAAGGCTGCAGGCTTCATCCCGCTGGCTCACGGCGGTCAGCCTTGGCAGGACAGCACCGTGTTCGAAGCGGTCGTGCTGTCGGTGATGGGCGTTGATGGTTACAAGAAAGCCTTGGTCGACCTGGACAACGCTGCCCTGACCGGTCCGGAAATGGTCAAGGCCCTGACCGAGCTGAAGAAAGTCGCGACCTACATGGACGTCGACGGCAAAGGCCAGGACTGGAACCTGGAAGCGGCCAAGGTCATCAACGGCAAGGCCGGCATGCAGATCATGGGTGACTGGGCCAAGTCCGAATGGACCGCCGCCAAGAAAGTCGCCGGCAAGGATTACGAATGCGTAGCCTTCCCGGGCACCGACAAGGCGTTCACCTACAACATCGACTCACTGGCCGTGTTCAAGCAGAAGGACGCGGGTACTGCGGCCGGTCAGCAGGACATCGCCAAAGTCGTGCTGGGTGAAAACTTCCAGAAAGTCTTCAGCATCAACAAGGGTTCGATCCCTGTGCGCAACGACATGCTCGCCGACATGGGCAAGTATGGTTTCGACTCCTGCGCCCAGACCGCTGCCAAGGACTTCCTGGCAGACGCCGAGACCGGCGGCCTGCAGCCGAGCATGGCGCACAACATGGCGACCACGCTGGCGGTGCAGGGGGCGTTCTTCGATGTCGTGACCAACTACATCAACGACCCGAAAGCCGACCCGGCCGACGCTGCCAAAAAACTCGGCACTGCCGTCAAGGCAGCCAAGTAACACCGGCGTAGAGCAGCTGCCAGCTTCAAGTCGCGCATCGGCTTGAAGCTGGCAGCTTGCAGCGGTCCTTCATCTTTTTTACTGGATCTTCCCATGAGTTCTGTTGCTGTGTTCAGCAAGGCCTCGCCGTTCGACGCATTGCAGCGCTGGCTACCGAAACTGGTGCTGGCGCCGAGCATGTTCATCGTTCTGGTGGGCTTTTATGGCTATATCCTCTGGACGTTTGTCCTGTCGTTCACCTCGTCGACCTTCCTGCCGAACTACAAGTGGGCAGGGCTGGCGCAGTACGCAAGGCTGTTCGACAACGACCGCTGGTGGGTGGCGAGCAAGAACCTGGCCGTGTTTGGCGGCATGTTCATCGCCATCACTTTGGTGATCGGCGTGACGCTGGCGATTTTCCTCGACCAGAGAATCCGTCGCGAAGGCTTTATCCGCACCATTTACCTGTACCCGATGGCGCTCTCGATGATCGTCACCGGTACCGCGTGGAAATGGTTGCTCAACCCGGGCATGGGCCTGGACAAATTGCTGCGGGACTGGGGCTGGGAAGGCTTCCGTCTCGATTGGCTGATCGACCCGGATCGTGTGGTGTATTGCCTGGTGATCGCGGCGGTCTGGCAAGCCTCGGGCTTCATCATGGCGATGTTTCTCGCCGGTCTGCGTGGCGTTGATCAGTCGATCATCCGTGCCGCCCAGATCGACGGCGCGAGCATGCCGCACATTTACTGGAAAGTGGTGCTGCCAAGCCTGCGTCCGGTGTTCTTCAGTGCGGTGATGATTCTGGCGCACATCGCGATCAAGAGCTTCGACCTGGTGGCGGCCATGACGGCCGGCGGCCCGGGTTACTCCTCCGACCTGCCGGCGATGTTCATGTACTCGTTCACGTTCAGCCGTGGGCAGATGGGCATGGGCTCGGCCAGTGCAATCCTGATGCTCGGTGCGATCCTCGCGATCATCGTGCCTTACCTGTACTCCGAGCTGAGGACCAAGCGTCATGACTAGTCTCGCTGCCAAACCTTCCATCAGCCTGAGTCGCATCGCGATCTACGCGGTGCTGATCCTTGCGGTCCTGCTGTATCTGGTGCCGCTGGTGGTCATGCTGTTGACCAGCTTCAAGACCCCGGAAGACATCTCCACCGGCAACCTGCTGAGCTGGCCGACCGTGGTCAGCGGTATCGGCTGGGTGAAAGCCTGGGCCACGGTTGACGGGTACTTCTGGAACTCGATCAAGATCACCGTTCCGGCCGTGATCATCTCCACCGCCATCGGTGCGTTGAACGGCTATGTGCTGTCGTTCTGGCGCTTCAAGGGTTCGCAGCTGTTCTTCGGCCTGTTGCTGTTCGGCTGCTTCCTGCCGTTCCAGACCGTGCTGCTGCCGGCGTCGTTCACCCTCGGCAAGATGGGCCTGGCGAGCACCACCACGGGCCTTGTGTTCGTGCATGTGGTTTACGGGCTGGCGTTCACCACGCTGTTTTTCCGTAACTACTACGTGAGCATTCCGGATGCGCTGATCAAGGCTGCGCGGCTGGACGGCGCAGGATTCTTCACCATCTTCCGCCGGATCATTCTGCCGATGTCGACCCCGATCATCATGGTCTGCCTGATCTGGCAGTTCACCCAGATCTGGAACGACTTCCTGTTCGGCGTGGTGTTCTCCAGCGGGGACTCGCAACCGATCACGGTGGCGCTGAACAACCTGGTCAACACCAGCACCGGGGCCAAGGAATACAACGTGGACATGGCGGCGGCGATGATCGCCGGGCTGCCGACCCTGCTGGTCTATGTGGTCGCAGGCAAGTATTTCGTGCGCGGGCTGACGGCCGGCGCAGTCAAGGGGTAATCATGGCTACGCTCGAACTTCGCAATGTAAACAAGACCTACGGTGCCGGTCTGCCGGACACCCTGAAGAACATCGAACTGTCGATCAAGGACGGTGAGTTCCTGATCCTTGTCGGGCCTTCGGGCTGCGGCAAGTCGACCCTGATGAACTGCATCGCCGGCCTGGAAACCATCACCGGCGGCGCGATCATGATCGGCGATCAGGACGTCAGCGGCATGAGCCCGAAAGATCGCGACATCGCCATGGTGTTCCAGTCCTACGCGTTGTACCCGACCATGAGCGTGCGCGAGAACATCGAGTTCGGTCTGAAGATCCGCAAGATGCCTCAATCGGCCATCGACGAAGAAGTCGCCCGGGTGGCCAAGCTGTTGCAGATCGAGCACCTGCTCAATCGCAAGCCGGGTCAGCTCTCCGGTGGCCAGCAACAGCGGGTCGCCATGGGCCGTGCCCTGGCGCGTCGACCGAAGATCTATCTGTTCGACGAACCGCTGTCCAACCTCGACGCGAAGCTGCGCGTCGAGATGCGCACCGAAATGAAGCTGATGCACCAGCGTCTGAAGACCACCACGGTCTACGTGACCCACGACCAGATCGAAGCGATGACCCTGGGCGACAAGGTGGCGGTGATGAAGGACGGGATCATCCAGCAGTTCGGTACGCCGAAGGAGATCTACAACGACCCGGCCAACCTGTTCGTGGCGAGCTTCATCGGTTCGCCGCCGATGAACTTCATCCCGCTGCGCCTGCAACGCAAGGACGGTCGTCTGGTGGCGCTGCTTGACAGCGGCCAGGCCCGTTGCGAACTGCCGATGGCGATGCAGGATGCCGGTCTCGAAGACCGCGAAGTGATCCTCGGCCTGCGTCCGGAGCAGATCGCGCTGGCCAATGGCGAAGGCAACGGCCTGCCGAGCATCAAGGCTGAAGTGCAGGTTACCGAACCGACCGGTCCGGACACCCTGGTGTTCGTCAACCTCAACGAGACCAAGGTCTGCTGCCGACTGGCGCCGGACGTGGCGCCGCAGGTGGGCGAGACCCTGACCCTGCAATTCGATCCGTCGAAAGTGCTGCTGTTCGATGCCAACAGCGGCGAGCGCCTGGGCGTGGCGGGGCATTCTCGGGTCGAAGCACGATCTGCAAACGTGGCGCAGTTCAAAGGGCGCTGAGGGTCAAAGAGTGTGGGAGCGAGCCTGCTCGCGAAGGCGGAGTATCAGTCGACTGAGATGTGGGAAGTAAAACCGCTATCGCGAGCAGGCTCGCTCCCACAGGGGAGCACGCGGTGTATTGCCTGCAATCCATCGCACGTTATGTAAACCGCGTTGGAAAAAACAGTTAATAACAATAAAGACGAGGATGTAGGGATGAAAAAGAAACACGTCAATGCCCGGTTGATCTGCCAAGTGTCAGCCGCGGCCGCATTGGTCATGGCCGGCAATGCCATGGCCGCCGATGCATTCAGCTCCGATTCCAAATGGATGACGGGCGACTGGGGTGGCGAGCGGACCAAATTGATCGAGCAAGGCATCGACATCAAGGCTGACTACGTCGGTGAGATGGGCGCCAACCTGCATGGCGGCTACAACGACGACAAGACCGGCCGCTACAGCGACCAGTTCGGTCTGGGCGTGGCTCTGGACCTGCAGAAACTCTGGGGTTGGGACAACACTCAGGCCAAGATCCAGCTGACCAACCGTAACGGTCAGAACATCTCCAACGATCGCGTTGGCGATCCGCGTGCCGGCACCCTGTCTTCCTCGCAGGAAGTCTACGGTCGTGGCCACATGGTGCGTCTGACCCAACTGTGGATTCAGCACCAATTCTTCGACAACAAGCTCGACGTCAAGGCCGGTTACTTCGGTGAGGGCGAAGACTTCAATACCTTCCCGTGCGACTTCCAGAACCTGGCGTTCTGCGGCTCGCAGGTCGGTAACTGGGCCACCAACATCTGGTACAACTGGCCCGTCAGCCAGGCCGCGATCCGCGTGAAGTACAACATCAACGACGAGCTCTACGCGCAGATCGGCGCGTACAACCAGAACCCGTCGCAGCTGGAACACGGCAACGGCTTCAAACTCAGCGGCAGCGGCACCAAAGGTACCGTGCTGCCGGTCGAGCTGGTCTGGTCGCCGAAGGTCAACAGCCTGCCGGGCGAATACCGCGTCGGTTACTACAAGAGCACGGCTGATGCCGCAGACGTCCGCGAAGACATCAACGGCAACGACGCCGCAACCACCGGCAACGCCTATCGCACCCACAGCAGCAAGCACGGCTACTGGTTCGTTGCGCAGCAGCAACTCACCAGCCACAACGGTGACGCTTCGCGTGGTCTGAACATCGCGGCCAACGCCACGTTCCACGACAAGGACACCAACTTCATCGACAACTATCAGTCGGTGATGTTTGTCTACAAAGGCCCGTTCGACGCCCGTCCGAAAGATGACGTCGGTATCGGTGCGGCGCGTATCCACGTCAACGACGACGTGAAGAAAAACGCCGAGCTGCTGAACGTCTCCAACGGTGTTTCGGACTACGACAATCCGGTGTTCTCGCCGATTCGCGAGACCGAATACAACTACGAGATCAACTACGGCTTCCACGTCACCAACTGGTTGACCGTGCGTCCTAACCTGCAATACATCACTCATCCGGGTGGTGTGGATGAAGTGGACAACGCTTTGGTCGCCGGCCTGAAAATTCAGTCTACGTTCTAACGCTGTTGCGATAAGCTCCTCTCCATGTGCGCATATTTGCGGACGGCCAAGGCTGTCCGCTTTTTTTTGAGGGCGGCGCAGCCCTGTGAAAGACGAGTTCAGGACCGTGGCAAATGCATGAGCATCCGCTGCAACGCTTTTTCAAATCCTTGCGCGAACGACCGGTGTTCGCCTGGGAGCGCTATCAGATGCGCGATGTGCTGGTGATCGACCATCCGCTGTGTCAGGCGGTATTCAGTCGTCAGGGGGCGCAATTGCTGCACTTTCAGCCGCGCGGGCAAAAGCCGTGGTTGTGGTGCGCGGCGAAGTGGCCGCATGTCGGCGCAATCCGTGGTGGCGTACCCGTTTGTTGGCCGTGGTATGGCCGCCATCCGAGTGAAAACGCCTGGCCGTCCCATGGCTGGGCGCGACTGCTGGACTGGAAACTGCTCGACAGCAGCGCCGCCGACGACGGCGTACGCCTGCACTGGCAATTGCAGCTGTGCGACTGGCAGGTGGACCTGCACGCGCACCTGGGCGAACGCATGGAATTGCACCTGAGCACCGAGCATCAGGACGACATGCCGTGTCAGTTGAGCCAGGCTTTGCACGCTTACTGGCGTATTGGCGACGTGAGTGAGATAGCGCTGTCTGGGCTCGAGGGCGCGCAGGGTTACGATCAGTTGAATCGTGAAGTCTGCCAGCAGGAAGGTGAGTTGCGGGTCGATGGCGGGTGTCAGCGGGTGTTCCAGCATGACGGCGAATTGCAACTCAAGGATCACGCCTGGCAGCGTGAATTGTGCATCGATACCGGTGACAGTGCGGACACGGTGGTGTGGCATCCGGGGGCGCGGCCGTTGCTGGGCGTGACCTGGGATGAGGTCTCGGAATTTGTCTGTGTCGAAGCGGCGGCGGGGGGCACCGACAGCCTGCATCTGGCGCCGGGGGAGAAGGCGCATTTGAGTTTGCAGGCGTGGGCGGGGGCTTGAGTGAGTCAGTTCCTCCGCTGCCCTCAC
>NZ_LRUN01000021.1 GCF_001679645.1 Pseudomonas bananamidigenes | reverse complement strand
AAGGAGTTTTCCGTTTCGACAGCGCCGGAAGTGGGGCGAATTATAGACATCTGAAATTCGCCGTCAACCCCTATTTTCAATTTTACTCGGATTTCAGCGTGATCCGCGCAAAAGCCTTCTTGCCAGCCTGGCAGACATGAGTCGCTCCAATTACATATATAAAGGAGCGATCAACAATCTCTCCATCAATACGCACACCACCAGAAGCCAGCAGGTCACGAGCAGCTGCAGAGTTCTTAACCAGCCCAGCCTTATTAAGGACAGCAGCAATGGGCATGTCTTCAGCAGCAGTCAACTCGATCTCTGGCAAATCATCCGGCAGCTCGCCATCCTTCATACGATTGCCTGCACCACGGTGAGCGCTGGCAGCAGCCTCCTCACCATGGAAACGAGCGACAATTTCTTCAGCCAGTTTGATCTTGATGTCGCGAGGATTGGCACCTGCCTCAACATCTGCACGGAACGCATTGATCTCATCCATCGACCGAAAGCTGAGCAGCTCGAAGTACCGCCACATCAATGCATCCGGAATCGAAACCAGCTTGCTGTACATGACACCTGGCGCTTCCTGGATACCAACGTAATTGCCCAAGGACTTGGACATTTTCTTCACGCCATCGAGCCCCTCAAGCAACGGCATCGTCAGAATGCACTGAGCTTCCTGACCGTAGCCACGCTGCAACTCACGCCCCATCAGCAGATTGAACTTCTGATCGGTTCCGCCCAGCTCCACATCAGCGCGCAAGGCAACCGAGTCGTAACCCTGAACCAACGGATAGAGGAATTCATGAATCGCGATCGGCTGATTGGTGCTATAGCGCTTGTCGAAATCATCACGCTCGAGCATACGGGCGACGGTGTACTGCGAGGTCAGACGAATGAAGTCCGCCGGCCCCATCTTGTCCATCCAGGTCGAATTGAATGCAACTTCGGTTTTTGCCGGATCGAGAATCTTGAACACCTGAGACTTGTAGGTCTCGGCATTTTCAAGAACCTGCTCGCGCGTAAGCGGAGGACGGGTGGCGCTCTTGCCACTCGGATCACCGATCATTCCGGTGAAATCACCAATGAGGAAGATCACTTGATGCCCCAGCTCCTGGAACTGGTGCAACTTGTTAATAAGGACAGTATGCCCAAGATGAAGGTCCGGCGCAGTTGGGTCGAAGCCAGCCTTGATTCGCAGCGGCTGGCCACGCTTGAGCTTTTCGATCAGCTCCGACTCGACCAACAGTTCTTCCGCACCACGTTTAATCAGCGCTAGCTGCTCTTCAACCGACTTCATAACAGACCCGCAAGGCTCAGATTCAAAGGGAACCAACCATACAAGATCGCGCACCAATTACAAGGTTTGCCCGGCACACGGATATCAATCCACAGACGAAGAGCCTGCGGACTTGCTTCAGCGATGATTTGGTTATATTTTATACAGTTATTTCATCTTCATCATGTCATTCATCTTTTCCAATTCATCTTTTCAAAGTCAAAATTACTTATGACCACTGAACCGTCTAAAGCGCCACCGCTTTACCCGAAGACCCACCTTCTTGCCGCAAGTGGGATCGCCGCCCTTCTCAGCCTGGCGCTCCTGGTATTTCCTTCCAGTGATGTTGAAGCCAAAAAGACGACCCTGAGCCTTGAACTGGAAAGTCCTGCTGAACAATTGACACAAGATCAAGACGCCGCCGAGGCGGTTCAAGCCACAAATGAGCCAGTAGCCTCGCCTTTCGCACAGATCGAAAACGGTGCGGATGACGCTCCCGAAACAGCCCAGGCCGCCCCCGTGACGGCACCGGTCGCTCCCGAAAAGAAGGCTCCAGGCCACAGGGAAGTGATCGTATCCAAGGGCGATACCCTTTCAACACTGTTCGAGAAGGTCGGCCTGCCTGCTGCAGCTGTACATGAAGTGCTCGCCAGCGATAAGCAGGCCAAGCAATTCAGTCAGCTCAAACACGGCCAGAAACTCGAATTCGAGCTCAATCCACAAGGCCAACTGACCAATCTGCACAGCAAGGTCAGCGACGTTGAAACCATCACCCTGACCAAGAACGACAAGGGTTATGTCTTCAACCGCGTTACCGCCAAGCCAACCGTTCGTACCGCCTATGTCCACGGCGTGATCAATAGTTCCCTGTCCCAGTCCGCCGCCCGCGCCGGCCTGTCCCACAGTCTGACCATGGATATGGCCAGCGTATTCGGCTACGACGTCGACTTCGCCCAGGATATCCGTCAGGGTGACGAGTTCGACGTGATCTACGAGCAGAAAGTGGTGAATGGCAAAGCCGTCGGCAACGGTCCGATCCTGTCCGCCCGCTTCACCAACCGCGGCAAGACCTACACCGCCGTGCGCTACACCAACAAGCAGGGCAACAGCAGCTACTACACCGCTGATGGCAACAGCATGCGCAAGGCGTTCATCCGCACCCCGGTAGACTTTGCCCGTATCAGCTCCAAGTTTTCCATGGGCCGCAAACACCCGATTCTCAACAAGATCCGCGCCCACAAAGGTGTCGACTACGCCGCTCCACGCGGTACGCCAATCAAGGCTGCCGGTGACGGCAAAGTACTGCTGGCTGGTCGTCGCGGTGGTTACGGCAACACCGTGATCATTCAGCACGGCAACACCTACCGTACGCTGTACGGCCATATGCAAGGCTTCGCCAAAGGCGTGAAAACCGGCGGTACCGTCAAGCAGGGCCAGGTGATCGGTTATATCGGCACCACCGGCCTCTCCACCGGACCGCACCTGCACTATGAGTTCCAGGTCAACGGCGTTCACGTCGACCCATTGGGCCAGAAGCTACCGATGGCCGATCCGATCGCCAAATCCGAGCGCGCGCGCTTCCTGGCACAGAGCCAACCGCTGATGGCCCGCATGGACCAAGAGAAGGCCACCATGCTGGCCTCGAGCAAGCGCTAAGCCATGGCTCTTTATATCGGCGTGATGTCCGGCACCAGTCTCGACGGTCTGGACATCGCCCTGATCGAGCAAACCTCGGCAATCAACCTGATCGCCACACATTACATCCCCATGCCTGAATCCCTGCGCGCCGAGCTGCTTGGCTTGTGCGCCAGCGGTCCCGACGAAATCGCCCGCTCGGCGATCGCCCAGCAGAACTGGGTAAAGCTTGCCGCCGAAGGTATCCACGCCCTGCTCGAGCAGCAACAACTCGCACCGCAAGCCATTCGCGCGATTGGCAGCCACGGCCAGACCATTCGCCACGAGCCTGCACGCGGCTTCACCGTACAGATCGGCAATCCTGCCCTGCTGACCGAGCTGACCGGGATTACCGTTGTCAGCGACTTCCGCAGTCGTGACGTGGCGGCCGGCGGCCAGGGCGCCCCTCTGGTTCCTGCCTTCCATGAAGCCTTGTTCGAAGAGCGTACCGGCAACCGTGCCGTTCTGAATGTCGGCGGTTTCAGCAATATCAGTCTGATCGAGCCGAACAAACCTGTAGCCGGATTCGACTGCGGCCCAGGGAATGTTCTGATGGATGCGTGGATTCACCGGGAGCATGGCGAGAACTATGATCGCAACGGTCAATGGGCAGCCAGCGGCAGAGTTGAGCCTGTTCTCCTCAATGCATTGCTGAGCGATCCGTTCTTCTCAACCAAAGGCCCGAAGAGCACCGGCCGGGAAGTGTTCAACCTGCCCTGGCTTGAACGGCAACTGTCGCGCTTGCCGCAGTTCGCCCCTGAAAACGTACAGGCAACATTGCTCGACCTGACGGCTCTGACCATCATCGAATCGCTGCAAAGTGCTCAATCGAACACTGAAGAGCTTCTGGTCTGCGGCGGCGGCGCCCACAACACTGCGCTGATGAAGCGCCTTGCCGACCTTCTTCCCAACGCGAAGGTCGCCAGCACCGCGACCCACGGCGTAGATCCGGACTGGGTCGAAGCCATGGCTTTCGCCTGGCTCGCCCATTGTTGCCTCGAAGGTATACGCGCCAATCGCCCCAGCGTCACTGGCGCCAAGGGGCTGCGCGTGCTTGGCGCCATCTATCCCAACTAGGACAAAATGCAAAAAAAACGCCGCAGAACGTGAAGTTCTGCGGCGTTTTATTGTGTACGGTAAGGCGAGATCAGATCGAGAACGAAGAACCGCAACCACAAGTCGTGGTGGCATTCGGGTTCTTGATCACGAAACGCGAGCCTTCCAGACCTTCCTGATAATCCACCTCGGCACCTGCCAGATACTGGAAGCTCATCGGATCGACCACCAGGCTCACACCTTCGCGTTCGACGATGGTGTCGTCCTCAGCCACATCTTCATCGAAGGTGAAGCCGTACTGAAACCCTGAACAACCGCCGCCCGTAACAAATACGCGCAGCTTCAAGCGATCATTCCCCTCTTCATCGACCAGGCTCTTCACCTTGTGCGCGGCACCCTGGGTGAATTGCAAAGCCGTGGGGGTGAAGGATTCGACGCTCATGCTGACTCTCTCCCGGCGTTACGCCGCCATAATGCGTGATGACGCGCATTATCCGCTTGTCCTAGAAAATCGGTCAACTATTGTTACGGTATATCAATAAAGCCATCGGCGACCCAAAATGCAAAAAGGCCCGTCAGACGGGCCTTTTCAGTCAGCAGGATCAGCTTTACGGCAACATGCCCGCGTGGGACAGGCCCAGACGCTCTTCCAGACCGAACAGAATGTTCATGTTCTGCACGGCCTGACCCGAAGCGCCCTTGACCAGGTTGTCGATCACCGACAGCACTACCACCAGATCGCCATCCTGGGGACGATGAACCGCGATACGACAGACGTTCGCACCACGCACACTGCGCGTTTCCGGATGGCTGCCAGCAGGCATCACATCGACGAACGGTTCATTGGCATAACGCTTCTCGAACAGCGCCTGCAAGTCCACCGAACGATCCGCCACGGTCGCGTAGAGCGTGGAATGAATGCCACGAATCATCGGCGTCAGGTGTGGCACGAAGGTCAGGCCGACATCCTTGCCCGCTGCACGACGCAGCCCCTGACGGATTTCCGGCAGATGACGGTGACCTTTCACCGCGTAAGCCTTCATGCTTTCCGACGTTTCGGAATACAGCGAGCCTACCGAAGCGCCACGACCGGCACCGCTGACACCGGACTTGCAGTCCGCGATCAGGTGCGAAGCATCGGCAATGCCCGCCTCGAGCAACGGCAGGAAACCCAGCTGCGTCGCGGTCGGATAGCAACCCGGTACCGCAATCAAGCGCGCCTTCCTGATCTGCTCACGATTGACTTCCGGCAAGCCGTAAACCGCTTCGTCCAGCAGCTCCGGCGCACCGTGCGGCTGCCCGTACCATTTGGCCCATTCATCAGCGTCCTGCAGACGGAAGTCCGCCGACAGGTCGATGACCTTGGTGCCCGCCGCCAGCAATTCACCGGCCAATGCATGAGCAACGCCGTGCGGAGTAGCGAAGAACACCACGTCGCAAGCGCCCAGGGTCTTGATGTCCGGGACCGTGAACGCCAGACCATCGTAGTGGCCGCGCAGGTTCGGGTACATGTCAGCCACGGCCAGACCGGCCTCGGATCGGGAAGTGATCACCACCACTTCTGCCTGCGGATGCTGTGCCAACAGACGCAGCAGTTCGACACCGGTGTAACCCGTGCCGCCGACGATACCGACCTTGACCATAAACCTGCCCTCAACGAACCCACTGGAAAGCCGTCGATAATAGGGGCCGCGCGCCCCTGCGACAACCGTCAAGGTGACGTGCGGACGCTCAAGCCTCTACTATCCGGCCTACCGTGAATGAGGGAAAACCAAAAATGCTCTATCTATGGATCAAAGCGCTGCATATCGTCAGCATCGTGTGCTGGTTTGCCGGACTGTTCTACCTGCCACGACTGTTCGTTTATCACGCGCAAAGTGAAGACGCGATCAGCAAAGAACGCTTCAGCGTCATGGAGCGCAAGTTGTATCGCGGCATCATGGGCCCGGCAATGATCTCCGCGCTGATCTTTGGCGGCTGGCTGATCTACCTGAACCCGGGCATCTTCAGCAGCGGCGGCTGGATCCATGCCAAGCTGACCCTGGTCGTGCTGTTGATCGGCTATCACCACATGTGCGGCGCGCAGGTAAAACGTTTTGCCCGTGGCGAGAACACCCGCAGCCATGTCTTTTATCGCTGGTTCAATGAAGTCCCGGTTCTGATATTGCTGGCTATCGTAATTCTGGTCGTGGTCAAGCCGTTCTAACCTCAATACGTTCAACTTTCCGGGGTACTTCCGATGTCGCTGCCCGCTTTGCTCGAACAACGTCTGCGTCTGCCCGTCGTGGCCGCGCCGATGTTCCTGATTTCCAATCCCGAACTGGTGCTCGCGTGCTGTCGCAACGGCGTGGTCGGCAGCTTTCCGGCGCTCAACCAGCGCGAAAGCAGCGGGTTCAAGGCCTGGCTGGAACAGATCGAAGCGGGGCTGGCGAGACTGGACAACCCGGCGCCTTATGCCGTGAACCTGATTGTTCACAAGAGCAATCCGCGTCTGGAGGCGGACCTGAACATCTGCGTAGAACACAAGGTCCCCATCGTCATCACCAGCCTCGGTGCGGTTAAGGAATTGGTCGATGCGGTGCACAGCTACGGCGGCCTGGTCTTTCACGACGTGACGACCCGCCGCCATGCGGAAAAAGCCGCGGAAGCAGGCGTCGACGGCTTGATCGCCGTTGCCGCCGGCGCCGGTGGCCATGCCGGCACCTGGAGCCCGTTCTCGCTGATCGCCGAGATTCGCCAGTTCTTCGACAAGACGCTGCTGCTTGCAGGATGTTTGAACCACGGCCATGAGATTCTCGCCGCACAGTTGCTCGGTGCGGATTTGGCCTACTTCGGTACGCGATTCATCGGTACGACCGAAAGTCATGCGCCCGACGCCTACAAGGAAATGCTGCTGACAGCCAAGGCAGCGGACATCATTCATACTCCTGCAGTGTCTGGCGTTCCGGCCAGCTTCATGCGTCAAAGCCTGGAGGCTGCCGGTTTCGACATGGCAGCACTGCAAGGCAGGGGTGAAGTGAACTTCGGCGAAAAACTCAAGCCGATCAACGATGAGGCCAAAGCCTGGAAGACCGTCTGGTCAGCCGGCCAAGGGGTTGGCCAGATCGACGATCTGCCAAGCGTGGATCAACTGATAGCACGCCTCGATGCCGAGTATCGCCGGGCCCTGGAACACGCGGCGCAACTTCCGGGCCGCTGGCCGCGCTGAAAGAATTTCGGCCAGTTGCTCTGACTGGCCTTACACTTGGCGGCTGCGACACGAATCAACTCAACTTTTTCACGACAAGGATGCCTCGGCCATGAGCGACCCCCGCTACAAGATCGTTTTCGACGGTGCCCTGCAGCCCGGTGTCGATATCACCACCGCCAAACTCAATCTGGCCGACCTGTTCAAGAGTGACGTGACCGCCATCGAGCGCCTGTTCAACGGTAGCCTCGTCGCCCTCAAACGCGACCTGTCGCACAGTGACGCCCAGGTTTATCTGCAGGCATTGGGCAAGACGGGGATCGACGCCCGGATCGAGCCGGACACCACCATCGAACTGAATCTGTCCGATGTGCAGGAACATTCCGCCCCCGTGACAGAGCCCGACTCTCCCTACGCCCCGCCCCGGGCCAATGTCGGTGAGCAACAGGCGGAATTCGCCACGCTCAAGCCGCTGAGTGCAGAAGGCCGGATCGGCCGCCTTCGCTACCTGGCATGGTCGATGGTGCTGAGTCTGGTGACCCTGCCGATCGTGAGCGTACTGGCGTTGATCGGCCTGGGCCTGGTAAGCACCGATTCGACCTCGGGGCTGATCATCGGCGGTATCTTTGCTTTCTTCCTGTTTCTGGCCTTCGCGATCATCGGCATCCTGTTCAGCATTCAGCGTCTGCACGACATCGGCTGGTCCGGATGGTTATGGCTGTTGACTCTGGTTCCGTTCGTGGGCAGTTTCTTTCCGCTGGTGATCATGGTCGTGCCGGGCAATGACGGCGCCAATCGTTATGGCCCGCCACCCCCACCGAACAGCACCGCCGTCAAAGTGCTCTGTTCCCTTTGGATCGTCTTCATCGGCCTGTTCTTTGTCGGTGGCCTGCTGGGCGGTATTTCCGCCATTCAGCAGGAATACGAAACCAGTCTTGAAAGCAGTTATGAAAGCGGTTCGGTGACGGCCGATGAGGTCGATGTGGGGGTCGAACCAGCGAATTCAGCCGAGGATGCAGCCGAAGCCCCACCCGCCCCTGTAGACTCTGCGAAAGAATGAACAGCGCTCCCTGCCGTGACACCTGCGTCCACGGCGGGGAGCTGTTGCGATGGAGAACTGCATGACCCGTTACGCTCTGATCACTGGCGCCTCCAGCGGCATCGGCCTGGCCATGGCCGAAGCTCTGGCCCGCCGTGGCCGCAGTCTGATTCTGGTGGCCCGACAGCGTGACCAACTGGAAAGTATTGCAATCGAACTGACCCAGCGCTTCGGCGTGGAGGTGTTGTTCCGGGCCTGCGATCTGGGCGAGCCGCTGCGTCTGTCCGGTTTTCTGCTGGAACTTGAAGAAGGCGACCGGCAGATCGATCTCCTGGTGAACTGCGCCGGCATCGGTACGTGCGGTCCGTTCCTGGCCCAGGACTGGATGACCGAACAGGATCTGATCGAAGTGAACATCCTCGCCCTGACGCGCCTGTGCCACGCCATCGGCAACAGCATGGCCCTGCAGGGTGGCGGGCAGATTCTCAACGTGGCGTCGGTAGCCGCGTTCAATCCCGGCCCGTGGATGAGCACCTACTACGCCAGCAAGGCCTACGTCCTGCATTTTTCCGAAGCACTGCGGGTAGAACTGAAAAAATGCGCAGTGAAAGTCTCGGTACTATGCCCGGGCCCCACACGCACCGGATTCTTCCGCACGGCACAACTGAACAACGAAAAACTCAATGCCAGCAATCTGCTGATGAGTCCCGAGGAAGTCGCGCTGTATACCGTGCGCGCCCTGGAAAAAAACCGCGCGATCATCATTCCCGGCCGGCGGAACCGCTGGTTCGCCTTCCTGCCGCGGCTGGGTTCGCGCTGGCTCAATCGCACCATCGTCGGCATGGTCAACAAAGCTTACTGCCCACGCTGAAGGGCGGACAGGCAAACGGCTGGGCGCGGTGATCCCTCGTGGGTACACTCGACCCGGCTCAAACAACGGAGAAAACAGCTGTGGATACTCTGTTCACCAAGATCATCAACCGGGAAATCCCGGCGAAGATCATCTACGAGGACGACCAGGTTCTGGCGTTCCACGACATCGCCCCGCAGGCACCTGTGCATTTTCTGGTCATCCCGAAAAAACCGGTGCGCACGCTCAACGACCTGACCGAAGACGACAAGGCACTGGCCGGACATATCCTGTTCACCGCCCAGCGTCTGGCACTGGAACTGGGTTGCGAGGAAGGCTTCCGGGTGGTGATGAACTGCAATGAAAAGGGTGGACAGACCGTCTACCACATTCATATGCATGTACTCGGTCAGCGCCAGATGAACTGGCCACCGGGTTGATCGCCCTGCAAATCAGTGGGAGCGCCCTGCTCCCACATGACCCAGCGCAAACCTTCCCCGGCCGATTCGGTTAAACTGGCCGCCGAGATTCTTCCCGGAGGTCAGCATGACTACCCAACGTCACTACTCGCCAATCGACCGTCTTCTGCTGCAAGCCGATGCCGCGATGCGGACCCTGCTGCCCTTCAGTGGCCAGCCGTACCGCCCGTCGCCGGCCATCCTGCAACCCGATGCACAGATGAGCGATGAAGACACCCGTCATGTCGCCGGCCTGATGCGCATCAACCATACCGGAGAAGTCTGCGCCCAGGCGCTGTATCAGGGCCAGGCCCTGACCGCCAAGCTGCCCCAGGTGCGGGAAGCCATGGAGCACGCGGCCGAAGAAGAGATCGATCACCTGGTCTGGTGCGAACAACGCATTCATCAGCTGGGCAGTCACACCAGCGTGCTTAATCCGCTGTTCTATGGCATGTCGTTCGGGATCGGGGCAGTCGCCGGGTTGATCAGCGACAAGGTCAGCCTCGGTTTTGTCGCAGCCACCGAACATCAGGTATGCAAGCACCTCAACGAGCATCTGGAGCAACTGCCGGTCGAGGATGAGAAGTCCCGGGCGATTCTGGAACAGATGCGTATCGATGAAGAACATCACGCAGAAAGTGCACTGGAGGCAGGCGGTTTCCGCTTCCCGGCACCGGTGAAATTCGGCATGAGTCTTTTGGCCAAAGTGATGACCAAAAGCACCTACCGAATCTGAAAAACGCCCATAAAAAAGGCGACTGCCGCAAAGCAGTCGCCTTTTTTTGTGCCAGGAATTCTTAGCTCGGCATATTGCGTGCGTAGAAGATCTCCAGCATTTCGTGTTTCACACGCTCGGTCACCTGAGCACGCTGCTCGGACGACAGGTTGCTGGTGGCATCGCCGAACAGGTAGTTATCCAGTTCGAAGTTCTTCAGCAGCATTTTGGTGTGGAACAGGTTTTCCTGGTACACGTTCACGTCGGTCATCTGGTACGCGTCGCGGGTGTCTTCGGAAAGGTAGTTCTGGATCGAGTTGATCTCGTGATCGATGAAGTGCTTGTTGCCCTCAACGTCACGGGTGAAGCCGCGCACACGGTAATCCACGGTCACGATGTCCGAATCGAACTGGTGAATGAGGAAATTGAGCGCTTTGAGCGGTGAAATGACACCACAGGTCGACACGTCGATGTCCACACGGAACGTCGCAATACCGGCGTCCGGATGGATTTCCGGGTAGGTATGCACCGTGATATGACTCTTGTCGAGGTGGGCCAGGATGATTTCCGGCAGCGGACCCGGGGACTCTTCGATCTGGCTTTCGGTCGGGGTGACCGGTTCTTCCGAGATCAGAATCGTGACGCTGGCACCCTGAGGCTCATAGTTCTGACTGGCAATGTTCAGAATATTGGCACCAATGATTTCGACAACTTCCGTGAGAATCTGCGTCAGGCGTTCGGCGTTGTACTCTTGATTGATGTACTCGACGTAAGCCTGCTGGTCCTGCGGGGTTTCCGCGTAGCAGATGTCATAGATGTTGAAGCTCAAGGTCTTTGTCAGGTTGTTGAACCCGTGGAGCTTGAGTTTGCTTTTCACCGTTAAAAACTCTCTATGTATGCGGCCCGGCCGCGTGATCAAGCATGCCCGTCAAGTGCGAACGACGCACCTGCGTAGGACGGTTAACACCTCTTCGCGATGGCGATTTTGGTTATCTGTTCAGGCGGATGATCCGTCGGCTGACCGATCACTGCCCTGAAAAAAGTGGCGCATTATGCAGACGTCAGCGGGGGATCGCCAGAGTCTGCACTGCTTTTATGATAGTTGAATGTCGGCTCAGCCGAGTTCGACGATTTCGTAGTCGTGGGTGATCGCCACGCCGGCCGCGCCGAGCATGATCGAGGCCGAGCAATACTTCTCCGCCGACAGCTCGATGGCACGTTTGACCTGGGCTTCCTTCAGGCCACGGCCCTTGACCACGAAGTGCATATGGATCCTGGTAAACACCTTCGGATCTTCGGTCGCGCGTTCGGCGTCCAGAAACGCTTCGCAGCTTTCAACGGCCTGACGGGCCTTCTTCAGGATGCTGACCACATCGAAGTTGCTGCAACCGCCAACGCCCAGCAGGAGCATTTCCATCGGGCGGACACCCAGGTTACGACCACCGGCGTCCGGCGGACCGTCCATGACCACGACATGACCGCTGCCGGATTCGCCAAGGAACATGGCTTCGCCAGCCCATTGGATGCGTGCCTTCATCGCCGAGACTCCACTGTAGAAAAAAGGGTCGCCAGCTTAGCACAGGGAGCCGGTTTGGCTGCGAGGGCCGTTCCTAGGACCGATGCCGCGACCGCGTAGGTAATTTCTCGAATTTTCGACGAAGTGTCTGGTAAGCTGGCGCCAATTCACTGGCGCCTCAAGCCGCCGGTATTTGTAGCGATCGCCTCAGCGCCTCATATAAAAACCAAATATAACCGTGCAGTCTTTTCGGGATACAACCATGGTTGGTATTACCCCCACACCCAAAATCAAGAACCTCGACAAGCTGCTGATGCATTGCCAGCGCCGGCGCCATGCGGCCAAGAGCAACATCATCTGCGCCGGGGATCGCTCGGACACGTTGTACTTCATCATCCGCGGCTCGGTCACGATCCTGATCGAGGACGACGACGGCCGCGAGATGATCATCGCTTATCTGAATGCCGGCGACTTCTTCGGCGAGCTGGGCCTGTTCGAACAGGCCGGCCAGGAACAGGAGCGCAGTGCTTGGGTGCGGGCCAAGGTCGAGTGCGAAGTCGCAGAAATCAGCTACGCCAAATTCCGTGATCTGTCGCAGCAGGATCCAGACATTCTTTACGTGCTCAGCGGACAAATCGCACAACGCCTGCGCAACACCACGCGCAAGGTCGGCGATCTGGCGTTCTTCGATGTCACCGGCCGTGTGGCCCGCTGCCTGCTGGAACTGTGCAAGCAACCCGACGCGATGACCCACCCTGATGGCATGCAGATCAAGGTGACCCGTCAGGAAATCGGGCGCATCGTCGGTTGTTCACGGGAAATGGTCGGTCGCGTACTCAAGGATCTTGAGGAACGCAACCTGGTGGACGTGAAAGGCAAGACCATGGTGGTCTTCGGCACACGCTGAGTTACGAAACTCAGCTGGTGTAGATCTGCGCCAACATCAAACGAAAGAGCTCATCGAGACGCGTCAAGGCATCGGGCGCGGGAAATTTTTCATGCAGGGCAATGTGGCTCGCGGCACGCACCCGTTGCTCCAGACCACATGCCTCGTTGAAACGATTGACCGCCGCGACCATCGACTCGCGCTCGTCATCCACCAGCATCGCACCATGCACCAACCCTACCGGGCGCTGACCGCCCTGACTCTGGCGCCAGCGCTGAGCGGTGCCCACCACCTTGCGGCCGTCCAGGTTGACGTTGAAACGACCGTCGCAGAACGCGCCGTCGATTTCACCCAGCGACGAAGTGCCGCCCAACTCATCCAGCAACTGACAGATCGGATCACACAGACGCCGGTAACCGGTTTCGATGCGGTTCAGATCGCCTTCGCTGCGAGGCGGTGCATAGACCAGAGCGATGTTGACCGTCGAAGCCGATTGCGGGACAGGCTCGCCACCGGTTTCACGCAGCAACACTGGCCAGCCGGCAGCGGCGGAGATTTCACAGGCATGATCGAATCCGGGGAGGCGGTTCAAACGGCGCGGCATGACCAACGCGCGATCGCTCGGTTGCCAGAACAGCAGACCGAATTCGGCATCACCGGCGCAAACCGAGGCCAGCAGATCCTGCTCGGCTTGCAGACCGGCTTCGATGGTCAGGGAAGTGGGGATCATAAGGTTTCCATAGGACGTTGAGCCTGAGGTGAATCTTATGTTGCCTTCGCGGGCAAGCCCGCTCCCACAGGGAGACGGGCGCCTGCGAGAGTCGATCAGTCGAGGGTCGAACCGCTCACTGGAACACCGCGCTCCGGGAAGAACAGACGCTGCAGTTCAACGCCCGGGCTTTCAGCGCGCATGAACGCTTCACCCACCAGGAAGGCGTAAACATCGCTGATTTCCATCAATTCGACATCGGCACGGTTGAGAATCCCGCTTTCGGTGACCACCAGGCGATCGCGCGGAATGCGTGGCAGCAGGTCAAGGGTGGTTTCCAGGCTCACGTCGAAAGTGTGCAGGTTGCGGTTGTTGACCCCGACCAGTGGCGTATCGAGGGTTTTCAACGCGCGCTCCAGTTCATCGCCGTCATGGACTTCCACCAGCACATCGAGGCCGACCCCTTTGGCCACCGAAGCCAGCTCGGCCATTTTCACGTCATCCAGCGCGGAAACGATCAACAGCACGCAATCAGCGCCCAGCGCACGGGCTTCGACGATCTGGTACGGATCGATCATGAAGTCCTTGCGGATCACCGGCAGCGAGCATGCAGCGCGGGCCTGTTGCAGGTACGCGTCGGCACCCTGGAAGTAATCGATGTCGGTCAGCACCGACAGACAGGTCGCCCCGCCCTTTTCATAGCTTTTTGCGATGTCGGCGGGAACGAAATTCTCGCGGATCACGCCTTTGCTCGGCGAAGCCTTCTTGATTTCGGCAATCACCGCCGGTTGTTTTTTCTTGGCCTGCGCCAGCAACGCCTGGGCAAAACCGCGAGGTGCATCGGCCGTCTTGGCCAGACTTTCCAGCTCGCTCAGGCTCACACGGGCGCTACGCTCGGCGACTTCCTGAACCTTGCGGGCCAGAATGTTTTCCAGAACCGTCGGTACACTCATCCCTCATTCTCCACTTTGAATACCGCGGTAAAGGCACCCAGCTCCTCGAGTTTTTCCCGAGCAAGGCCGGTGTGCAGAGCGTCGTGGGCCAGCGCCACGCCTTCTTTCAGACTGGTCGCCAGATCGGCAGCGTAAAGCGCCGCACCGGCATTGAGCACGATCATTTCGGCAGCCTTCTGACCGTTTTCGGTCTTGCGCTTGCCCAGTGCATCGCGGATCAGCGCCAGCGAAGCCTCCGGACCTTCGACCGAAAGGCCGTGCAGACTCTGGCTCTTCATGCCCAGATCTTCCGGCTCGATCCAATATTCAGTGATTTCGTTGTTCTTCAGCTCGGCCACATAAGTCGGGGCAGCGAGGCTGAATTCGTCCAGACCATCCTTCGAATGCACCACCAGCACATGCTTGCTGCCCAGGCGCTGCAAGACTTCGGCCAATGGCCGGCACAGTGCCTGGGTGAATACACCGACGACCTGATGTTTGACGCCGGCCGGATTCGTAAGCGGGCCGAGCATGTTGAACAGGGTACGCAGGCCAAGATCGCGGCGCGGACCGGCGGCGTACTTCATGGCTGTGTGATGGGTCTGGGCAAACATGAAACCGATGCCGACGTTGTCGATGCAACGCGCCACCTGAACCGGCGTCAGGTTGAGGTAAATGCCGGCGGCTTCCAGCAAGTCGGCGCTGCCGCTCTTGCCCGACACTGCACGATTGCCGTGCTTGGCCACGGTGCAGCCGGCAGCGGCAACGACAAACGCCGAGGCCGTGGAAACGTTGAAAATATTCGCGCCGTCACCGCCGGTGCCGACTACATCGACCACGCCGTCGAGAGTCTTGAGCTCGACCTGGTCCGCCAGCTCGCGCATCACCGACACTGCGCCGACGATTTCGTCGATGCTCTCGCTCTTCATGCGCATGGCCATCATGAACGCGCCGATCTGCGCGTCGGTGCATTGGCCGGTCATGATTTCGCGCATCACGTCGCGCATTTCTTCGGTGCTGAGGTCGAGGTGATCGACGATACGGCTCAGGGCTGTCTTGATATTCATGGAAAGTCCTTAGCGCGTGCCGCCGGTTTGTTTGAGGAAATTGGCGAACAGTTCATGGCCCTGTTCGGTGAGGATCGATTCCGGGTGGAACTGTACGCCCTCGATGTTCAGTGCCTTGTGACGCAGGCCCATGATTTCGTCGACCGAGCCGTCATCGTGCTGCGTCCAGGCAGTCAGTTCCAGGCAATCAGGCAAAGTCTCGTGCTTGACAATCAGGGAGTGATAGCGGGTGACGGTCAACGGACGATTCAGACCGGCAAATACACCCTTGTCCTCGTGGAATACCGGACTAGTCTTACCGTGCATCACTTGCCGGGCACGCACCACATCACCACCAAAGGCCTGGCCGATGGACTGGTGGCCGAGGCACACGCCGAGGATCGGCAGTTTGCCGGCGAAGTGTTTGATGGCATCGATGGAAATGCCGGCTTCAGTCGGCGTGCACGGACCGGGGGACACCACGATGCGCTCCGGGTTGAGCGCTTCGATTTCGGCAATGGTCAACTCGTCGTTGCGCACGACCTTGACCTCGGCACCCAGCTCGCCGAGGTATTGCACAACGTTGTAGGTAAAGGAGTCGTAGTTGTCGATCATCAGCAACATGGCGTTTCGAACCTCTTTAATTCTGAATTTGAAACAGCCTTCAGATGACTTGACCGGACGCTGCACGGTGTCGGACGCGCAAGTGGCGACGGCAACGCGGCATTTCAAACGGGCAAGGAAGGCAGAGCGATACAGATCCGGCAAGGCCGGCAGAAAAGATTCAGGCGCGCCAACGCCAGCGGGCGTGGGCCTTGATGACTTGATCCAGAAGTTTGCTGACGATCAACACGGGAAAGGTCTCATTCATACGTCTCGGCACAGTAACTTAGCTGGGCAGAGCGTGCAATATGGCCGGACCTGAAGGGGGAAAACTATGGGAGGGTTGACGACCGATGGCAAAACGCCGGATGTTTTTGGTACTGTCGTTTCGTTCCATACAACAATAAATAAACGGACTTGCTCATGATCAAACAGACATTGTTTGTACCGCTTGCCGGATGCCTGCTCGCACTGGCCTGCGCCCAGGCGAATGCAGCACCCAACCCTTATTCGAATTTCATCGTGTTCGGCGACAGTCTCAGCGACGCCGGGACATTTTCCGATCCGGACGGTCCGGCCGGCTCGGTCAAACGGTTCACCAACCGCACCGGTCCGAATTACCAGGACGGCAGCGGCGAGTTCTACTCGCTGAACGCCACCCAACTGCTCGGAGGTCGCCTGGGCTTCACACCGGACCAGACCGCCTCCGCCGACTCGGCAGTACGTGCCGGTCAGGGGCTGCCGGATGGTAACAACTGGGCCGTGGGTGGTTACCGCACCGATCAGATTCTCGATTCGATCACCAGCACATCCGCCAACGACGAGCGCACCCGCGCCGGTTATCTGCCGTCGAACGGTTTCCGGGCCGATCCGAATGCCCTGTATTACCTGACCGGGGGCGGCAACGACTTCCTTCAGGGCCGTGTTACCAGCCTGCCTCAGGCCAACGCCGCCGCCGACCGACTGGTCGACAGTGTGCGCACCCTGCAAGGCGCGGGTGCCCGCTACATCATGGTCTGGCTGTTGCCGGACATCGGCCTGACCCCAGCCATCAACGGATCGCCGCTGCAAGCCTTCACCTCACAGCTCAGTGCTCAGTTCAACACCGAGCTGGTGAGTCAGTTGCAGACCGTCGGCGCCAACGTGATCCCGCTGAACGTGCCGGTGCTGCTCAAGGAAGCGTTTGCCAACCCGGCGCAGTTCGGCCTGGCCACCGACCAGAATCTGGTCGCCACCTGCTTCAGCGGCAGCGGTTGCACCGAAAACGCCCGCTACGGGATCAACAGCGCCACGCCGGATCCGACCAAGCTGATCTACAACGACGCGGTGCACCCGACCGAAGCCGGCCAACGTTTGATCGCCGACTACGCCTACTCGTTGCTGGCCGCCCCGTGGGAACTGACGCTGCTGCCGGAAATGGCCCAGGGCACCCTGCGCGCGCATCAAGACGAATTGCGCAATCAATGGCTGGCCGACTGGGAAAACTGGCAAGGCGTCGGCCAGTGGCGGGCGATTGTCTCCGCCGGCGGCCAGCATCAGGACTTCGACGACCAGCACGCCGGGGCCAGCGCCGACGGCAACGGTTATAACCTGAATATCGGTGGCAGTTATCGCCTCGACGACGCCTGGCGCGTCGGTGTGGCGGCGGGTTTCTATCACCAGAAAATCGAAGCCGGCGACAACGACTCCGAGTACAAGCTCAATTCCTACATGGGCACCGCATTCGCCCAGTACCAGCAAAACCGCTGGTGGGGTGACCTGGCCGTTACCGCCGGGCATCTGGACTACGACAGCCTGAAGCGCAAGTTCCAGCTCGGGGTCAATGAACGCGGCGAGAAAGGCGATACCGACGGCTACGTACTGGCCATCGGCGGCCGCGTCGGCTACGACATCGCGCCAGAGGCCAGCAGCCCATGGCACCTGTCGCCATTCGTCAGCGCGGACTTCGGCAAGGTGGAAGTGGACGGTTATTCGGAGAAAGGCGCAGATTCCACGGCACTGACCTTCGACGACCAGTCGCGCAACTCCCGTCGTCTCGGCCTGGGTATTCAGGGTAAATACCAGATCACCGCACAGACCCAGGTCTTCGGCGAATTCGCCCATGAGCGCGAATACAACGACGACGCTCAGGATCTGACGATGAACCTCAACAGCCTGCCGAACAATCGCTACACCCTGGAAGGCTACACACCGCAGACCAACCTGAACCGCCTGAACCTGGGCGTCAGCCACAACCTCACCAAAGAAGTCGCCCTTCGTGCCAGTTACAACATCCGCAAGGATGACGACTTTACCCAGCAAGGGATCAATGTTGGCGTCAGTCTCGACTTCTGATCAGAAGGCCATAAAAAACGCGGCGCCCTCACAGGCGCCGCGTTTTTTTATGGCTGATCCCCCCGTCACTCAGTCCGGGGTTTGCTCAGCCAGTGCAACAGCCCGGAACATCGCCCGACGCTTGTTGATGGTTTCTTCCCATTCCAGCGCCGGCACCGAGTCGGCAACGATGCCGCCACCGGCCTGCACGTGCAGCTCACCGTTCTTGATCACGGCAGTGCGGATCGCAATCGCGGTGTCCATGTTGCCGTTCCAGGCGAAGTACCCGACCGCGCCGCCATACACGCCACGCTTGACCGGTTCTAGTTCGTCGATGATTTCCATCGCGCGGATCTTCGGTGCGCCGGACAAAGTGCCCGCCGGCAGAATCGCCCGCAGTGCATCCATGGCGGTCAGGCCTTCCTTCAACTGGCCGGTCACGTTGGACACGATGTGCATCACGTTGGAATAACGCTCGATGACCATTTTCTCGGTGAGTTTCACCGAGCCGATCTCTGAAACACGCCCGGTGTCGTTGCGACCGAGGTCGATCAGCATCAGGTGCTCGGCGATCTCCTTGTCGTCGGACAGCAGGTCTTCTTCGAGCGCCACGTCGGCCTCTTCGGTGGCCCCGCGCGGACGGGTGCCGGCAATCGGGCGCACGGTGATCAGGTTGTCTTCGACCCGCACCAGCACTTCCGGCGAACTGCCGACGACGTGGAAATCGCCGAAGTTGAAGAAGTACATGTACGGCGTCGGGTTGAAGCAACGCAACGCGCGGTACAGATCGATCGGCGCCGCCTTGAAGTCGATCGACATGCGCTGGGACGGTACGACCTGCATGCAGTCACCGGCGAGGATGTATTCCTTGATGGTGTCGACGGCTTTTTCGTAGTCGTCCTGAGTGAAACTGGAGCGGAACACTGGCTCAGTCGCCTGCGGCTTGCTGAAGTCCAGGCCACGACGCGGGGTGATCGGCTGGCGCAGCTTTTCCAGCAATTCCTGCAATTGCGCCTGACCCTGCTCGTAGGCATCGGCCTGCGCCGGGTCGGCCAGCACGATGGCGTGCATCTTGCCGGCGAGGTTGTCGAACACCACCACTGCATCGGAGACCATCAGCAGGATGTCCGGCACACCCAGCGGATCCGGGTTCGGGCATTTGCCCAGACGCTTCTCTACATAACGCACGCAGTCGTAACCGAAGTAACCCACCAGGCCGCCGTTGAACCGCGGCAGGCCGGCGATGGTCGGCACGTTGTAGCGGGCCTTGAAGGTTTCGACGAAGGCCAGCGGATCTTCGACGTCATGGCTTTCGGTCTCGATGCCATCTACGGTGATGCTGACGTGATGATCATGAACCCGCAGCACGGTGCGGCACGGCAGGCCGATGATCGAGTAACGGCCCCATTTCTCGCCACCCTGCACCGATTCGAGCAGGTAGGAATTGGGCTGGTCGGCCAGTTTCAGGTAGATCGACAGCGGCGTGTCGAAGTCGGCCAGGGTTTCACAGGCCAGCGGAATGCGGTTGTAGCCGTCAGCGGCCAGTCGCAGGAATTCTTCGCGGATCATAAATTGCCTCGTGGTGTGAGGTGCAAATCAGTCAGGTAGGCAAACGCGCCGGCAGGCCGGCCAGGAACAAGTCAGGCGCGCCAACGCCAGCGGGCCAGGGCCTTGATGACTTTCATCCAGAGTTTGCGGGTAACCACCACGATGGCGTTTCCAGAAGGGGATTGAGAAGCGTCGGGCAACGTTATCTCAGCGGCCGTATCCAGGCAACCGGGAATTAGCTTGCGCAGATCGTCGATCACCAGCGCCGGGGATTCCTCGGCAATCGGCCGGCCATGGTTGTAGCCATAACTCAGCGCCACGCACTTGACCCCCGCCGCTTTCGCCGCCAGCACGTCGCTGCGCGAATCACCGACGAACAGCGATTGCGAGGCCGGAATGCCGGACATCTTCATGACGAAGAACAGCGCCGCCGGATCGGGCTTCTTCTGCGGCAGGGTATCGCCGCCGATGATCCACTTGAAATAGCGGCCGATCTTCATCTGATCCAGCAACGGCGCGACGAAGCGCTCCGGTTTGTTGGTGATCAGCGCCATGGCCACGCCCTGCTTGTGCAGCCATTTCAGGGTGTCGCGCACGCCGGGATAGACCACGGTCAGCTCATGGCTGGCGCCGTAGGCTTCCATGAACACTTCCAGCGCATGTTCGGCTTCCACATCATCCACGGAAGAATGATCGATGCCGCCGGCCAGCGCCCGGCGCACCAGCACCGGCGCGCCATTGCCGACCCATTCGCGTACGGATTCGATACCGGCAGGCTTGCGCCCGAGAGTGAGCAGCATGTTATCCACCGCCGCCGCCAGGTCGGGTACCGAATCGATCAGCGTGCCATCCAGATCGAACATCACCAGCCTTGGCAGTTGCCCCGGGAACAGCTGCTCGAATCCACTCATGGGCGGGCCAGCGCCAGTTCGGAACGCATCTTGTCGATGACTTCCTGATAGTTCGGCGCATTGAAGATCGCCGAGCCGGCGACAAAGGTGTCGGCGCCGGCAGCAGCGATTTCACGGATGTTGTTGACGTTGACGCCGCCGTCGATTTCCAGGCGGATGTCACGGCCCGAGGCATCGATGATCGCGCGGGCTTCGCGCAGCTTGTCGAGGGTGCCGGGGATGAATTTCTGCCCGCCGAAGCCCGGGTTGACGCTCATCAGCAAGACCATGTCGACCTTGTCGATCACGTACTTGAGCACGTCCAGCGGGGTCGCCGGGTTGAACACCAGGCCGGATTTGCAGCCGCCTTCACGGATCAGTTGCAGCGAACGATCGACGTGCAGCGTGGCTTCCGGGTGGAAGGTGATGTAGGTGGCGCCGGCCTCGATGAAGTCGCCGACGATGCGATCCACCGGGCTGACCATCAGGTGCGCGTCGATCGGTGCGGTGACGCCGTACTTGCGCAGCGCGGCACAGACCATCGGGCCGATGGTGAGGTTCGGTACGTAGTGGTTGTCCATGACATCGAAGTGAACGATGTCGGCACCGGCGGCCAGAACGTTGTCCACTTCCTCGCCCAGGCGGGCGAAGTCGGCGGAAAGAATCGACGGGGCAATAAGGAAGGGCTGCATGACGCACCTTTTCTGAGCTAAATCACGATGGCGCGCATTGTATACCTCAAGTTTCCGCGCGCGCACCGTGACCGCGATGATTGGGTTGTGCCATGACCGATGACCGGCGGGTTCTCAGTACGCCACCCGATAGATCTTCTCGATGTCGGCAGCGCTGAGCTTGCGCGGGTTGTTACGCATCAGGCGCTCTATTCCCGCAGCCTCTACCGCCATCGCCGGGATCGCCTCTTCGGGCACGCCGAAACTGCGCAGCCCCTGCGGGATTTCTACCGCTGCACACAGCTCGGCCATCGCCGCGACGGCGCAGTCGGCGGCGTCATTGAGACTCAGATGAGCGGTCTTCACCCCCATGGCTTCGGCGATATCCTGCATCCGTTCGACACAGGCCATTTTGTTCCAGGTCATGACATACGGCAGCAACAGCGCATTGCTTACACCATGGGCAATGTTGAAACGCCCGCCCAGCGGATACGCCAGCGCATGCACCGCGCCGACTCCGGCATTGCCGAACGCCATGCCGGCCATCAGGCTGGCGGTGGCCATGTCTTCCCGGGCCTGCACATTGGAAGGATTGGCATAGGCCTTTGGCAATGACCGGGCGATCAGCTTGATTGCGCCGATGGCCAGCGAATCGGTGATCGGCGAAGCATTCAGCGACAGGTAGGATTCGATGGCATGCACCAGCGCATCGACGCCACTGGCGGCGGTGACGCTGCGCGGGCAAGTCAGGGTCATTTGCGGACTGACCAGCGCCACGTCAGGTAACAGATAGTCGCTGACGATGCCTTTCTTCAACTGGGCGACCTTGTCCGAAAGAATCGCCACGTTGGTCACCTCGGAACCGGTGCCGGCCGTGGTCGGAATGGCAATCAGCGGCGGACCTTTGCGCGGCACCTGATCGACGCCGAACAGATCTTCCAGCGCGCCGTGATAACCGGCATAGGCGGCAACGCTCTTGGCAATGTCGATGGCACTGCCACCGCCGAGGCCGATCAGCCCGTCATGCCCGCCTTCGCGATAGACACGCATGCAGTCCTCGACGATGGCAATTTCCGGATCCGGCAGCACCCGGTCGAAGATTTCGTATTCGCGCTCGCCGATCTGTGCCAGCGCCAGCGCCACCGTGCCGGACTTGACCAGCGCGGCATCGGTGACGATCAGCGGGTTATCGATGTCCAGCCGCGTGAGCTCGGCCGCCAGTTGCTCGATGGCCCCGGCGCCGGTGATCAGTTTGTGAGCGATCTTGAAGGAGGAAAGACTCATCGTGCGCAGCCTCTTATAGATGTGGGAGCTGAGCACAAGCGTAGCTGGGGAATCGGGGTTGTCTGTCATTCAGGGTGTGAATGACGGAGGCAAGATCAAGAACGCCCTCACCCTAACCCTCT
>NZ_LRUN01000020.1 GCF_001679645.1 Pseudomonas bananamidigenes | reverse complement strand
GTGGGAACGATCATCAGCCTCCGTGATTCTTCTGGAAAGTCTCCTCCCCCATCGCCGCAATCTGCCCCTCGATCAGCGCCTCGAACGGCTTGAGCAGCAGCTCGAAAGAGGCCGGCGCTTCCAGGGTCTGCAACGCCTGCACGATCGCCTCGATGGTCGACAACGCCCCCGGCCCCGGCGCCTTGCGCAGCCGATACCGTGAAACTCCGCCCTGCGCCAGCGTCACCCGAGGCAACGCCGCCAGCAGCGGATTCAGGTGCAACAGCTTGCGCGCCTTGCGCCACGTGCCATCCGGCACCACCAGCAACAGCGGTTCATCGGAGGCGGCGTACGCCTGCATCGGCTGCGCATCATCCGCCGGGAACAACAGCCGCGCCTGATACCCCGGTTGATTCAACAGCGCCGGCAAATCCTCGAACACCTCGCCGACGATCAGTTGCGCATTGTTCAAACCAAGCGCCGCCAGACGTGCGGTGTTCAGCGCGTGATTGACCTCGCTCGGGTGCTGCAACAGCAACACGCGGGTGCGACTGTCGAGGCTGGGAATCAGCGGACACAGGCAGTGGGTTTGTGGGCGCAGGCAGCGCGGGCATTGCGGTCTGGACATGTTTAGGCCTGATTGAGCTGCGCTTTGAGCAGGTCACGGAAAGTCTGGATCAGCGGCTCGCGACTGCGGCCCCGGCGCATGATCATGGAAAACGGCGCCTGATAACCGAAGGTCGCCGGCAACAGCACCCGCAGGTCGCCCTTGTCCGCCCAGGCCTGGGCGTAGTGCTCCGGCAGGTAACCGATGTAGGCGCCGGACAGCACCAGAATCAGCTGCGCCTCCATACTTTCCACGGTGGCGGCGCTGTGTTTGAAACCGTGACGCGCCAGTTCGGCCTGGCTCCAGTAGCCGCGACCGACCATGCGTTGCTGGGTGATGACCTGCTCGGGAATCCGCCGCTCGTTGAACAACGGATGACGGCTGCTGCAATACAGCCAGTGCTGTTCGCGGTACAGCGGCATGTACACCAGACCACTCATGCGCGTGGAAAACGCGCCGATGGCCAGATCGAGGCGGTTGTCCTGCACGCCGAGTTGCAGCTCATAGGGGCTCATCACCGACAGATGCAAATGCACCGCCGGGTGTTCCTGGCTGTAGGCGCCGATGGCTTCGGCGAACGGCAGGGCCTTGTCGCTGACCGTGGAATCGATCACCCCCAGGTTGAGCGTGCCGCGCAATTCGCCCTTGAGCGCGGCGGCGTATTGCTCGAACCCTTCGAGTTCGGCGAGCAGACGCAGGGTTTCCTGATGGAACAGCTCACCCTTGCTGGTCAGGCTGAACCCGCCGCGTCCGCGATGGCACAGCACAAGGCCGAGCGCGGCTTCGAGCTGGCTCATATAGGTACTGATCGCCGAAGTCGACAGGTTGAGTTCCTGCTGCGCATTGGCAAACCCCTGATGCCGCACGACGCTGACGAAGATGCGCAAAAGTTTCAGGTCGGGTAAAGCGTTGGCCATGGGTACTCCACAAACAAGGATCACAGGCGCGATAAACATCCCACGGCACCACATCCCTTGTGGCGAGGGAGCTTGCTCCCGCTCGGCTGCAAAGCAGTCGTAAACCCGACGAATATAGTTCATCCGATGTACCGCGCCGGGCGGTTTTGGGGCTGCTTCGCCGCCCAGCGGGAGCAAGCTCCCTCGCCACAGGGTCATCTATATAAGGTCGAAGAGTCTATCCCGCGCTTCACCATTAGTTTAGAAATTTCTGAACTAAGTTTTTGTTCGTAGCGATTCTTCCCCCTCACTACATTTCGCAGAATCGGCCCCACAGCGGTACCCGTGACCTTGCGAATGCGGCGCGCCGACATAAATAAAACAAAGACGATGAGGCCCTACCCGTGGACAAGATTCTTCACCAACCACTGGGCGGCAACGAAATGCCGCGCTTCGGCGGCATCGCCACCATGCTCCGACTCCCCCACCTTGAGACTGCTGCCGGCCTGGACGCTGCCTTCGTCGGCGTGCCACTGGACATCGGTACTTCGCTGCGTCCCGGCACCCGCTTCGGGCCGCGCGATATCCGCACCGAATCGGTGATGATCCGCCCGTACAACATGGCCACCGGCGCTGCGCCGTTCGACTCGCTGTCGGTTGCCGACATCGGTGACGTGGCGATCAACACCTTCAACCTGCTCGACGCCGTACGCATCATCGAAGAAGCCTACGACAACATCCTCGAGCACAACGTGATCCCGCTGACCCTGGGCGGCGACCACACCATCACCCTGCCGATCCTGCGTGCCATTCATAAGAAGCACGGCAAGGTCGGTCTGGTGCACATCGACGCTCACGCTGACGTCAACGATCACATGTTCGGCGAGAAAATCGCCCACGGCACGACCTTCCGTCGCGCCGTCGAAGAAGGCCTTCTGGACTGCGACCGCGTGGTGCAGATTGGATTGCGTGCGCAGGGCTACACCGCTGATGACTTCAACTGGAGCCGTGATCAGGGCTTTCGCGTAGTGCAGGCCGAAGAGTGCTGGCACAAGTCGCTGGAACCGCTGATGGCCGAAGTGCGCGAGAAAGTCGGTGGTGGCCCGGTGTACCTGAGCTTCGACATCGACGGCATCGACCCGGCCTGGGCGCCAGGCACCGGCACCCCGGAAATCGGTGGTCTGACGACCATTCAGGCGATTGAAATCGTTCGCGGCTGCCAGGGCCTCGACCTGATCGGCTGCGATCTGGTAGAAGTCTCGCCCGCTTATGACACCACCGGCAATACCTCGCTGCTGGCCGCCAACCTGCTGTACGAAATGCTCTGCGTACTGCCGGGCGTGGTCCACCGCTGAGGGTCGGGTCATGAACGAACGTGATCAGGTTCTGAAAGCGGCCGCCGATCTGGTGTCCGCCTTCGCCCGCAATGATCGCGAAGCCTACTTCGGCGCGTTCAGCGCCGATGCGAGCTTCGTGTTCTACACCCTCGAACAGCCCCTGCTGTCACGCGACGCCTATCAGGCGTTGTGGGACCGCTGGCGCGCCGAGGATGGCTTCGAGGTGCTGTCGTGCACTTCGAGCAACGCCTTCGTCAGCCTGCAGGGTGACGTGGCGGTGTTTATCCATGACGTGGCCACCGAGCTGCGCATGCAAGGGGAGCAACACTTCAGCCAGGAGCGCGAGACGATTGTTTTCAGGAAACAAGCGTCGAGCCTAGAACAACAAGGCCATTGGCTGGCCTGCCACGAACATTTGTCCGCAATGCCGGAAGGGCTGCCACCCCCTTAGCCAAACAGGTGACGCCTCACACACGATGCGGCGCGCCTTTATGATCGGAGCAGATCATGAATAACAACAACAAAGACCAAAGCCTTACGCAGATTGAAACCCACGGGGTCGAACAGATCCCGGACAACGAACGCACCGCCGGTCCCGTGGACTTGTTCCGCATGATCTTCGGCGGCGCCAATACCTTTGCCACCGCTGTGCTCGGCAGTTTCCCGGTACTGTTCGGCCTGTCCTTTCAGGCGGGCGTCTGGGCGATTGTCTCGGGCGTGCTGCTCGGCTCGCTGATCCTCGCACCGATGGGCCTGTTCGGCCCGCTCAACGGCACCAACAATGCCGTGTCGTCCGGTGCGCACTTCGGCGTGCACGGGCGGATCGTCGGTTCGTTCCTGTCGTTGCTGACCGCCATCGCCTTCTTCTCGCTCTCGGTATGGAGTTCGGGGGATGCGCTGATCGGTGGTGCGAAACGCCTGATCGGCCTGCCGGAAACCGACCTGACCCTTGGCCTGGCCTATGGTCTGTTCGCGGTACTGGTACTGACCGTGTGCATCTACGGCTTCCGCTTCCTGCTGTGGGTGAACAAGGTCGCGGTGTGGAGCGCGAGCCTGCTGTTCCTGCTGGGCATCTTCGCCTTCGCCGGTCCTTTCGATTCGCACTACGCGGGCACCGTCAGCCTTGGCCAGCCGGGCTTCTGGGCCGCGTTCATCGGCGCCGCGCTGGTGGCCATGAGCAACCCGATTTCCTTCGGCGCGTTCCTCGGCGACTGGGCCCGCTACATCCCGCGTGAGACCTCGCGCAAGCGGATCATGGCGGCAGTGATTTTCTCGCAGATCGCCACCTTCATTCCGTTCCTGTTCGGCCTGACCACCGCCACCATCGTGGCGATCCAGGCACCGGACTACATCGCGGCAAACAACTATGTCGGCGGTCTGCTGGCGGTGTCGCCGAGCTGGTTCTTCCTGCCGGTGTGCCTGATTGCGGTGATCGGCGGCATGTCCACCGGCACCACCTCGCTGTATGGCACCGGGCTGGATATGTCGAGCGTGTTCCCGCGTCTGCTGTCGCGGGTCAAGGCGACGCTGCTGATCGGCGTGCTGTCGATTGCCTTCATCTTCATCGGGCGCTTCGCGGCGAACCTGGTGCAGAGCGTGTCGACCTTTGCCGTGCTGATCATCACCTGCACCACCCCATGGATGGTGATCATGATCATCGGCCTGGTGGTGCGTCGCGGCTTCTACTGCCCGGACGACCTGCAAGTGTTCACCCGCGGCGAGCAAGGCGGACGCTACTGGTTCAACCACGGCTGGAACTGGCGTGGCCTGGGTGCATGGATCCCGAGCGCGGCGGTCGGCCTGTGCTTCGTCAACCTGCCGGGGCAGTTCGTCGGCCCGTTGGGTGAACTGGCCGGCGGCATCGACATCAGCCTGCTGGTGACCCTGGGCCTGGCCTCGGTGATGTACCTGATGCTGCTGAGCCTGTTCCCGGAACCGGCGCTGGTGTATGGACCAAAGGATCCCCGGAGCCAGGGTGCTGCCACGGCAGCAAAGCCTGAAATGAGTCAGCCAGCCTGACACCATCCCCCTGTGGGAGCGAGCCTGCTCGCGATGACGGCAGCACATCCGACATCGATGTGACTGAAAAATCGCTATCGGAGCAGGCTCGCTCCCACAAGGGAAAACTGATTCCAGACTCACCATAAAAAAGACAATCGGAGACACGCCATCATGGCTTTGGATTTATTCGTCGTCCTCATCTACGCGGCCGGCATGCTCTTGCTCGGCTATTTCGGCATGCGCAAGGCCAAGACCAACGAGGACTTCCTCGTCGCCGGGCGTAACCTCGGCCCGAGCCTGTACATGGGCACCATGGCTGCGACCGTTCTGGGTGGTGCGTCCACCGTCGGCACCGTGCGTCTGGGCTATGTGCACGGTATCTCCGGTTTCTGGCTGTGCGCGGCACTGGGTTGCGGCATCGTGGCGCTGAACCTGTTCCTGGCCAAGCCGCTGCTGAAACTGAAGATCTACACCGTGACCCAGGTCCTGGAAAAACGCTACAACCCGATGGCCCGCTCGGCGAGCGCGGCAATCATGCTGGCCTACGCGCTGATGATCGGCGTGACCTCGATCCTCGCCATCGGCACCGTACTGCAAGTGCTGTTCGGCCTGCCGTTCTGGGTCTCGGTACTGCTCGGCGGTGGCGTGGTGGTGGTGTATTCGGCCATCGGCGGCATGTGGTCGCTGACCCTGACCGACATCGTCCAGTTCATCATCAAGACCGTAGGCCTGATGTTCATCCTGTTGCCAATCTGCCTGTACAAAGTCGGTGGCTGGGACGAACTGGTGCTGAAGCTGCCGGCGGCGGCGTTCAACTTCACCACCATCGGCTGGGACACGATCATCACCTACTTCATGATCTACTTCTTCGGCATCCTGATCGGTCAGGACATCTGGCAACGGGTGTTCACCGTCAAGAATGAAAAAGTGGCTCAGTACGCCGGCAGCTTCGCGGGTATCTACTGCATCCTCTACGGCCTGGCCTGCGCCCTGATCGGCATGGCGGCGCACGTGCTGATTCCGGATCTGGACAACGTCAACAACGCCTTCGCCGCGATCGTCAAACTGTCGCTGCCGGACGGCATCCGCGGTCTGGTGATCGCCGCCGCCCTGGCCGCCATGATGTCCACCGCCAGCGCCGGTCTGCTCGCCGCCTCCACCACCCTGACCGAAGACCTGCTGCCGAAACTGCGTGGCGGCAAACAGTCGAGCCTGGGCGTGAACCGTCTGTTCACTCTGCTGACCGGTGTCGTGGTGCTGGGTATCGCACTGGTGGTCAACGACGTGATCAGCGCTTTGACCCTCGCGTACAACCTGTTGGTGGGCGGCATGCTGATCCCGCTGATCGGTGCGATCTTCTGGAAACGCGCCACCACCGCCGGCGCGATCGCCAGCATGGGCATGGGCTTCGCCACGGCGCTGCTGTTCATGGTCAAGGACGGTCTGGACGCCAACACGCCGATCTACTACAGCCTGGCCGTCGGCCTGGTGAGTTTTGTGGTGGTGAGCCTGGTTTCCCGTCGCCCTGCCCCGGTGGCCAGCGCGATCTAAGCTGAACATAACGACTTGATGCTTTCTTCGGCGGGTGTGGCGTCGGTTGCCACACCCGTTTTTTTTCGTCTGGAGAAAATGGCCGATGAAGATTGTTTCACGGGACCAATGGTTCGAAGTGCAAACCATGAGCGACGGCATCCGCCTGATTCACGAGCCGTATATCCGTCCTTTCTACCGCTGCAACCTCTGGCATGTTCAGGGCCGGGACATGGATCTGCTGCTCGACAGTGGTTCCGGGCTGGTCAGCCTGCGCGAACAGCTGCCGTGGCTCACCGAACGGCCGCTGGTGGCGGTAGCCAGTCATTGCCATTTCGACCACATCGCCGGGCATCACGAGTTTGCCGAACGGCTGGTACACCCCGCCGAGGCGAACATTCTGGCGGCGCCGGATGGCGAGAATGACCTGAGCCGCGCCTTCGTCGGCGACGACATGTTCGAAGCGCACCCGGACTGCCCGTTGTGCTACGCCGAATACCGGGTCAAGGCTGCGCCGGCCACCGGGTTTGTCGAGGACGGCGATGTGCTGGATCTGGGCAACCGCGCACTGCAAGTGCTGCACACACCGGGGCATTCGCCGGGCGGGATCAGCCTCTATGAAGCCACCACCGAAACCCTGTTCAGCGGCGACATCATCTACGACGGGCCGTTGATCGAAGACGCCTACCACTCCAATCTCGAGGATTACGCCGCCAGCCTTCGTCGCTTGCAGGCGTTGCCGATCCGTACCGTGCATGGCGGGCATTTCGGCAGTTTCTCGGGAGAGCATTTGCGCGCGATGATTGACGAATGGTTGCGCCGACACGCCTGAGGCCTGCTGTACTCCAGTCAGATCCCGCCACTTTTTGAACATCTGCCATGAGAAGAGCTGCCGTGCGTGCCGCCGTGCACCGATTCATCAAACGCCTGCTGGAACACCGCGACTTCAACGACAACACCAGTCTGGCGGAGCTGGGTCTGGAAAAGGCAGATATCGAGGATCTGATCTTCCATCTGGAAGATGAATTCGGACTGACGGCCTTCACCGCCGAGGAAGACCACATGCTCAAGAGCGCCAAAACCGCGAATGACTTGAGCCGGTTTCTACTGGAAATCGGGCGGCACTGAAAAGCAAAAGGTCGCCGTTTCGAGCGGCTCCAGCCTCTTTGTGCTGGAGCCGCTCGAAACGGCGACCTCTCTAATGATTAATCCTTGAAGCCGGAGGCATTACCGCCGACGCTGCTGACGCCGACGCTGTTCGTCATCAGTGCGAATCGGGACCGGTTGCAGAGGCGGTTCGATCAAACCGAGGGCAACACCCAAATCGTGCAGCCAGTTCTGAATTTTCTCTTTCATCGTCATGCCCCCTTCAGGGTGGTGCTGAGCGACCGGAATTCTGAGGCCGCTTCGCACTGATAATAGTCCGAAGTCCTACGCAATGCTCGGCAAAATCCGCAATGATCTGTTACTGAATGGATCAGAATCCCTGACCGATCGTTCAAGCGATTTCCAGGCCTTCTTCGCCAGCCACGGGATAGAGCATCTGCTGCTGTTCAATCCACGCATTGAGATTGGCCCCGACCATGCCCCGGCGCCACATGAGCCAGGTTGTCGCACTGGCAAATGGCTCGGCCAGCGGATGCACCGCGACACTTTCCCGGCCCGGCAGGCTGGCGAGCATCGACTCCGACATCAGCGCCACGCCGCTGCCGGCAATCACGCAGGCGAGCATGCCCTGATAGGACTCGATCTCCATCGCCCGGCCCATCGCCGTCTGATAATGGGCGAACCACGCCTCCAGCCGCGCCCGGTAGGCACAGCCATGGCGAAAGGTGAACACCGCCCGTCCCTCGACATCCCTGGCACTGCGCACCGGCGGGTGATCAGCCTCGCTGATCAAAACCAGCCGCTCGTTGCACAGCGGCACGCCGTCGATCCCGGCCAGTTGTGGCGGGCCGTCCACCAGCGCCGCATCAAGCCGCCCGGCCAGCAACCCTTCGAGCAACTCACCGCTGGGCCCTGACTGCACCTGCAGATTCACCGCCGGATACTGTTTGTGATACCGCGCCAGCAGCGCCGGCAAATGGATCGCAGCGGTGCTGTAAAGAGTGCCGAGCACGAAATCCCCCGCCGGTTGCCCGCCCATCACCGCTGCGCTGGCCTGATCACGCAAGGCGAACAGTTTGCCGGTGTAGTCCAGCAGGACTTTTCCCGCAGGCGACAACTGCAAACGCTGACGCTCCCGCACGAACAGTTCGACACCCAATTGCTCTTCGAGCTGTTTGAGCCGGGTCGAAAGGTTCGACGGTACACGGTGCAGACGTTCGGCGGCACGAGTGATCGAACCCTCCTGCGCCACGGCCTGGAAGATCCGCAACTGGCTGAACTCCACAAGCTTTCTCCTGAACTGAACAAGTTACTCAATATTATTCAATTTTAAAGAAAGTCAATCAGTCCTAGCCTGACGGTCATTGAACCTCTGACGGAATCCAGACCATGTCGCCGCTGATTCGCTTATTCGCCAGTTTCATTGCCCTGATGATGGCCATGGGCATCGGGCGTTTCGCCCTCACGCCGCAACTTCCTCACCTGATCAGTGAAGGGCAGCTCGACCTCACCGCCGCCGGTCTGATTGCAGCCGCCAATTACCTCGGCTATCTGCTCGGCGCGGTGGACGCGATGTTTTCCCGTCGCCCCGATCAGGTACAACGCCGTTTGCATGGCGGCTTGTGGCTGTGCGTGCTGCTGACGCTGGCGTCGTTCTGGGCCGACGGTTTCTGGTCGCATCTGCTGCTGCGTTTCGGCACAGGTGTGGCGAGTGCCTGGGTGCTGGTGATGATCACCGCACTGAGTCAGCCACTGGCTGCGGCGGCGGGTCGCCCGCGGTTGGGAGCGCTGGTTTTTGCCGGGCCTGGGCTGGGGATTTTTCTGACGGGGCTGCTGGCGCTGTTCTCACATCTGGCGCAGCAGACGTCCGCCACTCTGTGGCTGATCTATGCTGCCGTGGCGCTGGTGATGCTGTTGGGAATCGTGCGGGTCCTGCCGCAACCGGTTTCCAGCGCAAGCGTCGCACCTGCTGCCGTCAATCATTCGAATCGCGGCATTCCTCGGTTGGCAGCGGTATACGCCCTGTACGGTGTGGGCTACATCATTCCGGCGACGTTCCTTTCGCAGATGGCCAATGCGCAGTTTCACGGGCAATGGCAGGCCGATCTGTTCTGGCCCTGCTTCGGCCTCGGCGCCGCTATCGGTGTATTGCTGGTGAGTCTGCGTCGACACGATCAGGACACCACCCGTCACTGGTTGATGGCGACGTTGTGGCTGCAGGCGGCCGGGGTGTTCGCTTGCCTGTTGGGCAGCGGACCTGGCCTGGCTTTGGGTGTGATCCTGTGTGGCACGCCGTTCCTGGCCTGCATGCAACTGGTCATGCAACGCTCCCGGGAACTGGCGCCCCACGCCACCCAGCGCAACGCCGGGCTGCTCACCGCGTGCTTCGCTGTCGGTCAGCTCAGCGGGCCGTTGCTGGCAGCGGTCAGCAGTCACTTCAGCGGCGGCCTGCAACCGGCGCTGGTGATCGCCGGCAGCGGCCTGCTGATCGCCGGCGGCCTGGCGTGGAAACCGCTTACGACTGGCCGAGTGCCTTGCGCAAGCGCCGACGCACCCACTGTTCCGCGCTGACGAAGGTGATGCCAAGCAGCACCAGTACGGCACCGATGATGAAATTCAGGCTGAGCTTTTCATCCAGCAACACCACGCCGAACGTGACGCCGAACAACGGTGTCATGAAGGAAAACACCGCGAGGTTGGCCGCCAGATAACGGCGCAGCAGCCAGAACCAGGTCAGGTAACTGAAGAACGACACCACCAGCCCCTGGAACAGCACGCTGCCCAGCGCCACGACGGTCAGGCTGACGTGGGTGATCTGGCCGCTGAACAATGCGATAAACAGCAGGCCGACGAAACCGACGATCAGTTGATAGAACAGCGTCAACGTCACTGGAGCGTCCGACAGCCGCGAGGCGCGCACCACCACGGTGGTCGCGCCCCAACTGGCTCCTGCCAGCACGCCAAGGGCATCGCCCAGCAGCATGCGATGGTCGAGGTTGTCCCAGGACACGCCACCGGCGAACGCCACTGCAATCCCGACGAACGCCATGAAAATTCCCAGCCATTGCACCGGACGCAGACGCTCGCTGGGCAACAGGAAGTGCACCCCCAGGGCCGTGAAAATCGGCGCCGTGTAGAGGAAAACCGACATGTGCGCTGCGGTGGTCAACTGCAAGCCTTCGGAGATGAACAGGAACTCAAGCCCGAACAAGGCACCGGCCAGCAAACCGCCACGCCAGGTGGTGCCGACCTGTTCCCAGCCGCCCTTCCAGCAGATGAGCAGTCCGACCAGCAACGCGGAAATCCCCGACCGCCCCGCCGCCTGCATCACCGGCGCGATATCGGTCGCCGCCCATTTGATCATCACCTGCTGCACGCCCCAGATCAGGCACAGGCCGATCATCACTTGCAGGGCAAAGCCGTCGGCACTGCGCCGACTGACGCTCACCGCAACACCTCGAACACATACGTCATGGCAGTTTTCCCAATGGTCAAAGCAAAGCCCCGGATCGATGTCCGGGGCGAATAATGGTTTCGGGGATTATTAACCAGTTGGCCAGAAAAAACCGTCTGGAAGAGACACTTCATTCTCTTGAAGCGTCAGCGTTGAATGGCTGACGGCTGCGCCGTCAATCGCGAGCAGGCTCGCTCCACAGGGAAACGCTATCTCATGTGGGAGCGAGCCTGCTCGCGATGACGTCAGTTCAGGCAACAAACATTACCCGGCAGAGTGGCCAAATGTTCTGGCCACCCTCCATCCCGCTGAACAGGCAACAACCGTGGCAAACGTCCCCCACGCCCAGTCCATCAATGTCACCTGCACCGACCAGCCGCGCAGCGTCGCCCAGTTGGTCAGGTCATAGGTGCCATAAGCGACCAGCCCGAGCAGCGCCCCCATGCGGGCGGCGCGTTGCCAGGTCGTCGCCGGCAGCACCACAAACGCCACGCAGCCGAAAACGTACAGGCAATAAAAAACCGCTGCCGGGACCAGCAACGGTTTTTCGAGCATCAGCGGACCGAGCAGTTCGCGATAGGTCGGTGCCATCAATACGCCGAGCCAGACGCCATCGAGCAAAAGAAATGTCAGCAGCGTGGCGACGTAGGCAATCAGCGCTTTTTTCATCTGCCCGACCTCAGGTTGGCCCATGCAACATGGGCCACGTATGGCTCAGGTTAGTTCAATGCGATCGGCATGAATGATGATTTTGCCTTCCTTGTACAACGAACCGATGGCCTTCTTGAAGTTGCCCTTGCTGACACCGAACAGGCTGCTGATCAGCGCCGGGTCGCTCTTGTCGCTGACGGCCAGGGTGCCGTTGCTTTCACGCAACCTGGCGAGGATCTTCGAACTCAGGCTGCTGGCCGCATCCTGCCCCACCGGCTGCAGGCTCAGGCTGATCTTGCCGTCGGCGCGCAATTCCTTGATGAAGCCTTTCTCGCGCATGCCGGAGCGCATGAACTTGAAGATTTCATTCTTGTGAATCAGCCCCCAGTGCTTGTTGTTGATGATCGCCTTGAAGCCCATGTCGGTGGCTTCGACCACCAGCAGATCGACTTCCTGGCCCACGCTGTAGCTGGCCGGGGTCTTGTCGAGGTAACGATCCAGACGCGCGGTGGCGGTGATACGGCGGGTGCGCTTGTCGAGATAGGCGTGCACCACGCAATAGTCGCCGGCGGTCAACTGACGTTTTTCTTCCGAGTAAGGCAGCAACAGATCCTTTGGCAGACCCCAGTCGAGGAATACACCGATACTGTTGATTTCAACAACTTTTAAACTGGCAAATTCACCGACCTGAACTTTTGGCTTTTCAGTGGTTGCAATAAGTTTGTCATCACTGTCCAGATAAACGAAAACATTGAGCCAGTCTTCATCTTCGCTGGGAATGTCCTTGGGAATATAACGATTGGGCAAAAGAATTTCGCCGTCGGACCCGCCGTCCAGATATAAACCGAAGTTAGTGTGTTTAACCACTTGCAAACTGTTGTAACGCCCGACTAAAGCCATTTCCAATACCCTCATTGCGTGGGCGGCATTCTACCCGGTTTTGCCGGATTCGTCGGGCGCCAGATCCAGGGTTGCCCTGAAATTTGCGCGAAGCCTTGATTTTCCTCGATTTGCCGCTGGACGGACGCCACTCGTCAGACCGAACCGGCGGTTTCCAGCCACGCCTGGCCCATGAAAAGCACGCCAATTCCGTTCCATGTTATTTATTTAAATCAGCAGGTTATCGGGATATCCAGACAATGGTTCGAGAGATGTTCTGCCCGCACAACTGTTTATTCCGACGGATATTAACCAAGCGATCAGCAAGTTATTCCTGTACGATGCCTGGCCGAATTACTTTTCTACAGGTTAATGGCCGCCATGCGTGTAAAAGCATCCACCAGCAAAGCAAAGCCAGCTCCAGCCGTTGAAACCAGCGAATCGATCAACGATCAGATCGCGGCATTCCTCAAGTCCGGTGGCGAGATCCAGCAAATTGCCAAGGGCGTCAGCGGCCAGACATTCGCCACGTCCAGACAGATCAGCCTGGGCAAGAAATAACACCCCGCCCTACACCAGATCCAGGACGCTTCGAGCTTCGAAGCGTCCGGACCGGATCCCTCGCAAGACTTCCCTCGCGTTTAAATCAAATCAGCATGAATCGACGAACGGCCCCCGATACCGAGCATTCGCCGGTATCCTTGCACGCGTCTGGATCAAGCGTTTCAGCAGGTATGTCACCCTGCGCTCGCTGTTCAAGGAGTGACGCATGTTCAAACCGCTCTGTTTATTTATTGCAGGACTGCTGGCAAGCCCGGTCGCACACGCGCAGATTTTCCAGCGTGAGCTCGGTGACTTCGACCTGAAACTCGGCACCACGCCCAGTCGCAGCATGGCCCAGGGGCTGGTCAAGCCTTCGGCGGTCGGCTCATTCCACGGTGGCCTCGATCTGAGCCATGACAGCGGCCTTTACGTTGGCCAGTACGCGCCGAGCATGGGACTGACGCCGGGCAAGAATCTTGAAATCGATTCCTACATCGGCTTCAAACAACCTTTCGATCAAACCCTCGGCTACGAAGTCGGGATGATTCATTACAGCTACCCGAAGGTCGACACCCTCGACAGTCAGGAATTCTTCGGTGGCCTGACGTTGCTCGGCAGCCGTTTCGGCATCGCACTGAGCAACGATCCGGATAAACAGAACAACACCCTGTTTGCCGATCTGGGCGGCAACCCGCCGTTCGGTATCGGGATCAGCATGAAATACACCACCCATCAGCTCAACACGCCGGTTTCGGTGGACGGTGGATATGTCAGCAGTTTTACCGACTGGTCGGTGAAATTTTCCCGGCCGGTCATGGGTATCGATCTGGACCTGATCTACAGCAATTCGAGCCTCAACGGCAGCGACTGCTCGGCGTACTCCGGACACAACAGCCAGTGCGACGGGCTGGTCACGCTCAAGGCCGAACGCGCATTCTATTGATTGGCTGAACTGCCGGGAGCATCCTGCGTTCACATAAGAATCAGACGCCAGGCTTTCGCAAGGACTCGCCCATGTCTCGCTGGTTCAAACCCTTCGCCACTGTGCTGGTCTGCCTGCTCGCACTCGGCGCCTGCAGCCGGATTGGCCTGGCCTATCGCAATCTCGACGTCATCATTCCATGGACGCTCAGCGACTACCTGGACATGAACGGCGAGCAGAAAGACTGGTTCAACGAGCGCCTCAAGGAACACCTGAACTGGCATTGCACCACCCAGTTGCCGGGTTATCTCGACTGGCTGGATCGCCTGCAGACCATGGTCGAAACCAACCAGGTCATCGACGCTGCATTGCAGGCCCGCACCGTGGAAGCCAAACAGGCGATTGCCGAAACCGCACGGGAAATCACCCCGTCGGCCATCGAGTTGTTGCAGGGGCTGGACGACAAACAGGTCGCGGACATGAACGATGCGTTTGCCAAGGACCTGCGCAAACGTCAGCAGGAGTATGTGAAGCCGCCACTGGCCCAACAGATCGCCGAGCGTGGCGCCCGCATGGACAAGCGTCTCAACGACTGGCTCGGCCCACTGAGCGTCACCCAGGAGCAACGGGTAATGGCCTGGTCGACGGCCCTTGGCGACCAGAACACCCAATGGATCGCCAACCGTGCGCATTGGCAGCAACAGTTCAGCGCCGCCGTTGCCCAGCGCAAGAGCCCGCAATTCCCACAACGGATCGAGACCCTTCTGGTCTATCGCGAGCGTTTGTGGACAGCGGATTACCGCAAGGCCTACGACAATACCGAGGCACAGGCCCGTTCACTGGCGGTGGATCTGATGGCCGAGAGTACGCCGCAGCAGCGTCAGCGCTTGTTGAAAAAGATCGAAGGTGTACGCAAGGACTTCAATGATTTGAAGTGCCTGAAAGCGGCCAGGCGCAATTGAACAGCGAAGATCGTCCGGACCGGATCCGGACGATCGCTCGCTTCGACAACTCAGGCGATCTGCGCCTTGGAGGCCACGGTGTCGAACGTCGCCTCGTCGAGCGCATCCTCCTGCTCGTCCAATACCTGACGCGGGTGGTCATTGCCGGGGATGCTGCTGTCGATCAGGCTCAAGAGGCTCGACCCGCGCAGGGTCAGACTGAAGTTGTTGCCCGTGCTGCCGTCTTCCTCGCGCGGGGTGATGTAACCGCGATCCAGCAGCAGCTTTTCGTAGTCACAGGCCAGGGTTTTCAGGTGATCCAGATTCTCGATGGGCTCGCCCGCTGCCGCCTTGTCAGCCGCGTAATCTTCGGCAAAGGTGCGAGGTGCAAAACTGTGGCCTGCGCCGTTCTGCACTTCGTGCAGCAGGCGTTCGATCAAATCCCAGTTATAAGTCGTCATCCTGATTGAACCTCCGTTGCGCATGAGTTTTTGGCGCGTTCACAGGTTGTGACCGAAGCGCTGCATCACCGTTCAGGATTATTCGACGCTACGGCCGACCGGCGGTCTGTCGATTTCCGGAGACAGTGAGCGACTAGTCTGAGACAGTCGGTTTCAACCTGCGCAGGAGAAATCATCATGAACGTTGAGAATCATCCGGTGGTGTCGCGCGAAGAATGGCTCGCCGCCCGCAGACAACACCTTGCTGATGAAAAAGCCTTTACCCGGGAACGCGACCGCCTCAGCGCCAAACGCCGCGCCCTGCCCTGGGTGAAAGTCGACAAGGACTATCGTTTCATGGGGCCGGACGGCCAATTGCAACTCGCCGACCTGTTCGGCCACCACAGTCAACTCATCGTCTATCACTTCATGTTCGCCAAAGGTTGGGAAGAAGGCTGCCAGGGCTGCTCCTTCCTGAGTGACCACTTCGACGGCGCCAATCTGCACCTGGCTCATCACGACATTGCGCTGGTGGCGGTATCCCACGCGCCGTTCGCCGAATTCCAGGCATTCAAGCGACGGATGGGCTGGAAGTTCGACTGGGTGTCGTCGGACGGTTCCGATTTCAACTACGACTTTGGCGTGTGCGCCCGTGCTGAAGATGCCGAAGCCGGAACGGCTACGTACAACTATGAAAAGACTGACAGTGCCGAGGAGGAAATGCCGGGGCTGAGTGTGTTTTATCGCGCCAATAACGGCGAGATATTCCACACCTACTCAACCTACGCCCGGGGCCTGGACATGCTGGTCGGCGCCTACCATTTTCACGACCTCACACCCAAGGGGCGGAACGAGGACGAAATCATGGAGTGGGTACGGCATCATGATCGGTATGACAAGGCAGAAAAATCCAGCTGTTGTCACGGCGACTGAGCCAGCAAAAACAGTGAACTTTTCACTGGTCACGGGCTTCAACCGGTTAACCCGCCTTAACCGGAACCGAGGCCCGTCCCATGAAAACCCTGCTCAAACTCACACTCGCCACCACCCTCGCCTGCGCCCTGCCCGTCTGGGCCTGCACGCCCGAAGAAGCCACCGCCAAACGCGAGCAACTGGCCCGGGAAGTGGCGAAGCTCACCGAGCAAAACCCCGCCAAGGCCAAGGAAATCAATGCCGAGCTGCAGAAAATGGATCTGGGCACGGCCTCTGCGGATCTGCCGGACAAATGTCAGTTGATCGACCAGCGTCTGAAGGAGCTGGATTCGGCCGAACATAAGGCCGAGGGCTGACAGTCCGGGTCTTCCCCCCGAAGGACGCACTGAAGAGAGTGTCCTTTCGTCCGCAAAATTGCATTTGTGCATTTATTTATTTGCACAAATGCATATTCAGACCTAGGGTTACCTCGAGCCTGCTCGGAACCCGCCGCAGAAGTGGCACCCCTTGACCGCCGACGGCTCGCAAATCCACGCAAGACATATGTTTTCATTCATGGAGGATTGAAAAATGTTAACCACTGAAACAACGCCATTCACCGGCAGCACCCTGCCCGGGTGCCTGACCGGCCATCTGCTCGACGCGCAACTGGTCGAGGTCGAAGCGGCCCCGCAGGCCGAGGCGCTGGCGGCCTCAAGCCTCAACTTCACGATGCAGCAACAGACCCAGACCAACTGGTGCTGGGCTGCGGTTTCGGCCTCGGTCGGCAACTATTACGGCACCGGGTCCTGGACTCAGTGCGGCGTTGCCAGCACCCAGTTGAGCCGCAACTGCTGCAGCCAGCCCGGCCCCTGCAACGTCTACGGCTACCTGGATTCGGCCCTGCAAACCACCCGCAGCTACAACGGGATGAATCAGGGTTCGTTGCAGATGTCGGCCATCCAGAACCAGATCAACATGGGCCGACCCGTCGGTCTGCGCTGTGCCTGGTACGGCGGCGGTGCGCACTTTCTGACGATCTATGGCACCAATGGCAATTACGTGCTGGTCGCGGACTCCATCTACGGTTATTCGACCCGTGCACTGAACTCGTTCCCCGGCTCCTACAACGGCGGCGGAAACTGGACTCACACGTACTTCACGGCGAAAAACTAGGAGGGCGACATCATGCAACTGACTTATCCAAAGGCGCCTTCCAACGGCGTACAGACCTTGCGTCCGGTGCTGCAAGCAGCGCTGCAAACCCAGGGATTTGGCATCAATCGCCAGTTCGCCAGTGCGGCACCGGCGAAAATCAGTCTCAGCGAGGCCTATCGCGGCTATTCGCTGAGCCTGGACGACCTGAGCCAGGGCAAAGGCCTGAAGAACGCACGGCTCGGCGACTGGCACTACCTTGTGTTTGCCGACGGTGTGTCGATCGCCGATGCGCAATTGGCTGAAGTTCGCGGTCATGTCGAGTTCGCTTCGTTGAACCACGGCAACCACGCAGCCGCAACGGTGGATGCATTGAAACTGGCCGAGCAATCGCCGCAGTTGCAGGGCAAGACCGTTGAGCTGCGAGTGCTGTTCGTTTCGGCGCTGCATGTCGTAGCGATCTGGCTGCACGCGGCAAATGAAGATGTGCTGATCCCGATCGAACCGACGCCCAGGGAACTGGCACTGACCGGGTTGTACAGCGAGGCGGCCCTGCTCGCACAGCTCAAACCGAAGGCGGATCAGGCAAAGCAACGTTTTGATGCCGACACCCGTGGACAGCTGGGCAGTTGATAAACGCCGGCAATAAAAAAACCGGACACTGTCCGGTTTTTTTTGGGCGTCTGAAACGGATTATTCAGCCGCAGGCGCTGCCGGCTTGCGGCGCTTGAGCGGGGCCATGCCGTCACTGCTCACCAGCGAATCCGGCTTCGGACGGTTGGCGCTCTTGCGCTTGTTCGGGGTCTTGGCGACGGCTTTTTTCTTGTCGCCCTTGGCGTCGGTCTTTTTCTTTTTGGTACCCGCGGCCTTGCCCGAGGCCTTGACCTTCTTCGGTCCGCTGTAGGTGCCTTTGACTTCCTTGATGGTGCGGCGCTCGAAACTCTGCTTGAGGTAGCGCTCGATGCTCGACATCAGGTTCCAGTCGCCGTGGCAGATCAGCGAGATGGCCAGACCATCGTTGCCGGCGCGGCCGGTACGACCGATGCGGTGTACGTATTCGTCGCCGCTGCGCGGCATGTCGAAGTTGATCACCAGATCCAGCCCCTCGACGTCCAGACCACGGGCCGCCACGTCGGTGGCCACCAGAATCTTCACGCCGCCCTGCTTCAGACGGTCGATGGCCAGCTTGCGATCCTTCTGGTCTTTCTCGCCGTGCAGCACGAATGCCTTGTATTCCTGGGCGACGAGGCGACCGTAGATGCGGTCGGCCATGACCCGGGTGTTGGTGAAGATGATCGCCTTTTGATAGGTCTCGTTGGCCAGCAGCCAGTTGACGATCTGTTCCTTGTGCTGGTTGTGGTCGGCGGTGATGATCTGCTGACGGGTGGAGTCGTTCAGCTGGCTGACCGCGTTGAGTTGCAGGTGCTCAGGGTTCTTCAGCACCTTGGCGATCATCTCGCGCAGGCCGGAACCGCCGGTGGTGGCGGAGAACAGCATGGTCTGCTGACGGTTCGGGCATTCGTCCACCAGACGCTGCACGTCTTCGGCGAATCCCATGTCGAGCATGCGGTCGGCTTCGTCGAGCACCAGCACTTCGACCTCTTTCAGGTCGAGATTGCCGGCGTTCAGGTGTTCGATCATCCGGCCCGGCGTGCCGATCAGGATGTCCGGGACCTTGCGCAGCATGGCGGCCTGGACCTTGAAGTCTTCACCACCGGTGATCAGGCCGGACTTGATGAACGTGAACTGCGAAAAGCGTTCGACTTCCTTCAGGGTCTGCTGGGCCAGCTCGCGGGTCGGCAGCAGGATCAGGGTCTTGATGCTGACACGGATCTTGGCCGGGCCGATCAGGCGATTGAGGATCGGCAGGACAAAAGCGGCGGTCTTGCCGCTACCGGTTTGCGCCGTCACCCGCAGGTCACGCCCCTGAAGCGCCAGCGGAATGGCCGCGGCTTGCACAGGCGTTGGCTCGACAAATTTAAGCTCGGCCACGGCTTTGAGCAGGCGTTCGTGCAGGGCGAATTGGGAAAACACGGGTGCTACCTCGAAGATGTGCGAAAAAACAGCTGCATAGGTTACCGGTTTCGAGCGCTCAGGCCGAGTTTCTTTGTGAAATCAGGCGCAATCAGTGGCTTTTTTGTTGCTCGATTTGTCTCCAACGGTAATACACAGCGTCTTAAATGCTCTAATCGCCCGTCGCGTCTTACAGAAGAATCGTCTCTCTCATGGATTTCAAACAGCTCTGGCTCAACGCCCAAGACCTCTGGGGTGCCCTCGATCGGCACCCGCTCCTGCACGCCGGCCTGGCGTTGATTCTGTTGCTGGTGATCGCGCTGGTTCTCGGACGAGTGGCGCGTTATCTGATCCTGCATGCCAGTCGCATGCTCGGTCGCCAGCCCGCGCTGCACTGGATCAACGATTTTCGGCATAACAAGGTGTTTCAGCGTCTGGCGCAGATGACGCCGTCGCTGGTAATCCAGTTCGGCCTGCACCTGGTGCCGGAGCTGAGCAAGACCGCCATGGTGTTTCTCGGCAACGTCGCGCTGGCGTTCACCATTCTGTTCCTGCTGTTGTCGGTCAGCGCCCTGCTCAATGCGCTGCTGGACATCTACGCCCGCACCGAACACGCCCGCACCCGCTCGATCAAGGGTTATGTGCAACTGGCAAAAATGGTCCTGTATGTGTTTGGCGCGATCATCATCGTCGCCACCCTGATCGACCGTTCGCCGCTGTTGCTGCTGTCCGGTCTGGGTGCGATGTCGGCGGTGATCCTGTTGGTGTACAAGGACACCCTGCTGTCGTTCGTCGCCAGCGTGCAACTGACCAGCAACGACATGCTGCGGGTCGGCGACTGGATCGAAATGCCACAGGTGGGCGCCGACGGCGACGTGGTCGACATCACCCTGCACACGGTCAAGGTGCAGAATTTCGACAAGACCATCGTGTCGATCCCGACCTGGCGCCTGATGTCCGAGTCGTTCAGAAACTGGCGCGGCATGCAGCAGTCCGGCGGGCGGCGGATCAAGCGCAGTCTGTTCATCGATGCCAGCGGCGTGCGTTTCATCCGCGACGATGAAGAAGAGAAACTGTCCCAGGTGCACCTGCTGACCGACTACATGAGTCGCAAGAAAGCCGAGCTCAAGGCCTGGAACGAGGCCCAGGGCAATGTCGCGGCGATGTCGGCCAACCGTCGGCGCATGACCAACATCGGCACCTTCCGCGCGTACGCACTGGCCTACCTGAAGAGCCACCGGGAGATCCAGCCCAACATGACCTGCATGGTGCGCCAGATGCAGACCACGGCCCAGGGCATTCCGCTGGAAATCTACTGCTTTACCACGACCACGGTGTGGGCCGATTACGAGCGGATCCAGGGGGATATTTTCGATTACCTGCTGGCGGTGCTGCCGGAGTTCGGGTTGAGCCTGTATCAGCAGCCGAGCGGTGGGGATCTGCGTTCGGGGTTGTTGCCGGCGGTGTTGGGTTCGGCGCATATACCCGAGGCTCAAAAGCACCTCATGTAACACCACAAAACCTGTGGGAGCGAGCTTGCTCGCGAAGGCGGTGGTTCAGTCAGTGATGAAGTGACTGATACTCCCTCATCGCGAGCAAGCTCGCTCCCACAGGGACTGCATTCAGCTCAGAAGTGGCGGGTTATTTGACCTGCCGCTGCGGCGCCTTGTGCACCATGGTGTAGGCGTAGTCGACGCCCATGCCATACGCGCCGCTGTGTTCCAGCACCAGGTCCATCACCGCCTGATAAGTGTCTTTGTGCGCCCAGTCACGCTGGTACTCGAGCAGCACTTGCTGCCAGGTCACCGGTACGGCACCGGCCTGAATCATCCGCTGCACCGACATGTCATGGGCTTCTTTGGTGGTGCCACCGGACGCGTCGGTGACGATGTACACCTCGTAGCCTTCGGCCAGGGCTTCCAGGGCCGGGAAGGTCAGGCAGACCTCGGTCCACAGCGCGGCGATGATCAGTTTCTTGCGCCCGGTGGCCTTCACGGCGTCAACCAGCGCCTTGTCTTCCCAGGAGTTCATCGAGGTGCGCTCGATCGGCTTCTGCTCCGGGTGCACCGCCAGCAGTTCCGGCCAGATGTAGCCGCTGAAGCTTTCGGTTTCGACCGAGGTGTAGATGGTCGGAACGTTGAAAATCTTCGCCGCCTTGGCCAGGCCCACGGTGTTGTTCTTCAGGGTCTGACGGTCGATCGACTGCACGCCGAACGCCATTTGTGGCTGGTGGTCGATCAGGATCAGGGCGGAGTTGGTCGGGTTCAGCAGTTCACGGTTAGACATGGCGCGTTCCTTTTGATGTCGATTCAGAGTGTCGATTGGGTATTGGGTGAGTCGAGGCGTTTTGCCGTCTTCGGCGTTGTTGTCTCGGCTTGGATGTCACTTTAGGGGCTGGCCGATAAAGGGACAATTACCTAAAATCGAGAATCATTGATTCTAAAAAAGGGACAATCATGGATCGCATCGAATGCATGCGCGCCTTCGTGGTGACGGTCGGCGAGAACGGCTTCGCAGCCGCCGCCCGGGCCATGGACGTGCCACGGTCGAAAGTCAGCAAACAGATTCAGGCGCTGGAAGAAGCCATCGGCGTGCAACTGCTGCAGCGCACCACCCGCAGCCTGCACCTGACCGAGGCCGGAGCGGAGTATTTCGAAGCGGCGCGGGAAGTGATCGCGGCGCTGGACGAGGCCGAACAGCGGGCGCGGGATGGCATTGGCGAATTGCGCGGGGTGTTGCGCGTAAACGCACCGATGTCGTTCGGCTTGCGGCGCCTGGGCAAGTTGATTCCGCTGTTCCACGAGCAGCACCCGAACATCGAGTTGCAACTGGTACTCAGCGACCAGCAGGTCGATCCGGTGCGCGGCGGGTTCGACGTGACGATCCGCATCGCCAGCCTGCCGGATTCGACCATGATCGCCCGACAACTAGCGCCGGCGCCGCGCATCATGGTCGCCTCCCCCGCTTACCTCGAACGCGCAGGCACGCCGCAGACACCGCAGGACCTGCGCTCGCATCAATGCTTGAACTACGGCTATCTGCAGAGCGGCGTCAGCCTGCAACTGTGCAACGGCAAGGAGACCCAGCGGGTCAACGTGACCGGGCCTCTGCATGCCAACAACGGTGACCTGCTGGCGCAGGCGGCGGAGGCCGGCATGGGCATTGCGCTGCTGCCGGACTTCATCGTCGAAGATGCACTGGCCGCCGGGCGACTGGTGCCGGTGCTGTGCGAATGGCAAGCCCCGGCGATCACCATCAACGCCGTGTACTCGTCAGCGCGGCGGGTGCCACAGAAGACGCGCGCGTTTATCGAGTTTCTGGTGGGGCAACTGGCGCCGCCTTGCCAATCCCCAACCGACTGATCCACACCGCCGCCAGAATCACGCCGCCCCCGAGGAACAACCGCCCCAGTTCCTCATGTTGATTCCAGATCAGCAGGTTCAACACCAGCCCCACCGGCACATGCAGGTTGTTCATCACCGCCAGGGTGCCGCCGTTGACCAGGCACGCACCCTTGTTCCACCAGTACAGGCCCAGCGCGGTCGCAACCAGGCCCAGGAACACCAGCACGCCCCATTGCAGCGGCGCTTGCGGCAGAAAATTCGATTTGCCGAACAGCAGAAAGGCCGGCAACGCCACCGCGAGCGCGCCGAGGTAGAAGAAGCCGAAGCGCCGGTAGTGCGGCAGATCGCTCGGGTGCTTCGCCACCAGATGCTTGTACAGCACTTGCCCTGCGGCGTAGGTGAAGTTGGCCAGTTGCAGCAACAAAAAGCCCATGAAGAAGTCCGGATTGATCCGGTCGTAGCGGATGACCGCCGCCCCCGCCACCGCCACCAGTGCGGCGATCAATGCCCACGGGTTGAAGCGGCGGTTAAGCGCATCTTCGATCAGGGTCACATGCAGCGGCGTGAGGATGGTGAACAGCAGCACTTCCGGCACCGTCAGCACGCGGAAGCTCAAATATAGGCAGACGTAAGTCACACCGAACTGCAGCGCACCGATCAGCAGCATGCCGCGCATGAACGCAGGCTCCACCGAGCGCCAGCGGGTCAGCGGAATGAACACCAGCCCCGCGAGCACCACGCGCACCAGCACCGCGAAATAGCTGTCGACGTGCCCGGCCAGGTATTCGCCGATGAGATTGAAGGAAAACGCCTGGATCAGCGTGACAATAAGTAGATAGCCCATGGTCGCCTCGATTTCGAATGGCGGCGACGATAGCGGTTTTTCCCGGCGATCGCTAAATCCCGGGCAAAAAAAA
>NZ_LRUN01000002.1 GCF_001679645.1 Pseudomonas bananamidigenes | reverse complement strand
CTGCTCGCGAATGAACGATAACGCGGTTTTGAAAGTGACCCGCAAGCCACGACCTGACTCAAACCCCTGCATCAACAGGAAACGCGGACTAAAGCCTTCGCATGCGCACTCGTCATGCAAGGGCAAGCCGCCATTGAGTACAGGAGATTCAAACGTGAAAGGTTTCAAGGGGTATATCGGTATCGTCGGGTTGGCGCTGCTGTCGGCCAACACCTGGGCCGATCTGCCTCACAGCTCGATTCTGAGCCGCTACGGTGTCGACTCCGATGAGTTGCCCAAACCGGCACCTGCCGAGCACACCGAGCCGGTCGAAGAGAAAAGCCGCTTTCAACTCCAGCCGGAGCAGCCCTTCGTGACGATCCGTCTGGGTGACGGCAAACAGCCGGAAACCACCGGCAACCTCAGCATCGATCGCATGACCCAACAGGAGCGGGAGCGTTGCCAGCGACTGCAAGCCGAACTTGCCCGTCGAGGTGAGCATTACTTCAGTTGCGACAACAGCATCCCAGGCATGACTCTGCCGCAATAATCGCGCTGTTCAGGGAGCTGCCGCAGGGGCAGCTCCGCTGTCGCAGTCAATCTTCCTTGCGCACCGTCGCCACGTCATCGGCCTTGACCCGGATCTTCGTGCCGGAAATGTCCCGGAACTCATAGAAGCCGTCTTCGGATTTGGTTTTCGGCATGTCCTTGGTCAAGTACTGCGTGCCGTTCTGCAGGGTCACCACGGTGGGGGTGGAGCAACCGGCCAGCGCCAACAGCGCCACTGTCGTCACTGACAAACCCAATGTCCTGAAATTCATATCCGGTATTCCTCCGTTCAAATTCGACCGCTGTCGGTCTTCTAACGCGGTTGGTGCCGCATCGTCCGTAAAAGTTCGATGGACCTTCGAAAAAAACGGATCGACGATGCCACTGATCCTTTTCCGTTTGCACCCGTCGGGGCAGAACTGGTATCTGTACGCATAACCAGTATTCGCTTGCCATGGCCCTCGATCACCGTGACTTCCAGCCCCCTCGACGATCCGTTCTATTACCTCAACAACTTCCGGCAAGTGCTTGACTGGCTTGAGCTTCGCTATGTCGACGTGATGAGCGATACGGAGCATGCCTTCATTCGTGACTTCAAGTCACTGCCTCGCGGATCCCAGGGGTTGCTGGTGCGGATGGTGATGCGCAAGGGCGTGCATTTTCGTGCGGGCAAGCTCAACTATCCGGAAATCGGCGACATTGCGTCAGCCGCGCAACCGTTGCTGGATCATGGCTGGCTGGATGAACGGGCGCTGTTGTCGATGCCGGAGCTGTTCGATCTGCTGCTCAAGGCTGAAGTCGTGCAAGCCTTCGGCCCGGTGATTGAAGACCCGAAGGGCCGCAAGGTCGACTGGCTGCCGATGCTGCATGCGCAGTTTCCCGAGCCACGCAGCTGGCATGACTGGTGCCCGGCAATGGCTGATCGGCTGTTCAGCCTGACGCTGATGGACCTGTGCGACCGGTTTCGCCTGATGTTCTTCGGCAACCTGTATCAGGACTGGTCGGAATTCGTCCTCGCCGACCTCGGGATTTTCACCTACGAGAAAGTCGAATTCAGCGCCGACTCCAGAGGCCTGCGCAGCCGTGCCGACGTCGAGGCCTGCCTGTTCCTGCACGATTGCCAGCAGCGTTTCGAGGCGGGTGAGGCCATCGAGCCGATTGCCGGGCAGTTGATTGCCCTGCAGTTCGACAATCCATGGCTGCAGCGCAGGCTCGGCAAGTTGCTGTTCCAGATCGGCCAGCATTGCGAGCGCATCGCAGCGTTTGCGCTGGCCCTGAATCTCTATCGTGACTGCGCCTATCCCGGTGCGCGGTTGCGGATGATTCGTGTACTGGAGCGTTGCGGCGAATATGCCCTGGCGCTGGAACTGGGTACGCAGGCCGAACAGGCACCGCAAAGCGCCGCCGAACAGCAGGGCCTGCAACGGGTGCTGCCACGCCTGCGACGAAAACTGGGTGGCCCGCCGCTCAAGCGTTTGGCGCCAGGACCTGTCGAACGCCTTGACCTGCATCTGCCTCGGCTCGACCCGGCGTTGTCCGTCGAGTATCACGTACAGGCCCATCTGCATGAAGACGCCGGCCCCGTGCATTACGTGGAAAACAGCCTGATCAATTCGCTGTTCGGCCTGTTGTGCTGGCCGGCGATTTTCGCGCCGCTGCCGGGGGCGTTTTTCAACCCGTTCCAGCGCGGACCGGCTGATTTGCTTCATGAAGACTTTCACGGGCGGCGGGCCGAACTGTTCGCAGCCTGCCTGGCGGAGCTGGACGACGGGCGCTACGCCGACACCATTCGCAGCCGGTTTGCCGGCAAGTGGGGCATTCAGTCGCCGTTCGTGTTCTGGGGTGCACTGAATGAGGCACTGCTGGAGCAGGCACTGACCTGCCTGCCGGCCGAACACCTCAAACACTGGTTCAATCGCCTGTTGCTCGACATCAAGGCCAACCGCGCCGGCATGCCCGATCTGATCCAGTTCTGGCCGCAGCACAAGACCTACCGGATGATCGAAGTCAAAGGTCCCGGTGACCGCCTGCAGGACAACCAGTTGCGCTGGCTGGAGTTCTGCCACACGCACCGGATGCCGGTGGCGGTGTGTTACGTGCAATGGGCGGAGCAGGGCGCTTGAGCTACAGCATCGCAGTACGGGCACTGTGCGAATTCACCGCCAAGAGCGGCGACCTCGACTTGCGCTTCACCCCGTCACCCACCGCGCTGGAGGGTATCGCCGGTCATCGTACCGTCGCCTCGCGGCGCAATGACGCCTATCAGAGCGAAGTGGCGCTGGAGGGCGAGTTTCGCACCTTGAAGGTCAAGGGCAGGGCGGACGGCTACGACCCGGCGCAGAACTGCCTGGAGGAAGTCAAGACCTACCGCGGCGACCTGAGCAAGCAACCGGCCAATCACCGCGCTCTGCACTGGGCGCAGGCGAAGATCTACGGTTGGCTGATGTGTCGCAGGCTTGAACTGGAACAGATCAATCTGGCGCTGGTGTACTTCGACATCGTCAGCGAAAAGGAAACCTGTCTGGTCGAAGCCCACAGCGCCGACGCGCTGCGCGAGTTCTTCGAACAACAGTGCGGCTTGTTCCTGGCGTGGGCCGAACAGGAAATGGCCCACCGCGAGGCCCGCAATCACGCGGCTCGACAACTGCGCTTTCCCCATGATGATTTTCGCCCCGGCCAGCGTCATCTCGCCGAGTCGGTGTTCAAGGCTGTCAGCACCGGACGCTGCCTGATGGCCCAGGCACCCACCGGCATCGGCAAGACCCTTGGCACGCTGTTTCCGATGCTCAAGGCCCTGGCGCCGCAGCAACTGGACAAGGTGTATTTCCTGACCGCCAAGACACCGGGGCGCAAACTGGCGCTGGATTCGGCGCAAGTGTTGTTCGATCACAGCGCAACCCTGCCGCTGCGGGTGCTGGAAATGGTCGCCCGGGACAAGGCCTGCGAGCATCCCGACAAGGCCTGTCACGGCGAGTCCTGCCCGTTGGCACAGGGCTTCTATGATCGCCTGCCGGCGGCACGCGAGGCGGCCAGTCGATTACGACTGATGGATCAGGCGGCGCTGCGAGAAGTCGCCGCGCAACACTCGGTCTGCCCGTATTACCTGAGCCAGGAAATGGCCCGCTGGGCCGATGTGGTGGTCGCTGACTACAACTACTACTTCGATTTCAGCGCATTGCTGTTCGGCCTGGCCCAGCTCAATCAATGGAAGGTCGCCGTGCTGGTGGACGAGGCGCACAACCTGGTCGAACGCGGTCGGCAGATGTACAGCGCCACCCTCGATCAGGGGATCTTCAACAGCGTGCGCAAAACCGCGCCCGACGTCCTGAAAAAGCCCTTGCAACGGGTCAACCGCGAGTGGAAAGCCCTCAATGACGCGCAACTGGCGCCGTATCAGGCCTACGACAGGGCACCGGAAAAACTGCTGCAGGCCATTACATCGTGCAGTGCAAGCATCGGTGACTACCTCAATGATCACCCGCAAGGGCTCGACAGTGGCTTGCAGAACGCCTGGTTCGAGATGCTGCAATTCGGCCGGGTCGCGGAGTTGTTCGATGCGCATTACCTCTTCGATCTCGATAAGCGCGACCTCGACCGCAAGCGCCCGCTGTCGCAACTGTGCCTGCGCAACGTAGTGCCTGCCGCGCTGCTCGGCCCGCGCCTGACGGCGGCCCGCAGTTGCGTGCTGTTTTCTGCGACGCTCAGCCCGCGCCACTATTACGCCGACCTGCTCGGCACGCCGCCGGACACGGTGTGCATCGACGTCGAATCGCCCTTCAGTGCCGAACAGTTGCAGGTACGGATCGTCAGCCGGATCTCCACCCGCTTCACCCACCGCCAGGCGTCGCTGGAGCCGATCGTCGAACTGATCGCCCGTCAGTTCGGCGAGCGCCCGGGCAATTATCTGGCGTTCTTCAGCAGCTTCGATTACCTGCAACAGGTGGCGCAATTGCTGGCCGAACGGCATCCGCACATCACCCTTTGGCAGCAGTCGCGGGGCATGGCCGAGGGGCAGCGGCAGGCGTTTCTCGACCAGTTCACGGCGCACAGCCAGGGCGTCGGGTTCGCGGTGCTCGGCGGTGCGTTCGGTGAAGGCATCGATTTGCCCGGTGCCCGGCTGATCGGGGCCTTCATCGCCACGTTGGGCCTGGCGCAGTTGAACCCGGTCAACGAGCAGATGAAGCGGCGCATGGCGGCGATCTTCGGTGCCGGCTACGACTACACCTATCTGTTCCCCGGTGTGCAGAAAGTCGTACAGGCCGCCGGTCGGGTGATCCGTACGCAACAGGATCGTGGTGTGGTCATGCTGATCGACGACCGTTTTGCCGAAAGCCGCATCCAACAGCTGCTGCCGCGCTGGTGGGCGCTCGATCATGCAGATGCTGCTGTCCTATCCGACGGTTTGACGCATACTCCAGCTATTGAATAGCTGCTTTGAGCCAAGCCTGATGAGCGAGAACAAGAAGTCCGCTGCGATCGAAGACATGCGTTTTCGCCTGCTGCTCGATGCCGTCGTCGATTATGCGATCTACATGATCGACCCCGATGGCATCATCACCAGCTGGAACTCCGGGGCCAGACGCTTCAAGGGTTATGAAGAAACCGAAATTCTCGGCGAGCACTTTTCGCGGTTCTACACCGATGAAGACCGCGCCGCCGGCATGCCGCAACGCGCGCTGGACACGGCAATCCGCGAAGGCCGGTTCGAAGGTGAGGGCTGGCGGGTGCGCAAGGACGGCACGCACTTCTGGTGCCATGTGGTGATCGATCCGATTTTCAGACCGGACGGTCAATTGCTCGGGTTCGCCAAGATCACCCGTGACCTGACCGACCGCAAGATGGCCGAAGAAACGCTCAAACAAAGCGAACAGCAGTTTCGTTTGCTGGTTCAGGGCGTCAGCGACTATGCGATCTACATGCTCAGCCCTGAAGGGTGCGTGACCAACTGGAATCCCGGTGCGCAACGGATCAAGGGTTACGCACCGGAGGAAGTCATCGGCAAGCATTTTTCGATGTTCTACACCCCGGAGGACCGGGAGGCAGGCGAGCCGCAGCGCTCCCTGGAAACCGCGGTGCGCGAAGGCCGCTTCGAGAGCAAGAGCTGGCGTTTGCGCAAGGACGGAACGCGGTTTCTGGCCCATGTGGTGGTCGATGCGATCCGCGGCGAAACCGGCGCACTGCTCGGTTTTGCCAAGATCACCCGTGACGTGACCGAAGCCCACCAGGCGCAACAGGCGCTGGAGCAGACCCGTGAGGCATTGTTCCAGGCGCAGAAGCTGCAGGCCATCGGACAACTCAGCGGCGGTATCGCCCACGACTTCAATAATCTGCTGACGGTGATCCTCGGTAACCTGGAGATCGTGCGCAAACGGGTGGGCGACGATCCGAAAGTCAGCCGTCTGCTGGAAAACGCCACGCAGGGCGCCTTGCGCGGCGTGTCGCTGACGCAACGCATGCTGGCCTTTGCCCGGCGCCAAGAGCTCAAGACCGAAGCCGTGGACATTCCCACACTGTTGCAAGGCATCACCGGTCTGCTGCGCAGTTCACTGGGGCCGGGCATTCGTATCGAAACACGGTTCCCGGACGATCTTGAAGCAGTGCTGGCCGACACCAACCAACTGGAACTGGCGGTGCTCAACCTGGCCACCAATGCCCGAGATGCGATGCCCGAGGGGGGCGCCGTAATCATCGGCGCCGAGCCGCGCGTGGTGCTGGAGCAAAGTCAGTCGAGCCTGGCGGCGGGACGCTATGTGTGCCTGAGCGTGACCGATACCGGCGAAGGCATGGACAACGCGACCCTGGCTTCGGCAACCGATCCGTTTTTCACCACCAAGGGGCTGGGCAAGGGCACGGGGCTGGGGTTGTCGATGGTGCATGGCTTCATCGAGCAGTTGGGCGGCCGTTTCATCCTCAACAGCGTGAAGGGGCAGGGAACCTGTGCCGAGCTCTGGTTGCCGGTCGCTGCCGATGGCGTTGTTGCCAGACCTCTGAAGCCGGGCGCAGCCATGGCGTCGGTGCCAAGGCTCAGTGTGCTTGTGGTGGACGATGATGCGCTGGTGCTGACCAGTACCAGCCTGTTACTCGAAGACCTGGGGCATCGGGTCATCAGTGCAAGCTCCGGCGCCCAGGCACTGGAGCTGTTCGATCAGGGGGAAGTCATCGATCTGATGATCACAGACATGGCCATGCCCCTCATGAGCGGCGCACAGCTGGCGCATGCCGTAAGGCTGCTCAAACCGGACCTGCCGATCATCCTCGCCACCGGTTACGCCGAGCGCATCGAAGGTTTCGCAGCCGAGTTGCCACGGCTGCCCAAACCCTTCAACCAGCAGGGGCTGATGGAGATCATCGCTACGTCAATGAAGTGAATTCAATCCGCGCCAGCCAAAGAAAAGCCCGGCGTTCAAGCCAGGCTTTCGGGAAAGGTTCAGCACGTGGCTTGAAGCTCCCGGCGCGGGCCACCGCTGTTTTGCATCGATCCCTGGAGCGGCGGGAAGTCTTCGTTGAGTACGTTCAGATGGTCGATGGCGTCTTCGAAGCGCCGATCGGCTTTGCGGCGCACGACCCGATAGCGTTCGAATTGCTCGATATCCAGATTTTCGTTTTCCAGTAATTCATTGGCTGTGCGGTTGAGCGCCCGGGCTTCCTCGAACAGTTGCCTGTTGCGTTCCAGTGCCAGATTTCTGCATGCCTTGATCTGCGCGGGGGTTGAGTCGTCTTTCATGACCGTTGGCCTTGTTTTTCGGGATTCTCCGTGCCGGGCGCTATTGCCGCTGAGGAGTATCGAGCCTGTTGAACCTCGCTGATGTACGAGGAGTTAAGGTTGTGACTGCGGACAAAGGGCATGGGATCCATTTATTTACAGAAGGAATTTTGATATTTCCGTGCGGGCAAGTGCCCGCACTCATCATGTTTCCTGTTTCTTCAACTGCTCGTAGCGGGTGAGGACGGGCTGTGTGCTGATACCGTGCAGCAAAATGCTCAGGGCCACGACTGACAGCGTCAGGTCTGTGCACTGGCTTGCCAGACTGTCGCCCAGTCCGTGATTGAGGGCGTAAAACAGGTAGAACAGGCTACCGATGCCGCGAATGCCGAACCAGCCGATCAACATCCGCTGACGCCTCTTCAGCAGCGCTCCCCATGGCATCGATGCAACGCAGACCGGGCGGATGACAAAGAACAAAATGCCGCCCACCCACAATGCCCGCCCGTCCCAGTGTGCGGCCAGCACCACGCCGAGCAACGTGACCAGAAACACTTCCATCGCTCGCTCCACCAGACTGCCGAAAGCGAGCATGTCGCCCATCATGATCCCGGCGGCCACCTGACTGTCCTCGAGCTGTTCGGTATCGCCATGCACGGCGTGTTGCGGTTCGACATGCTGATGACCCACCACCGGCTGAACCAGGTGCTCGGCCGGCGGCTCACTGGCGCCGGTGGATTTCACTTCCTCCTGACGCAAGCCCAACCCCGCGGCAAACACCGACAGAAAACCATAGCCGCCCAAGGCGTCGGCCCCCACATAGGCCAGTGCAATCAGGGCCAGCGTCAAGTAGTCGTTGGGGCTCACGGTGCTGTCTTCATTGCGGATCTGCAGGGCGAGGGTGATTCGTCCGATTCCACGCCCCAGCCAGTACCCGGTGAGCAATCCGGCGGGAACGGCCCAGAGTACGTCACGCGTTATCCAGTGACTCCACTCGGCTGCCAGGCCATCGCCCTTGAGCCACAACAGCCCGAGGATCACAAAAGGAAAGGCAATGCCGTCATTGAGCCCGGCCTCACCCGACAGCCCGAAGCGCACACTGTCGATATCTCGTGCGTCATTGACCTGTACCAGCGAAGCCAGCACCGGGTCGGTGGGCGCCAGGATCGCCCCGATCAATAACGAGGGCCCCCAGCCCAGGTGCAATCCGTAATGCAGCAAGAGACTGACGCCGATGATCGTCAGCACCATCACCGGGCCTGCCAGACCGAAGGCGATCCGCCAGCGCTTGTCGCGCAGCGGCAGGCGCAGCTTCAACCCGCAGACGAACAGCGAAAACAGCACGGCGACTTCGGTCAGATGCTCCATCCAGGAGGACGCCTGCTCCAGCGGCAGCTTCAACAGATCGAGACCGCCCGGCCCGATACCGATGCCCAGCAACAGGCACACGGCCGATGTCGTGACCGGCAGCCAGCGCAGGTAGGACGAGGTCAGCGCAAGGACCAGCAGGACCGCGCCGAGCACGGTGACCCAGATAATGAAACTCATGGCACGCGGCTCGTGCTGACAAACATTGCAGTGACCGGACGCCAACGCATTACCAAGGACTTAGCCAACGGTCGTGCGTAGGTACTCGGGTGTGAGCACGTTGAACCACAACAGAATCATCGAGACCAGCAGGGTCACCAGCACCAGCAGCGCGACTCCCCACACACTGGCTGAATAGAGCAAGCCTTGCTCCTTGCGTTCGTGCATGAAGGTCGGCAGCCCGACGAACAGCAGAAACGTCGAGTACATCGCCGCCGCACCCAGTACCAGTACCGCCAGCCAGCGGCTGGGCCAGAGCCCGGCGATGCCCGCCAGAAAAAACGGGGTGACGGTGTACGCCGCAAAACCGATGCACTGGTTGAGCGTGGGGCGTGCATCGAAGGTCCGTGACATCCAGCGGATGAAGCTTCCGATGATCGCGACGCCCAGGACCGTGGTGACATAAAGCAGAATGCTCAATTGCAAGGCGCTGGCGGTGCTCAGCCTGACCGTCTCGCCTGCCGCCAGGCTCCAGCCGACCGACGTCGTGCCAATGAACAGACACACGGGGGGAATGAGGGCCAGCAAAAGCAAATGAGCCATGTAATGACGCGGGTGTACCTCTTCTTCGCGGCGGATGTCGGTCCACGCAAAGTTCGGCTGGGTGAAAAGCTTGACGATAGGTGCGGACATGACGACCTCCTGATCTTTCGTGGCACGAGAGCGGGCCTTAAAGGTATTGAGAGGCCGTCCTGTTCGACGGTTCACTTTTTCCGCCCACCGTTCAGAGCATCGGCTTGCCGCCGGTCACCCCGTAGCGCTGGCCGGTGATGTAGCTGGCTTCATCCGATGCCAACAGCACGTAGATCGGCGCGACTTCCACCGGTTGCCCGGGGCGACCGAGCGGGGTCTGTTCGCCAAAGTGTTGTACTTCTTCGTCCGGCATGGTCGAGACGATCAGCGGTGTCCAGATCGGCCCGGGCGCCACGCAATTCACGCGAATGCCACGGGGACCGAGCATTTGCGCCAGGCCACCGGTGAAATTGGCAATCGCACCTTTGGTCGTGGCATAGGCGAGCAGGGTGGGTTTTGGCATGTCCGAGTTGACTGAACTGGTGTTGATGATCGAGGCGCCACGCCCCATGTGTTTGAGCGCCGCCTGACACAGACGGAAAATCGCCGTGATGTTGACGTCGAAGGTCATCAGCCACTCGTCATCGGGAATCTCTTCGAAGGTTTCGTGGGTCATCTGGAACGCGGCGTTATTGACCAGCACATCGATACGGCCGAAGCGTTCGACGGTCTGATCCACCAGGGCCTGGCAATGGGCTTTTTGTGCAATATCGCCGGGTAGCAGCAGACACTGGCGACCGGCCTCTTCGACCCAGCGTGCGGTTTCCTTGGCATCTTCGTGTTCGTTGAGGTAGGCGACCGCCACGTCGGCGCCTTCGCGGGCGAAGGCAATGGCCACGGCACGACCGATGCCACTGTCGGCGCCGGTGATCAGGGCGATCTTGCCGGCGAGCCGGCCGGAGCCGGTGTAGTGTTGCTCACCGCAGTCGGGGTACGGTTCCATCTTGCGCTGGGAACCGGGTACGGCTTGCGCCTGTTGCGGGAAGGGTGGAACGGGATAGTCGGTCATCGTCAATCTCCGGGCTTATGGCAGGTGTGGCCGGTTGACTCGGCGTCTTTGCCATGAGTTCGATCGGATTGACGATGACCTCTACGAGATTCAGGCCCGGCGTTCGGCCAGACTGCGTTCCATCCGCGCAATGCCTTCTTCCAGCAATGAACGCGGGCAACCGAAATTCAGGCGCACGAACTGCTGGCTGTGGTCACCGAAGTCGATGCCCGGGCTGAGCCCGACCCGAGCCTGTTCGAGGAAGAACTGCTGCGGATTGTCCAGCCCCAGCGCCGAGCAATCGAGCCACGCCAGATAGGTGCCCTGCGGCACATTGATCGTCACACCCGGCAGACGGCTGCGAACGGCCTCGACCAGATAATCCCGGTTGGCCTGCAGGTACTGTTTCAACTCCTTCAGCCATGGCCCCGCTTCGCTGTAGGCCACGCGCGTAGCCTCCATACCCAGCGGGTTGACGCTGTCGACCATGCCGCAGCGGGCGTGGTTGACCCGTTCACGCAGTGCGCTGTCCTGAATGATCATGAACGAGGTCTTGAGGCCGGCAATGTTGTAGGCCTTGCTCGCCGACATCAGGGTGATGGTGCGGCGGGCGATATCCGGGCTCAGGGAGGCGGTCGGAATGTGCACGCGACCGTCGTGGCACAGCTCGGCGTGGATTTCGTCGGAGATGATCCAGGCGTCCTGCGCCATGCAGATGTCCGCCACCGCTTGCAGTTCTTCGCGGTCGAAGACCTTGCCGATCGGGTTGTGCGGGTTGCTCAGCAGCAGGGCGCCGCCACCGGTCAGGGATTCACGCAGTGCCTCCAGCGGCGTGGCGTAGGTGCCATCGGCTTGCGGTTGGAACTCCAGCTCGACCTTGTTCAGGCCCCAATGGCCCGGTGCATGGCGCAGCGGCGGGTAGTTCGGGGTCTGCACCACGACGTTCTGCTGCGGCTGCACCAGCGCCTTGAGCGCCATGTTGAAACCCGATTCGACGCCCGGCAGAAAGATCAGCTCCTGGGGTTTGACCCGCCAGGCGAACTTGTTCCAGAGGTCGGCGACGATGGCTTCGCGCAGATTGTCCCGGGCCACGCTATAGCCTACCAGCGGGTGCAGCAGACGCTGTTGCAGCGCCTCGATGACCACCGGCGGTGCCGCGAAATCCATGTCAGCGACCCACATCGGCAACACGTCGGCCGGATAACGGCTCCATTTGGTGCTGCCGGTGTCGTGGCGGTCGAATACCTGATCAAAATCGAAAGTCATGCGAGGTCTCTGAAGGCGGAGAGGAGTCGTGCCGGCGATGATAAACCCATGCCCTTGAAGGAGCACACAAAACCTGTGGGAGCGAGCTTGCTCGCGAATGCGTCTGGTCAGGCAGCATCAATGTTGAATGACGCACCGCTTTTCGCGAGCAAGCTCGCTCCCACAGGGAGGTGGTAATCCGACAAACGGCCGACGGTCGGTTTTCACACCGCCAGCCAGAGCGACGTCTACAGTGAAAAGGTCGGCACTTGTCTGCCGCCACCGTGATTGTCCAGAAAAAACCCGGCTCGAGTACCGGGTTCCACCTGATCAGGAGTGCACGATGGATCTCAGCCGTCGTCAGTTCTTCAAGGTCGCCGGTATCGGCCTTGCAGGCTCTAGCCTGGGCGCGTTGGGCATGGCCCCGACGCTGGCCTTCGCCGAGCAGGTGCGCCACTTCAAGCTTGCCCACACCCATGAAACCCGCAACACCTGCCCGTATTGCTCGGTCGGTTGCGGCTTGATCATGTACAGCCAGGGCGATGCCGCGAAGAACGTTGCGCAAAACATCATCCATATCGAAGGTGACGCCGACCACCCGGTCAACCGCGGCACCCTGTGCCCGAAAGGCGCCGGCCTGCTGGATTTCATTCACAGCCCGGGCCGCCTGCAATACCCGCAGGTGCGCAAGCCCGGCAGCAGCGAATGGACCCGGATCACCTGGGACGAAGCCCTCGACCGCGTCGCCGACCTGATGAAGGCCGACCGCGACGCCAATTTCGTCGAGAAGAACGCCCAGGGGCAAACGGTGAATCGCTGGCTGACCACGGGGTTTCTCGCGGCGTCCGCGGCGTCCAACGAAGCGGGTTACATCACCCACAAGGTGGTGCGCAGTCTCGGCATGCTGGGGTTCGATAACCAGGCGCGTGTCTGACACGGCCCGACGGTGGCAAGTCTTGCCCCGACGTACGGCCGTGGAGCCATGACCAACACCTGGACCGATATCGCCAACGCGAACCTGATCCTGGTGATGGGCGGCAACTCCGCTGAAGCGCATCCGTGCGGCTTCAAATGGGTGACCGAAGCCAAGGCGCACAATGCGGCCCGGCTGATTGTGGTCGACCCGAGATTCACCCGTACCGCGTCCGTGGCCGATTACTACGCGCCGATTCGCACCGGCAGCGACATCGCGTTCATGGGCGGTCTGATCAATTACCTGCTGACCGAGGACAAGATCCAGCACGAGTACGTGCGCAACTACACCGACGTGTCGTTCATCGTCAAAGCCGGGTTCGGCTTCGAGGACGGGCTGTTCACCGGTTATGACGCGGCCAAACGCAGCTACACCGACAAATCCAGCTGGGGTTACGAACTGGGCGATGACGGCTTTGCCAGGGTCGACCCGACCCTGCAGGACTCGCGCTGCGTCTACCAGCTGATGAAGCAGCATTACAGTCGCTACACCATCGACCTGGCGAGCCAGATCTGCGGCATGCCGGTCGAGGCGATGAAAAAAATCTGGGAGGAAATCGCCACTTGCTCGCAACCGGGCAAGACCATGACCATCCTTTACGCATTGGGCTGGACCCAGCACTCGATCGGCTCGCAGATCATCCGCAGCGCCGCGATGGTGCAACTGTTGCTGGGTAACGTCGGCATGCCCGGCGGCGGGGTCAACGCCTTGCGCGGGCACTCGAACATTCAGGGCCTGACCGACCTCGGGCTGCTGTCGAACTCGCTGCCGGGTTACCTGACCCTGCCGACCGACGCCGAACAGGACTACAACGCCTACATCAAGAAGCGCACACAGTTGCCGTTGCGCCCGGGCCAGTTGTCCTACTGGCAGAACTACAGCAAGTTCCACGTCAGCCTGATGAAAGCCTGGTACGGCGCCAATGCGACCGCCGACAACCAGTGGGCCTACGATTACCTGCCCAAACTCGACATCCCCAACTACGACATCCTCAAGGTGTTCGACCTGATGGGGCAGGGCAAGGTCAACGGTTACATGTGCCAGGGCTTCAACCCGATTGCCGCGCTGCCGGACAAGAACCGGGTGATGGCTGCTCTCGCCAAACTGAAATGGCTGGTGGTGATGGATCCGCTGGCCACCGAAACCTCGCAGTTCTGGGAAAACGTCGGGCCGTACAACGATGTGAAAAGCGCCGACATCCAGACCGAAGTCATTCGTCTGCCGACCACCTGCTTTGCCGAAGAGGACGGTTCGCTGGTCAACAGCAGCCGCTGGCTGCAATGGCACTGGAAGGGCGCCGACGGCCCGGGTGAGTCACGCACTGACGTGCGGATCATGACCGAGCTGTTCATGCGTCTGCGCCAGCGTTATCAGACCGAGGGCGGGGCCTATCCCGATCCGATCCTCAAACTTTCCTGGCCGTACAAGGTGCCGGAAGAACCGTCGCCGGAAGAAATCGCCAAGGAGGTCAACGGTTACGCCACCACCGACTTCACCGACGCCACGGGGGCTGCGATCAAGGGCAATTCGCAACTGGCGGGGTTCGCCCAGCTCAAGGACGACGGCAGTACCGCCTCCGGCTGCTGGATCTTCTGCGGCAGCTGGACCGAGGCCGGCAATCAGATGGCCCGCCGTGACAACGCCGACCCTTACAACATGCATCAGCATCAGGGCTGGGCGTGGGCCTGGCCGGCCAACCGGCGGATTCTCTACAACCGCGCCTCGGCGGACATGCAGGGCAATCCGTGGGATCCGAAAAAACGTCTGGTGTGGTGGAACGGCAAGGCCTGGGGCGGCACCGACGTGCCGGACTACAAGGCCGATGTACCGCCGGAAGCCGGGATGAACCCGTTCATCATGAACCCCGAAGGCGTGGCGCGGTTCTTTGCCGTCGACAAGATGAACGAAGGGCCATTCCCCGAGCACTACGAGCCGTTCGAAACGCCAATCGGCATCAACCCGCTGCACCCCGAAAACAAGAAAGCCACCAGCAACCCGGCGGCGCGGATTTTTGATTCGGTGTGGGACAGCCTCGGCGTGGCCAAGGACTATCCGTACGCCGCCACCAGCTATCGGCTGACCGAACACTTCCACTTCTGGAGCAAGCATTGCCGGTTGAACGCGATTGCCCAGCCGGAGCAGTTCGTGGAAATCGGCGAGGTGCTGGCGAAGGAGAAAGGCATCGTGGCCGGCGACCGGGTACGGGTCAGCTGTAAACGCGGGTTCATCGAAGCGGTGGCGGTGGTGACCAAAAGGATCCGGCCGTTGCAGGTCAACGGTCAGGTCGTGCATCAGATCGGCATCCCGCTGCACTGGGGTTTCACCGGCCTGACGCGTCACGGTTACCTGACCAACACCCTGGTGCCGTTCCTCGGCGATGGCAATACACAGACCCCGGAATCCAAGTCATTCCTGGTCAACGTGGAGAAGCTCTGATATGGCCAGCCAAGACATCATTGCCCGCTCGGCCACCACAACGCCGGCACCCTCGGTGCGCAATCAGGAGGCCGTCGCCAAGCTGATCGACACCACCAAATGCATCGGCTGCAAGGCCTGTCAGGTCGCGTGCTCGGAATGGAACGAACTGCGCGACGAGGTCGGCCACAACCACGGCACCTACGACAACCCGCAGGATCTGAGCGCCGAGACATGGACGCTGATGCGCTTTACCGAGCACGAAACCGACGCCGGCAACCTCGAATGGCTGATCCGCAAGGACGGCTGCATGCACTGCGCCGAGCCCGGTTGTCTGGCGGCGTGCCCGAGCCCGGGAGCGATCATCAAGCACGCCAACGGCATCGTCGACTTCGACCAGGATCACTGCATCGGTTGCGGCTATTGCATCACCGGGTGTCCGTTCAACATTCCGCGCATCTCGCAGAAAGACCACAAGGCCTACAAATGCACCCTGTGCTCGGACCGCGTGGCGGTAGGCCTGGAACCGGCTTGCGTGAAAACCTGCCCGACCGGGGCGATTGTCTTCGGCTCCAAGGAAGACATGAAGACCCACGCCGCCGAACGCATCGTTGATCTCAAGAGCCGTGGCTTCGACAACGCCGGTCTTTACGATCCCGAAGGCGTCGGCGGCACCCACGTCATGTACGTGCTGCATCACGCCGACACGCCGAAGATCTACGCCGGGCTGCCGGAGCATCCGGCCATCAGTCCGCTGGTGGGGCTGTGGAAAGGCATCAGCAAACCGCTGGGCCTGCTGGCCATGGGCGCGGCGGTGCTGGCCGGGTTCTTCCATTACGTGCGGATCGGCCCGAACCGCACCGAAGAGGATGACCATCCGGAACCACCCGACACCTCGGTGCATGTGGTCGATCCGGCGGTGCACACCTTCGATCCACGCAGGGAGGACCGGCCATGAGCAACAAGACGATCCTGCGCTACACCGCCAACCAGCGCACCAACCACTGGCTGGTGGCGATTCTGTTCTTCATGGCCGCGCTTTCGGGACTGGCGTTGTTCCATCCTTCGATGTTCTGGCTGACCCATCTGTTCGGCGGCGGGCCGTGGACGCGGATTCTGCACCCGTTCATGGGTGTGCTGATGTTCGTGCTGTTTCTTGGCCTGGTGTTTCGCTTCTGGCGTTCCAACTTCTTCATCGACAACGACTGGAAGTGGCTGCGGCGCATCGACCGGGTGCTGGTCAACGACGAAGAGACCGTGCCGCCGGTGGGCAAGTACAACGCCGGGCAAAAACTGCTGTTCTGGACTTTACTGCTGTGCATGCTCGGGCTGCTGTTCACGGGGCTGGTGATCTGGCGCGCGTACTTCAGTCATTACTTCGGCATCACCACCATCCGCTGGGCGATGTTGCTGCATGCCCTGGCCGGGTTTGTGCTGATCCTGAGCATCATCGTGCACATCTATGCCGGCCTCTGGATCAAGGGCTCGGTGGACGCGATGCTGCACGGCTGGGTCAGCCGCGCCTGGGCGAAAAAACACCATGCACTCTGGTATCGCGAGGTGGAATCCAGGGATCCGCCAGAGCGACCGGTCACCAAAAAGGGCTGACAGTTGCCGACCATTCTTGAACCCGGGGAAATCGAAGCAGCGGCCAGTTCGCCGCCGTTTCTGCACTTGCCGCCGCACAACCTTTTCGCGTTGCGCGCCGAACGTCTGGAACACCTGGCGATCGGTCACCCGCTGGCCGACTACCTGCGTCTGATCGCCGGACTGTGCCGCGTGCAGCAACAAGTCTTCGACGATCCCCCTTCAAACGCTCCGATTGATGAACAACGCCTCGAAGTCTGCCGGCAACACGGCATGCCGCCGTTCGCTGCCGATACCCTGATCCGCGAGGACGGCTGGCAGGCGTATCTGGACGCCTTGCTGCAACGCTACGGTGTACCGGAACAACCCGCCGTTGCCGATGCGGTGATGTCGTTGCGGGCTGCAAGTGCCGGCCAGTTAAGGGCCTGGGCGGTGGCGTTGGTGAGCGGCCAGTACTCGCTGGTGCCGGCGGCGCTGGTGCCGTTTCTGGGCGCGGCGCTGCAAACGGCCTGGAGTCATTGGCTGTTGAGCGCACCCAGCCTGCAACTGGTCCCCGGCAACAGCCTCGGCCAATGCCCGGCCTGTGGCTCGCCGGCCATGGCCGGGGTGATCCGTCATCGCGGCAGGCACAACGGCCTGCGTTATCTGGTGTGCTCGCTGTGCGCCTGCGAATGGCATGTGGTGCGAGTCAAGTGCGTGTATTGCGAACAAAGCAAAGGCCTTGAATACCTGAGTCTGGAGGATGACCGTCACGCCGCCAATCAGGCGCCGCTACGGGCCGAGGTCTGTCCGAGTTGCAACAGCTACCTGAAATTGCTGTACCTGGAAAACGATGCCGAGGCCGAAGCGTTGTCGGCGGACCTGAGCAGTCTGCTGCTGGACATGCGTCTGGCCCAGGACGGTTATCAGCGACTGGCACCGAATCTGATGCTGGCGCCCGGAGACGAATGACGCGAGCGTCTACACTCTGGCGCAACGGCTTTTTATCCGGAGCGCCTGATGCCTGCCAGTGTTGCCCAGCGGTTGCCTTCCATCGACAGTCTGTTGCGTCATGATGCCTTTCAACCCGTGGCCGAGCGGCACGGTCGCCAAGCGTTGCTCGCGATGCTGCGTCAGTTGCTCGACGATTTGCGCGAATCGGTCGTGGCGGGGCAACTTTCCGCTGTCGAGATCAGCCCTGAAGCGTTGGCCGGCAGGACTGCCGAGCGTCTGGCCCTGCAGCAGCGCAGCCAGGTGCGGCGGGTGTTCAACCTGACCGGCACCGTGCTGCACACCAATCTGGGGCGTGCCTTGTTGCCGGAAGAAGCCATCGACGCCGTGCAATTGGCGGCCCGTTATCCCTTGAACCTCGAATTCGACTTGGCCAGCGGCAGGCGCGGTGATCGCGATGACCTGATCGAAGGCCTGATCCGCGAGCTGACCGGCGCTGAAGCCGTCACCGTGGTCAACAACAATGCCGCGGCGGTGCTGCTGACCCTCAACAGCCTCGGCGCACGCAAGGAAGGCATCATTTCCCGGGGCGAACTGATCGAAATCGGCGGTGCGTTCCGCATTCCCGACATCATGGCCCGTGCCGGCGTGCGTCTGCATGAAGTCGGCACCACCAATCGCACCCATGCCCGGGATTACGAAGCGGCCATCGGCCCGCGCAGCGGTTTGATCATGCGTGTGCATGCGAGCAATTACAGCATCGAAGGTTTTACCGCACGGGTTCCGACGGGCGAATTGGCGGAGCTGGCCCATCGTCATGGCTTGCCGCTGCTCGAAGATCTCGGCAGCGGCAGCCTGCTGGACCTGACCCGCTGGGGATTGCCGGCGGAACCGACCGTGCGCCAGGCGCTGCTCGATGGCGCGGACATCGTCACCTTCAGTGGCGACAAACTGCTCGGCGGGCCGCAGGCCGGTCTGATTGTCGGGCGCAAGGCGTTGATCGCGAAGATCAAGAAAAACCCGCTCAAACGCGCCTTGCGGGTCGACAAGATGACCCTGGCGGCGCTGGAAGCGGTGCTGGGGCTGTATCGCGATCCGGATCGGTTGGCCGAGCGGCTGCCGACCCTGCATTTGCTGACACGCCCGCAGACCGAGATTCTGGCCCAGGCCGAACGCCTGCAACCGGTTCTGTCCGGTGTGCTCGGTGCAGGCTGGACAGTCTCTGCCGTGACGGCGCTGGGCATGATCGGCAGTGGCAGCCAACCGGTGGCGCGGTTGCCGAGCGCCGCATTGTGCGTGCGTCCACAGATTTCAAAACGCCTGCGCGGGCGCTCGCTGCTGAATCTGCAAACGGCCTTGCGCGAATTGCCGATCCCGGTGCTCGGGCGTCTGGACGATGACGCGCTGTGGCTGGATCTGCGGCAACTCGATGATGAGCCGGCGTGGCTCGCCCAACTCGGGCAGTTGCAGACATGATCGTCGGCACCGCCGGGCACATCGACCACGGCAAGACCTCGCTGCTGCAAGCCTTGACCGGGCAATCCGGTGACCGTCGCCCGCAGGAGCGCGAGCGGGGCATGACCATCGACCTCGGTTATCTCTACGCCGAACTGGCACCCGGCACAGGGCTGACCGGCTTCATCGATGTGCCGGGCCACGAAAAACTCACCCACAACATGCTGGCCGGCGCCCAAGGCATCGATCTGGTGCTGCTTGTGGTCGCGGCGGATGACGGCGTGATGCCGCAGACTCGCGAGCATCTGGCAATCGTCGAATTGCTGGGGATTCCTCGGGCGCTGGTGGCGATCACCAAGTGTGATCGTGTCGAGACGGGCAGGGTGGTGGATGTTCGCCGGCAAATCGAACAGCTGTTGGCACCCGGTCCGTTTGCCGCAGCGCCGATGCTGGCGGTTTCAAGTGTGACAGGCGAGGGCGTCGATGAACTGCGCCAGGCATTGTTGCAGGCGCAAAGTGAAGTGTTGAAACGGGGGCGCGAGGGGGGATTTCGTCTGGCCATCGACCGGGCATTCAGCGTTGCCGGCGCCGGGATCGTGGTGACGGGCACGGCGTTGTCGGGAGTGGTCGCCGTGGGCGACAGACTGATTCTCGGGCCTTCGGGCAAAGCCGTAAGGGTGAGAGGGCTGCACGCCCAGAATCAACCTGCGGAAATGGCATTTGCCGGTCAGCGTGTCGCCCTGAACATCAGCGGTGATCGCCTGGCACTCGGGCAAATCCACCGCGGGCAATGGCTGCTCGCCGAAACGCTGTTCGCACCGACTCAACGTCTGGACATCGATTTCCAGTTGCTGCCGGACGAGACGCGCACCTTCGAACACTTCCAGCCGGTGCATCTGCACCTCGGCACACAGGACGTGATCGCCCGTGTGGCGTTGCTCGAAGGACCTCGGCTGCTTCCGGGCGAGCGTATGTTCGCGCAACTGCTGACGGATGTTCCGGTACATGGCGTGAAGGGTGACCGGCTGATCCTGCGTGACCCGAGTGCCCAGCGCACGCTCGGTGGCGGTCAACTGCTCGATCCGTTCGCCCCGGCCCGGCAGCGGCGCAGCCCCGGGCGTCTGGCGCAGTTGCGAGCCTTGGCCATCAGCCCGGATCTGGAACAGGCGCTGCCAACGCTGCTGGAATACAGCGAAAGCGGCCTCGATCCGCTGCGGCTGGAGCGTCAGTTCAACCGACCGCGTGAAGGCTGGTCATTGCCCGATAACGTCCGCCTGATCGACACCCGCCAGGGGCAGCGGCTGTTCAATGCCCAGCGCTGGGGCATCCTGAAATTCACATTGCTGGAGCACCTGGCGCGCTTCCATGAGCTGGAGCCCGACCAGATGGGCCCGGACCGTGACAGATTGCGCCGCTTCAGCGGCCTGAACATCGAGCATTCGACCTTCATCAGTCTGCTGGAAGAACTGCGCAGCGCCGGCTCGCTCACTGCCAGCGGCCCGTGGCTGCACCTGCCGGATCATCAGGTGCGCCTGAATGCGGACGACGAAACCTTGTGGCAGGCGCTGCAGCCGCTGTTCGAACAGACCGGCTTCGACCCGCCCTGGGTGCGTGACCTGGCCAGAACCGTGGGGCAGGAGGATGCGACAGTGCGGTTGCTGTTACGCAAACTGGCGCGCCTGGGGCTGATGCATCAAGTGGTGCGTGATCTTTTTTACACCGACATCACCCTGCGGCAAATGGCAGCCCTGCTGCTGCGCCTCGGAGAAGAAAATCCACAGATTCAAGTCACGGCGTTCCGTGATGCGCTAGGCTTGGGACGCAAACGCAGTATCCAGATCCTCGAATACTTCGACCGCCTCGGCCTGACCCGGCGGGTTGGCGAAGGGCGACAGATCCGTTTCGACAACGCGCTGGCCAGTCCCGGCGCCGATTGAGTTCAAGGAAGGCAATCGCGCCCGGTGGCGCGGCCGGGCTTCAAACCCGGTTGGGGACGGCATCCGTTCCCGGGCAGGTTCGACTCCGGCTGCCTTCCGCCATTTCTTCCAGGCTGTTCAGTTGCATTTGCGAATAAAGCGGCACAAAGCCTCAATGCGCTCTGCCAGGTCAAGAACCGTGTAATCAGGGGCGTACTGGCTGGTGATCTTCGCCGCTACCTTGACCTTGTTGGCCACCAGTCGCTTGGGAGGGGTTACTTTGCTTGTTTTGCCCGGCACTTTTTTCGCGACTCTTCTGAGCGTTTTGTATTCCAGGGGATTGGCCCAGATGGATGGGGAAACGATCGAGTCGACGTGACGGTGGTGATTTCTGATCACAGCCTCAATATGAGCCGGCGCAATGTAGTTTTCGATTTCCCGGCCTTTGGTGACCCAGGCAACCCCGCCACTGGCCTCGATTTCTTTCATGACTCGCACTTTGCTTTGACGTAACACCCCTTGTGCACTGGATCTGTCGCTGTCGATCAGGATTGCCGAGTTTCTGTTGAGTGATTGCAGGTCAATAAAGTCATCTGCTCCATCCTCCTGCTCGTCCGCTGCAAGGTGGCTCAACAAGCGGCCACCATAGAACATGATCGAGTAATGCAGACCTTCAACCAGATCCGGCGTATGGCCTTTGATCCAGTGGTTCAGGTAAATGCGATCGGAAGGGCCTTCGACCCACAGGATGCAGTTGGCCTGCAAAATATCGGAAGCGAGATACCCGAGGCGATCGAGAATGTCACGCAAGTCAGGCTTGCTTTTGATATGACTGCCGCACGTCTGGAACAGTGTCAGTCTGTCCTTGGCTGCAACGTTGATCACGGTTGCCGAATGGGTGCTGAGCAGCAGTTGTTGATTGCGCTCCTCGGCAATGGCGATCAAGGAGTCGATGACAAACCTGAGCATTTTCGGGTGCAGATGGGTTTCCGGCTCCTCCAGCAGGCAGATGGAGTGCTCGGGGCACTCTCGCAGCCAGGCGGCCATCAAGGCGTAGGCTTTCCAGCCAGAAGGGAGCCAACTGGCCGGAAGTTGATTGGGCATGAGCGGATCGTCTTTGATCCAGACCGACAATCTGCCGTCCTCACCCAACTGGAATGTCCCGTCATCCAGTGGTTTATGCCCGAAGGGGCCTTGGCGTTCGATGTCGAGATTGCACAGGAATGGCTTGCTCCTGTTCAGCTCGGCGACTGCGGCCTCGGTAAAGGACTCTTCCAGCGTCATTCCGTTGCGGTAATGAATATTTTCATGCGTGATAAATCGCGGAAGGGGGGAGCACAGCGCGTGTTTGTGCAAGTCGCCGGAACGTTGCCGGAGAGGTTGAAAGGGTGACTCTACAACCTGCCTGCAGGCGACGTCCTCGATACCGTCAAGCGTGTCGTCGAACGTCGATGCGGAAAAGATGTAGGACCAGCGCTCACCGTTATCAAACTCGACACTGGCGCTGGGCAGGATCTGCCGGGGAGGGTTTTCACGAGGCAGCGAGGCCAGCACCTCCGGGTACCTCAGAGCCCTGACCATGTCGATGACAGTCGATTTTCCGGAACCGTTTTCGCCAATGAAGATATTGATCTGGCCCAGACTGACCGGTTCATTGCGCCACAGCACCCGCATGTAGTCCCAGAAGTCGCCGGAGCTCACCGCGTCATCGGGTGTGTTCAGCGTCCGGATGGCGGATAGCCAGATATTTTTGATTTTCATCGGGTTAGCGCGCGTCCATGACTCACTATGAAGGGGGCGCAGACTAAAAGAAGTAATGGCACATTGCTAGTCAACTTGCGGAGCCTGGAGCTCCCTAGAACCCCAACGGGTACTGAATCACCACATAGATGCGGTCAATGTCATCTCCTGCCTGGGCGCTGTTGGCCCGGTGCGAGACGTGGGACAGTTGCACGGAAAGATCCTTGGCCGCGCCGGACTGGACGATGTAGCGCAGGTCGATGTCGCGCTCCCAGTGCTTGCCGCCATCTCCTTGTTGGGGCTGGTACCGGCCGCTGTCCGGGTCGAACGGGTTGTAGGCGCCGCCCTTGGGCGCGTGGGTACCGTCGATGTGGCTGCCGGAGACGTAGCGGGTCATGAAGTTGAGCCCGGGAATGCCGAACGCACCGAGATCCAGATCATAGCGGGCCTGCCACGAGCGCTCATGGGCGCCGTTGAAGTCGGCGTATTTGATCGAGTTGGCCAGGTAGATCGAGTCGCCGCCGACGAAATCGAACGGCGTATCGCCGTTGATCCGTTGCCAGCCAAGCATCACTGCATGCGGGCCAAAGGCGTATTTGCCCGAAAGACTGAACGCGGTGTTATCGATTTCCCCGGCCAACGCCTGCCCGCTGTCGCGGGTATGGTAGACGTTGGCGTCGAGCAGCAGACCGGACTGTTTGAAATGCAGGTTGGCGTAGTACTGGTGCCAGGTGTCGCTCAAGTCGGACGCGTACAACGCACCGCCAACCGGGCGGTCACTGAACAGGTCAGCGCCGATGAAGCTGATTGCGCCGGCCTTGGTATTGGCGCCGTAGCCCTGAAAATCGCCTTGGCCGGAGGAGCTGTCCTGGTTCTTGAACGCGGTGAAGCGCCCGGCCACCAGATTCACGTTGTCGATTTCCCGGCTGTCGAGCAGAAAACCGGTGGCGTATTCCGGTTGCAGACGTTTGTCGGAGGTATCGAACACCGGTGTTTCGACGGTCATTTCGCCGAAGGCGAGGGTGGTGCGCGAGGCTTTCAGTTTCAAGGCGCCGCCGGCGCTGGAGTAATCGCTTTCGCTGCGACCGTCACTGTCCACCGGTAACAGGCCGGTGCCCGAATGTCCCCGGCCGCCGTCCAGTTTCAGCCCATAAAAGGCATGCACATCAAGGCCGAAACCGACCGTCCCTTCGGTGAAACCGGATGAGAAAGTGCCGATAAACCCCTGAGCCCACTCCTGTTTGTAATTCTTGCCGCTGGGCGAGGGCGAGCGGTAGTCGTTGCTCAGAAAGAAGTTGCGGCTGAGCACTTCGCCTTTGGCGTCATCCAGAAAACCACTGGCCAGTGCCGGGTTGGCGATTGCGCCCAGCAGCAAGGCCAGCGTGATACTCGATGGCGATAAATCTTTCATGTGTCAGTCCGGCTTCGATGGGATGTCGCCGGATTGTCGTGGGGATGATCTTCGATTGATTGAGCGGATGTGCTGCGTCAGTCAGTCACCGGCAATTGCACTTTCGCCACCAGCCCCGAACCCGCACGGTTGCTCAAGGTCAGTTCACCACCCTGTTCGCGCACGATCGCCCGGGCCGCCGAAAGGCCGAGCCCGACGCCACCGGTTTCACGGTTGCGCGAGGTTTCGAGGCGGAAGAACGGGTCGAACACCTGTTGCAGCGCCTCTTCAGGAATGCCCGGGCCTTCGTCGCAGATTTCGATGCAGATCGAATGGCTGTTGCGACTCAGCGAGATGTGCGGACGCTCGGCGTATTTCACGGCGTTTTCCAGCAGGTTGACGATCACCCGCTTGAGGCTCAGCGGACGCCCGTCATAGACCAGGTGGGCCGGGCCATCGAAGTCGATGATGACGTGCTGGTCGCGGTAGTCGTCGAGGATGGTCTGCAGCAACTCCGACAGATCGAACGCCGTGGTCTGCTCCAGGCGTGTGCCCTCGCGGAAGAACGCCAGAGCGGCGTTGATCATCGAGTGCATTTCTTCGATGTCGCGAATCAGTTTCTGCTGATGGTCCAGGTCTTCCATGAACTCGCTGCGCAGGCGCATGCGGGTCAACGGTGCGCGCAGGTCGTGGGAGATGGAAGCGAGCATATGGGTGCGTTCGCCGATGAAATGCTGGATCTGCGCCTGCATGGTGTTGAAGGCAATGATGGCCTGGCGGATTTCGTGGGGGCCTTCGATGTCGATGGGCGGCGCGTGCAGGTCGCCGCCAAACCGCCGGGCGGCGCTGGCAAAACGTTGCAACGGCTTGGCCAGTTGCCGGGTAGCGACCCAGGCCACCAGCAGGGTGGCGATCAGGCCCAGGGCGACGATCACTGCAATCCGGGCGTTCAGGGTCAGCCCCCAGCTGCGTTCCGGCGGCGTGAACGACAGCCAGCTGCCATCGGTCAGCGGGATGAGGGCGACATAGTGAGCCTGCGCACTGCCGGCCGGCCAGTCGTCCGGGTTGAACACTTCGAATGCCCGATGACTGCCCAGCAATTGTTCCAGCGCCGGAACCTCCGAGGTTTCGACCGCTGCACCGTCGCCGGGAAGGTTGAACAGGGCGCGTCGGGCATTCCACTCCACCTCGAGCGTCGGGCTGCTGGCCGCGCTGGCCAGTTGCGGACGCAACGAGGCGGGGGCTGCTTCGATCAGGCGGGTGGTTGCGGCAATCCGCTCCAGCAGGCCGGTACGCTCGATGGGCGGTTGGGCCCAGATGCCGGCCACCTGCACGAACAGGGCGTTGAGCAACAGCGAGGCGAGCATGGCCGCGACGATCGTCAGGGCGATCCGCCGGCTGAGGGTGTCGCGAGGCAGGATTCGACCGATCATGAGCGGCTGACCTTGGCCGTGAACATATAGCCGCCGTTGCGCACGGTGCGGATCAGGTCCGGGCGTTTGCTGTCCGGTTCGATCTTGCGTCGCAGGCGGCTGACCTGCACGTCGATGCTGCGATCGAAGGCTTCGTGGCCCTGGCCGTGGGTCAGGTCGATCAACTGTTCGCGGGTCAGGATGCGCTGGGGATGTTCGAGAAACACCAGCAGCAGGTCGAACTCGCCGCCGGACATCGGAATCATCACGCCCTCTGGCGAACGCAGCTCGCGGCAAGTGATGTCCAGGTGCCAACCGGCGAAGGACATGACCGGGCGTGCCGGTTCACGGTTGCGGCTGACGTTCTCGCCGGTACGGCGTTGCAGTGCGCGCACCCGGGCCAGCAATTCCTGGGGCGCGAAGGGCTTGGTCAGGTAGTCGTCGGCGCCCAGTTCCAGGCCGACGATCCGGTCACTCAGCTCGGCCATGGCCGTGAGCATGATGATCGGGATCCCCATCTGCGCACGGATTTTCTGGCACAGGCTCAAACCGCCTTCACCCGGCAGCATCAGGTCGAGAATGATCGTGTCCGGACGCGTCTGTTCGATGGCGGCCCACATGGCCTGGCCATCCGCTGCCACATCCACCTCGTAGGCGTGCTGCACGAAGAACTTCTTCAGCAGGGAGAGAATTTCCACGTCGTCGTCGACGATCAGCAATCTGCTCACGGTTGCAGGATCCCTGTACCCAAAAAAAGCGCATCTAAAACCATTTCGCGGCCGGGGTCATTTATTTCAATCCGGCAACATTCCTTCAGTACGGACATCAGCCGGACATCGTCGGGCAAAAAACCTCGGGCACTCTGCGCGCATTCCATCCAAGGGGGTTCATATGAAGGATATGAAAAGCGCTTACACCAACCCGGGACATGGCGCCGTGCGCCCGTTGATCCTGACGCAGCGCACCACGACCGGCATGCTCAACGCGCCGATTCTTTTCCAGGAAACCTGCCTGGGCATCGCTCAGGACCAAAGCCAACTCGTCATGCGCCGCTACTTCGAGCGTTTCAGCCCGGCCGACAGTCATTGGGTGGAATACATCCATTCGATTCCCACCAGCGAATTCATCCAATGGATCATGACTCACGGCCAGTTGCGCATCGAGTGTTCTGACAATACGCCCTTTGGTCAGATGCAGGCCGCGGGGGAAACGCATTGATGAGAAGCCGTCACGCGCTGCTGCTGGCTGCCCTGTTGAGCGTGTCGGCCTGCAGCAGCCAGAAAGTCGTGCCCGAGATGTATTCCGGGTTTCTCGACGATTACAGCCTGTTGAAAGAACAGCGCACGTCGTCGGGGCAAACGATTTTGAGTTGGGTAAGCCCGGCGCTGGCGAACGGTCGCTACACCCGGGTTTATCTGGCGCCGAGCCAGTTTTATCCGAAGATCGAGCCCACCGGACGCATTCCGCAGAGCACGTTGTCCGGCATGACTCGCTATTACGATGCGGCCCTCAGGCAGGAACTGGGCAAGACCCTGGCACTGGCCGCCGGGCCCGGCCCGAATACACTGGTCGTGCGGCCGGCCATCACCCGGGTGACCGCCAGTACCCAGGGCCTGCGGTATTACGAATGGCTGCCGGTCACCTTGGTCGCTGCCGGCGTGAGTACTGCTGCCGGCATTCGTGACCAGGACACTGAGATCGCCACGGAGGTATCGATCGAGGATGGCTCGACCGGCGAGGTGGTGGCGAAGGTCGTTCGCAAGGGCACGGGCGCGGCGCTGGACAACGACAGACAAGTGATGACCGTTGATCATCTCAAAGGCGTGCTCGACGGCTGGGCCAGCGATCTGAGTCAGACCTGTATCGCTTCGCGAAAGCTCAAGTGACACGGTTCTTGCGTGACGGCTGCCGTTCGGCGCGGACGTCTCTGGACGTCTGCAACAGACGGGCGAAGGCTTCCTTGTCGATGGGGCGGCTCATGTAATAACCCTGCACCTCGTTGCATTGGTCCTTGCCGAGAATGTCCAGTTGCTCCTCGGTTTCGACGCCCTCGGCCGTGACGGTCAGACCCATGGCCTTGCCCAGCCCGATGATTGCTTGCACCACCGCCCGGTCATTGGCGCCACTGCTGATGGAGGCGATAAAGCGTTTGTCGATCTTGATGCCGTCGAAGGGGTAGGCGCGCAAATAGCCGAGCGAGGAATAGCCGGTGCCGAAGTCATCCATGTTCAGCCTCACGCCCAGCTCCTTGAGGGCGTTCATGGTGGTCAGGGCACCGTCGGTATCGTTGAGCATGACGTTCTCGGTGATTTCCAGCTCCAGGCGACTGGCCGGAAATCGCGTACCGACCAGCACTTCGCGAACATCCTCGACCACATCGCTGATCGCGAACTGCGCCGGGGACAGATTGACCGACAACAGGATGTCGCCCGGCCAGGTCAGCGCCGTTTCGCAGGCCTCGCGCAGGACCCAACGGCCAAGCGGCACAATCAGATCGGTCTGTTCGGCCAACGGAATGAACACGTCCGGCCCGAGCAATCCCCGGGTCGGATGCTGCCAGCGCACCAGCGCTTCGACCGAAACGATCTCCTTGCCGTCGACCGTATAGCGCGGCTGGTAATGCAGCACCAGTTCCTGGTTGCTCAGCGCGCGACGCAGATCATCCTCCATCTGCCGCCGTGTCTGGATCTGATCGCTCATGTGCGCTTCGAAATAGCACCAGGTGTTCTTGCCATCGGACTTGGCCCGATACAGGGCGATGTCCGCGCAACGGATCAACTCGCTGGCCACGAAGCCATGGCGCCGGCTCAGGGCGATCCCGATGCTGGCACCGATGTGCAAGGGATGCTGCTCGAACATGATCGGTTGATGCAGGCTGCCGATCAGGCGTGTACAGAACTTGTCGATTTCCTGGCGGGTGTCCATGCCGTTGAGGACCACCACGAATTCGTCCCCGCCGAGCCGCGCGACGATGTCCTGATCGCGGGTGCATTCACGCAGGCGACTGGCGACCTCCTGCAACACGGCATCCCCGGCGGGGTGACCCAGCGAGTCGTTGATCGGCTTGAAGTTGTCCAGGTCGATCATCAACAGCGACAACGGGGCCGCGTGTTCCTTGAGCAACAAGGCGTCGTCCAGGTAGCGCGCCAGTTTGTTGCGGTTGGGCAGACCGGTCAGCGCGTCGTGCAGGGACAGATGCTGGATCTGCGCATGGGCCGCCACCTCATCGGTGATGTCGCTGGCGGTGCCTCGATAGCCGATGACACTGCCGTTTTCCAGGTACGGTCTGGCCGAAAGGCGACAATGGCGCAATTGCCCGGCGTGATCGCGATAGGTACAGCGCAAATCGCTGGCGTTGCCGCCCTCGTCGAGTTTTCTCAGCCACAGTGCCAGTGGCGTGGTATCACAGACCAGCAAATGACCGATGTCCTGGCCGATCCAGCGCGTCTGAGCGTGACCGGTCACTTCGCTGAAACGGTTCGAAAGGTACGTGATGGACAAATCCCGGTCGACTTCCCAGATCCAGTCGGAAGCCGCTTCGGCCACCGCCCGGAACCGTTCTTCACTGGCCTCCAGTGCCCGCTTCGAAGCGAGCATCGCGGCGACACTCTTGTCAACGTGCTGGGAAGAGCGCATGGCGTGGCGAAAGAACCAGGCCGTCAGCACCATCAGAACCAACAGGGCAGAACCCAGTGTCGGCAGCAACGACCACAGTAGATGCTGGCCCGGTCGGTCCAGATCGGCGATCAGGCTGTAGCCGGTGCTGTCCAGCGGGACGCGGGGCTGGGCCGGGTCAATGGTGTCGTCGGGGGCCAGGGTCAGGTTGTTGAGGCCGTAACCGCTGCCGATCTTGCGCAGTTTGGTGGGTGTGAGCTTGTCGACGAACACCAGCACCGAGGTCTTTCGCGGGTCACCGATGGGACGTTCGTCGTTGGGAATGATTGCGGCAGCGGTGATCAGCGCCGGCCAGTCCTCGAACAGTGAATAGGTGTTGACGGGTTTGGTCAGATCCGGCTGATTCTGCACCAGATCGATCAGTGTCTGCGCCGGCACCTGCAGAAACCCGGGCATCTGCGCGTCGAGCAACTGTCCGCGAACCACCGCGTATTTGGTTCGCTCGCGGTCCAGCACAAATACACCGTCGTAGCCATCGCTGGTGAACAGGGTCTTGCCCATGTTCTGCTCGGTGTACGCCCAGTTCGTGTCGACCTGGCCGCTTAAATGCTCGTAGGCCGTCGTCCAGTAGGCGTAGCTGGTGATGTAGTTTTTCGATGCCGTGATGCGGTTTTCCAGCGCACGGGCTGAATAGAAGTGGACGTCATTGAAATCATCTTCATCCAGGTGCGTGGCGATACTGAACAGTGCCGCCGTGGCGGCGGCGACACCGGCAATGAACAGGGCGCCGACCGCCAGGGCCAGACGTCGGGTGATTGCGCCTTGAAGGGTGGCGAGAGGCGTCGCATCGCTGGAAATGTCCATTTGCTCGTCCCTGATCCGGTGTCTACTCAATCTAGAACATCGGCGGGCACAAGACGTTCAGATCTTCTGCGCAACGCTTCGTCGCCACCCGTAAAAGGCGGTTTACAGCGCGGCTTTCACCTGCAGACCCACCACCAGCGCATTGTCGATGTCCTGCCCGGAAAACGCGCCAGGCTCGACGATGTACTGCAGGTTCGGACGCAAGGTCAGCCAAGGAGTGGCCTGGTAGCCGTAACCCAGTTCGATCAGTTGCTCGGCGCCATCGAGGCTGGAAAGCGGCGTGCCGTTGGCCAGCGCCGCGTCTTGCTGCACGTCGCGGCTGCGCGGGTTCTGCACGGCGCGACCGTAACCCAGGGCGACGGTGTCACGCGGGCGGCCTTCGAACGGTTTGTACAGGACCACCCCGGCGCCATACCACTTGGTGAACGGCGATGCCGCTTCGCTGGCTGCCGAATACTGACCGAAGGCGTGCAGGCTGCGGCCCTCGGACGTTGGCGAGCTCCACACGGCCTGATCGATCAGCAGGTAATGGCCGCCGCGACCGGAAACGTCCTCGTTGCTGCCGATGCGTTTCACATCCGAGCTGTCGTAGTAGTAACCGAGCTTGTATTCGCCGGGCAGGGTGCCTGCGTGTTTGTAGACCAGTTCGACCGGCACCACGGTGCCGGTGGTGTGTTTCGGACCCAGGTGCCAGGCACGGCTGGAGTTGCCGTTGCTTTCAGGATCGACGTTGAACGCGGCCACGCGCAATTGCCATTGCGGCGTCAGGTCGTATTTCACCCGTACACCCAAATGGGCGTTGGGGTAGTTGGTCCAGCCGCTGCCACCGGACATGTTCAGCGGGTGTCCGCAGAAACCGGCGTTCATGAAGTTGCACAGAATGCCGCTGTCGAGACCGCCGAGGTCGTTGCCCATGGCCATGTAGCCGAGTTTGACGTTCAGTGCCGGGGTGAAGAGCGTGCGCTCGTAACTCAGTTCGGTCAGGCGCGTGTAGAGGCCGCCGTAGTTTTCCTGGATCGGCAGACGGTTGCCGACCAGATCTTGCGAGGCGCTGTTGCCGCGCCGGTCGTTGATGGTCAGCTGGACCTTGCCGGCGTTGTCCGCGCCATAGATTTTGCTCAGGTCGAATTGCGCGCCGAGCTTGATGTTCTGCGAGTAACGGGCCGAACGGTGCAGGCCGCCGTCGGCGTTGTAGGCGGTTTCACCGGTGTAGTCGCCGGTGAATTTGACGCCGTCTTCGTCGAGCTGGTGGCGCAGGCCGCCCCAGTCGCCGGTCAGGGTGTTACGGGTGAACAGGTTTGAATCGGCGTCGGCGTAAGCGGGCAGGGCGGTGCTGCCGGCAAGGGCGAGCAGTACTCCGGTGCAGGAAAAGCGAACCACGAATGACATTGCTGAAATCCAGAACGATAGACATGAAACGGCGCGACACCCGAAGGTGCCGCGCGCAGTGAAATGAAAGAGGGCGCAGCGGTTTACGGCAGGGCGTAAGCCAAGACGTAGTCGCCCCGATCGGTCGACTGACGGGCACCACCGGCGGTGATGACCACGTACTGCTTGCCGGTTTTCGGCGACACATAGGTCATCGGGCCGCCCTGGCTGCCGACGGGCAGACGAGCTTTCCAGATTTCTTCACCGTTGCCGCTGTTGTAGGCGCGCAGGTAGAAGTCCTGGGTACCGGCGATGAAGATCAAGCCACCTTGAGTCGACAGCGTGCCGCCCAGGGTCGGCAGACCGATCTTGATCGGCAAGTGCATGCGGATGCCCAAAGGACCTGTGTCTTCAACGGTGCCGACCGGCACCTGCCAGGCGACTTTGCGGGTGTTCATGTCGATGGCGGTGAGGGTGCCGAACGGCGGCGCCTGGCACGGAATGCCGGCCACCGACAGGAAGCGGTTCTTGTTGACTGCGTACGGCGTGCCTTTCAGCGGAACGGCACCCATGCCGGTGTTCAGCGCTTCGCCACCGGAGGTTGCTTCACCTTTGTTCTGCGACGGAATCATCTGAATCCACAGGCCCAGACGCATGTCGTTGACGAAGATGAAACCGTGTACCGGATCAGTGGAAATGCTGCCCCAGTTCATGCCGCCCAGCGAACCCGGGAAGCTCAGGGACTTGTCGGTGCCCGGCGCGGTGTACAGACCGTCGTAGCGCATCGACTTGAAATCGATCCGGCACAGCAACTGGTCGTACGGCGTGGCGCCCCACATGTCCGATTCGGTCAGGTGCTGCGCACCGATCTGCGGCATGCCCACGGATTTCGGCTGGGTTGGCGAGTAGGGTTCGTTCGGAATGTTCGACGCCTTGACCGGTACTTCTTTGACTTCGGTCAGTGGCTTGCCGGTGGCGCGATCGAGCACGTAAATCTGCCCGGCCTTGGTGCCGATCACCAGTGCCGGAATGGTTTTACCGTCCTTGGTGAAGTCGATCAGGCTCGGCTGCATCGGCAGGTCGAAGTCCCAGAGATCGTTATGCACGGTCTGGTAGACCCACTTTTCTTCGCCGCTGTCGGCGTCCAGCGCAAGGATCGATGCGCCATAGGTGTGATCGAGCTTGCTGCGTTCTACGCCATAGATGTCGGTGGACGAACTGCCCATCGGCAGGAAGACCGTGTGGGTGGCCGGGTCGTAGGACATTGGCGCCCAACTGTTCGGCGTGCTGCGCACATAGGTTTTGCCGTCGGCCGGCGCCTTTTTATCCTGCGGGTTGCCCGGGTCGAAGGCCCAGCGCATTGCACCGGTCATCACGTCGAAACCACGGATCACGCCGCCCGGCATGTCGGTCTGCACGTTGTCGGCCACGCGACCGCCCACCACCACGGTGGTGCCGGCCATCAGCGGCGCGGAAGACAGTTGATAGTAGCTGTCCGGAACGTCACCCAGACCGGCCTTCAGATCGACCTGGCCGTTGTTGCCGAAGCCCTGGCAGAACTCGCCGGTGTCGGCATCGACCGCGATCAGGCGGGCGTCGATGGTGTTGGTCAGCAGACGGCGCGTGCAGTTGGCGGCCGGCGCGACTGGCGTCTCGGTTACCGGCGAGCCGGCCGGTCTGGCGACTGCAGCGCTGGCGTCGAAATAGGCCATGCCACGGCAACGCTGCCAGACTTTGGATTTGGCGTTGATCGCGTTTTTCCAGAGTTCCTTGCCGGTGTCGGCATCCAGCGCAATCAGGTTGTTGTGCGGGGTGCAGATGAACACCTTGTTGCCGATCTGCAGCGGGGTCAGCTGGTCTTCGGCGCCGTTGCCGTCACTTTCGGCGATGTCGCCGGTGTGGTAGGTCCAGGCGACTTTCAACTTGTCGACGTTACTGCGGTTGATCTGGTCCAGCGCGGCGAAGCGGCTGCCGCCTTCGGTATTGCCGTAATGCGCCCAGTCTTTCTGCGCCTTTTCCGGCTCGACCGGGGTGAGGCCCGGGCCGGTGCCGGTAGGGGGGACCGTCGGGTGCGCAACGAACATGTTGCCGGCTGCCACAGCCAGCCCGACTGCCAGCACAGCGGCAACCCCATAAGCGCCGCGCCCGGCAACGCCGCCGTTGGCGCGTTTGAGCATCGGATAGACCAGCGCAACGACCAGGCCCACCGCGCTGAACATGAACAGGCGCGAGAACACCGGCCAGAACTCAAAACCGGCATCGCACACGGCCCAGATCGCGGTGCCCAGCAGAAACGCCGCGAACAACCAGGCACCGGCAGGCTTGCGCCGAGCGATGAACAGACCGGAAACGGCCATGACCAGTCCACCGACCAGGAAGTACCAGGAGCCTCCCAGGCTGACCAATTTCACACCGCCAGCGGCCAGTGCCAGGCCGAGCAGGGCGATGATCACCCCGAGCCCGACCAGAATGAATGTTGATATGCCCGAGAGGCGTTGACTCTGCTTCACGTTGAATGTCCCGTTGAAATGAGGCGGGCATTATATCGTTAGGTAACTATCTGGTTAAATCACTAATTTTGATTGAAGAGGTGTTTACTGCCCGGTGGCAGAGTTAACAAGCACTTACTGACGATCAAGCGCCTTCATAAAGGTGGTGGTGTAGATGAAATTGTCTTTTTTGTCAGGTGAAGTGTTGTTTATGACAGGTAGTAATTTAGCAGTCAGCTGAAGGTCACAGCGCCTGTCTGTCGCGCAGGGATGACGCTCCCGTCTCGACCGTTGACCGCAATTGTTTTGAACACCCGGGATTGGCGGGCGCCTAATCCTTACCGACTCCGGAGGATTGCCCAATGGCACAAGCAACCAGCTACTTCATGATCGCCATGGCGGTGATCATTCTGTTGATCGACCTGTGGGCCATCATCAGTGTGTTTCGCAGCGACAAAACGGTGGGGATCAAAGCCGCTTGGGCCATCGGCCTGATCGTCTTTCCCGTGCTGGGACTGATCGTCTGGGGGATCGCCGGTCCGCGAGGGATCAAAGAGGGACCGACATCCCCTGAACACAGCAAAGGCTAATCACCGGGACGACTGTTTTGCCTAGAATTCTGACTTCCCAGGTGAGCGACACCGAACTGTCTGCAAGGGACGCAACGATGTTTGGTTCACCCAAACAGCGGCTGGACTTTTACCGGCGTGAAATCCAGTACGAAACCAGCATTCTCTCCAACCGGACCAATGCGTATTTGACTGCGCAATCCTTTCTGGTCATTGCGTTCGGCTCGTGCATGGCCAACGTCAACCCTGAATGGGGAAAACTGTTCACGCTGGTGGTGCCACCGTTGCTGGCGCTGCTGGGCATACTCACTTCGCTGAATGCCTGGCCGGGTATCCGCGCGGCGTACGACATCATCGACCATTGGTATTACAAGCAGAGCGAGCTGCTGCGCAGCGAGCCTGTGATGGGACTGGCCTATGACGAGTCGCCACTGTTCAGCGAGCGCGAGTCCAGCCACAAGGGTTATCGCAAGGCGCTGCTGTTTTCGGTGCGCACGCCCTGGATCTTCGCAGCATTCTGGGTGTTGCTGACAGGATGGTCCGTTTACATACAACTGGCCAATCCGGGGGGATGAGAACGTGAAACCCGTCATTCACACTTGCGCCCGCACCCCCGGCCCGCACCATGGAAACCCTTGATTGCGCTCTGATGGCCGCGCGGGCGCAGTTTGCGCTCACCATCAGTTTCCATATCGTCCTCGCAGCGCTGACCATTGGTCTGGCGAATTTCCTGATGGTGCTCGAGGCCCTGTGGTTACGCAGCGGCAAGGCGGTCTATCTGGATGTCTACCGCTACTGGCTGAAAATCTTCGCGCTCAATATGGCGGTGGGCACGGCGTCGGGGCTGATTCTGGAGTACCAGTTCGGGCTCAACTGGTCGCGCTTGTCGACGCAGGCGGGCGATATCCTTGGCCCCTTGATGTTCTACGAGGTGCTGGCGGCTTTTTTCCTCGAGGCCGGTTTTCTGGGAATCATGCTGTTCGGTTTGAAAAAAGTTGGCCCGCGTCTTCATTTCTTCGCCACCTGCGCCGTTGCGGCGGGCTCGCTGATCAGTGCGTTCTGGATTCTGTCAGCCAATTCGTGGATGCAGACCCCCGCCGGTTATTCGATAGCCGCCGATGGTCGGTTCATCGCCCGGGACTGGTGGGCGATCATCTTCAATCCGTCCTTTCCATACCGGTTCGCGCACATGACCCTGGCCACGCTGCTGGGTACGGCCACGCTGCTGGCCGGTGTCAGCGCCTGGCAGTTGCTGCATGCGCCCCAGAATCCAAGGGCCCGGCTGACCTATTCCATGGCGCTCTGGGCACTTGCAGTGCTGATCCCGGTGCAGATCGTGGTCGGTGATCTGCATGGCGAACACAGCCTCGAGTATCAGCCGCAAAAGGTCGCTGCCATCGAGGGCACATGGACGCGTCCACCCGAGGGCGCGGGCGAGCCCTTGCGTCTGTTCGCGATCCCTGACATGGACCAGCGGCGCAATCATTGGGAGGTGGCGATCCCACGCATCGCCTCCTTGTATTTGCGCCACGACTTGAGCAGCACGATCCCGGCGCTCGACGAATTTCCGGCGCAGGACATCCCGCCAGTGCCGGCCGTGTTTTTTGCCTTTCGGGCGATGGTCGGTCTGGGCCTGTTGATGCTGGGGCAGGGCGTCATCAGCCTGGTACTGCGTTGGCGCGGTCGCTTGTACGTGGCGCGCTGGATGCTTCGAGTCAGTGTGTGGATGGCGCCGGCGGGAATGCTGGCGATGCTCTGCGGCTGGGTGGTTACCGAAGTGGGGCGTCAGCCGTTCACCGTCTATGGTCTGTTGCGCACGGCCGACAGTCTTTCGTTCGTGTCTCGGGCGCAGGTCGTCAGCGCCACGTGGACCATTTTGCTGTTCTACCTGGCGATATTCGGGATCGGCCTGTGGGTGCTGCTGCGTCTGTTGCGTGAGCCGCCCCGCGAGCACGAAGAAGGGCCGCAACCTGCTCTCGCACGGGAAACCGGCAAATGATGAGGCTTGAAGCGCATGTTGGGTACTGACTGGCTGACACTTCTCTGCGCGGCAGCAGTCGGGTTCTCCGTGCTGAACTATGTGCTGCTGGACGGCACGGATCTGGGCACGGGCACCTTGATGGGCGTGACTCGCAGCCGTCAACACCGCCGGGCCATGGTCGTGAGCATCCTGCCGATCTGGGACGCCAACGAAACCTGGCTGGTGCTCGGCGGCGGTGGCTTGCTCGCCATGTTCCCCAAGGCTTACGCCATTCTGCTGCCGGCGCTGTACCTGCCGTTCATGCTGATGTTTCTGGCGTTGATTGTCCGGGCGATGGCGCTGGAGTTTCGCGATCATGCGCCCGATCACCGCATCAAGCGCGGGGTGGATGGTTTATTGATGCTCGGCTCGGTTGTGGCTGGCGGTTGTCAGGGGATCGTGCTGGGCACGCTGGTACAAGGTGTGCCCGAACAGAACGGCCAATACAGCGGTGGCGGTTGGGAATGGCTGGCCCCGTTCCCGTTGTTTTGCGGCGCGGTGCTGGTGATCGGCTACACATGGCTGGGCGCAGGGTGGCTGTATTGGAGATGCGAAGGTGAACTTCAGATCCGCGCGCGACGGCAGGCAAAGTGCTTGGCCATGCTGACCGTGGCCTTGCTGATCGTTCTGGTTGTCTGGACATCGACCCTTCACGCGCAGTATGCGCAACGCCTGGGAAATCCTCGGGTATGGCTACCGACAATGGCGACCCTGACGCTGTTGCTCGCCGGATTCCGGGCGGCCTTCGCAACCCGACGCGACTATCTGCCGCTGTTCGCTGCCCTGGGCATTTTCGTCCTGGCATTCGCCTTGATGCTCGTCGCCCTGTTTCCGCTGATCATCCCGCCGCAATTGACCTTGCAGGCTGCTGCGTCGAGCCCGGTCAGTCAGGTGTTCATGCTGACGGGGTTCGCGGTGCTGATCCCGCTGACGCTGTTTTACAACACCTATGGTTTTCGCGTGTTCAGCGGCAAGATTCACCCCGCCGAAGATTGACTCGTCCAATGCTCGGTCAACGCTCCAGAGCGGCCCTGAACAGGGTCGGTGGCAGGGAATGGCAGTGTTTCGATTTGCTGCAACTGAGCTTCGCTGGGCGACTCGCGGCGAATGTCCGCATGCTGGCCAGGCGGGTAGGCGCCAACCACCAGAAAATCGTCGCTGGCATTCAGGCTGCAATGTCCGGTGCCCGCCGGCAACAACAGGACATCGCCCGCGCTGACCATGAGTATCTGCCCGTCGGGGCCGCCGATCATCAAGCGTGCCTCGCCGCAGGCAATGCCAAGCACCTCATGGCCCTGGGTATGGTAATGGTGATAGTCAAAAACAGTGGAGCGCCACTGTGGCGGCCAGCCGTTGTCGGCAAAGGTTTTCTCGAATGCCGACGCTGGATCTTCACCCTGGATGGCAATGGCACCGGAATACACCAACACGGGCAGACGCGGATTGTTCGGCACCCAGCCATTGCGCGGTAGCAACAAGGCGTGCACCGAATCGGAATCATCTCGGGTCATGACTGCTCTCCCGAAAAAGGGCCTGATCGTCAATCAGGCCCTGTGGCTGGTCATGCCGCCATATGGCTGGCGACCCATTCCTTTTTACAGGCGCTTTTCATGGCTTCCATCTGTTCGCCAAGTTCATCGAGTCGGGCTTTGCCGAGCAGTTTCCTGGCTTGAGGAAACATCTCTTTCTCCTCTTCCTCGATGTGGTGTTCCAGCAGCTCCTTGACGACTTTCACCCGGCCTGCGAATTCCGGGGTGCCGGGATCGGTTTCCTTGAGGTCGGGCAGTACGAGTGAATCCACGGTGCGATGTTCTTCCTTGGCCTCGTAATACATCACATCCTGTTCCTTGCTGCCCGCTGCCTTGAAGGCCGGGTAGAGGATTTCCTCTTCCAGGCGGGTATGGATGGTGATTTCCATCTCGAGCTTTTCCAGAAGCTCTACCCGTTTTTTGGTGGCCCGTTCGGTGGAATCGCTCAATTGGCCCAGAATGCCTTTCACTTTTTCATGGTCAGCTTTCAGAAGATCGATGGCGTTCATTTTGGCTGTCTCCGATTAAAGGATTGCGGCTGAATCATTGTTATGTGCTCAGGCGTACTCGCATTTCGCATGCCATTTCCGTCCCGGATAAAAATGTCTTTCAAATCAGCGACATGAAGCTCGACCTGCCTGTAGGCCGGATTGCACTCTGCAAGATTCACCCTTCGCCAGCCTTGCAATCAGCCCATGCGTCACATGGGCTCGACATCCACACGAACTTCGCCGTCCGCCGGACTGTCCAGTCCTTTACATGCACTGGATGAAGGCGGAAACGACATGACGATGACCGTAGGAGATTTTCTGGTCGAGCGACTGAGCGAGTGGGGCGTGACGCGGATTTTTGGTTATCCGGGCGACGGCATCAACGGCGTTTTCGGTGCACTGAGCCGGGCCCAGGGCAAGATCGAATTCATTCAGGCGCGACACGAAGAGATGGCTGCGTTCATGGCCTCGGCGCATGCCAAGTTCACCGGTGAGTTGGGGGTGTGCATCGCCACTTCGGGCCCCGGTGCTTCGCACCTGATCACGGGGCTCTACGACGCGCGCATGGATCACGTACCCGTGCTGGCCATCGTGGGTCAACAGGCGCGCGCGGCACTCGGCGGACACTATCAGCAGGAGCTTGACCTGCTGTCGATGTTCAAGGATGTGGCCGGTGCCTTTGTGCAACAGGCGTCAGCTCCGGCACAGGTTCGCCACTTGATCGACAGGGCGGTACGCACGGCTGTCGGTGAGCGGCGCGTGACGGCGATCATCCTGCCCAACGACTTGCAGGACATCGAATATGAAGCTCCGGGACGGACCCATGGCACCGTGCATTCCGGGGTGGGTTATACCAAACCGAAAGTCGTGCCATATGACGCGGATCTGCAACGCGCCGCCGAGGTTCTTAACGCAGGCGAGAAAGTGGCGATTCTGGTGGGAGCCGGTGCGTTGCAGGCCACCGACCAGGTCATCGCTGTGGCGGAAAAACTCGGCGCCGGTGTCGCCAAGGCGCTTCTCGGCAAAGCGGTACTGCCGGACGAACTGCCCTGGGTCACGGGCAGCATCGGTTTGCTGGGCACCGAGCCGAGCTACAAGCTGATGACCGAATGCGACACCTTGCTGATGATCGGCTCGGGGTTTCCGTACTCTGAATTTCTGCCAAAGGAAGGTCAGGCACGCGGGGTGCAGATCGATCTGCAACCCGACATGCTGAGCCTGCGCTATCCCATGGAAGTCAATCTGGTGGGTGACGCCGGGGAAACCCTCGCCGAATTGTTGCCGTTGCTCGAGCACAAAACTTCACGCAAATGGCGCAAAAAGGTCGAAGGCTGGCGCGCTTCCTGGGAAAAGACCCTGGAAAAACGCGCCATGGTCAAGGCCGATCCCGTCAATCCTCAGCGGGTGGTGTTCGAACTGTCGCCACGCCTGCCGGAGCTTTCGATCATCACCAGCGATTCCGGCTCTTGCGCCAACTGGTACGCCCGCGATCTGAAAGTGCGACGCGGCATGAAGTGTTCTTTGTCCGGCGGCCTGGCTTCGATGGGCGCTGCCGTGCCTTATGCGATTGCGGCCAAATTCGCGTTCCCGGAACGTCCGGTGATCGCGCTGGTGGGCGATGGTGCGATGCAGATGAGCAATCTGGCGGAGTTGATCACGGTGGCCAAATATTGGCGGCAATGGGCGAGCCCCAAGTGGATCTGCGCGGTCTTCAACAATGAAGACCTCAATCAGGTGACCTGGGAACAACGGGTCATGGAGGGGGATCCGAAGTTCGAAGCGTCACAGAGCATTCCCGATGTTCCTTATCACCTGTTCGCCATTTCCATTGGCTTGAAAGGCATCTTCGTCGATCGCGAAGAGGACGTGGCCGCCGCGTGGGAGCAGGCGCTGGCTTCGGAGGTTCCCGTGCTGATCGAGTTCAAGACCGACCCCAACGTGCCGCCGCTGCCGCCGCACATCAAGCTCGAACAGGCGAAGAAGTTCGCCACGACCTTGCTCAAGGGCGATCCGGACGAGGCGGGTGTTCTGGTGCAGACCGCCAGGCAGGTGCTGGGCTCGGTCATGTCGCGCAAGAAGTGACTCATGGGCGCGCCGCATCTGTATATCGGTTGCGCGGGATGGGGCATCGGGCGTGATCTTGCCGCCGAATTTCCCGGGGATGGAACGCATCTGCAGCGTTACGCCCTCAGGCTCTCGGGTGTCGAGATCAACAGTTCGTTTTACCGACCGCATCGCCGAACGACCTACGAACGGTGGGCGCAAGCCGTGCCTCCGGATTTCCGGTTCAGCGTGAAAGTACCGAAAGTCATCACTCACGAACGGCGGCTGGCCGGATGCGAGACCGAGCTGGATACGTTCCTTGAACAGTGTTCAGGGCTCGGCCAGCGTCTGGGCTGTCTGCTGGTGCAACTGCCACCGTCGCTCGCTTATGACGAGGCCGTCGCCCGGGTTTTCTTCAACCACTTACGGGACCGGTTTTCCGGTTCCGTCGTACTGGAGCCACGTCACTCCAGCTGGGTGAATGCCCAGCCGCGTCTGACGACCTGGCAGATTGCCCAGGCGGCGGTCGATCCCTCGCGAATAGAGACCGATGGCGCACCTCGCGGGGCGCCGGGTACACAGTACTGGCGCTTGCACGGCTCGCCGAGGATTTACCACAGTCCTTACGGCTCTGATTACCTGAAAAAACTGGCCATGCAGCTGCGAACGGTCGAGGCCGAGCATGTCTGGTGCATCTTCGATAACACGGCCAGCGGCGCGGCTCTGGTCAATGCGCTGACGCTGTCTGATTGGCTTGAGACGTGAGTCGTTCAATCGTTCTGACCAAAGACGTCGCACGCCACCACTCGTCGCAGCGGTCTGGCAATTGTTTGAACATCCCTTTGGCCGTCTCTGACAGATAAGTCTGAGCAGGCGAAATTTCACTTTGTCTGCCAACGGGAGAAGACCATGAAAGCAATCGTCTATAACGGCCCGCGTGACGTCAGTGTGCAAAACGTCGCCGATCCGAAAATTGAAAAGCCGACCGATGTCCTGGTCAGAATCACGACGACCAACATCTGCGGTTCCGATCTGCACATGTACGAGGGGCGCACTTCGATGGAAACCGGCCGGGTTTTCGGACACGAGAATCTGGGGGAAGTCATCGAAGCGGGCGCAGCGGTGGAGCGGGTAAAGGTGGGAGATCGAGTTTGCCTTCCCTTCAACATCGGCTGCGGTTTCTGTGAAAACTGCGAGAGGGGCCTGACCGGTTTCTGCCTTACGGCCAATCCGGGCACGGCGGGTGCCGCTTATGGGTTTGCCGACATGGGGCCGTATCAAGGCGGCCAGGCAGAATTGCTGCGGGTGCCCTATGCGGACTTCAACTGTCTGGTTCTACCCGAGGACGCCCAGGAGCGGGAAGATGATTACGTGATGCTGTCCGACATCTTCCCCACCGGCTGGCACGCCACCGAGCTGGCCGGCCTGCTGCCGGGCGAAAGCATCGCCATTTATGGCGCCGGCCCGGTCGGCTTGATGGCCGCTCACTCCGCCATGATCAAAGGGGCATCGCAGGTCTTTGTCGTCGACGATCACCCTGACCGGCTGAAGCTCGCCGCCAGCATCGGTGCAACGCCGATCAATTCGGTCGAGAAGGAGGCCGTGGACCAGATTCTCAACCTGACCCATGGCAAAGGTACGGATCGTGGCTGCGAATGCGTGGGCTACCAATGTTGTGATCGACATGGCCATGAAGCCAATCACCTGACCATGAACAATCTGGTCGCCTCCACCAAGGCCACCGGCGGAATCGGCGTCGTCGGGGTCTTCGTACCGCAAGACCCGGGGGCCGAAAACGAACTCGCCAGGCAAGGCAAGATGGCCTTCGATTTCGGTGCTTTCTGGTTCAAGGGCCAGCAGATCAAGACCGGTCAGGCCAACGTCAAAGCCTACAATCGCCGATTGGCCGAGCTCATTCACCACGGTCGCGCCAATCCTGCGCAGATCATCTCTCATCGTCTGAAGCTCGAGGAGGGGCCGGACGCCTACAAACATTTTGATGAGCGTGACAACGGCTGGACCAAGGTCGTCCTGAAACCGGGCGCGTGAGTCTGCTTTGACAGAAAGGCAATTGCTGAAGGCTTGCTTCGTGCAGATGGACGTCAGCGAACGCCTTCAGCCGAGGAAGCTCCTTGCAGGAACATGTGCTCGATCATTCTGGCCGAGTTGGCGTTGGCAGCCCGCCCGCGCTGCTCGGCATCCACCAGACCGTAGACCAGAGCGATGAACAGTTCGGTCAGGATCGCGGCGGTGATGTCGATGCGAAACAACCCGCTCTGCTGGCCTTTCAGGAAGAAGCCGTCCAGCGCCTCCAGATAAAACAGCCAGCGTGTGCCGCCGCATTCCAGATCGAGGAAATCGGGGCGGTACTGCGCCATCAGAAACGCAAGCATTTCACGATGGGCCAAGTGTTCGCGGATCAACCGGCGCAGCGCGTCCAGTGGTTCTGTCCCCTCTAAAGCGGCGTTATCGATGATCAGTCTGAGCGTGCCCTCGGCATGCGCCTCCAGTTGCACGATCAGGTTTTCCCGCGTGCCGCAATGGCGGTGCAGGGTCGCCTTGCTCACGCCTGCCAGTTGCGCCAGCTCCTTCATCGTCGCTCGCGGTCGGTTGACCACCGCCAGCGTCAGCGATTTGAGCAGCTGTTCATCATGGGAAATCGAGTTCATCACGGGGCCTTGGCGACAGTCATACAAGATTCACAAAATACTCACATGAGACAATATTGACTCATTAGGATTTGAAACGTAGCATTCGCGCCAAATTCGATCAAGCCTTGGGTGAGTTATGGGCAATTTGCGTGCGGTAGGGATGGCGAGTTCGTTGGCACTCGCCATTGCGTTGGCCGGGTGTGGGCCGACTGAGGATCAGGCAGCGAGCAGCGCTGAAGTGGCGCGTCCGGTAGAAGTGCTGGCGGTGAAGACTGAAGCGTTGGCGCTCTCTTCGGAGCTGCCGGGCCGGGTCGAGCCGATGCGCGTCGCGGAAGTGCGTGCCCGGGTACCGGGCATCGTGATGCAAAAGCGTTTTGAAGAGGGCGCGGATGTGAAAGCCGGGGATCTGTTGTTCCAGATCGACCCGGCACCGCTCAAGGCAGCGTTGTCCCGGGCCGAGGGTGAACTGGCTCGCGCCCAGTCCGTTGCGCTTGAGGCGCAGGCCCGGGTCAAGCGCTATGAGCCGCTGGTGAAAATCGAGGCGGTCAGCCAGCAGGATTTCGACAGCGCCATGGCTGATCTGCGCAGCGCGCAGGCAGCCACCCGTTCGGCCCAGGCCGATCTGCAGACGGCACGGTTGAACCTCGGTTATGCCTCGGTGACGGCGCCGATTTCCGGTCGTGTCGGCCGTGCACTGGTCACCGAAGGTGCGCTGGTCGGGCAGGGGGATGCAACCTTGATGGCGCGCATTCAGCAGCTGGATCCGGTGTACGTCGACTTCACGCAGTCGGCTGCCGAGGCACTGCGTCTGCGTGAATCGCTCAAGGACGGAAAACTCTCCGCTGACGACAACACGGCGTTGTCGGTCCGGGTCGAGGGCACCGCGTACGAGCGTCAGGGGGCGCTGATGTTTACCGACGTGGCGGTGGATCGCGGCACCGGGCAGGTGTCGTTGCGCGGCAAATTCGCCAATACCGACGGCGTGCTGTTGCCGGGCATGTTTGTCCGTGTGCGCACGCCGCAAGGCACAGACAGCCAGGCGATTCTCGTGCCGCAGCGCTCGGTGCAGCGCGGCAGCGATGGCAGCGCCCAGGTGCTGGTGGTCGGCGCCGATGACCGGGTCGAGGCACGCACTGTCGTGACCGGTGCCATGCAGGATTCGCGCTGGCAGATCAGTGAGGGCCTGAAGGCCGGCGATCAGGTGATCGTCGGCGGTCTGGCCGGTTTGCAACCGGGGACCAAGGTCGTTGCGGGTCAATCCCCGGCCCTGGCTCAGTCGCCTGAGTCGAAACAGTAAGGGCGCCGTTGTCGCGAGGATTTTCCGATGTCCAAGTTTTTCATCAAGCGCCCGAACTTTGCCTGGGTGGTGGCGTTGTTCATCTCTCTGGCCGGTCTGCTGGCCATTCCGATGCTGCCGGTGGCGCAGTATCCCGACGTTGCGCCGCCCCAGATCAAGGTGACGGCGACCTATCCCGGTGCCTCGGCCAAGGTGCTGGTGGATTCGGTCACCAGCGTGATCGAAGAGTCGCTCAACGGTGCGAAGAACCTGCTGTATTTCGAGTCGACCAACAACTCCAACGGCATTGCCGAGATCGTGGTGACGTTCCAGCCCGGCACCGATCCGCAACTTGCCCAGGTCGATGTGCAAAACCGCCTGAAAAAGGCCGAGGCGCGCATGCCGCAAGCGGTGCTCACTCAGGGCCTTGAGGTGGAACAGACCAGCGCCGGTTTCCTGCTGATCTATGCGCTCAGCTACAAGGAAGGCAGTCAGCACAGTGATACGACCGCATTGGGCGACTACGCCGCGCGCAACATCAACAACGAACTGCGCCGGGTGCCGGGTGTCGGCAAACTGCAGTTCTTCTCGTCCGAAGCCGCCATGCGGGTCTGGATCGATCCGCAGAAACTGGTGGGCTACGGCCTGTCCATCGAGGACGTCAACAATGCTATCCGGGGGCAGAACGTGCAGGTGCCGGCGGGCAGCTTCGGCAGCACGCCGAGCAGCAGCCAGCAGGAACTGACCGCCACGCTGGCGGTAAAGGGCACGCTGGATAATCCGCAAGAATTCGGTCGCATCGTCCTGCGCGCGAACGAAGATGGCTCGACGGTCAAACTGGGCGACGTCGCCCGTGTGGAAGTTGGCCAGGAAAGCTACAACTTCAACTCGCGTCTGAATGGCAAACCGGCGGTGGCAGCAGCGATTCAGCTGTCCCCGGGTGCCAACGCGATCCAGACGGCCAGTGCGGTCAAGGCGCGCCTGGCGGAACTGTCGGCGTATTTCCCTGCGGACGTTGAATATTCCGTGCCTTACGACACGTCGCGTTTTGTCGATGTGGCCATCGAGAAGGTGATTCACACCCTGATCGAGGCAATGGTACTGGTGTTCCTGGTGATGTTCCTGTTCCTGCAGAACATCCGTTACACGCTGATTCCGTCGATTGTGGTGCCGGTGTGCCTGCTCGGCACGCTGGTGATGATGTACCTGCTGGGCTTCTCGGTGAACATGATGACCATGTTCGGCATGGTGCTCGCGATCGGCATTCTGGTGGACGATGCCATCGTGGTGGTGGAGAACGTCGAGCGGATCATGGCCGAAGAAGGGTTGTCGCCGGTCGACGCCACGGTCAAGGCCATGAGTCAGGTCTCGGGCGCGATCATCGGCATCACCCTGGTGCTGTCGGCAGTGTTCATGCCGCTGGCGTTCATGTCCGGTTCGGTGGGGGTGATTTACCAGCAGTTTTCGGTGTCGCTGGCGGTGTCGATCCTGTTCTCGGGCTTCCTCGCACTGACCTTCACGCCGGCCCTGTGCGCCACGCTGCTCAAGCCGATCCCTCAGGGTCATCATGAAAAACGTGGTTTCTTCGGTGCCTTCAACCGTGGGTTCGCCCGGCTCACCGAGCGTTATTCGATCCTGAACAACGGGCTGGTCGCCCGTGCCGGACGGATGATGCTGGTGTACGCGGGCATTATTGCGGTGCTCGGTTACTTCTACCTGCGCTTGCCGGAGTCCTTCGTGCCGGTGGAAGACCAGGGTTACATGATTGTCGACGTGCAATTGCCGCCGGGCGCGACCCGCACCCGTACCGAGGCCACTGGCGAACAGCTGGAGCGCTTCCTCGCTTCCCGTGACGCGGTGCAATCGACTTTCCTGGTTTCGGGCTTCAGTTTCTCGGGCATGGGCGACAACGCGGCGCTGGCCTTCCCGGTGTTCAAGGACTGGTCGCTGCGGGGTGAAGATCAATCGGCCATGGCGGAAGTCATGGCACTCAACGAGCAGTTTGCCGTGACCAACGACGGCGCCGTGATGGCCGTGCCGCCGCCTCCGATCGATGGCCTGGGCAACTCCGGCGGTTTTGCGCTGCGTCTGCAGGATCGTGCCGGCCTGGGCCGCGAAGCCTTGATCGCCGCCCGTGACCAATTGCTCGGACAGGCCAACGGCAACCCGAAAATCCTTTACGCGATGATGGAAGGTCTGGCCGAGTCGCCGCAATTGCGGGTGGTGATCGACCGTGACAAGGCGCGCACCCTGGGCGTGAGTTTCGAATCGATCAGCGGGGCATTGTCCGCCGCGTTCGGCTCGGAGGTGATCAACGACTTCACCAACGCCGGACGCCAGCAGCGCGTCGTGGTGCAGGCCGAGCAGGGCGACCGGATGACCCCGGAAAGTGTACTCAAACTGTACGTCCACAACAGCGCCGGCAATCTGGTTCCGTTGAGCGCCTTCGTCACCACCCATTGGGAAGAAGGGCCGGTGCAACTGGTGCGCTACAACGGTTATCCGTCGATTCGCATCGTCGGTGACGCCGGACCGGGTTACAGCACCGGTGAAGCCATGGCGGAAATGGAGCGTCTGGCCGCGCAACTGCCGGCCGGTTTCAGCTACGAATGGACGGGGCTTTCGTATCAGGAAAAGGTCTCCAGCGGTCAGGCAACGCAACTCTTCGCGTTGGCGATCCTGGTGGTGTTCCTGTTGCTGGTGGCGTTGTACGAAAGCTGGGCCATTCCGCTGACGGTGATGCTGATCGTGCCGATCGGCGCCATCGGTGCGGTGCTGGCGGTGATGGTCGTCGGCATGCCCAACGACGTGTACTTCAAGGTGGGGCTGATCACCATCATCGGCCTGGCGGCGAAGAACGCGATCCTCATCGTCGAGTTCGCCAAGGAACTGTGGGAGAAGGGCTACAGCCTGCGCGACGCCGCCATCGAGGCCGCACGCCTTCGCTTCCGGCCAATCGTGATGACCTCCATGGCGTTCATTCTCGGTGTCGTGCCGCTGGCCATTGCCACCGGTGCCGGCGCGGCGAGTCAGCGCGCCATCGGTACCGGCGTGATTGGCGGCATGCTCAGTGCGACACTGCTGGGTGTGCTGTTCGTACCGATCTGTTTTGTCTGGGTGCTGTCGCGGTTGCGCAGCAAACCGGCCCCCATTGAACAACCCGCTTTGGCTCAGGAGTGATTCATGCGTATTTCAGCTTTCTCTACGCTGGTGATCGCCCTGATGCTGGGCGGCTGTTCGCTGGCACCGACTTATGAGCGTCCCGTTGCACCGGTGGCGGATCACTGGGCGGGAGAGTCGACCAAGAAGGGCAGCCCGATCAATCAACTGGCGTGGCAGACGTTTATTGTCGATCCCGACCTGCGCCGACTGGTGACCATCGCGCTGGACAACAACCGCTCGTTGCGACAGACGCTGCTGGACATCGAACAGGCCCGGGCGCAATACCGCATTCAGCGGGCCGACCGGGTTCCGGGCTTGAATGCCAATGCCTCCGGCAATCGTCAGCGTTTGCCGGCGGACCTGGCCAGCGATGGCCGGGCAGGGGTTGCCAGCAACTATCAGGTGGGCGTTGCGTTGCCGGAATATGAGCTGGATCTGTTCGGTCGGGTGAAGAGCCTCACTGATTCTGCGTTGCAGGAATACCTGGCCACTGAAGAAGCCGCCCGTGCGGCGCAGATCGCCTTGATCGCCGAGGTCAGTCAGGCTTATCTGGTTCACGACGGCGCCCAGCGTCGTCTGGAACTGACCCGGCAAACGCTGAGCAGCCGCGAGTATTCGTTCGCTCTGATCAGCCAGCGCCGTTCGAACGGTACCGCCACTGCGCTGGACTATCAGGAAGCGTTGGGGCTGGTGGAGCAATCGCGGGCCGAGCAGGAGAGCAATCTGCGACAGAAACAGCAGGCCTTCAACGCGCTGGTGCTGTTGCTCGGCACCAGGGATGCGGCGAAGTCGATTCCCGAGAAATTATCGAGTGAGCCAATGCTGGTGCAGGACATCGCCCCGGACACCCCGTCCGCCCTGATCGAGCGCCGGCCCGACATTCTCGCCGCCGAGCATCGCTTGCAGGCGCGCAATGCCGACATCGGCGCGGCGCGAGCGGCGTTCTTCCCGCGCATCAGCCTGACTGGCAGTTTCGGTACGTCCAGTGCGCAAATGTCCGGTTTGTTCGACGGAGGCTCGCGTTCCTGGAGTTTTGTGCCGAACCTGTCGCTGCCGTTGTTCGATGCCGGGCGCAACCGTGCCGGCTTGAGTCTGGCCGAAGCCCGCAAGGACTCGGCGGTGGCGGCTTATGAAGGGGCGGTTCAGACGGCGTTTCGCGAAGTCGCCGATTCACTGGCCGCCACCGACACTTTGCGTCGGGAAGAGGCAGCCCGGCGCGCCCTGGCAAACACCAGCAGCGAGACCCTGAAACTGGCCAAGGCGCGCTATGAAGGTGGCATCGACAGTCATCTGCGCTACCTCGATGCCCAGCGCACCAGCTTCGTCAACGAGACGGCGTTTATCGAAGTCAGCACTCAGCGGCAGATTGCACTGATCGATCTGTTCCGCTCGCTGGGTGGCGGCTGGTCCTCCGACAAGTCCTGAAGCAGCTCCTTTGGGTTGGCGCGTCCAGCCATTGAGCCCCGTGTGCCGAGAGGTCACGGGGCCTTTTTTTGCCAAGTGCAGCGTTATTGAGGTCGGGCGGGATTGGCAGCGCCGTGCAGAAACATCTGTTCCACGACGTTGGCCGAGTTGGCACTGGCGGCACGCCCACGGCGTTCGGCATCGACCATGGCGAAGATCATGGTCAGGAACAGCTCGGTAAAGACCGCGGCGGTGATATCGATACGGAACGCACCCAGTTGCTGGCCGCGCAGGAAGAAGGCATCGAGGGCATCGAGGTAGAACTGCCAGCGTTTGCCTTCGTCGGTGTCGGTAAAGGTGTCCGGGCGGTACTGAAAGAGCAGGAACACCAGCATTTCACGGTGCGCCAGATGCTCGTTGACCAGACTGCGCAAGGCCTGCACGGGATCACCCTGCGACAGATCGGTGGACGTGGTGATCTGATTCAGCACGGTTTCACCGTGGCCTTCCATGATCTGCACCAGATTGTCACGAGTACCGCAAAAACGGTGGAGCGTCGCTTTGCTCACACCTGCGGCTTCCGCCAATTCCTTGAGCGTGGCCCGCGGGCGATCAACGATGGCCAGTGCCAGCGCCTTGATGAGTCGTTCGTCTTGGGGTGTCAGGGACATCAGTGAGTCTCGAAGCGAATTTCAATGCGGGGGATTGTGCAGGAAAAGCCCTGTTCGAGACCAGTTGAAATTCCCCCGGCACCCCGGCCAGCCGCCGTCGTCACCGTATAGAGTCAGAACCACCGCTGATTGGATACAGCCAACACGCGAGAGGTCTGTAATAATGGCGACCATTGCGGCGCGTAGGCATGTCGAGTGCTCGTGTCGGTATCCGGCATCTGGTATTGGAGGATTCCATGCGTGACATTATTGATGGCTTTCTGCGCTTTCAGCGCGAGGTGTATCCGCAGCGGGTCGAGCTGTTCAAGCAGCTCGCGACAGAACAAAACCCCAAGGCATTGTTCGTCACCTGCTCGGACAGCCGTGTAGTACCTGAACTTCTCACACAGCGCGAACCGGGCGAGCTGTTCGTGATTCGCAACGCCGGCAACATCGTGCCGTCGTACGGACCTGAACCGGGTGGCGTCTCGGCCACCGTGGAATATGCAGTCGCCGTGCTTGGCGTGAAGGACATCGTGATCTGCGGTCACTCGGATTGCGGAGCGATGGGCGCGATTTCACGCTGCACCTGTCTGGATCACCTTCCGGCGGTCGCCAACTGGCTGCGTCACGCAGACGCCGCGAAAGCGATCAACGCGGCCCATGAGTTCGAAACCCCTGGCGCCAAGCTCGACGGTCTCGTGCGGGAAAACGTGATTGCACAACTGGCGAACCTGCGGACACACCCGTCGGTGGCCCTCGCGCTCGAACAAGGTCGTCTGAATCTGCATGGCTGGGTGTATGACATCGAGGCGGGTTGCATCGACGCGCTGGATGGCGCAACCCGGCGCTTCGTCAAGCTTTCCGATTCACCGGCTACCGTTGCCGTCGCTGCACGCAACACGGATCAGATGTAACGACGCCTTTATTGGCCCGACCCGGCCCGGTGCTCAGCGCAGCCCGGGGCCGGGTCAGGCTTTCAATTTCCTTTCTTCCCAGCAGTCCCAAGCCCGAAGGGCCTTACGGGCAAGCCTGCCGCCCAGAAACGTCAGCGTGTCGCTGCTCAACGAAATCGACCGGCGATTGACGATCCAGAAGTCGGTCAGTTCGGATTTATTGCCGTTGAGCAGGTCAGCAATGGTGCGGCCATTGAGATGGGTCAAGGCCACGCCATGACCAAAGCATCCGCCGGAATAGATAACGCGTTCGTCATTGATGAAGCTGATCTCGGGCACCATGTCGACATTCACGGAAACGGGGCCGCCCCAGCGATAGTCGATACGGGTGTTCCTCAGTTGTGGGTAAATCCACTTCAAATGCGCTTCGCAATGGTCCCAGCTTGCCGGCGAGGGTACTTCACGCATGGCCTCCGTACGATAAACGATCGCATCACCGCCACCCATGATGATGCGGCCATCGGCGGTCGGCCTGAAGTAATGAAGCATCTGACGGTTGTCGCCAAACGACTGCCTGTTTTTCCAGCCAATGCTGTCCCATTGCGCCTCAGTCAATGGCTCGGTAACGACCTGATAGGTCCAGAGCGGATACTGACGGGTCTGCAAGCGTCGGGTGTCGGGTATCTGCCGTGAGTAGGCATTCGTGGCCACGACGATCTTGTCAGCCGCGATTTTATGGCTCGGTGTTTCGATGAGGATGACCGAAGCGGTTCGTTCGATATGGGTCACCGGCGTGGTTTCGTAGATTTCAACCCCGGCGGATTCCGCCAGTTTCTTCAGCGCTCGCACCTGTTTGCAAGGGTCGAGTTGCCCGGTATCCGTTTCGTAGATTCCACCGGCGAACTGATCGGAGTGGAAGTCCTGCTGGACCTGGGACCTGTCACGCCAGGTCATGTCGTCATCAATACCCAGTTCCTGGAACAATTGATAGGTTTTCTTCATGCGATCCAGTTGCTTGTCAGAGTAACTGATGCGGACCAGGCCGTTGTGTTGGTAGTCTGACTGGAACTGATGCTCTTCTATGAGATTTCGGGTGTAGGCCACGGCCTTCTTCAGGTACTGATGGGCCTCGAACATTTTCTGCCGCCCCCAGCGCAGAAGCACCATCTCCGGCTCCAGGCCGAACATTTTCGTACTGAAACCGGCATTGCGACCGCTGGCACCAAAACCGACGATAGCGGCTTCCAGCACCACCACCCGGGCGTTGGGGTTGTCCTGCTTGAACTGCCAGGCAGTATTCAGACCGGTGAACCCGGCCCCGATGATCACCACATCCGCCTTGAAGCTTTCAGTCAAAGGCGGGTTGGGGGAATAGGCGCCATAGTTGCGTTGCCAGAACGATTTGTTTTCCAGTTGCGTGCGTGGGTCGACTGTCATGTTCTTGTTCTCGTCGTCGGGAGAGGGGGTGAAGGCCATACAGCTATCGGGTGACCGCTTGAGTCAGCGTCCCAGCATCAGGCGCATCAACCGATCGAAAAGTTTTCCATAGGGCGGATAGAGTAACGGGAAGGCCGGGCGGATGAATTGCTTGAAGATCGGGCGCAGTTTGGAGAACTCCACGAAGCCTTCATAGCCGTGGTAATGCCCCATACCGCTGGCGCCTACGCCGCCGAACGGCAGGTCGTGCTGGGCGACATGCAGACCGCAATCGTTGATGGCCACGCCCCCCGACTGAGTCAAGGCAATGACCTTTTCCTGAACCGCTCGCTGATGAGTGAACAAGTAAAGTGCCAGCGGATGGTCACGATCCTGGATGTAGTTCAGCACTTCATCGAGGGTTCGATAGGTTTTTACCGGCAAGATCGGACCGAAGATCTCCTCTTGCATCAGGTGCATATCCTCGTGGGTGTTCACCACCAGCACCGGGCAGATTTTTCGCGTCTGCGCGTCATGGGTGCGCCCGGGAAGCACCGGGATGATTCTTGCCCCTTTGTTCCGCGCGTCTTCCAGATAGTTTTGCAAACGTTCGTAGGAGGCGCAGTCAATGATCGATGTGTAGTCGCTTGCTTCGATGGCGCTGTAGCGCTTGGCTCCGACTGCACGACATTCGCTGACAAAGGCTTCGAGCTGCGACTCGTGAACGAAGGCATAGTCGGGTGCTACGCAGGTCTGGCCGGCGTTGACCGTTTTCATTTGCAGGATTCGCGCAGCCGCTGTCTTAAGGTCGAAGTCTTCGGCCACGATGACGGGGGATTTGCCACCCAGCTCGAGCGTGACCGGTGTCAGATTGGCCGAGGCCGCCTTCATGACCTGCCGCCCGGTGTCCGCCGAGCCGGTGAAAATCAAGTGGTCGAACGGAAGGCTCGAGAACACCGACCCGCTGACATCAGGCACGATGGCCAGCGTCTCTTCGACAAAGTTCTCCGCGACAAGCCGATGCAGCAATTTGCATAAATGCCGAGAATTCGCGGCCATTTTCACCATGCAACGATTGCCAGCTGCCAGTGCGCTGGTCACCGGTCCCATCACCAGAAACAACGGGTAATTCCACGGCGCGACCACTCCGACCACGCCTTTGGGCTGTGGAATCACGGTGTTGCGCGCCCCCAGAAACCAGATCGAACCGTGCCGGGACTGCGGTTTCATCCAGCTCCCCAAGCGCTTGTGGCAGTCACGAATGCCGTCAACCGACAGGAACAACTCAAGGAGTTTGGTTTCCTGGTGGGCCCGATTGCCGAAATCCTGGCTGATCGCTTCGCAAATGGCGTGCTGGTTATCCAGCAACAGTCGTTCCAGTCGTTTAAGGTTGGCTTTTCGTGTCTGCAGGCTCGGAACAGGGTTGGTCCGGTGCGCGGCCGTTTGTAGGGTAAATATACGTGTGGCCTCTGCTTCGCTGCGGTCGATGGAGAGCGCCGGGGCTGCCAGGTTCATACTGAAATCTCCGGTGGACAGTCGGATTGGCGTCTGACGGATGCCGCCGGGTACGCAGCGGCCCGATCGTCAGGCCCAAAGGAAGGATTTCAGGTTAGCGAGCGGGTCGGTCGACGAATTGTCCGTGGGCGCCAGTCTTGTCGGCACAACGCGCCAAGCGTCAGCCCGGGCAGCGGTGCCGAGCCGGTCGATCAACGAAGAGGCGGATGGGCAACACGGTATCGTTGGGGGGATTGGCCGGTCCAGCGGCGAAAGGCGCGAGTGAACGAGCTGGATTCGGAATAGCCGACCAGCAACGAAATCTCCGTCACCGAATAATCCGAGCCCTGCATGTAGGCCAGGGCCAGTTCCCGTCGTACATCTTCGATCAGCGACGAAAATTCGATGCCTTGATCCTTGAGCCGGCGCTGTAAGGTGCGCCGGCTAACGCCCATTTGCTCGCTGATCTCCACCAGCGACAGGTTGCCGCTGCTCATGCCCGAGGCAATCATGCGGGTGATCTGCGGCAGGATATCGTCGGAAATCACCCGTTCCTTTCGTTGCCGCTCAAGATATGGCTCGAGGGCCTCATGCAAGCGTTCGTTGGCATGGGAAACCGGCAGGCGCAGGGTATCGAGCGACAAGTGAAGCCGGTTGCTGGGCTGATTGAAATGGATCGGGCACCGGAAGATTCGCTTGTGTGCAGAAATATCTGCTGGTTTTGCGTGTTCGAAGTCGACACGAAGCGGCTTGATCATGCAGTCCGTCAGCAGATTGATCTGGTGGAAAATCGACGCAATCGTGAATTCCGAATCCTGACGTCGATAGAGGATGGTCGGGGCGATGATCTGATATTCGACATAGGCCGATCTGGATTCGCACTCGAAGTTAATGACTGACTCCTGAGCGAAAACAATGATGAACTGTTCCAGCATGCGCAGCGCTTTTTCGACGCTCGGCGCGCAGTGCAGGGCATGGCCGAGTGCACCGAAATCATTGGCTTCGGTCTGATTGCCCAGATCAAGGCCGATATCAGGGTTCACCGTGCCGGCTGCCTCCCAGAGGGCGACGTACTGCTCGCCGGGTATTTCGATGTCGGCCCGTTCAAGGACCCGGGTGTCCATGCCTACGGCGCTCAGGTGTGGTGCAAAGACATCGCGGAATCGACGAAAGAAGTTTTCAGACATGACGGTACGGACGGATTTCATTGTGCGCTGCGGCCTTTGATTGCTTGGCTAGCCTGTTCTTGTTGCCCGACGGGCCTTTTCATCATCAGCCTTTCGCGGGCACGAGGGCAAGCTGCACCCGCCTGAGCGTTTCACTCGATTGGCGTCAGATGTCAAAGGCCCTGTCATCTGCTGGCAAGCCGTCTCCCGGTGCCTTGGTTAGTTTTTGCATCGAGGTGTACCAGAACCTTGTTTGGGCTGGATGTTTGTCAGCCCCTTTTTCAACCGTTCCGGTCATCCCTGCAACAAAAACACATAACAAGATCCCTCCAGGAGACGTACATGAGAAACCTCCCGCGTTCGTTGTTGGGTGGCGCGCTGTTGGCGCTCTGCGGTTTCAGTCAGGTGCACGCCGTTGCGGCGGCTGACTTCAGCAAACCGGGTGGGGAACTGACACCCATCGGCGCAGAAAAGGCCGGCAACGCCGATGGCAGCATTCCCGCGTGGAACGGCGGCCTTGCGAAGGCGCCAGCCGGCTGGACACCGGGCCATGGTGATCCCTACGCCGGCGACAAGCCCCTTTACTCTATCGATGCAAACAACCTGGCCCAGTACCTGAAACTTCTTCCCGAAGGTCAGGCCGCACTGATCAAGGCCTATCCCGGCTACCACCTGAACGTTTACCCGAGTCATCGCAGTTGTGCGATCCCGGATGAAGTGGCTGCGCGCACGAAGTCACTGGCCGGCCAGGCGCGGATCGGCAGCGATGGCTGGCGCCTGGAGCAGGCCGCCGGCGCCGCCGTGCCTTTCCCGATTCCGGAAAACGGCATTCAGGCGATGTGGAACTACAAGTTGCGCTACATGGCCAAGGGGCGTCGTGCGCAGATTTCGTTCCTGCTGCGGGAGAAGGGTGGCTCCCTGACCGAAGTCAAACAATGGGCGAGCGAGTTCTACCCCTATAACGATGCGGCGGTAAAGGCGCCGGCTGACACCGATGGCATCGAAGCCAAGCTGCTTTACGACGTGTTGTCGCCATCCTCGCGTGCCGGCGAGATGTACCTGGTGCACTCGTTTCTCGACAAGGTCCAGAGTTCGTGGATCTATTTTCCCGGTCAGCGTCGGGTACGTCTGGCGCCATCGTTCGCTTACGACAATCCCATCGCCGGTTCCGACAATCTGTACTTTGTCGATCAGATCAACATGTTCACCGGCGCGCTGGATCGCTACGACTTCAAGTTGATCGGCAAGCAAGAAATGGTCGTGCCATACAACTCTTACAAGCTTGTCGACAAGTCCAACACCTACGAAAAATTGATCGGCCAGGACTACCTGAATCGCGACGTGCAACGTTATGAGAAGCATCGGGTATGGGTAGTCGAGGCTACGGTCAAGGCTGACAAGCGCCATTCGTTCGCCAAGCGGATGTTCTATTTCGACGAGGACAGCTGGAGCCTGTTGCATGTCGACATGTATGACGCCAAGGGCAATCTCTGGCGGGTACAGGAGGGTAGTCTGTGGGCAGATCCCGAGATTCAGGCGTGTACAGGGTTCGAATACGTCAGCTACGACCTGATCGCGCGGCGCTATATCGCTGACGGATTCACTCAGGAAGGGGAATCCATCGATCTGACGGCCGGTCTGCAAGGACGCGTGAGCGACAAGATGTTCAACGCCAATGAGCTGCGTCGTCGCGGCGAACGCTGATCCCTTCCAGAGAGCTGTTCCATGAACAAGAACAATAAGTCATGCGGTGCAATCGCACCGCAGGGAGCCCCGTTCCCGCGAAACGCCTGCGTGCTGGCGGTTGCCCTGGCGATCAACCTGGCGTGGATACCATCGAGTCATGCCCTGATGTTCGGCAACGAGGCGGGGATTTCCGGCAGCTTCGATTCCACGCTGTCCGTTGGCTTCGCAAGCCGCCTGCAGTCACCCGATTGCCACATCCTCGGCAACGACAGTGGCGGCTGCAACACCGGCACCGGCAATGAACTGGCGCGCTACTACAACGCGGGTCGGGGCAACGGCTACGCCAATGCCGACATCAACTACAGCAACGGCGACGACGGCAATCTCAACTACGACAAGCACGATGTCTATTCCGAAGTCATCAAGGGCACTCATGAATTGAGCCTGCGCTTTGGCGATGGCTGGAGTGCGCTGGGCCGGATCGCCTGGGCCAGGGACTTCAAGATGGACAACGTGCGCACCACCGGACTGGACGATCAGGCCAGGCGCGATGCCACCGAGCGTTTCGACCTGCTTGATCTGTGGGTGGCCAAACGTTTCGATCTGGGCGACATGCCGGCCAAGGTCAAGGTCGGTAATCAAGTGATCAGCTGGGGATCGGAAATCTTCGTGCCCGGTGGCATCAACCAGATCAACGCCCTAAGCCTGCCCAAGTACCACACCCCCGGTACCCAGTTGAAAGAGGTGTTCGTTCCGGCACCGATGGCTTCATTCAATATTGGCCTGACCGACACCGTCAGTGTTGAGGCTTACTACCAGTTCAAATGGAATGCCTATGCCCTCGATCCGGTGGGTACTTACTTCTCGTCGGCGGATGTCGTGGGTGAGGGCCGTCGTCCGATCTATTACCCGACAAACTACGTAGAAGGACTGACGGGCAGCGGCGCCTGTGCCGGTCTGCCGAAAGGTCATTGTGGTGCGCCGAACATCAGCGGCCTGAGCGATGCCGAGCTGATCGCTGCAGGCCTCGCCGTTCCCTACGGCGGCGAGCGCGAAGCAAGGAATGGCGGCCAGTACGGTATTGCACTGCGCTGGACGGCGGAAAGCATTGCGACCGACTTCGGTATGTTCTATCAGCGTTATCACGACAAGCTGCCTTTCGTCGGGTACTCCGCCGTCAATAACCCGGACAATCTGGTGGTGGACAATTACTTCATCAACTACGGCGAAGACAAAAACCTGTTCGGATTGTCGGCAAGCACCATGGCCGGCCCGGTCGCGGTCGCCGGCGAGATTTCCTACCGGCCAGAGGACAGCGTGGCGATTGACCCGACCGTGCCGTTCGGACGCGGCCTCACGGGGACCTACAACCCCTACAGCGTGTTCGATACCGGCGTGAACAAAGGCTTTGTCGAAGAAAAGAAATGGCAGGTCGACGTGAATGCCGTTTACACCTTCTCCGCCAATGATCCGCTCGGATTCATCCCGAGCGCGCTGGGCGCCTCGGATGGTTTCATACTCGCCGAAGCCGTGGCCACGCGTTATCCGGGGCTGGACACCTCCGGCAAGGTGCCTTATCTGCTGCCGGACTACTCGATCCCGGACAAGACCTCCTGGGGCTACGTCACCGAGGTCGGCATCAACTATCCCAACCTGTTCGACACCGGTATCACCGTCACTCCGCAACTGGATTTCAGCCACGACGTGAAGGGCACGTCGCCCAACGCCATGCCGTTCGTGGAGGGGCGCAAATCGCTCAGCGCCGCGCTGCTGTTCAACTACCGCGACCGCTGGAAGGGTGGACTGCAATGGGTGCAGTTCTGGGGCGGTGGCGACAACAACCTGATGGCTGACCGCGATTTCCTCAGCGGCAACGTTTCCTACTCCTTCTGATCCCGCAGCGCGATCCGGGCGACGAAAGGTTGCCCGCGATGGCGGCTGTATCGAGGCATTCCATGTTGGCTTTCCTGATGTCGGCGCTCGAGCGCTTTTTCTTCCGTCATCGCCTGGCAACGCTTGGCCTGCTGGCGGTCATCACAATGATCATGGGCAACTTCGCCTCGCGACTGGAGATGTCGGCCGGTTTCGACAAGCAACTGCCGCAGCAACACGAGTTCATCAAGACCTTTAACCAGTACCGCGACGTGCTGTTCGGCGCCAACCGGGTGATCGTGGTGCTGCATGCCAGGCACGGTGATATCTGGAACAGACAGGCGATGACTCGCCTGTACGACCTTACCCAGACGCTTTTTTTCATGCCCGGCATCGACCGGCGCAGCGTCACCTCGCTGTGGACACCCAACACCCGTGCCGTGCAGATCACGGAAGAGGGCATGAAGGCCGAAGACGTGATCGGTGGCGATGTCACCGTGAGCACGCTGGACGACCAGGCGATTGCCGGCATTCGCGAGCGCACCATCGTTGGCGGTTTCGTCGGCAGTCTGGTGGCCAACGACTACAGCGGCGCCATGGTGGTGGCCGAACTGGCCGACCCGGATCCGCAGACCGGCCAGCGTCTTAATTACCTGCAATTCAGTCAGCGTCTGGAAGACGAAGTCCGTGCGAAATACGCCGATGCCGATCTCGATGTGCAGATCATCGGCTTCGCCAGACAAATGGGCGATATCGGTGCCGGTGCCAAGAGCGTGGTGGCCTTTTTCGCCCTGGCCTTCGTGCTCACGGCACTGGCTGTCTATGGATATACCCGCTCGTGGGCGCTGACACTGTTGCCGTTGCTGTGCTCACTGGTGTCGGTGGTCTGGCAGTTCGGCACCCTCACGCTGCTGGGCTTCGGGCTCGATCCGCTGGCGATACTCGTGCCGTTCCTGGTGTTTGCGGTAGGGGTGTCCCACGGCGTGCAACAGGTCAATTTCATCGCCAGGGAGGTCTGTGCCGGGGCCGACGGGATGACCGCCGCCCGGCGCAGCTTCGTTGCGCTGTTCATACCCGGCACATTGGCCCTGATCACGGCATTCGTCGGTTTTGCCACGCTGGTACTGGTTCCGATCCCGATGATTCGCGAGTTGGCGATCACGGCGTCGGTCGGTGTGGCGTACAAGATCATCACCAACCTGATCATGTTGCCGTTGATGGCAAGCTATTTCCGTTTCGATCAGGGCTGGGTCGCACGGGTCGAACGGCTGCGTGCCAGGCGCGACAATGCGATGGTCAGCCTCGGACGCATTGCCGAACCGCGCAATGCCGTAATTACAACATTGTTGTGTCTGTCGCTGATGGCCGTTGCGGTATGGCAAAGCCAGGGTCGACACATTGGTCATGTACTGCCCGGAGCACCGGAGTTGCGCGAGGATTCGCGCTACAACCGGGATGTGGAAAGTGTGGTCAGCCATTTTTCCCTGGGACTCGACCAGTTCACCGTGGTGGTGGAAACGCCAGCGGGCGGCTGCTTTCGGCAAGACGTCATGACCCATGTGGATCGTCTGACCTGGGCACTGGGCAACGTACCGGGCGTGCTATCGGCGCAATCGCTGCCAGCCCTGGCGAAGCTGGCGGCCTCCGGGGTCAATGAGGGCAACCCGAAATGGGCCGCTCTGCCTCGGGATGAGTTGTCGCTGGGTGAGGCTGTCCGTCAGGTCCCGGAAGCACTGCATCTCTACAACGCCGACTGCACACTGCTGCCGGTCAACCTGTACCTGGCCGATCACAAGGCCAGCACCCTCAAACGGGTGGTCAACGTCGTCGAGCGCTATCGTGCCGAACACGGCATGCCCGGCGTGACCATACGCCTGGCCAGCGGCAATGCCGGCGTTCAGGCAGCGACCAATGACGTGGTCGAAGCCTGCGAACTGCCGATGATGTTGTATGTGTACCTGACCATCGCGCTGCTGGTGCTGCTGGTCTATCGCGACTGGCGCGCAATGATCGCCTGCTGTGCACCGCTGACGCTGGCGACCTTTCTCGGCTACGGGTTCATGAAAGCGCTCGACATCGGCCTGACCGTCGCCACCTTGCCGGTGATGGTACTCGCCGTCGGCATCGGCGTGGATTACGCGTTCTATATCTACAACCGCTTGCAGATGCATCTGGCCCGTGGTCAGGACATCGTCAATGCCTTCCAGTTGGCCCTGCGAGAAGTAGGCGTGGCAACGGTGTTCACCGCATTGACCCTGTCAGTCGGTGTCGCCACCTGGTCGTTCTCGGCGCTGAAGTTTCAGGCTGACATGGGACTGCTACTGACTTTCATGTTCATGGCCAACATGTTGATGGCCACTACCCTCCTGCCCGCATTGGCCGTGGTACTGGAAATCCTGATTCCGCGTCGGGGGCCGGTTCGTGCGCCTCTGATCGCGCACTGACGAGGAGCCCCTCGATGATTGTAATGCAATGGTTTCGTTGGTTGGCCGTGGCCTGGGTTCTGGTTTTCGCCGGCAGGCTTTGGGCAACTGAAATCGATTCACCGGCTATTTTGCTGAACAACGCGCAATCGGCCCCGTTGGTGGCGGTCGCCCGGACCGGACAGCGCTGGGTGGCGGTCGGCGACCACGGCGTGATCGTTCATTCCGGTGATGGCCGGGTCTGGACCCAATCCAAAAGCGTCCCGGTCGACGGTTTGCTGACTGCGCTGAGCTTCGCCGATGACCGGCAGGGCTGGGCGGTCGGCCACAATGGTGTGGTTTTGCACAGCGATGACGGCGGTCAGACCTGGGTCCTGCAAAAGCGCCTGGACGACCAACCGACTCTGCTTTCGGTGTGGTTTGAAAATGCCCGCCACGGCATGGTCGTTGGTGCTTATGGCTACGCTGCGCAGACCCTGGACGGGGGCGCGACATGGCAAGCGATGCAGGTGGGTGAAGAGGGCGAGGATCATCATCTCAACGCCTTGTTTGCGGGCCGTGACGGCACATTGGTCATTGCCGCGGAATCCGGCAAGGCCTATCGCTCCAGCGATCACGGTGCGACCTGGCAGTCGCTGGATACCGGTGTCAGTGGTTCGCTGTGGGGTGGAACCGGCTTGCGCGACGGGCGCCTCTTGCTGGTCGGCATGAGCGGGCGGGTGCTGATGGGGGACAGTTCCGGCAGACACTGGCAAAGGCTGGACAGCGGCAGCCACGAGGCGATCACCGCCGTCACCCAACTCAATGACGGTCGCGTTGCCTGGGTCGGCAACGGCGGACTGGTCGGGCGTTCCGACACGGCTGTCGAACATTTCTCTGTCGAGCAGCGCGAGGACCGTCTGAACCTCTCGGCGCTGGCGGCGAACACCAGCGGCGATCTGCTGCTGTTCGGTCCGACAGGCGTGATCGTTCCCGACGCGGTCCCGGGAGCTGAAAAATGACACCGGATGCCAACCGCACTGTCACCCCGGGTCAAGTCGCCGCAGATACCCTGCGCATAGACTGGAATCCAGGTCGACTGGGTCGTTCGAAGCCACGGAACTGTGTTTTTATGCTCAAGCGTTCACTGCAACTTTTACTGTGTGGTTTGACCTTTTCCTGTGCCGTATCGCCGGTATTCGCCGGGTTCGTGCCCGAGCAGGCCGGAGTCGAAGTGTTGGGCGATCACCGCGACCGGAACTGGTTTTGGATCTGGGGTAGCAATGCACCGAACATGGTCGACGGGCGTGCGTATCTGTTCGATGACAACGGTCGCAGTCTCGGCTTGTTGAGCACCGGCATGTGGTCCAACGGACTGGTGTTGTCGCACCGACGCGACGAGATTTACGCCAGTGAGATCTACTTCAGCCGTGGCGTGCGTGGCAAGCGCACGGACGTGGTCACGGTCTACGACGCCAGGACTCTGAGCCCGAAGCACGAGATCGAAATCCCCTCCAGGCGCATGTCGGCGCTGATCTCCAGCGGCCTTAGCGTACTGTCGGACGATGAGCGTTTTTTGCTGGTGGTCAACTTCACACCGGCGCAATCGGTCTCTATCGTTGATCTGGAAAACCGGCGGTTTGTCAGCGAAGTGGCAACACCGGGATGTGCTTCCGTGTACCCGGCCGGACCACGGGATTTCTACGCGATTTGCGGCAATGGCGGATTCTTCCATTTACGTCTGGATGATCAGGGGCAGGTGGTGCTGCAAGAACGCACCGTCCCCGCGTTCGACCCGCTGCAGGATCTGCTGCTGACCACCGGTTCGCGTGTTGGCGACACCTGGTATTTCGTCTCGCAGAAAAATAACGCCTACGCGCTGAAGATGACCACCGAGGGCGTGGTGCCGGTGCATCACTGGCCATTGGTCAGTGATGCCGAGCGTGCCGATGGCTGGGGCATCGCCGGCAACCATGGCACTGCCTTGCACGAGCGCAGCGGCCGGTTGTTCGTGTTGATGCACAAGGACAAACCGGAGAATTACCAGAAGCCCGGCACCGAAGTCTGGGTCTTTGACCTCAAGACCCGACAGCGTATGAAGCGCATTGAACTGAACGAGCAAAGCACCGCTATCGGTGTCAGCCAAGGTGAGCAACCTCGGCTCTACAGCCTCGACTGGGTAGTACCGATGCCAAAACTTTTCACCCTGTGGATCTACCTCACCCAAGGCGATGCAGGACTGATGCCTCTGCTGCGTCAGGGGATCAACCTCTACGACGCCGACAATGGCCAGCATCTGCGCAGTGTCGGCGATATTCCTCTGGGCTTCATGAATGTGGTGATGCCATGGTGAGCGATGATCCGCTCGTGCATCTGGCCAGCGCTGGTTTGCTCGCACTTCTGTTGGGTTCGAGCGGCATGCAAAAGCTGCGCAATCGCTCGGCCTTCGATCAAGTGGTGCAGCGCTACGGGCTCGGACAGGGATCTCGCAGGGTGCTGGTTATTTTATTGCCTGTCGTGGAAATTCTCTGCGCAGCTGGACTGCTTCTAAGTCAGGAGATTCCTTGGCTGGCTGCACCCGCCGTTGTGTTGCTGGGACTGTATGCAGGCGTCTTGGCCGTCAGCGTTCGACGCGGCGTGGCGATCGAAGATTGCGGTTGCCACTTCGGGGGCAAACCTCAGCCACCCAGTGTCGCTTTGGTCTGGCGCAACCTGCTGCTTACGGGGCTGGCGCTGAATCTTGTACTGCCCGCCACTGGCCGCCCGTTGGCGTGGTTCGACGCACTGACCCTGTTTTTTCTGCTCATCAGCGCGACCGCCCTGTATGGGGTGGCCCATTTGCTGATGGCCAACCACGCTGCCTTGAGGAAACTGTGATGACCACGACGCATGCGCTGATGATTTCCAATGTCCTGTCCTGGTTGATGACACTCGCGCTGTTACTGGCCGTCTGGGCGCTGGCCCGGCAGATCGGTGTGCTGCACGAACGCATCAAACCGGTGGGGGCGTTGTCCCTGGGCAAATCGATCAAGGCTGGCGAAGTCGCTCCGCCGTTCACCCTGACCAGCCTCACCGGTGGCACGGTGAGCATCGGCGGGAGCAGCGCCTATGGGCAATCGACATTGCTGTTCTTTCTCTCGGAAACCTGCCCGGTGTGCAAGACGCTGCTGCCGGTGCTCAAGTCCTTGCGTCAGCACGAGAGGGCGCGCTTGCGCGTAGTGCTTGCCAGTGACGGCGACCTGACCGTCCATCAAGCCTTCATCGATGCGCAACGCCTGCATGAGTTTCCCTATGTGCTGTCGCAGGAAGTCGGTCTGGCCTATCAGATCAGCAAGTTGCCGTACGGCGTGTTGATCGATGCCAACGGCACCGTGGTCACTCATGGCCTGATCAACTCCCGTGAGCATCTGGAAAGCCTGCTGGAAGCCCAGGACACGGGATATGCCTCGATTCAGGCGTACCGGGCAACGTTGCAAGTGTCCGATGAGCCTCTTTACAAACAGGTGCACTGAGCATGGCGATCAAATGGTTCGATGAAGCGGCAGAGATATTCTCCCGCCGGATCGCCCGCAATACGTCGCGGCGAGGATTTCTGGGTGGTCTGGGGACCATGATGATCGGGGTTGGCGCCACGACGTTGCTGCCGGTTTTTCGCAGCGGCGCCTTTGCCCAGACCAGCCCGGGACTGGTGGAAAGCGGCGATCCGAACAGCTGCGACTACTGGCGTTATTGCGCTATCGACGGTTTTCTCTGTGGTTGCTGTGGCGGCACGGTAAACAGTTGCCCCCCGGGCACCGTGCGCTCGGACATCACCTGGATCGGCACCTGCCGCAACCCGTCTGACGGTAAGGACTACGTGATCTCTTACAACGATTGCTGCGGCAAAAGTAACTGTGGCCGCTGCGTGTGCCAGCGCGATCAGGGCGATACGCCGCTTTACCGTCCGCAAAGCTCGAACGATCTGAACTGGTGTTCCGGCAGCCTTGCCGACATGCCGTATCACTGCTCGCTGTCGGTGGTCATCGGGGTGAAAGAGTAGGGATGGCCAGTCGCGTACTTGCCGCTTTCACACTGGTGTGCGGGATGTCGTTCGCAGCGTCCGGGAGCTGGGCAACCGAGCCCCGGCAGTTCGATTACATGGTCAATTGCCAGGGTTGTCATCTGCCGGACGGCAGCGGTAATCCGCAACGGCAGGTTCCGGCATTTCCCGGCCAGCTCGGCAAATTCCTGAGTGTGCCCGGTGGCCGGGCGTATCTGGTGCAGGTGCCGGGCTCGGCGCTGTCCGGGCTGTCGGATGAGGCGCTCGCTGGTGTTCTCAACTGGATGCTGACGACGTTCAGCCCGGCTGAGTTGCCCCATGATTTCGAGCCCTACACGGCCCTTGAAGTACAGCGCTGGCGACCTTCCGTACCCACCGACATCCAGCATGTTCGCGAAGACTTGCTGCGGCGAATCGCCCGGCAATAACAACAATGGAGAACGGCTAACGATGAAAGTCAGGATTACGCTCGGCGTGCTGCTGTTCGCCTTGATACTTGATGCTCACGCTGAAGTGCCTGCCCAGGCTGGCACCTGCGTGGCGTGCCACGGCGCCGATGGGCAGGGCAATCCGGCATTGGGCGCGCCCCGTCTGGCCGGCCAACAGGCTGTGTATCTCGAGACGCAACTGCAGAACTTCAAGAGCGGACGGCGCGGCTACGATGTCCGAGATACACACGGCACTCAGATGCGTGCAATCGCCAGCCCTCTGAGCGACAGCGATATGCAGTCACTGGCCGGGTATTTCTCGAGTCAGACATTGACCGGCAAGCGCAAGGCTGCGCCATCCGACGAGCCCCATGGGCAAGCGCTTTACCAGGCAACGTGCTCCGCGTGCCACGGGCCGAAAGGCGAAGGTTTCGCCCACTTGAAAACGCCGAATCTCGGCATCCTCGATAGCGCCTACATCGAGCGCCAGCTCGAGCATTTCGCTCAAGGCCTTCGTGGCGGGGAAAACCATGCCGACGAACTGGGCATCTGGATGCGCGGCATCGCCCTGCAAATTGCGAATGAAGGTGATCGCAAGTCGGTTGCCACCTACCTCGGCAGCCAGACAAGCGCTGCCCCCTGATCATTATCTGAAGCTGGAACGGTTTTCATGAATGTATTGATTGTGCATACGCACCCGGAGCCGGGTTCCTTTACCACGGCAATGAAAGATCTCGCGGTGCAGGTCATGGCCGGGCAGGGCGACGAGGTCATCGTTTCCGACCTGTATGCCCAGAACTTCAATCCCGTTGCCAGTGCAGAAGACTTCAACCAGCGGGCCAATCCCGAGTACCTCGTCTATGCACTGGAGCAGCGGCACAACAGCAAACAAGGCAGCCTCGCGGCGGACATTCAGGCCGAGCTGGACAAGGTCCAGTGGGCCGATCTGATCATTTTCAGCTTCCCGATCTACTGGTTCGGCATGCCGGCCATTCTCAAAGGCTGGATCGACCGGGTGTTCATCTCCGGCTATTGCTACGGCGGACGGCGCATCTACGACCTGGGTGGATTGCGAGGCAAGTCGGCGATGCTCGCGATCTCCCTGGGCGGGCAACGGCATATGTTCGGCGCCGGGGCCATTCATGGCGAAATCGAGACACTGCTGCGCCCGATTCACCAAGGCATGCTCGGTTATGTCGGACTCGAGGTCTTGCCGCCGTTCATTGCCTGGCATGTGCCCTACATCAGCGACGAAGAACGGCGCGAATACCTCATGCAATACCGTCAGCACCTGCTCGACCTGGAGCAGCACACACCGTTGTCGATGCCTGTAATGGGTGACTACGACGAGACTCTTCGACCCAAGCGAACGTGAGCCAATATCGATGCTCTCCAAACAATTCATCAGCGGATTCCGCCACGAACTCGCCAACCGGGCCTTTGCCCTGATGGCCGTACGGCGCATGACAGAACGCCTGCATGGCGATGAGCGCCGCGTTTTCTGGAAAACCTACTGGGATCTGGAACGGTTCAACGGCCCACGCTATTGCGCAGCGGCCCGACAGTGGGGACTGGAATTCAAACCGGGACCGTTCCCGAAAATAAAAGCCTGGCTCATATCTTCCGTGCCGAGGCCATGGTTGGGGTTGCTGTTGAAGATCGTCCATCGGGAAACCGTCAAATACCTGCAGTGGCTCAAGGCGTTGCGGGACATCGGTCCGACGGAATCACGGGTATTCCTTAATTACATGATCGAACAGGAAGAGCTGCAGATCGAGTTGATGCAGTTGGCCTTGGCGAACCGTTATACGGAAATCGTGCGGCGCGCGGATCGGTTCTTTCTCAAGTACAGCGGTGTCATTTTAAGCAGAGGTGAGTAAATGGCGATGTTCCCCAAACGTATGGCCGATGAGCTTTATCACGACCTGATGTCCTCAGAACAGGTGAAAGAAATCCGCAGGGAGGTCCGCACATTCGCCGATGAATTCGTGGCGCCCAGAGCCTATGAAATCGCTCACCGAGACGAAAGCATCGAGAACTTTCCCCGCGACGTATTCGATGCCATGGCGCGCCATGGCATATTCGCCATTCCCTTTGCGCAACGGGAAGGTGGTCGTGGCCTTGAACATCGAGTGCTAGCCACCGCGACGGTCTGCGAGGAATTGGCCTACCACAGCAACTCGATTGCCGCCGTGTTCGACGTACACTGCATTCTGGCCGGGCGGACGCTGGAGAAGGGTAGTGATGCCATTCGCGAGCGCTACCTGGGGCCGGTGATCCGAGGAGAAAAAATCGGTGCATTCGCCACGACCGAACCACTGGCAAGTACCGATCTTTCGCCCAGAGCTGTTGCGACGATTGCGCGTCGAGAGGGTGACCGTTACATACTCAACGGGCAAAAGCGCTTTATTACCAACTCCCCGGTGGCCGACTTTATCGTTGTGCTTTGTCGCAGTGACGAGGATGGCATGGTCGAGCTGGTGGTCGAGACCGATCAGCCAGGTGTGCGGATCGGCAAACCCGATCTGAAAATGGGCAATCGCGGACAGCTGACCGCCGATGTGCATTTCGATCGGGTCGAAGTTCCGATCGAGCGTCGCATCGGTGAGGTCAATCAAGGGCTGCGTGTTGCGCTGGCCACTCTGACGTTCGGCCGCATCGGCATTGCAGCCACCGGCGTCGGCATGGCTCAGGCCGCGTTCGATCATTCCACGGACCATTTGTGCAACCGCGAAGCCTTCGGCAAGAAACTTGGCGCCTTCCAGCATTGGCAGTTCCGGATGGCCGAGCGTGCCACCCAGATCGAAAATGCGCGCAATCTCTACATCAAAGCCGCATTGCGCATGGATCTGGGCGCCGAGTTCCCCGAGCCAGAAGCGGCGATGGCGAAGTTCTATGCCACCGAGGCTGCCGGCGACATGGCGCGTGATGGCGTGCAGATCTTTGGGGGATACGGCTTCTTGCGCGAACTGTCCGAAGACGGCAGTCATTACAAGGTCGAGGAAATCTACCGGGACAACAAGATCAGCGAGATTTACGAAGGGACGAACGAAATTCAGAGGATGGTGATTGCCCGGCAGATCTTTGGCAAAGGGTTGGTGGGTTGATACGCGATGGTTGCATGCGCATTGGCCGGACAATGAACGTACCAAACGCGCGGTGCTAGAAAGAACAGCAAGCATCGCGCGACCCGGTTGACTTGTATCTGCTGTGGCTCCGTAAGTCAGTCATAAGCATATGAATTTATAATTCATCGCATGCTCACGAATTACTGATAGCTTTATCAGCGAAAGACGTCATTGTTCCTGCTGGCCAACAGAGCGGGTCATGTTTCAACGGATGAAAGTTGCACGCGGACTTCAAGGACGATAGACCTCTCAGCATTCGCTACATGGCCACTGGGAAATCGCTATGCCTGTTTGAAGTCCATTCAATTGGATTGATAAACGGTACCTGACATGACGGCTACGCTGAATGACTCGACTTTGCGACTTGCACCTGCCACACCACACTCCCTGGATATATTCGAACTTAAAGAATCCAACGTTCGTTCTTATTGCCGGGACTTCACTGCCACCTTTCACACTGCCGAAGGATCGACACTGACCAGCGAACAGGGTCAGGTGTTCATTGATTTCTTCAGTGGGGCGGGGGCTCTGAATTACGGGCATAACAATCCCGTCCTGAAAGCCGCGCTGCTCGACTACATCGACAGCAATGGCATCACCCATGGCCTGGATTTCAAGACCACTGCGAAGAAAAGCTTTCTGACGGCGTTCGATGAGCAGATCCTGGCGCCGCGCAACCTTAAATACAAAGTCCAGTTCCCGGGTCCTACCGGCACTAATGCGGTAGAGGCCGCGATCAAACTGGCCCGCAAGTACACCGGCCGCCAGAACATCGTGGCATTCACCAATGCGTTTCACGGCATGTCCCTGGGCAGCCTCGCCTTGACCAGCAACCCGCGCAAGCGGGCCGGGGCCGGGGTTCCCTTGAACAATGTGACGTTCATGCCGTATGACCGGTATTTCGGCGATGACCTGGACACTTCGTTGTACCTGGCCAACATGTTGCGCAGCGGTAGCGGTGTCGATAAACCCGCCGCCATTGTCCTCGAGACCGTGCAGGGCGAGGGCGGTGTAAACAGTGCTTCGGCCGCGTGGGTGCAGGCGGTGCAGCGTATCGCTCGTGAGCATGACATTCTGTTGATCATCGACGATATCCAGGCCGGTTGCGGCCGCACAGGGGACTTCTTCAGCTTCGAGGCTCTGGGCGTCACCCCGGATATCGTGACCTTGTCCAAATCCATCAGCGGCTACGGCTTGCCCTTGTCCCTTGTTTTACTGGCTCCCCATCTGGATGTGTGGGAACCGGGGGAACACAACGGCACGTTTCGTGGCAACAATCTGGCGTTTGTCACGGGCAAAGCGGTTATCGACCACTATTGGAGCGATGCGAGTTTTACCCGGGTGCTTCGCACCAAGGCCGATCTGCTGGAGCAAGGGTTGCTGGCGTTGTCCGAACGCTTTGCCGCAAGGGCGCCTAATCGCCTGAAGGGGCGTGGATTTTTCAGAGGCATTGAGTTTCAGGACAAGGACCTGGCGCAAAAGGTTGCGGCACAGGCCTACGCGGGCGGGCTGATCATTGAAACATCGGGCATCGACAACCAGGTCCTGAAGTTCCTGCCGGCACTGACCATACCTCCCGCGCAGATCACACAAGGCTTGCACATACTCGAGCAGGCTTTTGCCGAGGTGACCGCGCCATGAGTGATCAAGTCATTACCCGCCATGCGTCACTCGATGATGCCGAAGCCATCGCACAATTGCTGGACAAATACCGCCAGTTCTATGGTGAAAGCTCCGACCTGGCACGCTCGCTGGAGTTTATTAAACAGCGATTCTTTTTGGGCGAATCCGTCATTGTGGTTGCCGAGTTCAATCATGAAATCATTGGATTCACGCAGTTATATCCCAGCTTCTCAAGTGTCACACTTGAGCGTCTCTGGATACTCAATGACTTATATGTCGAAGCCTCCAAACGCAAGAAGGGGGCAGGGCTGGCGTTATTGAATGCGGCAAAGACATTTGCGCAGTCAACAAACGCCAAACAATTGTTTATCGAAGGCGCAGACGACAATCCACGCGCACGAGATCTTTACACTCGATTTGGATTTATCGAGAACACGGCATATCACTATTACCATCTTCCGTTAAAGCCATTCCAGGGATAGGAGCTTTACCATGTCAAACACTGTTTTCGATATTGTGGGTATCGGTTTTGGCCCTTCCAATCTGGCATTGGCCATTGCGCTTGAAGAGTCGGCATCGGCGCTGACCTATCGTTTCCTCGACGCCAAGCAGAAGCCGGACTGGCAGGACGAGATGCTGCTCAGCGGATCGGACATCCAGAACAATCCGTTGCGGGATCTGGTGACGCCGCGCAATCCACGCAGCCGCTACGGTTTCGTCAACTACCTGAAAGAAACCGGTCGCCTGTTCGACTACCTCAACCTGCCGTTGACGTATCCGCTGCGACGGGAATACGCCGAGTACATCAAATGGGTTGCCGGGCACTTTCTCGGCGATCTGGAGTCGTCGGCGTTTGTGCAGCAGGTCGAACCGCTGCTGTTCAAGGGCGAGCAGGTGTGGAAGGTCACCTATAACGATCAGCGTGTGATCTACGGGCGCAGCCTGGTGCTGGGCACCGGGCGCACGGCGAATATCCCGGCGCTATTCGAAGGCCTGACCGGCCCCCGCGTGTTCCACCTCAATCACTACCTGGAGAACATCAACAAGCTGCCTGCGAGCGTGCAACGTATCGGCGTGTTGGGCTCCAGTCAGAGTGCGGTGGAGATCGTTCTCGACCTGACGGCCCGATTCCCCGACAAGGAAATCTATTCGCTGCACCGCAGCTTCAGCTTTCGGCTCAAGGACACCAGCCCGTTCAGTGACAAGGTGTATTTCCCGGAATTCATCGACTACTACTTCGGCCTTCCGCCTGAAGCCAAATCGCGGCTGGACAAGCAGTTGCGCGGCACCAACTACAGTTCCGCCGACGAAGATGTCATCAACGCCCTGTACGTGCGCATCCATGAGGAGAAACTGCAGGGCAAAGAGCGCATCAGGATCCTCAATAACATCGCCATCGAACAGGCGCACATTGATGCGTCGGGTCAGGTGCAACTGGCACTCAAGGAGGTCAATCAGCTGACGCATTCGAGCCTGACGCTGGATGCGTTGGTCCTCGCCACGGGTTTCAAGGACATCGCAGACAAGGAAAACGGCGAGTTGTACCCACCGTTGCTCGCGCCACATCACCGCCGGTTCCGCACGGATGCCCAAGGCGCCCTGGTGGTCAATCGCGATTACAGCCTGACCGCTCTGGATGACTTGCCGGCAGTGTTTCTCAACGGGTTGTGTGAAAGCTCCCACGGGCTGGGAGATGCGGGCTCGTTCAGCCTGATTTCCCTGCGGGTGGAGCACATTCTTTCGGCCCTGGAGAAAAACCTGGAGCAGGTCGAAACCCCGGTGCAAGCATTGGCTTGATGCCACCTGGCAGCAGCCCATCCGGGCTGCTGCTTCAAACAAGGAGGTTTTATGTTCACAGCAGCGTTGATTTACATCCTGGCGGTCATAAGCCCGGGCCCGAACTTCATCATTGTCAGTCGATTCTCCTCACTGGGCTCGATTTCCACCGGGCTTGGGGCGACGCTGGGCATCTGCACCGTCGGCGTCTTCTTCTCGACCATTTCCCTGCTGGGGCTGGCGGCCTTGCTGCATGAGTATCCGGCGTTTTCCAAGGTCGCCACCTTGTGTGGTTCGACCTACCTGCTCTACATCGCCTACAGCATCATCAAAAGCGTGCTGGCCAAAAATACCGGCACCCCTGAAAGCAGCGCCGTTGGCGTCACGAGCTTCGGCAAGGCATATCGGGTGGGTGTCATCACCAACATCAGCAACATGAAGACCATCGCGTTCATGATCAGCATCTACGCCGGTTTTCTCTCGTCACCGCGCACCGACATCGAAAAGGTTCTGGTGGTCGCGTTGTGTTCAACCCTCGAAGTCATCTGGTATTCGACGGTGTCGTTGCTTTTCGGCCAGGGGCCGATCAAGGCGCTGTTTCTCAAATACACCCGGCAGATCGATATAGGGCTGGCGGTGTTTCTGGTGGCGTTCTCTCTCAACAACGCCATTCCAGTCTTGATTGCCAGCAGGTGAGGGCGCGTCATGGAATGGAACGATGTGCTCAAGGAAGTGAGCGTGCGCTTCAAATCTCGCAGCTGGTTGCTGATCGACCTGCCTCGCGAGGGGTTGCCACTGAATCGGCTGATGCGGAACCTGGCAAGCGATTACGCCCGGTTCACCCTGATACTCGACTGTGGCCTTGAAGAGGTCTTTTCCATAGTCGATGCCTTGGGGGCGGGTATCAGCTATGCCGCCTCGTTGCAGACGGTCAGGCGCGAGGCTGAAGCTGAGGTGGCGGGAGTAACGGGGGCTGTGGCGTTTCACGACTTCAAGTGGGCGTGTTGATGGGCTCATTTTCGCCATGCTCTGCTACGAAGTGGCTTTCAGCTCATTCAGGCGCTGAAGCTCAAGTTGCCGTGCCGCACTGGCTTCAAGATTGGCACGCTCCTGATCCAGATACCGATGGATGCTCTGGAGGCTGGCGATCTTCTGTTGGATTTCGGCCATTTTCTTTTCAATCAGCTTGGCGCCCTCGGCGCAGTCAATCCGTTGGTTGCGCTGCGCATCGAGAATCTCGCCGATTTCCCCCAGGGAGAAGCCCATGCTTTGCGCACGCTGGATAAAGTCCAGATCCTGCAGGGTTTGCGCGTTGTAGACGCGATAGTTGTTCGCTCGACGCTCCGCTGTGATCAGGCCGATTTGCTCGTAATAACGCAGCGTATGGCGGCTGGCACCGCTGCGGGTCTCGAGTTCGCCGATTTTCATGAAAACACCACTTGACTGTAGAGTTGGGTCGATAGTTTACGCTTGATTCCTCACCGGAAAACAGGAGCAGAGGAATGAGCGTGGAGTGCTTTGTCACAGGGGGAACCGGATTTATCGGCCAGCATCTGGTGGCGCTTTTGAGTGCAAAAGGTCACACCGTTCGAGTGCTGATGCGTCGCCCCGAGCGACTCGCGACGCTGCGCGAGCAAGTGGATGCGTTGGGAGGCAACTCTACCCGGGTATTCGCCTTGGCGGGCGACCTGCAGAGTGACGGGTTGGGGTTGAGCCCGGCAGACCGGGCCGTGTTGAAACACGCCGGCGTCCTGTTCCACCTCGGCGCCCAATTCGCCTGGGGGCTGTCAATGGAGCAGGCTCGGGCGGTCAATGTCGAAGGCGCGAAACGTGTGGCCTTGCTGGCTGCGGAGCAAAACAGCCGGTTAGTGATGATCGGCGGCTTCATGCTGAAAAATCATGAGCATCTGCGGCGCATCGGCATCGATCCTCTGCATTCGCAGTCGACCGATTGGCCAGCGGTCTATCGGCGCGTCGGTGGTTACGAGGGCAGCAAGCTGGAGGCGCACTTTGCGACCCTGGCGCTGATGGCTGCCAAGGGCGGCGAAATGACCGTGGTGCACCCGGCGACGGTGTGTGGCCACAGCCGCACCGGGCACATCCTGGAGGGCCAGCCGCTGGTGGCGCTGATACGCAACCTTGTGCAAGGCAAACTGACTGCGGTGCCCGGTACCGCCAGGCACTGGCTGCCGCTGGTTACGGTGGATCACCTGGTTGATCTGACGGCCGCGTGTGCGTTCGATCCCGCCATGGCCGGGCAGGAGCTGCTGGCGCTCGATGACCAGACGCCCGACCTGCGCGAACTGCTTGCACAGGTTGCGGTAACGGTCGGAGTGAAATCGCCCAGGCATTTCATTTCGTTGCAATGGCTCAAGTGGCTTCTGAAGATTGCTCCCGTCGCGCGTTTTCTGAATACACAACCCGAGGCGTGGACTTCATCCAGACCACACGCTTTGATACTTCAACGCTCGAGCGATTTGCCAACCGGCATGGCATTGCCAGGCCGACATACGCGAGTCGTTGCAGCACACCGCAAGGTTCGTCCATTCATATTGCCTGTAGAAGGGCCTTCAGAATCCATAGCTGCCGCTCCAGTGCAGGTGATTAATATCTGGCGAAAATCAGGACCAGATTGAGGGCGGCGGTAATCAAGCGTTCTTGCGGCGGCATCAAACCTTCACACGGTGATCAGCGGGCCGCTCAAGTACTGCTCATCCGTCACCGGTTCCATCCAGTCAGTGTTCTTGCCATCAAGGGTTTCGGTAATTGCAAGGTGGGACATGGCGGTATCCGCTGCCGCGCCATGCCAGTGCCGCTTACCGCATGCACAGGAAACCACGTCGCCCGGGCGGATCTCGGTACGTGGACCGTCTTCGCATTGCGTCCAACCCACGCCGGTCAGCACCACCACTGTCTGGCCCAGAGGATGCGAATGCCAGACAGTGCGCGCAGAAGGCTCGAAAGTGACAAGGGCACCGGTTGCCCGACCTGGCGCTGCGGCTTGAAACATGTAGTCGATGCGCACGGAGCCGGTAAACCAGTTTTCGGGGCCTTTGATGGAAGGCTTACTGCCATTGCGGATGATCGTTTGATTTGAATCGGTCATAAATTTTCTCTCGTTCGTAGAACGCTTGAAATCAATAGGGGCCGGCTAACTGCCGCCGCATTAATGTAGAAGCTTCAGCACCACTGAACTAGATGGCAAAATGCGCATACACTAATGCACAGGTGAATAAATGGCCGCCCCTGACCTTAACCATCTCGTTGCGCTGTTGACCGTGGCGCGAGAACGAAGCTTCACCAAAGCCGCTGCAAAGTTGGGAACTTCCCAATCCTCGCTCAGCAGAACGGTGACTGCTCTGGAAACTCAGCTCGGTACTCTGCTGCTTATGCGCACGACGAGGAGTGTGTCTCCTACGGAGGCGGGCCAGCGGCTCTTGGACTCAGTGGCACCGAAGCTGGAAGAAATCGAAGCCGAGCTGATGGCGGTCGCCGAGCTGCGGGCCAAAGCCGTGGGAACGGTACGCATATCCGCTACTGACTATGCAGCCAACCAATATGTATGGCCGAAACTGCAATCCCTTCTAACGGAACACCCCGAGCTTCAGATTGAGCTCATCAATGACTACGGCCTGCTAAATATCGTGGCCGAACGCTTTGACATAGGCGTACGTCTGGGAGATCTGGTGGAGAAAGACATGATCGCCACGCGTATTGCACCAGACGAGACGTTGGCCATTGTCGGCGCACCGTCCTACCTGCAAGCCAGGCCTGCGCCAAACTCGCCGTTAGACTTGATTGCGCACAACTGCATCAACTTGCGGCTACCCACCCGAGGTACGCTTATGCCGTGGGAGTTGTGCAAAGGACAGGAAAGACTTGAGGTGAAGGTGGGCGGCCAACTAGTGTTCAACAACTCTTACCAGATGCTGGATGCAGCATTGCGGGGTTTCGGTTTGGCTTACCTGCCATTGGCCCTGGTTGAACCACATGTACAGGCAGGTCGACTGGCTTTGGTACTTGAAGATTGGTTCCCGACCGTTACTGGACACCACGCTTATTACGCACATAGACGCCAATCTTCGATGGCGGTTCGCCTCGTTATCGCGGCTTTGCGCGCCAGTTGACGCCAGTTCGGTTTTACAGCCTTTCGAAACCGGAAGCGGAATTAAATTTGAGCGTCTGCTTCTGGCCGAAAGCAGCCGCTCATGATCGTCCGCTTTTGGCTTTGGATTCAACCGGCCAATTGCAGTCCTTCACTGTCAGCTACTTACTTCTCAGCTGCCTTACGCTGAGGGCGGCTCCCCATCCGTCTTTTCCTGGACAACCGGTTTTGCTGTATTCGAAGCGTTTCGTTGTGCGTGAAAGGCCTTGATCTCCGAAAGGCGGATGTCAGCGGGCAGGACGTGGCGATGCTTGTTGTGACCCACGCGCTGGGCGTGATAGATCCCGGTATGGCCCGAGACCAGATAACTGGTGATACAGGCAATCGCTGCGAGCGGGGCTATCTCGGGGCCGAACAGCTCCATGGTCATAACAATAGTCGCCAGCGGGGTGTTGGCGGCGCCGGCAAAGACTGCGACGAAACCGATGCCGGCGAGCATCGAGAAAGGCAGGTGCAGCAGAGGCGCAAGGGCATTGCCCAGAGTCGCGCCGATGTAGAACAGCGGAGTGACCTCGCCGCCTTTGAAACCTGTGCCGAGTGAGGTCACTGTAAACGCAAGTTTACCAATCCAGTCCCAGGGCGCTATCGGAGCTGCAAAGGACTGAACGATGCTCGGGATACCCAGGCCGATGTACTGATAAGCGTCCAGTGCCCACACAGCCGTAGCCACCACAATCCCGCCGAGCACAGGACGTAAGGGCGAGTAGGGAATCAGCTTTTTTACCCACGCCCCAAGGTTATGGGTGGCGGTGGCGAACAGCAGCCCCGCAAGCCCGAATACGACCCCTGCGATGACCACTGCGATCACAGTCCGTAACTGCACGGGCGCAATCTGGCCGATGACGTAGTGAGTGTGCACAACACCCCAAAGCAGGCCGACCTGATCCGCGACGATGGCCGCGACCATACACGGAAACAACGCGTCGTAGCGCATGCGGCCGATAGCGAGCACTTCAAGGCCGAATAATGCTCCGGCCAGCGGCGTGCCGAAGACCGAAGCGAAGCCGGCACTGATGCCTGCCATGAGCATGATTCGGCGATCTCCGCGGCGTAAGCGCAACAGGTGGGTTATCTGATCAGCCAGCGCGCCGCCCATTTGCACGGCAGTACCTTCGCGTCCGACCGATGCGCCAAACAGATGCGATATCAGCGTACCTGCAAGCACCAGCGGCACCATGCGCAACGGCACGGTTTTCCTGGGGTCGTGAATCTCGTCGATCAGCAGGTTATTGCCCGCGTCCACCGGTTTGCCGATCAGGTGGTAGACCAGGCCCACAGCAAAGCCAGCTATAGGCAGAAGCCAGATGGCCCAGCGGTGGGTTTCGCGCCATTGGGTCGCGTGATCCAGGGAGAACAGAAACAGTGCGGATGCCGATCCCGCCAGAAGCGCTACGGCACAGGCCAGCACCAGCCATTTCCCGATGTAGGGAAGCAGGTCGAGTTGTTCAGGTTTTCTGAGTTTTGACATGGGGTCAGCCACAAAAAGGAAAATGAGTCTGACCAAAAGGAGATTTCGCGCGCGAACGCCTACAGCCCTGAATTGATCAGTGTCTGTAGGCATCATCAGCTACTACGGGCGCAGCGGTTGGTAATTGGAGGAATGCCATCTCCAGAGCCCGATCATAAAGATCTTGCCCAGAGATGTAAAACTTCGTTACTACGAAGAGTGGTAGCGATTGTGTTCATCTCTACGCCGGCCACTCGACGTTTTGCACCGCCAAGGTTCGTTCCACAAACGCAAGAATCGCTTCGTTTGCGCGAAGGCGCAGCCGTGAATCAGGTTCAGCGTTATGATTTGTCCCTATGTATGGCGGCTATCGCGTAAGGAACCACCGATGACTCACCTTCAACCTGACGATCTGATCGAGGCGGACCTGACAGGCCTGGCATCCTTGATTGCGCGACAGGCCACCCATGCCGGGGATTTCACCACCCGGTTACCGGCGTTGAGCCTGCACCGTCGAACGTCCCCGACAGATCCCATGCCGTGCATCTACGGCCTGGGTCTAGGCGTGGTGGCCCAGGGCGGCAAACAGGTATTGCAGCAGGAAGCCGTGCTGCATTTCCGTGCGGGGCAGGGGATGTTGACCAGCATCGACCAGCCGGTGGTGTCCCATGTTGCCCAGGCGTCGGTGGCGAAGCCTTTTCTGGGGATGATGCTGACGCTGGATGTCAGCCAGATCATGCGCATCGCCTCCGAACTGCAACTGCCGCCTCCGCCGAAGGCCGGCACCCACCAGGCCATCGTCATTGCCGAGCTGGATCCCGGACTGGTCCGGGCCCTCGAGCGTCTGCTGGGCCTGCTGGAGGAACCGGAACTCTTCGATCATCTGGCCCCTCTTGTCCAGCAGGAGATCATCGTCCGGCTGTTGATGGGGCAACATGGCATGGCTTTGCGGCACCTGATTGCCACGGGTTCGCCCATGCAGCAGATCGCCAGGGTGGTCGCATGGCTGAAGCAGAACCTGGCTGAGCCCATGCGCATCGACCATCTGGCCGAGCGGGTGCACATGAGTCCTTCCACTTTTCGGCAGCACTTTCGCACGCTCACGGGGGTGAGCCCGCTGCAGTTCCACAAGCAATTGCGGTTGCAGGAGGCCAGGCAGCTGATGATCAACCAGCATCTGGACGCGGGGCAGGCAGCGGGGAGGGTGGGGTACGAAAGCGCCTCGCAGTTCAGTCGCGAGTACAGCCGGGCCTTCGGCGCGCCGCCGCAACGGGATATCCGGCGTATGCGCCAGCCAGGCTGACCTGTCTGCGTAACAGGCAATCGAGCAAGGCACAGATTTCCCTGCCGGCAGCAGGTCTGTGGCCTTGCACGCCCTTAAAAAACAAGGTTCTCGCGAGTTTTCGAAAGAACGTGATGAATCCGCATTCTCCTTGAAACGTGCAAGCAAGGAATCGGAATAGGCAAAAACACCCGCAGCCCCCTTCCTATACTGGACTCCAACGAAGGGCAGGCAATCTGCACGACTCAGTCGAAGCGAAAACACCTCGCCCTCCGCAACCCGGCAATCGCGCCAACTGGCGCTGCGCGCTGCTCTATCGGAGGCAACACCATGCAAAACGTCCAGTTCAAGAACCGCAACATCGAGATGGCTGGCCACCTCTACTTGCCCGCTGCATTCGTTGAAGGCCAACAATACCCGGCGATTATTACTGTCCATCCAGGTGGCGGCGTGAAAGAGCAGACGGCCGGCACCTACGCCCGGCTGTTGGCCGAGCAGGGTTTCGTCACCCTGGCATTCGATGCGTCCTATCAAGGTGCCAGTGGCGGCGAGCCGCACTTTCTCGATGAACCCATGAATCGCGTGGCCGACGTGTACAGCGCAGTCGACTACCTGACCACCCTCGGCTTTGTCGATGCTCAGCGCATCGGCGTGCTGGGCATCTGCGCCGGTGGCGGCTTCGCGGCCAAGGCGGCGTCGGTCGACCGCCGGATCAAGGCCCTGGCCACCGCCAGTGCGGTCAACGTAGGGACGGCCACTCGTAAAGGTTGGGAAGGCAAGGGTTCCATCAACGATTTGCTGCCGGTCGTTGATGCCCTGGCTGGGCAGCGCACGGCGGAGGCGGCAGGTGCTGATCCCGTTTATGCCCCTGACGTACCGCAACTGGGTGATACCAGTGCGCCCCGTGATCTCCAGGAGGCGGCCGACTACTACCTCACGCCTCGTGCCCAGCACCCGAACGCACAGAACAAGATGCTGATGAATGGCCTCGGCGCCTGGGTCGCGTTTGATGCGTTCGACCTGATCGACCAATTGCTGACCCAGCCGGCGCTGATCATCGCCGGCAGCGAGGCCGGCTCGCTGTGGCACAGCCAGGAGCTGCATGCCAAGGCGCTGGGACAAAAGGAACTGGTGGTGCTCGACGGTCTGGCTCACATGGATCTGTACGACGGTCCCGGAGTCAACACGGCCATGGAACACCTGGCGCCATTCTTTCGCACCAGCCTCTGAGTATGCCGGGCGGCGCGGGTCCAGCGCCGCCTCCTAAACTACTGGCTTGGCTCCGCCGCCTTGTCCTTCTGAATCTGCAACGATGCCTTGCTTTTGTCGCCATCTTTATTCGGGGCATCGTTCGAACCTTCGAAACAGCCCTGCAAGATCAACACGGAACAAAGTCCCAGACAGGCGCAAAGTGTTTTCATGATCCTCTCCTTTCAACTGAAAATACCTCTTCCAGTTCCGAAGGCTCGAACGGCGGCAGAGTTCACTCTGCTTTGCGCATTCCGGATCGGCGGAGAGCACTAGCGCAGCAGATGCACTGCCAGGCCCACGAGCGCACAGCCCAGCAACACCTGGATAACTCCTCGCTTGAAGCGAAACAAAGCTACGGCGGCGGATATCGCGATCAGCGCTGAAGGCCAGTCGAGACTGGCGCTGAAGCCTTTTGGCCAAAGGACGTGGTAACCAAAGAAGCAGGCCAGGTTGAGGATCACGCCAACCACGGCGGCGGTAATGGCCGTCAGTGGCGCAGTGAACTTGAGTTCATTGTGGGTGGACTCCACTAATGGGCCGCCTGCGAGGATGAACAGGAAAGAGGGGAGGAACGTGAACCATGTCACCACGGTGGCGGCCACAGCCCCGGCCAAAAATACCTGATCGGCCCCGAACACTTGTGAAACGTAGGCCCCGATAAACCCCACGAAGGCCACCACCATGATCAGCGGTCCGGGCGTGGTTTCCCCCAGCGCCAGGCCGTCGATCATCTGCGTGGGTGTCAGCCAGCCATAGTGACCGACCGCGCCCTGATACACATACGGGAGAACCGCATAGGCTCCACCAAAGGTCAGCAACGCCGCCTTGGTAAAAAACCAGCCCATTTGGGTGAGGGTGCCTTCCCAGCCGAAAACGGCGGTCAACACGCCCATCGGCAGTACCCACAACCCGGCGCCGATGAGTGCCAGCACGGTCAGTTTCAGCCAGCTGAACCGGGCGTGTTCCGGGGGAGGGGTGTCGTCGTCGATCAGAGCCGGGCCAAAGGATTTCTTGTCGGCGCGATGGCCTCCGGCCCTGAACTTCTCGGGTGCCAGGCGCCCGCCGGCATAACCGATCAATGCCGCCCCCAGCACAATCAAGGGGAACGGAACATTGAACGCGAAGATTGCAGTGAATGACGCCGCCGCTATCGCCCAAAGCCAGTTGTTTTTCAGCGCCCGAGATCCGATTCGGTGGGCCGCTTGTACCACGATAGCCGTCACGGCAGGCTTGATCCCATAGAAGAGCCCGGCCACCACGGGCACTTCGCCGAACGCGATATACATCCAGGACAGGGCGATCAGAATGAACAAGGAGGGCAGCACGAACAGAGCTCCCGCGATCACTCCGCCCCAGGTTCGATGCATCAGCCAGCCGATGTAAGTTGCCAACTGCTGGGCTTCAGGCCCGGGCAGCAGCATGCAGTAGTTGAGCGCATGCAGGAAACGGCGTTCGGAGATCCAGCGCCGCCGCTCTACCAACTCCTGGTGCATGATCGAAATTTGCCCTGCCGGCCCACCGAAGCTGATGAAGCCGAGCTTCAGCCAAAACCAGAACGCTTCACCAACACTGACGGTTTGCGGCCTCGGCAATTGGTTTTCTATCGTGGGGGACATCACTTTATTCATTGGATTGGTCATCGTTCACAAACACCGTCAGGATCGATGAAGGGCAGGATAAAAGCGGTAATCCACAAGAGCAATATGAGCGCAGTGGGCAAAATGAGCTTTAATTGAGCAGAGAATTGATTGCTCAAAAAAGGTGCCAACATGACGCAAACTCCATCAATTGTGACGCTATTTCAGGTTAACTACACTAAATGAGCCTTTAGTTGAGCTATGCAAAAAAGATGAGAAATCAATGGAGAAGGCCATGCCGAACGCAAATGACGTAATTGTCGCTCTTGAGCTGGAAGCTCATGTTGAAGGTGGCTATTTCCGCAGGACTTATCAGGCCGATCATCGAGACATGCTCGAAACCCGGACTGGCCCACGTCATTTGATGACGTCCATTTACTACCTGTTGACCGAAGATTCGCCGATCGGCCAGTTTCATTTCAACCAATCAGACATCCTGCATTTTTTCCATCTGGGCGACGCTATCGAGTACAGCCTGATTCATGCTGACGGCTCATTGCAAACATTGGTGATGGGCAGCGACGTTCTGGCCGGACAGCATCTGCAACTGCACGTACCAGGCGGAATCTGGAAAGCCTCCAGACTGCTGAATGGCGAGTACGGGTTCGGATTGATCAGCGAAGCGGTTTCGCCAGGATTTGATTTTGCGGATATGGAAATGGGGAATCGACAGAAGCTCGTGGCGCAATATCCGCAGCATCGAGCGTTGATTGAAATGCTGACACGTGATGAGGATTAAGAACGGTACATTTGAGACAGGAGATCATCGGCATCAAAGACATGGCGCCTGGGACGATGCCGGAGATTGAGATCCTGTGTGCAACCGGATCGATCTTGAAATACATTGTTACGTGTAATGTATATTATGTTAAATAATGTGTCTAAGATAAACGCCACCAACTGGCCCCAACGCCTCTTCAGCTTTATCGACCGGGACGCCTCCATCAGCGTCCCGGCCTGAGCCAATCACTTCTGATATTTCGTCAGCGCTTCAACGATGTTCGACGGTGCTTCCGCATATTTGGAAAACTCCATTGAATAGCTCGCACGTCCCTGAGACATCGAACGTACGTCGGTCGCGTAACCGAACATCTCGCCAAGCGGTACTTCAGCGCGGACGATACGGCCAGAGACAGATTCATCCATACCTTGTACCAGACCGCGACGACGGTTCAGGTCGCCCATCACGTCACCCAGGTATTCCTCCGGTGTGACCACTTCAACTTTCATGATCGGCTCAAGCACAACACCGCCGCCTTTCTGGGCCAGTTGCTTGGTTGCCATGGAAGCTGCCACTTTGAACGCCATCTCGTTGGAATCCACGTCATGGTAGGAACCGTCAAACACGGCAGCCTTCAGGCCGATCAGCGGATAGCCGGCAACGACGCCGTTTTTCATCTGCTCTTCGATACCTTTCTGGATCGCCGGAATGTATTCCTTCGGAACCACACCCCCCACAATTTCATTGGTGAAGACCAGGCCTTCGGTGATGTTGCCTTTTTCGTCCATGTCCGGCTCCGAGAAACGGATCCAGCAGTGCCCGAACTGACCACGACCGCCCGACTGACGAACGAACTTGCCTTCGATCTCGACGTTGGATTTGGTGATCTTCTCGCGGTATGAAACCTGTGGTTTGCCGATGTTGGCCTCGACGTTGAATTCGCGGCGCATGCGGTCAACGATGATGTCCAGGTGCAGCTCACCCATACCCGAAATGATGGTCTGCCCGGTTTCTTCATCGGTCTTGACCCTGAACGACGGGTCTTCCTGGGCCAACTTGCCCAGCGCGATCCCCATCTTTTCCTGGTCCTGCTTGGTTTTCGGCTCAACGGAGAGCGAAATCACGGGTTCCGGGAAATCCATACGCTCAAGGATGATCGGCTTGTCGGCGTCGCACAGGGTTTCGCCCGTGGTGACGTCCTTCATGCCGATCAGCGCAGCGATGTCGCCCGCCCGTACTTCCTTGATCTCTTCACGCTGGTTGGCGTGCATCTGCACCATACGACCCACGCGTTCTTTCTTGCCCTTGACCGAGTTGATGACCGAGTCACCCGAGGTCAGGAAGCCCGAATAAACGCGAACGAAGGTCAGAGTCCCCACAAACGGGTCTGTGGCAATTTTGAATGCCAGCGCCGAGAACGGCTCGTCATCGTCAGCGTGACGCTCGTCGTAGTCAGCCTCTACCAGTTCGTCCTTCGGCTTCTCGATGAGATCGGGGTGAATCCCCTTGATAGATGGGATCTCGGTCGGCGAAGGCAGGTAGTCGATAACGGCGTCGAGAACCAGAGGAACGCCTTTGTTCTTGAACGACGAACCGCAGACCGCCGGAACGATCTCGCCAGCCAGCGTACGGGCGCGCAAACCCGCCTTGATCTCTTCGGCGGACAGCTCACCTTCTTCCAGGTACTTGTTCATCAGCTCTTCATTGGCTTCGGCTGCCGCTTCCACCATCTTGTTGCGCCACTCGTTGGCCAGCTCTACCAGATCTGCAGGAATCTCTTCCTCGCGATAGGTCGTGCCCTTGTCGTCTTCGTTCCAGTAGATCGCCTTCATCTTGATCAGGTCGACCTGCCCCTGGAAGTCATCCTCTGCGCCAATGGCCAGCTGGATCGGAACCGGAGTGTGGCCCAGACGGTTCTTGATCTGCGCGACCACACGCAGGAAATTCGCGCCGGCACGGTCCATCTTGTTCACGTAAACCACACGGGGAACGTGGTACTTGTTGGCTTGACGCCATACGGTTTCGGACTGTGGCTCGACACCGGCAGTGCCGCAGAACACCACGACAGCGCCGTCGAGTACGCGCAGGGAACGTTCTACTTCAATGGTGAAGTCAACATGGCCCGGGGTATCGATAACGTTTACGCGATGTTTGTCGTACTGGCCACGGGAACCCTTCCAGAACGTGGTGACCGCCGCAGAAGTGATGGTGATCCCCCTCTCCTGCTCCTGCACCATCCAGTCAGTGGTCGCGGCGCCGTCGTGCACCTCGCCCATCTTGTGGCTCAGGCCCGTGTAAAACAGGATCCGCTCGGTCGTGGTGGTTTTGCCGGCATCGACGTGAGCGACGATACCGAGGTTGCGATAAAGGCTGATGGGTGTTGTACGAGCCATGGTGCGCTCCTTGAAGGGTGATAAAGCAATTTTTCACGACCGGAAGAATGAGTGTAGATCCATCGAGAGGTAGACGAGGAAGGCAGTTTTCAGCAGCGCTCAACACACTGCTGCCGAGCGCCGTGTTGGCGGAAACTCGTGAAACGTACAACTGTCATAACACCTGTTTACGCTGCGCCACACGGCGGCGCATGATCCTCGAAATGCCGTCATCACTCAGGAATTGAACATGGGCAAAGTCGTCGTCGCGTTGTTGTTCGTAATCGGTGCTCTGGGCTATGCCCTGGTTGAAGGACCGCAGGCTGCTCAACCACCGTTGTTCATGGCCGTTCTGGCAAGCATTGCGGCACTCGTTGCACTGGTACATATATCCAGCTCCCGCTCTACCGATTGAGTCCGAAGACCAGGCCTTCCGGGTCCATCGCAGCGCAGACGGGGCTTCGATTCGGGGCCCAACGCAATCTTGTTGTGGAACCAAGATTGATCAGAAGTGGTGGTTCAACTGCAGCCCAAGGCCATTGACCGTGTTCTGATAGGTGGCGCTATAACCCGGACGCAGACCACCCTGCGTCATGTCCTGTGAAACCTTCACCGGATCTTCATGAATATAGCCGTACCCCAGATCCAGAGAGGTCTGGTCAGTCATCTGCCAGTTCAGACCTACCGTGAAAATCTTGCGATCTCCCGAAGGTGCACGGGTGGAGGTGTACTGATTGGGCATCGGCGTCGGTTCATAGGCGATCCCGCCACGAACCTTCCATTGCTTGTTCAGGCGATAGGACAGGCCTGTCGAGAACGACCAGGTGTCACGCCACTTCAGGGTTTCGAGGATCGTATCGAAAGGGCCATAGGCCTGTGGCACGCCGGAATTCAGCACCCTCAATTCCTGCACGCGGCTCCAGCGACTCCACAACGCCCCAGCGGAGATATCCAGTCGATCATTGATGCGCCAGGTCGCCGAGGCATCGACCGTTTCCGGGGTCGTGAAATCGAGGCTCGCGTCGTACTTACCGTTGAGTCCCGGCAACCCCAGCACCGGGATCGGTGACAGCAACCCATTGGCGCCCGAGACTTTGGTCTTTCCACTCAGGTTGTAGTCGACCCTGGAGTGATAGGTGAGACCCAGGGTCAAGTCTTCGAAGGGGTCGAACAGGATACCCAGATTGAATCCCAAGGCCGTGTCATCGCCGGTGACCTTGACCGTCCCGTCGCCCTGCCCGCCCACCGCGCTGTTGGCAATTTTGCTTTCGAGCAACCCGTCGATACGGTTGATCGTCGGCCCAAAACCCACAGAAACCCGATCATTGATCCGGTAACTGACCGTCGGCTGCAAGGTCACGACCTTCACCTGAGTCCGCGAACTGCGATAGCGTCCCTGAAAGCCGCTCTCATAATCCGTGCTTCCACCAAAGGGGGCGTAAACCCCGAAGCCCACGTGCCAGTCATCGTTGAGTTGCAGCGTGTAGAAGCCCGATGGCACGACGATCGGATCAGGCACCATATCGCCGCGCGAAGTGCCCGACACCGTGGTATCGACCTTGCTTATGCGCGAACTGACATCAATGAAACTGAGACCGCCACTGACGTGTTCACCCGCCAGACGGGCCATGCCTGCCGGGTTGCCGTAGAGGATGGAGGCGTCCTGAACATCAGAAGCTCGACCAGAATAGGCCTTGCCTGCCGAGCTTATGCTCTGTTCGTTGATTTGCAGGCCGTTGGCCAGGAGTTGACTGGAGGTGAGGCAAAGCCCCAGCACGCAAAGCTGATTTCTTATTGTCATGATCTGGCTCTTGTTATTTTTTTGGCGGGTGCAAGCACCCGAGGCACGCGGATGGATCGTTGGAATCAATGATGTAAAACGTCACCGGACATCCATGGCGACCGGCGGGTTCAGCGTTTGCGCATCCGCTCGGCCAGCGCACCGATCGGTCGGGTCATGCTGCGTCGCAAGCGTTGAGAGAAGGATTCGCCCTCATAGATCGGCGCCGGGGTAACCACTTCATTGGGCTGGCGGTACTGCGGAAAAAGACTGAGTGCGTGGGCCCGGTTGATGCCGTGCATGATCGCTGGCGACCACATCTCCAGGCTTTCCAGCGTCCGGCACTGCAGCGCCGTGGCGGGTGCCGGGGCGAAGGGATAGTCACTGCCGAAAAGAATGTGTGACGGTTCCACCAGTTCCTTGAGGGCCGCCATGGAATAAGGTGATGGCGACAGTGCCGTGTCGTAGTAAAAACGACGGATGTAGGTCATGACCCCTTGCGGCGCGTGTTGCTGATACTCCGGCAACATGTTGGCCAGCGACACACGCCAGGCCACGAACGGCAGGAAACCGCCGGAGTGGGACAAAATCCAGCGAATGCCGGGATACCGTTCCATGGTGCCGCTGAGAATCAGATTGACCGCCGCTCGGGTGGTATCGCAAAGAAACTCGATGAGAAATCCCGGGGTTTGCAGACCGATGCTTTCGCTGGTCCGGTGCATGTTGGGATGGATGAACACCACAGTTTTTCGGCGGTCGAGTTCGGCCATCAGTTCATCGAAACGTGGGTCACCCAAAAACACCCCATCGGTGCTGCCCAGCAAAACAATGCCCTCGGCCTTGAGTACGTCCAGCGCGTGAATGGCTTCACGGCAGGCGGCCTCGGTGAACGGCATCGGCAGCACCGCAAAGTTGCCGAAGCGGCTCGGATAGCGTGTACGCATCTGCGCGGCGAACTCGTTGCAGCGTCGCGCCAGTTCACTGGCCTGTTGGACCCCGTCACCGAAGTAGACGCCGGGTGCAGACAGCGAGGTGATCGCCCGCTCGATGCCGTTCGCATCCATCACCTCAATGGATTTTTCCGGGGTCCAGTCTGGCAGCGGCGCTCCCGCAACGGAGTGCAGCCCTCTGGCATTCATCGCATCGACGAATGCAGGTGGAATGATGTGATGGTGGACATCGATACGGCCTTGCTTGATTGACATGCTGACTCTCTTGTTTGGGCTTCGACCGAGCGCCTGCGGCCACTGGGTAAAGAACCGTGCTCGGTGGTTGTACAGCTCTCGAGATCAATATTGAACATTTGTGTTCAATTATGTCAACGATCGGCAAACGCTGATTTGCTTTATTTTGAACGCGCTTGTTCAATGTCCGGAATCTCTCCGTTGGAGCTCATTGCTTTGAAACTCAGTCCCGTGCAGAAGCGCATCCATGAAGCTGCGATCCGGCTGTTTGTCGAAAAACGTGTCGAAGAGGTCAATGTCAGCGAACTGGCCCAGATCGCCGGTGTGGCGCGCGGCACAATCTACAACAACCTCAACTCGGTGGAGACGCTGTTCGAAGATGTCGCCAGCCAGCTCAGTGCCGAAATGAACGACAGAGCGGCGCGCAGTACAGATCCCCATGCGTCCCCCGCCGTCCGCCTGGCCACCGGTATCCGCCTGTATATCCGCCGCGCCCATGAAGAGCCGCACTGGGGGGCCTTCATCGTGCGCTACGGAGCCAGTAACGAGACGCTGCAACAGATGTGGAGCGGTCCGCCCATGCACGATGTGCTCAGCGGCCTGAGCAGTGAGCAATACAGTTTTCGACAGGAGCAACTGCCTTCGGTGATGGCGATGATCGGTGGCGGCGTGCTGGGGGCTACGATGCTGGTACTTCAGGGACACAAGACCTGGCGCGACGCGGGTTCCGATATGGCCGAATTCGTTCTCCGGGCACTCGGGGTGCCAGCCGCTGAAGCGCGCGGCATTGCTACACAGGATCTGCCCCCTCTCGCAGCCTGATGTCCTCCGCTGATTTTTCTTGAGCCAGATCCCTTCGGGAATCTGGCTTTTTTGTTGCCCGCAAAAAGACAATTGAACACTGTTGTTCAATTCTAATCTTGAGTGTTAGAGTCTGTCGCGAGCACTGACCCACCGCCCGGGTCGAAGTGCCTTACGCCAGGAACTGACAATGAACAATAAAGAACCTCTTCCTGCCCTGACCTCGCGAACGGTACAAGTGGGTCGTCGGCAGATTTTCATCAGCGAAACGGGCGTCGGCCATCCCCTGCTGATGCTTCACGGTGGCGGAGCGGGAGCCTCGGGGCTCTCCAACTACTCGCGCAATATCGAATCGCTTGCCGGGCAGTTTCGGGTCATTGTGGTCGACATGCCCGGTTACGGCCGATCCACCAAGGGTGTGGATCGCAAGGATCCCTTCGGCGATCTGGCGGGTGCGATGCTCGGCCTGCTCGACACTCTGAACATCAGCAGCGCCCATGTGGTGGGCAACTCGTTGGGTGGTGCCTGTGCCTTGCGCATGGCGCTGGATGCACCCGGCCGGGTGTCGGCTCTGGTGCTGATGGGCCCCGGTGGCGTCAATACCACTCGCAGCCTGCCGACACCCGGTCTCAAGCTGTTGCTCGACTACTACAACGGTGAAGGCCCGACGTTGGCCAAGATCACGCGTTTTATCCGCGACTACCTGGTGTATGACGGCAGCCAGGTCAGTGATGAAATGATCCGCGAACGTTTCGAGGCGAGTATCGACCCGCAGGTCATTGCGGCCCCTCCCCTGCGCCGGCCAACCGGTATTCCCCGCTTCTCGCGCTGGGACTTCACCCGCGATTCACGCCTCAAGCATTGCCAGGTTCCGACCCTGGTGCTCTGGGGCGCGCAAGACAAGGTCAACCGTCCCAGCGGTGGCGAGGCGCTTCGCAGTCGCATGCCCGATTGCAACCTCTACCTGTTCAGCCGGACCGGTCATTGGGTGCAGTGGGAACGTGCGGACGAATTCAACTCCGTGACCCTGGCGTTCCTCGCCAGTCGCACAGCGCGCTGAGTTGTCGTCATGAACAATCAAGCAACGATCAGTCGAACAACGCCGGACATCTTCGGCGCCAGCAGCATGGGCTATGCGTTGATCGAGTCTCGCCACCTGGCGCGTTGGCGTGAGCTGCTCCAGCACGGCATCGGTCTGCACTTGGCCAGTTCGGACGAACAAAACCTGGCTTTCCGTATGGATCAGCACCAGCGGCGGATCATTATCCAGCGCGGTCCGCAGGAAGATTTTCTTGCCGTCGGCTGGCAACTGCGCGACCAGGCCACCCTCGATGAAGTGCTCAAGCGCCTGCAACGCCTCGGTATCGAAGCGCAACCCAGCCAGCCGGAAGAAGCCGCACAACGCGGCGTGAAAAGGTTCTGGCGGGTACTCGGCCCCAAACGCATGGCCGTCGAGCTGTTCTGGGAGCCGCTGCTGACTGACAAGCCACTGAACATGCTCAGCGCAGGTTTCATCACCGGGTCTGCCGGTATGGGCCACTTGGCAATCACCACGCGCAAACCGCAGCAGATGCAACGTTTCTGGCAGGAAATTCTGGATGCTAGAGCCAGCGACCACATCGTCGAGCGGATTGCCGGAGTGACGCTCGACATTGATTTCTTCCGGGTCAACGAACGTCACCATTCGATTGCCATCGCCCGTTTGCGTGGCCTGCCGATGGATCCGATTCGTACCCGTGTGCAACACATGAACATGCTGACCACCTCGGTCGGCGAACTGACCAACGCCTATTTACGCTGCCGGACCCTCGGTTTCGAAATGGCCCACGAAATCGGTGAGCACCCCAACGACCGTGAGCAGTCGTTCTACGTGATGAGTCCCAGCGGTTTCGAGCTGGAACTGGGGTGCAACGCCAGGGTGGTTGATGAGTCGCAATGGCGCCCAGCCTCCTATCAAGGCATCAGCCTCTGGGGGCATCGCCCGGAGAAAAGCGGTGCCTGGCACACGTTGACCACCAACCTGGGCAACTTCGCCCGCGGCACACGCTCGTTGTTCAAGCCCGAATATTCACCGCTGCAAGAGAGATGTCGTCATGAATAACAAAAACGAATCCGCAACGAGCGTCGACGTGATTATTTCCGGACTCGGTCCGACGGGCGCTACGCTCGCGCATCTGCTCGGCAAGCGTGGTCTGTCGGTGCTTGTGCTGGAACGCGAGCCCATGTTTTATGGCAACGCGCGGGCGGTCTATACGGACGACGAATGCATGCGGGTCATGCAGGCGGCCGGCGTTGCCGCCGAGCTTTCAGCCAACATGCAAGTCGATACACCTGCGCAGTGGGTACTCGCCAATGGCAAGATCCTCGGTCAGTACTGGCGCCTCGATCGGCCCTTTGGCTGGCCGATCATCAACTTCCTTTACCAGCCCTGGCTGGAAACCACGCTGAGCGATCTGCTCGAGCGCTATCCCGATGTGCGGGTTGCCCGTGGTCGTGAACTCACGCAGTTCACACAGGATGAACAGGGCGTGACCGTGACCCATCAGGCCACCAGCACCTTCCGCTTCAGTGATGCGACGGATGCCCGTCAGGCCCGCGAAGTCGATCCCGACCCGCAAACCATTCGCGGGCGCTATCTGGTGGGAGCCGACGGCGGCCGCAGTACGGTCCGTGAGGCCTTGGGCATCGGCATGAGCGGCAAGAACTTTCCCGAACCGTGGCTGGTGGTCGACCTGGAGATGAAGCAAGGCGAGGATGCCTTGCGTCATCTGCCCTACTTCAGCTTCATCTGCGACCCGGATTGCCCGACGGTCTGCTGCCCTCAGCCCGGGCGCTTCCATCGCTTCGAATTCATGTTGATGCCCGGCCAGACTCGCAAGCAAATGGAAGATCCGGTAATGGTGCGCAACCTGATCAGCCGCTACGTCGATCCAGACAAGTTCGAGGTCAAACGCAAGCTGGTCTACACCTTCAACGCCCTGGTGGCGAAAGATTGGCGCAAGGGTCGAGTAATGATTGCCGGCGATGCTGCCCACATGACGCCGCAGTTCATGGGCCAGGGCATGAGCTCCGGCGTGCGTGACGCCTACAACCTGGCCTGGAAAATCGACGCCGTGATCAAGGGGCAAGCCGGTGAACGGCTGCTCGACACCTATGGCAGCGAACGCTTCCACCATGCCAAGGCGATGATTGATATTTCGGTGCAGATGAAAGACTTCGTCTCGATGTCCAGTCCGGTTTCCAGCCTGATGCGCAACCTGCTGGTCAAGACCGTCCTGGCCACACCATTTCTCGGCCGCTATGTTCGCGAAGGCCGTTTCAAACCGGCCCCCACCTATGCTCCTGACAGCTATCTGGGCATGCCACGCCGCCACCGGCGCTCGCCTGAAGGCCGGATGATTCCGCAACCCGAAGTCCGCACCTTCAAGGGCCAGCGTGTATTGCTCGATGATCTGCTGGGCGACGGTTTTGCCTTGATAGGACTTGAGGTCGATCCACGCGCCCACCTGAGTCAGGCCTCCCGGAAACTGCTGGATATCCAGAACACGCGTTTCGCCACCCTCTTCCCGTTCGGCACCCGTCCACAGGGCGCCAATACCGATCGTTCCAATACCCAAGAGTTGGTCGAACTGGAAGATGTGCAGGGCGAGATGGTCGCCTGGTTCAAACGCTCGGGGTTCTCCAGCGGAGCCGTCGCCGTGGTGCGCCCGGACAAATTCACCTTCGCCATGGTCGAGGCCGCGGATCTGGATCAGGCCATCAACGAACTCAAGTTCCAGCTGCAATGGAGCCCCGGTGCTGAAGTGGTCGCAGACGAGCCCCGACTGCTGAGGAAAATCGCATGAGCCAGTTTCCTTTGCAGCCTCTGCAAGACGCCGCCGCAGCCCTGGCCAGAGCACGGGAGCAACGCGAACCCTGTGCACGGATCTCGTCCACTTTCGGTATCGATTCGTTGACCGGCGCCTATGCCGTACAGGAGATCAACACCCAACGGGCCCTGGCCCAGGGACGGCGCTTGGTCGGCCGTAAAATCGGACTGACCTCGGCTGCCGTGCAACAGCAACTGGGCGTCGATCAACCGGATTTCGGCATGCTGTTCGCCGATATGGAAATCGCCGATGGCGGTGAAATTCAGATCAGTCAGTTGATCCAGCCCAAGGCCGAAGGCGAGATTGCGTTCGTGCTGGGCCGCGATCTTGCGTATGAAGATACGACCCTCGCGGAACTGCTGCGGGCGGTGGAGTACGTGGTCCCCGCGCTGGAAATCGTCGACTCGGCCATCGAGAACTGGAACATATCGCTGATGGACACGGTGGCGGACAACGCTTCATCAGGGCTGTATGTGTTGGGTAAACAGCCGACTCCACTCGCCTCGCTGGACCTTCGGCTGGAAGGCATGCTGCTGGAAAAAAATGCCGCCACGGCTTCGATCGGAGTCGGTGCCGCATGCCTCGGCAATCCGGTGGACGCCTGCCTGTGGCTGGCTCGCACCATGGCCCGGATGGGCCGGCCCTTGCAGGCCGGCGACGTGCTGCTCTCCGGCGCTCTGGGGCCGATGACGCCTGTCGTGGCCGGAGACAGTCTGCATCTGCATCTCACCCGACTCGGCCAGATCAGTTGCCGCTTCATCTGACCTGCCCGTCCTTCTGCGCCGGGCTGTCGTGGCCTGGCCATTCTGAGAGATTGCTCCCATGAGTCAAACCAAACTCAAGGTCGCCATCATCGGTTCCGGCAACATCGGCACCGACCTGATGATCAAGATTCTGCGCAAAGCCAGGCATCTGGAAATGGCGGTGATGGTCGGGATCGACCCTGTATCCGACGGTCTCGCCCGTGCCGAACGCATGGGTGTTGCGACCACCTGCGAGGGGGTTGAAGGCCTGACCCGCATGGACGCGTTCAAGGACATCGATTTCGTCTTCGATGCCACCTCGGCCAGCGCCCATATCGAGAACGAAAAAATCCTGCGCTCGATCAAGCCCGATATTCGCCTGATCGATCTCACACCGGCGGCGATCGGCCCTTACTGCATTCCAGTGGTCAACCTGGAGCAAAACCTGGATCGGCTCAACGTCAACATGGTCACCTGCGGGGGCCAGGCGACGATTCCAGTGGTCGCCGCCGTATCCCGTGTTGCCCGGGTTCACTACGCCGAAATTGTCGCCTCGATCGCCAGCAAGTCTGCCGGTCCCGGCACCCGCGCCAACATCGACGAGTTCACGGAAACCACCTCCAGGGCTATCGAAATGGTAGGTGGGGCGTCCAAAGGCAAGGCGATCATCATCATGAACCCCGCCGAACCGCCGCTGATGATGCGTGACACGGTGTTTGTGCTGTCCGAAACCGCCGATCAGGCGCAGATCGAGGCTTCCGTCGAGGAGATGGTGGCGGCAGTTCAGGCCTATGTGCCGGGCTATCGCCTGAAACAGAAGGTTCAGTTTGACGTCGTTCCCGAGTCGGCACCGTTGAATATTCCGGGGCTGGGACGCTTCAGTGGCCTCAAGACCTCCGTATTTCTCGAAGTCGAAGGGGCCGCCCATTACCTGCCAGCCTACGCCGGCAATCTCGATATCATGACCTCCGCCGCCTTGGCCGCCGCCGAGCGCATGGCGCAGTCGATGCTCAACGCCTGAGGGGCCCGACATGACCTTCAATCCCGGCAAGAAAATCTACATCTCCGACGTGACTCTGCGCGACGGCAGCCACGCCATCCGACATCAGTACTCGCTGCAGAATGTGCAGGACATTGCGCGCGCCCTGGACAAGGCAAAGGTTGATTCGATCGAGATCGCCCACGGCGACGGCCTGCAGGGTTCGAGTTTCAACTATGGTTTCGCCGCCCATACCGATCTGGAGTGGATCGAAGCGGCGGCCGATGTCATCGAGCACGCCAGAATCACCACTCTGTTGCTGCCAGGTATCGGCACGGTGCACGACCTCAAGGCCGCCTATGACGCCGGCGCACGAGTGGTACGCATCGCCACGCACTGTACCGAAGCCGATGTCTCGAAGCAGCACATCGAATACGCTCGCGAGCTGGGCATGGATACCGTCGGTTTCCTGATGATGAGCCATATGATCGCTCCTGAGCACCTCGCGGCCCAGGCTCAGTTGATGGAGAGCTATGGCGCGACCTGCGTGTACATGGCCGACTCCGGTGGCGCGATGAACATGCAGGACGTTCGCGATCGCTTCCGGGCTTTCAAAGCCGTTCTGAAACCGGAAACCGAAACCGGCATGCACGCCCACCACAACCTGTCGCTTGGCGTCGCCAACTCGATAACCGCCATCGAGGAAGGCTGCGACCGGATCGATGCAAGTCTGGCCGGAATGGGCGCGGGTGCCGGCAACGCACCGCTGGAAGTTTTTATTGCCGCCGCCGAACGTCTTGGCTGGAACCACGGCACGGACCTCTACACGCTGCTCGACGCTGCCGATGATATCGTTCGCCCTCTGCAGGATCGGCCGGTACGGGTCGATCGTGAAACCCTGGCACTGGGTTATGCCGGCGTCTACTCCAGCTTCTTGCGCCATGCCGAGATTGCCGCCGCCAAATACGGCCTGAAGACTCTGGATATCCTGGTGGAACTGGGCAAACGTCGAATGGTTGGCGGTCAGGAAGACATGATCGTCGATGTCGCACTGGACCTGCTCAAGCATTAAACCGTGTAGCACTCCCGGCTGACCGCCCATACAGCGGTCAGCCGGTTTCAGACTGGCTTGCGCCCTGTTCATTGTTGTTCATTGCAGTTTATTGCCAAATCAGACGCTCTTAACTAACCGAGCAATTCAGTCAACTATAAAACTCATATAACCAGCAGCAATAGCATAAATAACCAAAAATAATGTCACATGGCCACCATTTATTAGTTAGCTAATTAAGATCATGGGTGAATCTTCTCATTCCAAATGAAAGACGCTGCTCATCACGCCAGACTAAACGACCTTATCTGATTGATACCAAATAACAAATTGGCCACGCCTGAGCGGCACTCCTTCGCCATCCCACATCACTTCAATACCGCATAAACAACTCCCCACCCCCAATCGACTTGCAAAACCACAACAACCGTCTAGGTTCATCAATATCTTCGCAAGTGCTATCGACCTGACAATAAAAAACAGCCTTTACGGCGGGAGCATTCATTCTTCTGAGATAAATCAGACTCTGCTTTAGTTGCTGAACGGAACTCAGTCATAACCATTCAAGAGGGATGCTTGATGAAGCACAGCCGTTGGTTTCGTGCGCTCTCGAACAATGCGTCGGCCGGGCATTTCTGGCTCTCGCTGCTTTGCTTTGCAGCTCTGGTGATTGCCAGCTTCCTGCTGTTCGAACAGCAGATCCAAAACTTCCTCACGCATCTCGACCTGTACCTGCCCTCTTCTCCCACCCAGAAGCTCAACGTCGCGTTGTTGCTGATTGCCCTGCTGGCACTGGACGTGGTGTTGCCCGTGCCGTCGAGTGTGGTCGCGCTGTTGGCGGTGGCGATGCTGGGCAGTGTCGGCGGTTACCTGGTGATTTTCATTGGCCTGTGCCTCGGGGCCGGCTTGGGTTATGCGCTGGGGGCCGGTTATTTCCGGATGCTGTCCAGCCGACTTGGCCTGCATCAGCGTCAGACCGGGCAACTGGCGTATCGACTGGGCACGCTGTCGTTGATCTGCCTGCGTGGCGTGCCGGTACTGGCGGAAACCTCGGTGGTGGCCGCCGGCATGCAGCGCTATCCGCTGCGCGCTTTTCTGCTGGTGACGACCCTGGCCAACGCCGGACTGGCGCTGGCCTACAGCGCCATCGGCACGTTCCTGGTCGAAGAGAACGCGTTGCTGGTGACCATCCTTGCCAGCATGGTGTTGCCGGGTCTGTTCATCGCCGGATACAGCCTGTTCAAGGCCCTGCGCAAACAGGGAACGGCGCCAACGCTGCACGGACGTTTCGAAGTCAGTTACGACTACCCGGTGGTGTTCACCGATCATCTGTTCGATCCGCACAATTCCTGCCTGCACCAACAGCTCACTGCCGGGCAAAGCGCTCAGGTGAAGGTGATGATCTTCGCCGATGAACAGTTGCTCAAAAGCACGCCGACGCTGCTGGAGCAAATCGACATCTACTTTGCTGCACATGCAACGGATCTGCGCTTGCTGGCCTCGCCCATTGCCGTTCCGGCCGGCGAGCTGAGCAAGGATTCACAGGTCTTGCAACAGCTCTACGCCGACATGCTGCACCACGGATTGGACCGGCATTGCTATGTGCTGGCCCTGGGCGGTGGCGCGGTGCTGGATTGCGTCGGTTACGCCTGTGCCACTTTCCATCGGGGCATCCGGCTGATCCGGGTGCCAAGCACGGTGCTGGCCCAGAACGACGCCGGCATCGGCGTGAAAAACGGCATCAACGCTTTCGGCCAGAAAAACCTGCTGGGGGCCTTCTACCCTGCCACCGCCGTGATCAATGACTTCCAGTTGCTGACCAGTCTGAGCCGCCGCGATCAGATCGCCGGGCTGGCCGAAGCGGTCAAGGTCGCGTTGATCAAGGACCGGACGTTTTTCGAGTGGATGGAGCAACAGGCCGAAGCCCTCGCCCGCTTCGATCACCCGGCCAGCCGTTACGCGATTCGCCGCTGCGCAGAACTGCACCTGGCACACATTACCGGCGCCGGCGATCCCTTCGAGCGCGGCAACGGGCGACCACTGGATTACGGGCACTGGGCGGCGCACAAACTGGAAAACCTCAGCCACCATCGCCTGCGTCATGGCGAAGCCGTCGCGGTGGGCATGGCCCTCGACGGGCTCTACGCCAACGCCCTCGGGCTGCTGAACGATGGTGATACCGAGCGGGTGACGAGTCTGTTGAGCCGGCTCGGCTTCAACCTGTGCCCGCCGGAACTGGCCCTCAAAGATGCGCAAGGTCGCTCGCTGGTGTTGCTTGGACTGGAGGAGTTCCGCCAGCACCTCGGCGGACAGCTCTCGATTCCGATGCTCAGCGGCATTGGCCAGTCGGTGGACCTGCATGAGATCGACGACACGCGAATGGAGCAGGCGCTGGCGAAGCTGTCCGCTCTCAATGCCCCGGCTATCGGTCTGAGCGAGGGTTTCGCGAAATGAGCCAGACCCCGCAAAACCTCAAGACCTGGATGACCCTGGGCCGGGTCTCCAACCTGCCGACAGTGTGGACCAACACCCTGGCCGCCGCCCTGCTGGCCAGCAGCGCCGGTGCCCTGGCGCCGCCCTCGTCGCCGGTGTGGGTTCTGCTGCTGTTCACCCTTTCGCTGTTGTATCTGGCCGGCATGTTGCTGAACGATCTGCTGGACGCCGACTGGGATCAACAGCACCACAATCCTCGGCCCATCACCCTGGGGCTGGTCAGCCGCCGGCAAGTGCGCCTTGCCACCGTATTGTTGCTGACACTCGCGGCGGCGTCGGTGCTGGGCCTGAGCCAACTGATCGATCAACCTCATTGGCTGCTGGCCAGCGTCAGCCTGCTGGTGGGCTGCATCATCGGTTACAACGTGCTGCACAAGAAATACGCCCACAGCGTGTGGTTGATGGGTGCCTGCCGCTCGGCCCTGTACCTCACGGCGGCTGCCAGCCTGGCGCTGCCACCGGAGCCGATCTGGCTGTGCGCGGTGCTGCTGGGGGTCTACATCAGCGGGCTGACTTATCTGGCGCGTAATGAGCACAACAACCAGTTGCTCAGTCGCCTGCCTCTGCTCCTGATGTTGAGCCCGCTGGTCCTGGCGATCTACTCCGACAACCTGTGGTTCTGGCCGGTGCTGCTGCTCTGGCTCGGCTGGCTGGGCTGGCATTACTGGCACCACCTGGCCAACCCGCAGCATCGACAGATTCGCGCGTTCATCGGTGCCGGTCTCGCGGCGCTGCCGCTGTTCGATGCGCTGGTGATGGCCGTGGCCAACCAGCCGTTGGGCAGCCTGCTATGTGTTCTGGTGTTTTTCCTGCTCCCACACTTCCAACGCTGGGTCAAACCGACATGAACATGGACGTCACTGCACCGCCGACGGCGGCTCTTGGCATGCGCCGCGATTGCCTCGCCCGACAGCATCAGGCCCTGGCCGAACAACTCGATGACAGCGAATTGCACTGGTGGCGACAGGCACGGGAGCAACTGGCCCGGCAACCGGACGCCAACACAGCGGCGCTCCTGAGCGGTCAGTGCAAGCGTCATCTGCATGATCGCGCCCTGCCCGACAACGACAGCTGGAGTCTGATCCAGCTGGCCCGCGCCCTATTGCTGGCACAGGTCCTCGAACAGTCCTCCGGGAGCGGACAATTGTCCATGCTGCGCCAGCTTTTTCTATGGGGGGACGATCAGGAAAAGATCGCCATCCTCAAAGCCTTCGACTGGCTCGACAGCCATGGCGTGTGCGTTGAACTGGCGTTGCAGGCCGGACGCACCAGCAACAGCCAGGTGTTCGCCGCACTCGCCCTCGACACCCCCTACCCGTCCCGCCATTACCCGGAACGCGCCTTTCACCAACTGGTGCTGAAGGCGCTGGGCATGGGCCTGGACATAAGCCGTCTGGTCGGTCTGAGCCAGCGACACGGCACCGCTCTCAATCAACTGGCCCTCGACCTGCTGGAAGAACAGTTGGCCGCTGACCGGGCGGTATCCGTCGGGTTGCCTCTGGCGATCGCCTTCGACCAGCTCAGCCCGGTTCAACACCAGCGATTGATCGAGCTGAACCGACAGCGGCGCTTGCCGGCGCGATGGCGAGATCACCTGAACTGATACCCGACGATCCCTTTCCCTTGATGAGGATTCACCATGGCCAAGTACTTCGACCCGCATATTCATATGGTCAGCCGCACCACCGATGACTACCAGAACATGGCCGCCGCCGGGATCACCGGGGTGATCGAACCGGCCTTCTGGCAGGGCCAGGCCAGAACCAGTGTCGGCAGCTTCATCGACTATTTCGACACCCTGCTGGGCTGGGAACGCTTTCGCGCCAGCATGTTCGGCATCCATCACTTCTGCACCATCGGCCTCAACCCCAAGGAGGCCAACGATCTGTCGGTGGCCAACGAAGTGCTGGAAGTCCTGCCGCGCTACCTGGTGAAGGACGGCGTGGTGGCGGTCGGTGAAATAGGCTACGACGACATCACGCCCGAGGAAGACCGCTTTCTCGCCGCGCAACTGGAACTGGCCAGACAATTCAACCTGCCGGTGCTGGTGCACACACCGCATCGCGACAAGATCGGCGGCACCAAGCGCACGCTGGCGGTGATCCGCGAAGTGGGGATTGCTGAACATCTGGTGATCATCGACCACCTCAACGAGCTGACCCTGCCGTTGGTGCTGGACAGCGACTGCTGGCGCGGCCACTCGATCTATCCCAACACCAAAATGTCGGAACAGCGCATGGTCGCCCTGCTCCAGCAGTACGGCACCGAAAAAATGGTGGTCAACAGCGCCGCCGACTGGGGCATCAGCGACCCGCTCAAAGTGCCGAAAACCGGTCAGGCGATGTTGGCGGCGGGCTTCAGCGAAGCCCAGGTCGAGCAGGTGCTGTTCCATAACCCGGTCGACTTCTTCGCCCAGAGCGGCCAACTGGACAAAACCCTGATCAGCACGCCGTTGCCCATCGATCAGCGCCGGCAGTGGCAGGACAACTCTGCCCTGCGGGGGCAGGAGCCGGTGATCAAATGAGCACCGGCAAGGGGTGGGCCGCCGCGCAGGTCGGGTATTGCAGCAACGTGCACCCGACCCACGACCTTGCCAGGCTGAAGGCCTCCATCGACCAGCACTTTCAGGGTGTGCGTACGCAACGCGGGCTACAGGAACAGGACAGCGGGCTGTGGATCAGCGCTCTGGCCGCCTCCGCACTGCAGCAGACATCCGCTCGCTCGGAATTCCTGAGTCTGCTGCAACGCAGCGGATTGCGCCTCACGTCGCTCAATGGTTTCCCCTACGGTCAGTTTCACGAAGGGGCGGTGAAAGCCGCCGTCTACCTGCCCAGCTGGGCCGAGCCGAAACGGTTGGCGTACAGCCTCGAACTGGCGCAGATCCTCGCGCAAGCGTTGCCGGCGGACTGTCAGCAAGGGGTGATATCCACTGTACCGCTGGGGTACGCCGCCACCTGGAGCCCGACGCTGCAACAGCGGGCCGAGTTTCAACTGCGCGAACTCACCACGGCACTGGCCAGGCTGCATCGGGAAACCGGCAAGAAAATCGTGTTCTGTCTGGAGATGGAGCCGGACTGCGTGCTGGAAAACACCGAGCAGGCCATCGCCTTCTTCCGCCGCTGGCAAACCACTGATCCGCACCATGGCTATCTGGCGCTGTGTTTTGACGTTTGCCATCAGGCCGTGATGTTCGAAGACTGCTATCGATCACTGGTCAGGCTGCGTCAGGCGCAGGTGCCCATCGGCAAGATCCAGCTGTCCAGTGCCTTGGTGTGTCGCTTGCCTGCCCCGGACGACGAACGCCGCGAACACGTCCTCCAGACGCTGAGTGACTTTTGTGAAACCACTTATCTGCATCAAGTGAAGGCGCTCGACAGCGAGAACCGCCTGGTGGCCTGGGCGGATCTGCCGGCTGCGCTGGACGATTGCACAACGCATCCGGGACGCTACCCTGAGCTACGGATTCACTTCCACATCCCGCTGTTCAGCGAACAACTGGTGATACCCGAGCTCAGCGGCAGCCAGCTCGCCCTGGCGCAGACCTTCGACTACCTCGCCGACCATCGCGATTTTCGCCCCGTGCTGGAAGTGGAAACCTACAGCTGGGGTGTTCTGCCTGCCCAACTGAGGCCGACCACCGAACAGGCCCAACTGCAAGGCATCGCCACCGAACTGCAATGGGTCGAGGATCAGTTGCGCCAGCGTCAATTGCTGCGCCCACAGGCGCGGGAGGCGTACGCCGATGCCCTCTGATCGTTCACGCCAACCGCTACTGCTGATCAATGTGGTCGGGCTGACCCCGTCGCTGTTGGGAGACGCGACGCCGCACATCAATGTCCTGCTGAAAACCGCCAGAATGGCCAGCCTGCAACCGGTGTTCCCGGCGGTCACGTCATCGGTGCAAGCCTCGATTCTTACCGGCCGCCCACCGTCGGAACACGGCATCGTCGGTAACGGCTGGTATTTTCGCGATCAGGCCGAAGTACGCTTCTGGTTGCAACCCAATGCGTTGATCCAGGGCGAAAAGGTCTGGGAAACACTCAAACGCGAGATCCCAGGCTTCCGCTGCAGTCAGTTGTTCTGGTGGTACAACATGTACGCGGACGTGGACGCCGCCATCACTCCGCGTCCTCATTACCCCGCCGATGGCCGCAAGCTATTCGGCCTGTATTCGTCTCCGGCTTCGTTGCACGAAACCATCGAACAGCAGATCGGTAAGTTTCCTTTCCCCGGTTTCTGGGGCCCGGCGGCAGGCATTGCGTCGAGCCGCTGGATCGTCGATTGCGCCATCGCCGAGTTCCGGCTCGACCGGCCCGACCTGCAATTGATCTACCTGCCGCATCTGGATTACAGCCTGCAACGTGTGGGGCCTGATCATCCTTCGATTGCCGATGAGGTGCGGGCCATCGACCATGAAGTCGGCCGGCTGCTGGCCTTCGCCGAAGAGCAAGGCGCTGCGGTGATGCTCTTGTCGGAGTACGGCATCGAAGCGGTCAATCAATCGGTTTCCATCAACCGCGTGTTGCGTTCGGAAGGTTTGCTGCAGGTACGTCAGTCACTGACCTGGGAACTGCTCGATCCCGGCGCCAGCGCCGCGTTTGCTGTCGTCGATCACCAGATCGCGCATGTCTATGTGAAAAACACCCACGACATTCCTCGCGTCAAAGCGTTGCTGCAACGCCAGCCCGGCATCGAGCAAGTGCTGGATAAGGCCGAACAAAAGGCGTTTCAGCTGGACCACCCCCGCAGCGGCGAACTGGTGGCCGTGGCTGCGGCGGGTTACTGGTTCGATTACTACTACTGGTTCGATGATCGCAAGGCCCCGGACTTTGCCCGCACCGTGGACATCCACCGCAAGCCGGGCTACGACCCGCTCGAGCTGTTCATCGACCCGGCCATCCGTTTCCCGATCCTGAAAGTGGCGCGCGTCTGCTACAGAAAAAGCTTGGCTTTCGCTACTACATGGACCTGATTCCGCTGGACACCGGACTGGTTCGTGGCAGTCATGGTCGCCTGCCCGGGCGCGAGGAGACCGGCCCGCTGCTCATCACCAATTGCGATCTGCCGCTGCCGCAAACCCTGGCGGCCACGGCGGTGAAACAACTGCTCCTTGCGCATTTTCTGGGGCATCTCTACCACCACTCGGCCAATGCCAAGGAGCTTCCATGCGGCGAGCCATTTCTTTAACCGTTCTCAGTGCACTGGCCGGTTTGGCTCAGGCACAGGACACCAACAGTTTCGATTGCAACCAGTTCCTGAAATACGGAACCGATATCACCAAGACCCGGGCCGCGTTTCAGCAGAGTCCCGAAACCATGGCCTGGAACTGGTTCGTCTGTCTGAACCAGCCCAGCGCCGCACAGACCAGCAACCGGGTGTGGGAAACCATGAAACCTTCGGATCAGGTCTACCTGCCCGATGGCGCTGCGCCCGGGCCCTATGCCAGTAACGCGCCGCTTCCGGCCGACGTGACAAAACAGGCTACGGCGCTGGGCATGGACTTGAACCGGACCTTCCACAACATCAACGCGGTGCAACAGGTCGATGGTCTGGCGCTGCACATGGGCGGGTCGGTGCCGGCCTCCGAGAAAGGCAAACCCGTGCGCTTCCAACTGTTGATGGGGCAGGACACCTACGACTACATCGTGGCGCGCAATGTCTACAACATGAACGGCCAGAATGCGCTGGCCGGCAATCTGGACTTTCCCGCGACCGCCTGGGAGCTGAAAGCCGCGTGGCTGTGGATCGGTTCGGACACGACCTATCGGCAGACCCTGGCCAACGACGGTTACTACATCGGCCAGGCCTATTACCAGCAGGATGACGGCACCTATCAGGTCGGTTATGCGGCATTGAGCGGTCTGCATGTGGTCAACAAGCTGGACGCCAACTGGGTCTGGACCACCTTTGAAAACGTCAACAACAGCAAGTACACCGTCACCAACGCGCCGACCCCGACGCCGATGACCAACACCACGGGGCCGACCCCGGCTGCCAAACCGGTGAACGCCAGCTTCCAGGCCGGCAACCCGTCGCTGTCGAAGTACGAATTGATCGGCGTCGAGTTCCAGCCGGTCACGCAGGTGCTGGCCAACTCGCAGCTGGAGTCGGCGTTCCAGAACACCTCATCGTGCCTGGCCTGCCATGGCACCGCCGCCTACTCCAACGACAAGGGCTACTTCAACTTCGCCATCAAACAAGGTGGCGGCATCGTCTACCCGACCACCCCGCTGCCGCCGTCCGATTTCGACGGCTACAAAAAACTGGACTTTGTCTGGTCGCTGAAGCGCGCCCAGTGGCAACGCTAAGGAGCACGACATGAGCGTATTGAACTTCCCCCGCATCTACCTCAACGGCCATATGTTCTGGAATCCGCCCACGGCCAACAACAACGATGTGCTGCCGTTGTATGACGCGGTGAACATGGACATCAACTGGCCGTTCACCAACTACTTCGACATCACCCAGGCCAACGCCCCCACCACCCTGATGCCCTGGATCATTTCACCGGTGCAGGCCAAGGATCTGCCGCCCTATGTGCAGCAGGTTCCGACCAATGGCAGTCCGACCACCTTCCCATTCATACCCGCTGAATGGGATCTGTTCGGCGACAACGCCTGCGGGACGGTGAGTTACCAGAGCACACGCTCGACCATTATTGGCGGCGAGTTGCAGGCAAACACCTACATTGTTGAAGACGCCTTGGTCGGCAGGGACTTCCAGCTGCTCGGCAATCCCTTCGGCAGCCAGAGCCCGACCGCCGCGCGCTTCGTGGATATCAGCCCGTGGCAGAACACCTTCACGGCGCTGTACTTCGACAAGCTGCAACTGGGGGATGCCAGTTGCGGGCTGACCCTGAACCGTGAATACCGGATGCTGGACCGTTTCCTGACGTTCAATTGGGCCGGCGATTTCGGTGGACTGGCGTATGTCACCACCACCTGGCAGACCTGCTTTCCCCGGGACAATCTGGAATGGGTCACCGGCGAGTCGGTCCTGCTGAACAGTCTCAAACAACAGATGGAGTTGCAAAATGCCAAGGGCCTGATGTTCAGGTTCGCCACTTACCTCACCTGCTACGACAGGAACGGGGTATTCAACGACTTCCCGTACGTCGACACACGCGACAATGACCCATCGGCGCTGAAACGGCTGACGGCGATGTATCAGAAGGGGCTGGACAACGTTTCCGATATCTTCTTCAACCCCGCCTACAACCGGACCGCAGCGACCCTGGGACTCTGGTTCGAACACGAATACCCCACGGCGCCCGCCGGCCAGCGCCTGGTCACCGACCAGAAGATCATGGTCACCTGCCCCGCAATGCCTCAGCCGACCAGCACCAACCTGGGCGTGACCTCGGCGCAGATCACCAACAACACGCTGTCGCTGGATCTGGCCAACACATTCCCTTTCTATCCGCTGGACAAGAACGCCGATATCTTGACTGCCGAGAAGTTCCAGGCCGGCAACTATAAGCTGGGCGTATCGCAGAACGGGAATTTCGTGCCGGTGGTCGACATCGGCTTTGAGCAATATCGACAGTCGGCCTTTCACCAACGCTCCGGCCTGCTGGACATTCCGCTCACCGCCGCGCAAACGGCCACCCTGCAATCCGGTCCGCTGGAGTTGCAACAACAGAATCCGACAGGAGCCGTCAAAGCTGCCACTCAGCAAGTCTGGACCGCCGAGGTCATCGAAAGCGGCACCTTCGTCGACGTGAATGACCACAAAACGCTGAACATCATGGTGCAGAAAAATGGTCAACCTGCGGCCAACACCACCCTGTTTGTGGCGGAGTACGGCAACCCGTACAACGTGACCACCAGCGACTACTACCTGACGTTCAGCAACAAAGCCGACTTCACGCTGTTCTATGACCACCCCGAAAACCGCAACCTGAACAAGGCCAATCTGCAGCAGTTTCGAGGCGCGAGCCCCGTATCGAACTATCTGGCCACCGGCAGCGGACGTCGACTCACTGCCCTCAAGAACGTAAGTCAGCAGACGGGAACACCGGTCGGTTATCAGACGTTCCTGACCGGCTCGAGCAAACCGATTACGGTGCCCCTGACCCCGTGCCTGCAGTTCGATGCCGGTATCTATACCACGGGAATACTCGAGAACGACCAGTCCACCGAGGTTGATTACTCCTATGTAACGACCACCACCGGCCCGGACGGCATCGCCCAGGTGAGCTTCAGGGCCATAGCCCCCGGCTTCCCGACGTTACGTTTTTTCGTGAAGGACACCGCCAGCGACCCGGACATCCCTTTCAGCTTCGCGCTCAACCAGGCCCAGATCGATTTCCTCGCCCCGCTGCGCGTCCTGCCACTGGACATGCAACTGCAACAGGATTTCGTCAATCACTGGAACGACATCTACAAGGACAAGAATGCACCCGAAGAAATCTGGGATGACTTCATCTACCCAAGGGTGCTCAAGACCTTCTACTACCTGTACCCGATCATGAACAAGTTCATGCCGCTCAACTCCCGCACGCGGGTCGAAGGCGCCGTCGACCAGTTGATCCGGCTGATCAGCAAGGAATACCAGGAAGAAAGCACCCTGGCGATGCCCATCACCCGCGACCTGTCGCAAAGCCGTCGAGCGGTGCTGGAGTTATGGGCGCAGAAGCTGGTCAAGCGCAACTTCCCGCCCATGCCTCTGAAGATGAGCGATTACGACAACCTCTGATACACGCAGCTCAACCAGGAACGATGAGCCACTGCGGGCTTGGCGCCCGCAGTGCGCCCTGCCAGGGAGTGACCCATGAACGTCAGCCTCTTGAACCGTCTGTTGCTGTTGATCCTGCTGTTCTGCCCAATTGCATTCGCCCAGGACAGCGGCGCCGTCTACTTCACCAATGGCGTGCACAACACGCTGGGGTGCAATGAAGAGAACGGCAACTGCATCGCCAAACGCAAAGCGGGTGAGCCGTCCGACCCGTTCTTCCCGGCGTTCTGGATCAGTAACTGGACCATGTACCGGGTGATGCACAACTACGAAAACAACCCGCCGCCCTACAGCAACCCGCCAACCACCCTGAAGCCTGCGGACTACACCGTATCCAGGGGAACCAGCTACTACGACACGACGTACATCCCGCCGGATGGCGACGGTTTCGGCGCGATGATGGAGCACTACGAGAAATATTGCCTGCCGATCTTCCCGATCAAGAACAACAACTACACCTGCTCGTTCGTGTCTTTGGGCAACAAGGCGTACTTCCTGACCTATCCGCAGGATCGTCCGAAGGACATGCCGGCCTGCTGCATGTTTTCGCCGATGAATCATCCGCCACGACAGGACTTCATCGAACACCTGCCTTATGACCCCGAGCGCAGCAAGAACCTCGATGGCAGCGTGCAGGCCTACGCACTGGATCTGCAATCGCCGCAAGGGCCGATTCTGTTCGGCTATGCCTTCTACAAAAAAATGTCGGGTCAACCGCCCTTCCGCCCACCGCAATCGTTCTTTTTCTCGGGCGATACCAGCGTCGCCAATGCGCCGATCGTCAGCCAGAACTACACCGACTTCCGTATCGCCAGACCGGACCCGGCGCAGACCTGGGCGCAGGTCGCCGCCATGTGCCCGTCGAATCCGCCGCCCTGCCAGTTGTTCGAGCCGCCGGCTTCGCAGAGCAACGGCCAGAAGGCGCAGTGGAACAAACTCATGCAGCGTAAACCGTGATCAACGACGAAGGATCGCCATGAAAACCACACTCTGTTTTTCCGCGATGTTACTGGGTCTGGCCAGCCTGCCGGCGCTGGCCAGGGAACAAGCCATGCCCGCGATGCTGGCCAGCCAGTTGAACTGCCAACCGCCCGCTACCGCACCCGCCGCCACGGCGGGTCAGGACCAGTTCGATCAATACAGCTGGCAGATGTTCATCGCTTTGAGCTGGCCGGCAAAGGATGGGCAACGGGGTAACCCCGACTGCACCAGGCAGCCTGGTGCTGCCGGCTACACCGTCTGGCAGACCTACAAGACCGTGAGCGAGATCTTTCTGCCGAACGCCGCCAATCCGGGGCCGTGGAATTCCCCGCAACTCGCCAAAAGCTTCAACATCATCAACATCGCCTCTTTGAAAAACAGCGCTCAGGTGAACGCTGTCGATCAGGCGGTCGGCGGCTGGCTGATCGACCAGGCGAAAAACCCGACCTATTACGACATTTCGGCCAACGAGACTTCATACAACTACATCGTCAACAACAACTTCTACAACGCCGACGTCGTCTCCAGGGCCAACAACATCACGTTTCCGTGGGGCGTCATCGAGATCAAGTCGAGCTGGCGCATTCTCACACCTCATGACAATGCCCGCCGCTATCTGACCCAGTTCGCCCGGGTGGCAACCTTCAACGAGCAGGGCCAGAAGAATGGCGTCACCGAGGCGTTTCTGGGACTGGTCGGCCTGCACATCATCACCAAGGCCAACGGTTATCCGCAGTGGATCTGGTCGACGTTCGAACAGGTCGACAACGTTCCGCCCAAGGCACTGGTGAACGGCCAGTGGGTCGATCAGCCCGTCGCGGGCACGGCCTATTCCTACTTCAACGCCGCGGCGCCCGCCGCGTCCCTCAACCAGTCACCCTGCGACTGGCAGACCCAGGGCCCGCATCAGGTCTGCGTGCCCAAACCCGGCACCACGTTCCAGACCCCGAACCCGCTGAACCGGGTCACGCCCATCGCCGACATCACCAACCAGATCAACGCCCGTTACCAGGCCGATCCGGGGCTGCAAAACAGCGTGTTGAAGTACTACCAGCTCATCACCACCCAGCGCCCATTGATGCCTGACAACCCGAGCAACCCGCTGGGCCAGCCGACGCCGGCACTCTCGGCCAACGTGACCATGGAAAGCTACATCCAGCCCAACAGCAGTTGCATGAACTGCCATTCCATGGCGACGCCGGTCAAGAGTCCCTACAAGTCCGATTACTCCTACCTGTTCAAATTCGCCAACTCGCCGCTCGGCAAAACCATCAAGGACGGGAAATAAATCATGAGCATCCTCAATGGCCCGCGACTGAATTTCTGGGGTGGTATCCGCACGGATGTCAGCCTGCCGAACAATTCACCCACCATTCCTTATGACGGCGATGACAACTGGCCGATCTTTGACCTGACCACTTCGACGCTGGCATCGGGTGCCCAGTCTTACACCGACGATCAGTTGAACAACATGATCAATGCGCCCACGGGCGATTACTACACCGCCGGCGGCTGGAATCACTACGGGCAGCATGTCGTCGACATGCAGAATGCGCTGATCAGTTCTCAAGGCAGCCCGGGCAGCGTCAGTACCACCGGGGATATGGTGGGCCAGCCGGTCTATCTGCTGGGTTCCGTGGACCCGGTCACCGGACAGGGGCCGGTATCAGGTCCGATGATGGTCGACCTGGACCCCACCTCGACCACCACCACCCAGATATTTGTCGGTGGTCTGCAAATCGGTAGCAGCAGCAACATTCAATTGCTGATTCACGCCAACACGGTTTGCAGCAGCCAGGATCTCGGCAAGCGGGTGCTGCAACCGACGCCGAAGGAACTGGATGCACCGGGTTCCTGCCGTATCAGCGGCACCTTCCAGCTGACCTTTCCACTGAGCAGTATCGTCAGCTGGAACCAGAACAGCAGCGGTTTGCGATCGATCATCCAGGCACCGGGTGCCACCGGTATCGTGCTGCGCTTCGTGATGTTCGAAATGTGCCCGACGATGACCACGCCCCAGTTGCAAGCCGATTACGCCGCCGGCAGAGACACCCCGAACCCGAGCATTGGCCGGGTCATCGGTACACTGGCTCCGGCGTTCGCCAATGAGCCGCTGGACTGTCAGGCGGGCCGTCAGATCGTCAATCAAGTCACGGGCGGCACCGGTTATGCAGACCTGAGCAATCCGGCCATGCTGAGCGTCGACATGGTCAACATCATTCCGAAACAGACGTTCAGGACCGTCAGGGATGACATCACCAGCCCTATCGGACCTAACGGCAATTACGGGCCCGTCACCCTGGCAGCCGGTGAGACCACCCTGAGCACACTCGATCCGACCAGCAGTCCCCTGCTCGACTATTACGTCTATGGCGGCATTGTCGATCTGCCGCTCAATACAGCCCAACAGTCGGCGGTCAGATCCTCGGCGCTGGCCATCAGCGCCCCCGGCACGGTCGCCGGGACCAGGTTGCTGGCAACAGAGTCTGTCTATCGGATCTACGCGGATCAACGCAGCGTCTATACCGAGGACTACCCACAGGGTCTGTCGATAACCCTGCAGGTCCGGTATCTCGGTGCTGCGGTAACCAGCACGACTGAAATCGATCTCACCGCCGCGTCCCCGGGACCCTATTACACGCAACAGCGCTACTGCGATTTCCTTTACTTCCCCCCTGCGCTGACGGTGAGCCCCGGTCAGTTGTCCGTCACGTTCTGCGTCAACGTAAAACCCGCAGCGGCACCCCTCGCCGGCTTCGTCGCCCTGACCTACACCGTCAACGGTCAGGACAGCGGCACCTATTTCACCAATTTTCGCAAATACGCCCAGACCGACTTCGGCATTCCCAAAGGCACCACCATCACCTGGGAACAGATGTACCCGAACGTCCTGCGTTTTCACTACCTGGCCTTTCCGGCCATGTCTCGTTACATCCCGCTGAATCAGCCGGACGCGATCATGGGCGCGAAGAATCCGATCCTCGCCCGAACCTCGGATGCCTACAAAGGCACCACGCTGTTCATGCCCGTGGTGCGCTCGATGTCGGCCTCTCAGCGGGCGCTGTTGCGGGCCTTTCTCACGGGCGAGCCATGGCAACCGCCGCAGTAATCGCACCCCTTTGCCTCTGGAGAGAAATCCATGACCGTTCACATTCCTGCGCGACCCCGGGAAACTTTGCGCCCGAGCACGATCATCGCTGAAGGCCTGCTGAACCCACGCGGTGCCTGCCTGCAAGCCGACGGCAGCCTGCTGCTGGTCGAAGCGGGTTCGGGCCTGCCCGACCAACCCTTCAGCGGTCGCATCAGCCGATTGCGCCCCGACCCGCTCCACCCCGGCGCCTGGCTCGCCCGGGAAACCCTGGCCCAGGGTTATCGCTCGATGAACATGCAGGCCCGCATGTTGCGCGATGAAATCATGGGCCTGTCGGACGTGGCCTGTGGCGACGGGCGCTGCCTGGTCAGCCAGACCGATTACGTCGCGGGCTCGAAACTGCTGGACCTGCAATACACCCCGCCCGAACCGATATTTCACAGCCGGGGCAATCTCAACGCTTTGTGTTATCACCCGACCCGCCGTAGCTGGCTGGCCGTCAAACCCGATACCAATCAACTGGTGGAATTCAGCTCCGGTGAGGACGAGCAGGTACTGGTGCAACTGCCCGATCTGGACATGGGCCAGGAAGCCGTCCCGGTCACACTGATCCACGAACCGGCAACAGACGCCGTGCTGATCACCCTGTTCTCCGGGGAGTTGCAAAGCGACCCGGCCCGCAAAGGTATCGACTTTGACGATCAGGCTGGCCAGGTGATCCGGGTCTGGCCCGACACCGGCCGGATCGAATTGCTGATTCGTGGCCTGCAATTGCCCACCGGACTGGCGCTGTGCCCACAAGGCAACGTCTTGGTGCTGGAGCTCTGCAACCGTTTGCAACAACCGCTGCCGCCTGACTGGAATGGCGAAACCCTGCATGGTGGTTTCACCCGGTTCAGCGGGCGGCTGTTGAGCTGCAATCTGCAAACCGGCGAAGTGGCCGTACTCGCCCGTGACCTGGATACCCCGTCCAATCTGTGTCTGGTGCGGGATGCGGTACTGGTGAGCGAAGGCATGGGATTGACCGGACGACGGCTGCCCACGCCTGACAATAAAGAGGTAGCGTTGAGCGGCAGGCTGCGTCGGGTGCAGCTCTGAAAACAGATGGAAAAAAGGCGCGGCCCCGTGAAAGCCGCGCCTTCCGTTTACTGAGTCACCACAATCTTGCCGATCATCTGCGGATGCAGCACGCAGAAATACTCGTACTCACCCGGCGTATTGAACACCCAGGAAAAACTGTCGTTAGTGTCCAGCGCCCCCGAGCGAAACACCTTGTGGGTTTCAGCCACCGTGTGCGGGATCTGATCGTCATTGACCCACGTCACTTTGGTGCCCACGGCCACGGTCAAGTCCCTGGGGCCGAACATGAATTCCTTGATGTCGACCTTTACTTCCTGTGCCCATACCGGCATCGACAAAAACAGGCAAAGCACTGCCAACAGTCGCGCTTTCATCAGCTCGCCCTCCCCTGAACCAGTGTCGAATCGATCAGCGCCAACGGATGATCGCCCTGTGTGGCCCGCACCTCGGTGATCCCCAGATAGTTGCGCAACTGATCCGCCGCCACGCTCATCGGCCCCGGCGACGGTGCAGCGCCCGGTGCCGGTTGCGGATAGGCCGTACCACGGGCGGTGTGGAAGGTGATGTTGCCTTCGACCTTCTGGATCACCTGATGGATGTGCCCGTTCAGCACCGTCACCGAGCCGTACTTGCGCAGCATCGCAATTGCCTGGTCGCCGTCCTCGGTGCCCCAGCCCCAGGGCTGATAGATGGTCCACAACGGAATGTGGGTGAACACCACGATCGGCGTACTGGTCGATACCGCACGCAAATCATCGGCCAGCCACGCCAGTTGATCGGCGCCGAGGTTGGCTTCATGTCCGGCCTGGAAGTTGAAGACATTCACCAGCGCGATGAAATGCACGCCATGGTCATCGAAGCTGTACCAGCCGTTGCCTTTGGTGCCTTTGCCGTAGCGCTCCAGATAGAGCTTGCCGCCACCCTCATCGAGGGTGTCGTGTTCACCGGGGGTGTAATGCACGGTGGACGGCAGGCCTTTGAGCACCTGCGCTGCGGTGTCGAACTCCTCAGGCTTCGACAAGTGCGTGATGTCGCCGGTGTGCAGGATCAGCGAAGGTCTTTTCGGCAACGCGATGACCTTGTCGATCGCCACTTGCAGGGTCTTCACCGGCTCAGGATTGGCTTCCTTGTTGAAGCCGATGTGCGAGTCACTGATCTGCACGAAATGAAAGGTGCTGGCCATCGCTTCGGGATCGCTGACCTTACCCGCCTCATCTATCGCAAAGGCTCTGGGAATGCCGCCGCTCAGGGCCCAGAGGACTCCGGCCCCGGCCCACGCCGAACACTTGAGCAGCGTTCGCCGGTCCGGGTTGCTCGGCAAGCCGTCGGTGCGCAGTGGATGTTTTGTTTGATTGTCCATCGGTAGGTCCTCGCTGGCGGACTACAGTGATGTAGCTGACACCAGAGAGAACTTTGTGGCCCGGGCATTTATTCCACGCCGCAAAACAAATTCTTTTCAGGGAATAAAACACCACGCATCACGGTTATAGGGGTGTGACGGTGCGGAAGCCACTATGAATCGATTCGAGGAGCTGATTGCGCCGCATCTGGACGCGGCTTACAACCTCGCGCGCTGGGTCACGGGCAGTGACAGTGCCGCACGGGACGTGGTGCAGGAAAGTGCCCTGCGTGCTTTCCGGTTTTTGCAGCGTTTCGCCGACGGCAATGCCAAGGCCTGGTTCCTGACCATCGTGCGCAACGAAAGCTACACCTGGCTCAAGGCCTCGGCCGGGCGCCACTGGGTCGCTTTCGATGACGAGATCGAAAAGAACGAAAGTGCCCTGAGCCACAGCCAGACGCCGGAACTGCTGGCCATTCATACGGAAAACGCGGCGTTGCTCCAGCAGGCTCTGAGCGCCTTGCCGCCAGCCTTTCGCGAGGTCATTGTGCTCAAGGAACTCGAAAACCTGCCTTACAAGGACATTGCGCTGGTGGTCGACATTCCCATTGGCACCGTCATGTCCAGGCTGGCCCGGGCCCGGGCGATGCTCAAGCTCGAATTACTGAAGTTGTACGACCATGAATGAATTCGACTGCACGGTTTGCCAGACACGACTGCAGGGTTATCTGGATCAGGAGCTCGATCCGGCAACAGCTGCGGATGTCACGGCGCATCTGGCCACCTGCGCAGACTGTGCGCGGCTGCATGATGAGGCGAAACTGTTGAAGGTCAGCGTGAAGCGCCAAGCACCGTATTACTCCGCGCCGGCATCGCTGACGGCCAGCGTGCTTGCTGCCGTTGCGCCGGCTCCGCCGAGCCCGTTCGAGCGATGGCGAAAATGGCTCGCCCCGGCATTTTCCACTGCCGCTCTGGCCTTGGCGATGGTGCTTTACGTGGCAACGCCGGGCAGCGAACAGCCATTGATGGACGAAGCGGTTTCCAGCCATGTGCGCTCGTTGATGGGTGCTCATCTGAATGATGTGGTGTCGTCCGACCGTCATACCGTCAAACCCTGGTTCACCGGCAAACTCGACTTCTCGCCGCCGGTGGTCGACTATTCGGCGCAGGGCTTTCCACTGCTCGGCGGGCGGCTGGATTATCTGCAGCACCAGACAACCGCAGCGCTGAGTTACGGTCGGGCCAAACACATCATCAATGTGTTCATTCTGCCGATGACAGACGCCGACAAACCCACGCAGAGCCAGTCGATTCGCGGTTTCAATGTGATCTCCTGGCAGATCAATCACATGCGTTTCGTGCTCGTTTCCGATGTAGAGAAAGGCGAGCTGGAGGCGTTCGCTCAATTACTCAGGAACGGTGTTTGAGAAGACGTATCGCCTCCGTCAGCGACAGGCTCGTTTCAAGGTTTCACTCGGCAGCTCATTGAACAAGGTGCGGTAGCTGTTGGAAAACCGCCCCAGGTGCCAGAACGACCAGTTCATCGCCACCTCGGCCACAGTCGTTTCATGGGATGAACGATTGAGCAACTCACGACGGGCACTGTTGAGCCGACGCAGGCGCAGCCATTGGGTCGGCGACAAACCGGTGTAGGCCTTGAACGTCTGCTGCAACTGGCGCAACGACACCCCGGCCACCTGGGCCAGCTCCAGCAGGTTGAGGGTTTCTTCCGGCGAGTCCGCCGCCCACTCCCCCACCCGTTTCATGGTCTGCCGCTCTTGCGTGCGACGCTGCAAACCATCGTTATCCAGACACACCCGGGCGTTATCGAGGATGAACAGGCAGTCCTCCAGCAGCTGCTGGGTCAAAGTCTCTTTGCTTGGCTGATCCGGGGCTTGCGACAACTTTGTGAGCGTCGAACTCAACCAGCGGCTGAACAGCGCGTTCTGCGCGCCGTTGAGGGGGGCCATGAACAGCCCTTCCAGCCGGGCCACGTCGAGGCCGTTGCGCCGGACGAATTCCGGGCCGAACACCACGGCGATTTCCTGGTAGTTCTCCGGGGTGATCCAGATGTTGCGGCTCTCTTCGTTCAGCAGATAGAGCGCGTTGTCACTGCGATCGAAACAGAACGCCAGGGCACCCGACGGCGCACTGAAATTCTGCTCGACCCGGGTGTTCATCTGTTCTTCGTAGACCTCCACACCCTGCAAATCCAGATAGCGGATCCGCCCGGCGAAATGCCCCGGCGACATCTGCTGGTAATGCTGGACCCAGCCCGGTGTCGCACGGATCTGCTCGGCGACATCGGCGGTGTTGAAGGCTTGAACCTGTAGCGGATTACACGTCGTCATGGGAGACCTTGCGCACTCTTTTGGTGCGCTTTGGTGCTGCTGAAAGTGGATAGATCGAACGGCAAGGCCCGCCCAAGATAGTCGTCAACGCGCCACAGGGGAAGCCTGCGAAAGATGAAATCGCACTTCCCCCGCGTCAATGAAACCAACGACGAGGTCTTTATGAATGCCCCTTTCGATCAGCTGTTCACGTGGCTGAAAGATCACAAGATTACCGAAGTGGAATGCGTGGTCAGCGACCTGACCGGCATCGCCCGCGGCAAGATTGCACCGACCAACAAGTTCCTGCATGAGCGAGGCATGCGCCTGCCGGAAAGTGTGCTGCTGCAAACGGTAACCGGGGATTTTGTCGACGACGACATCTACTACGACCTGCTCGACCCGGCCGACATCGACATGGTCTGCAAACCGGTGAGCGACGCGGTGTACGTGGTGCCATGGGCCATCGAGCCGACGGCCATCGTGATTCACGACACGTTCGACAAGTTCGGCAATCCGATCGAACTGTCGCCGCGCAACGTACTGAAAAAGGTCCTGCAACTCTATACCGACAAAGGCTGGAAGCCGATCGTTGCGCCGGAAATGGAGTTCTACCTGACCCAGCGCTGCGAAGACCCGGACCTGCCGTTGAAGGCACCGCTGGGCCGTTCCGGTCGCGCCGAAAGCGGTCGGCAGTCGTTCTCCATCGACGCCGCCAACGAATTCGATCCGCTGTTCGAAGACGTCTACGACTGGTGCGAACTGCAGGGCCTGGATCTGGACACGTTGATTCACGAAGACGGCCCGGCGCAGATGGAAATCAACTTCCGTCACGGCGACGCGCTGGATCTGGCCGACCAGATCACCGTGTTCAAGCGCACCCTGCGTGAAGCCGCACTCAAGCACAACGTGACTGCGACCTTCATGGCCAAGCCGATTGGCGATGAGCCCGGCAGCGCCATGCACCTGCACCAGAGCGTGGTGGAAATCGCCACCGGCAAGCCGATTTTCGCCAACGCCGACGGCAGCATGAGCGACCTGTTCCGTCATCACATCGGCGGTCTGCAAAAGCTGATCCCGAAAGTGCTGCCGATGTTCGCGCCGAACGTCAACTCGTTCCGCCGCTTCCTGCCGGACACCTCGGCGCCGGTCAACGTCGAATGGGGCGAGGAAAACCGCACGGTCGGCCTGCGGGTTCCGACGTCCGGGCCTGAGGCGATGCGCGTGGAAAACCGCTTGCCCGGCGCCGACGCCAACCCGTACCTGGCGATTGCCGCGAGCCTGCTGTGTGGCTACATCGGCATGGTCGAGGGCATCGAACCGAGCGCTGCCGTCGAAGGCCGCGCCTACGAGCGCCGCAACCTGCGCCTGCCGATCACCATCGAAGAAGCCCTGACCCAGATGGAAGAATGCGACACCGTCGCCGAGTACCTGGGCAGCAAGTTCGTGCGTGGCTACGTGGCGGTGAAACGTGCCGAGCATGAAAACTTCAAGCGCGTGATCAGTTCCTGGGAGCGTGAGTTCCTGTTGCTGAGCGTTTGAGACCTTCACTCCTCCCTGTGGGAGCGAGCTTGCTCGCGAATGGGCCAGTTCAGTTAACGAAGACGGCGACTGACACACCGCTTTCGCGAGCAAGCTCGCTCCCACAAGGAAGCAACCCATCACCTGAAAAATCCAATAATTCGAAGAGGTGTCGCCATGCGTCTGTTGAAATCCCTGATCCCCGCCGCTCTGGCTTTGGCTTGCAGCGCCGGTGCGCAAGCCCAGCCCCAGGTCAGCGTCTATAACTGGACCGATTACATCGGCGAAACCACCCTCGCCGACTTTCAGGCCGGCAGTGGCATCAAGGTGATCTACGACGTCTTCGACTCCAACGAAACCCTCGAAGGCAAACTGCTCGCCGGTCGCACCGGTTACGACGTGGTGGTGCCGTCCAACCACTTTCTCGCCCGTCAGGTTAAGGCAGGTGCGTTCCTCAAACTGGACCGTTCGCAACTGCCGAACTGGAAAAACCTCGACCCGAAACTGCTGGCATTGCTTGAGAAAAACGATCCGGGCAACCAGCACTCAGTGCCGTATCTGTGGGGCACCAACGGCATCGGCTATAACGTCGACAAGGTCAAGCAGGTGCTGGGCGTCGACCACATCGATTCCTGGGCGGTGCTGTTCGAACCGGAGAACCTGAAAAAACTCACCCAGTGCGGCGTGTCGATGATGGACTCGGCGGACGAAGTGTTCCCGGCGATTCTCAACTACATGGGCATGGACCCGCGCAGCGAGAACCCGGAGGACTTCAAGAAGGCCGAGGCCAAGCTTTTGAGCATCCGCCCGTACATCACCTACTTCCATTCCTCGAAATACGTGACCGACCTGGCCAACGGCGACATCTGCGTGGCGTTCGGTTATTCCGGCGACGTGTTTCAGGCCGCCAACCGCGCCAGGGAAGCGAAGAACGGCGTGAACATTGCCTACGCGATTCCCAAGGAAGGCGCGAACCTGTGGTTCGACCTGCTGGCCATTCCGGCCGACGCGACCAACACCCAAGAGGCTCACGCGTTCATCAACTACCTGCTCGATCCGCAAGTGATTGCCAAAGTCAGCGCCCAGGTCGGTTACGCCAACCCGAACCCTGCGGCCAAGCCATACATGGATGTGGCACTGGTCAGCAATCCAGAGGTGTATCCGCCTCAGGAGGTGCTCGACAAGCTCTATATTTCCACCACCCCGCCCCAGTCGATCATGCGTCTGATGACCCGTTCCTGGAGCAAAGTGAAGTCGAACAAATGAATCAGTACACCCAGGAACACACACGCTCCTACTACGCCGCTTCGGCCCGTTCGAGCGCGCGCTACCCTGCGCTGGACGCCGACCTGACCGTCGATGTCTGCGTGATCGGCGGCGGTTTCACCGGCGTCAACACCGCCATCGAACTGGCACAGCGCGGCCTCTCGGTGGTCTTGCTCGAAGGGCGACGTATCGGCTGGGGCGCCAGCGGGCGCAATGGCGGTCAGTTGATCCGCGGCATTGGCCATGAAGTCGAAGGTTTTTCCCGCTACGTCGGCACCGAAGGCGTGCGCTACCTGCAACAGGCCGGCGTCGACTCGGTGGAGCTGGTGCGCCGACGCATCGAAGACAACGGCATCGAATGCGACCTGCGCTGGGGCTTCTGTGAACTGGCCAACACCCCGACGCAATTCGAGGCATTCAAGGCTGAACAGGACAGTCTGGCAGCTTCGGGTTATGCCCACGAAACACGGCTGGTCAGCCCTGAAGACATGCGTCGCCAGGTCGTCGATTCGGGTGTCTATAAGGGCGGTCTGATCGACATGGGTTCGGGCCACCTGCACCCGCTCGATCTGGTTCAGGGCGAGGCCCGGCTCGCGGCATCACTCGGCGTGCGGATCTTCGAACAGAGCCCGGTGCTGGAAATCATCCACGGTGCGACGGTACAAGTGCGCTGCGCCTCGGGCACGGTGCATGCCGGCAGTCTGGTGCTCGGTTGCAACGCACATCTGGATGAACTCGAGCAACGGCTCAGCGGCAAAGTCCTGCCGGCGGGCAGCTACATCATCGCCACCGAACCGTTGTCGAAGGCGCGGGCCGACCAACTGATCCCGCAAAACCTGGCGCTCTGCGACCAGAAAGTCGGCCTCGACTATTACCGGCTCTCGGCAGACCGCCGGCTGTTGTTCGGCGGTGCCTGCCATTATTCCGGTCGGGATCCGTCGGACATCGCTGCCTACATGCGACCGAAAATGCTCAAGGTTTTCCCGCAGCTGGCGGATGTACGCATCGACTATCAATGGGGCGGCAAGATCGGCATCACCGCCAATCGCTTCCCGCAGGTCGGGCGACTCAAACAGCACCCGAACGTGTTCTACGCCCAGGGGTATTCCGGACATGGCCTGAACGTCACGCACTGGTGCGCAAAGCTGCTGGGCGAAGCGATTCATGCCGGTCACAGTCAGGGCATGGACGTGTTCAGCGGCGTGCCGCACATGACGTTCCCGGGCGGCCCTGCGTTGCGCTCGCCGCTGCTGGCACTGGGGATGTTCTGGTATCGCCTGCGGGAAATGCTGGGCTGAGGCCGGCCGATTTGCTCTATCGCAAAGCACTTCTATATTGATGAAGTGCTTTTGCGTTCCTGACGCTCAGTGCCCAACACACTCTGGAGGTCATGGATGGAGTCGTCAGCCGCCGACAAACCGCAGGCACCCGGCCAGGCCCCGATCAAGACTCGGCGTTTCAGCATTTCGCTGGTGTGGATCGTGCCGATTGTCGCGGTGCTGGTGGGCATTTCGCTGGTGGTGCACAACCTGATGCAGGAAGGCCCGACCATCGTCGTCACCTTCAAGACCGGCAGCGGCCTGACCGCCAACAAGACCGAAGTCAAATACCGCAACGTGGTGGTCGGCCATGTCTCGGACGTCGAGCTGAGCGACGATCAGAAGAGCGTCAACGCCACGATCAAACTGGCCAAACAGGCCGAAACCTTTACCCGCGAAGACTCGAAATTCTGGGTGGTGCGCCCTCGCATCGGTGCCGGTGGCGTTTCGGGCATCGACACGTTGCTGTCCGGCGACTACATCGGTGCCGACATCGGCCAGTCAGGTTCACGCGCCAAATACTTCAAGGGCCTGGAAAACCCGCCACCGATCACCTACGGCGAGCCGGGCAAACGCTTCAACCTGCACACCCAGGACCTGGGGTCGCTGGATATCGGTTCACCGGTCTATTACCGCAAGATCCCGGTCGGTCAGGTGGTGGCCTATGCCCTGGATGGCGATGGCAAAGGGGTGAATATCGAAGTGTTCATTCATGCGCCGAACGATGCCTTCGTCACCGAAAACACCCGTTTCTGGAATGCCAGCGGCATTGACGTCAATGTCGGCGCCAATGGCTTTGCCGTGAAAACCGAATCGCTTTCAACCTTGCTGATCGGCGGCATCGCGTTTCGCGCTCCGGACTACAGTCCCAACGACGTCGCCGCCGCCGAAGAAAAGACGTTCGACCTGTTCGAAGACCAGCAGACCGCCCTCGCCCCGCCTGCCGGCAAGCCGCAGTACCTGAGCCTGCGTTTCGATCAGTCGATGCGCGGCCTCAAGGTCGATGCGCCGGTGGAATTCCTCGGTATGGAAATCGGCCGGGTGGTGAGCGTCAACCTGGACTACGACGAGAAGAAACGCAGCTTCCCGGTGAGTGTCGGCATCGTGATCTACCCGCAACGCCTCGGCCGGGCCCACGAAAAAATGCTCAAGGTGCTCAATCACAATCCGGATGACGAAGCGGCCGCTGTACGCCTGATCGGCACGTTCGTCGACAACGGCCTGCGCGCCCAGGCCCGTAGCGGCAACCTCTTGACCGGTCAGCTGTACATCGCGCTGGATTTCTTCCCCAAGGCCGAAAAGGTCGCGTTTGACCCGACCGCTCGCCCGATTGTCATTCCGACCATTCCCGGCAGCCTCGAACAGTTGCAGGAAAAACTCGAAGCCATGGTCGACAAGCTCAACAAACTGCCAGTGGAGCGTATTGCCGGCAATCTGGACGGCAACCTCGTGGAATTGCGCAAAAGCCTGACCCAGTTCAATGCCAAGACCCTGCCGAGCGTGCAAAACACCCTGGCCGACGTCAGCAAGACCCTGCAATCGGCCAATTCGACCCTGGCCGAAGATTCGCCGCAGCGGGAAAAGCTCACCCAGACCCTCGACGAACTCGGGCGCATGTCGCGCTCGTTGCGTGAACTGTCGGATTACCTCGGTCGCCATCCGGAATCGCTGATTCGCGGTCGCCCCGACAACGCTGCGCCGCTGGATCTCAAGGGACCGCCGCGCAATTGAGCACAGGAGCCTTGCCATGGCTTTACCGCTGAAGTTCACCGTGCTCGCTGCGTGCCTGCTGCTGGGTGCGTGTCGCAGTGACCCGATCAGCTTCCACACCTTGACCCCGGCACAACCGACGCCCGGACGATCAGGGCAGGACATCGCAATTGAAAGCATCAGCGTGCCGCCCCAGGTTGACCGCCCGCAAATCGTTATCCGTCAGGGCAACAGCGGGCTGGCGATTCTCGAAACCCAGTGGTGGGCGGCGAGCCTGAGCGACGAGCTGCGCAGTGCGCTGGTGGATCAACTGAGCAATGCGGGCGTTGCGCACAAGACGTCGGTGCGCATTGATGTGCAACGCTTCGATTCGGTGCCCGGACAATACGGGCTGATGGACGTGAAATGGCGTCTGCGCCCGGCCAATGCGGGCGACACCGGTTTGATGACCTGCCGCTCGATCCTGCAGACCCCGTCCGGAGGGAGCATCGACGATCTGGTGATCGCTCAGCAGAACAACGTCAAACGCCTCGCCGCGCTGATCCGTCAGGCCGCCGGTGAAATGCGGGGCTGTCCATCCTCATCCTGAGCCGGTTTCAATTCCACGCTGAAGCGGCTGCCACTGGACTGGCCGCTGCTCAAATGCACCCGCCAGTGCTGGCGCTTGCAGATCCGCTGCACGAGTGACAACCCCAGACCAAGGCCCTCTCCCCGCCCCTCGTCGCCGCGTACGAACGGCTGGAACACGGTATGACGCTGCTCTTCTGGAATGCCGATGCCGCTGTCCTCCACCACAAAACCGTTGGAGGTCAGGGTCAGCCGGACAAACCCGTGATCGGTGTAATGCCAGGCATTGCGCAACAGGTTGCCCATCACCGATTGCAGGAACGTCAGGTTGAAGCGTTCCGGGCACGGCTGATGCACCTCGTAGAAAAACGCCAGACCTTTTTCCCGGATCAACCGGCCCCAGATTTCCGCCTGGGCGTCCGCCACTTCCTTGAGTGTCACACAGCGATCGTTGCCGGTATCGTCCTGCGCGCGGGCGAGCATCAGAAAGGTATCGACCAGTTGCCGCATCTCGTGGCTGGCCCGGGCGATACGGTTGACCTGCGCAGTGGAGCGGGCATCCAGCGACGGGTTGGCCAGCAGCAACTCGCAGGCACCGCACAGCACCATCAACGGCGTGCGCAGTTCATGGCTGACGTCACTGGTGAAGAGCTTTTCGCGGCTCAGGGTTTCACGCAGGCGCCCCAAGGTCTGGTCGAACGAAAGCGCCAGTTCCCCCACTTCATCGGCTGCATAATCCGGGTGCAACGGCGGCGCCAGAACCAGCAGTTGATCGCGGTGGCGCACCTGACGCGCCAGACGAATGACCGGCGCCATGACCCGCCGCGCCAGCAATCGGCCGAGCACGAGCGCCAGCAGTATGCTCAGGACGACACCCACGGTCACCACGATGAACAACAGCCGCTCACGCTGTTCGAGGCTTTCCTGATCGCGCAACAACACATATTTGCGCCCGCCGACTACTTCGACCATGGCGAAGAAGTCATCGCCATTGAAACGGATTTCCTGAAAACCGGGCAAAAGTGCCGCCAGCGAAGGAATGAGGGCCATGGGACCGGGTCCTCCTTCGAAGAAAAACAGTTCGCCTTTCTCCGGTTGATGACTCCAGCGATCAATGTCTTCCATCGCCAGCAAGCGGTGCAGACCGCCACTCAGGGAGCTGCTGGCCAGCCTGTGTTCGACCACATGAACGGCGGCCACGATGCCCAGCGCAAAGACCCCGGCCACCAGGGCACTCATCAAAGCGAACACGATGACGATCCGTTTCGTCAGGCTTTGCTTGAGATCCATTCGGGTCGATGACTCCACGGCTGATTGCAGACTTCACGGTCAAGAACAGGCGAAGACCGCGACATTGACCGAACCTGCGCAGCTTCACCGCAAACATGAACATTTGTTAAGACTGGCCGGCAAAAAAAGGGTATTTGAGTCTGGTTATCAAACACCCGATTAGTTGCGACTTTTCGACGCTCGCGAAATTTTCACATGTTCTTCACTACCCCCCGACGTGCATGAACGTAATGTTCAGCCATTATTCAAGTACATAACTATAAAAGTTGGTTAAATCGCCGGCCCAACTCGCCTGCGACGTCAAGGGGCATGCCGTGGAGCGACAGATGCAATTAACTGCGACATATAAACAGCGCCGCACGTCTGGACTTGGAAAACTGTTGACCGGCATCGGCGTAGTAGCCGCGATTGCACTGGTCAGTGGTTTCGTCTGGGTGACCCGTTCGCCCATGGATCTTGGTCAGGCCGGCAAGGCCGCACGCGCCGACTGGACCCGGGCCTGGCAGGCTGGCGAAGTCGTGGCGCTGGTGCGTCATGCCGAACGTTGCGACCGCTCCGGTAACCTTTGCATGGGCCCGGCCGATGGCATCACTCAGGTCGGCAATGACGCTGCAGTGCAGGTGGGCAAAGGCTTCATGGGCCTGGGCATGCAGCAGGCACAGGTGTTTACCAGCCCGCTGACCCGTACCGAGCAGACGGCCCGTGCCATGTTCGGTCAGGACGCTACCGCCCAGACCTGGCTCGAATCCTGTGGTTCTTCGCTGCGCAACGACGTGGTGGCGCACAAGGTTGCCAAGCGTAATCTGGTGCTGGTGACCCACAGTGGCTGCATCAGCGATTTTGAAAAACAGACCGGTTTTCCTCACGCCGTCGCCGCCGAATACGGCAGTACTTTATTTGCCCGCATCGATGACAAAGGGCAACTTAAAGTACTGGGCATCATGAATGCCGATGCCTGGTCGCAATTCAATAGTCATTAATGCTTTAGTTGGGGCGGGCCGGCAAGGTTGCGTTTTTTTCAACTAGCCAAGTACGGACTTCATTAATTTGTAATGAAACATGTATCTGCCCCCGATTTACTGGACAACCGTTTTTTTTAAGCTTGGCTATAGTGCGAGAACTCCAGCCTGGAGGTTTGGCAGTTCTCTGGATACAGGAAATGCCCGTCGCCCGATCGCACACCTGCATTCATTCAACACGATGACCCGCCCGCTCAGGAACGCGCCGGGCAGGCCATCGACACAAGAACTTCGTTTGGCACCAAGGCTTTGTCATGACGTCTGAAAACAACCCGCTGCGCCACGCTGCCCGTCATTTTTCCCCCGCCACGACCTTCGAACGCTGGGCCATTCCCGGTCTGATTCTGGGCTTCGTGGTGTTTTATCTGTTGCCGCTGATGACCCACGGCCTGTGGATCCCCGATGAAACCCGCTACGGCCAGATCAGCCAGGAAATGCTGCTCAGCGGCAACTGGGTCGCACCGCATTTCATGGGCATCCGCTATTTCGAAAAGCCGATTGCCGGCTACTGGATGATTGCGATCGGCCAGGCGATCTTCGGCGACAACCTGTTCGGCGTGCGCATTGCGTCGGCGCTCAGCACCGGTGCCAGCGTCTGGCTGACCTACCTGATGGCACGCCGGTTGTGGAACAACCCGCGAATCAGTGCCGCCAGCGCCCTGCTTTATATGAGCTTCGGGCTGATTGCCGGTCAGGCCGGCTACGCCAACCTCGATCCGCAGTTCACTTTGTGGGTCAACCTGAGCATGGTCGCCGTGTGGTTTGCGATCGACAGCCAGACGCCTCGCGCTCGTCTGGGCGGCTGGGTGCTGCTCGGTGTCGCATGCGGCATGGGCCTGATGACCAAAGGGTTTCTGGCCCTGCTGCTGCCGGTGCTGATCGCTCTGCCTTACATGATCTGGCAGCGTCGCTTCGGCGAACTGGTGCGTTATGGGCTGGTCGCGGTGGTGGTCTGCACCCTCGTCAGCCTGCCATGGGTACTGGCTGTTCATTACCGCGAGCCTGACTTCTGGCGTTTCTTCTTCTGGCACGAACACATCCGCCGCTTTGCCGCCGGCGATGCGGCGCAACACGCCCGTCCATGGTGGTTCTACCTGCCGCTGCTGTTCGCCTCGACCCTGCCGTGGGCCCTGCTGCTGCCTTCGACGTTGCTGCGCATGTGGCGTGAAAAGCGTGATGCAAAAACCGCCTACCTGGCATTGTGGTTCCTGTTGCCATTGGCGTTTTTCAGCCTGAGCAGCGGCAAGTTGCCGACCTACATCATGCCGTGCCTGCTTCCGGTCGCCCTGCTGATGGGACAGACCGTGATCAACTGGCTGGATCAAAACAGTGGCCGCGCCCTGCGCCTGAACGGCGTGATCAACACCGTCATTGCCAGTGCTGCGCTGGTGGCACTGCTCTATCTGCAAGCGACGAAGGAAATCTACGAAAACACCGAGATGTTCAGCCTTTCACTGGCCTATATCGTGCTGGTGGGCTGGATCATCGTGAATGCCCTGCAAGTGCTGCGTCCGCTGACGCTGTGGGCGATGCCGGCGCTGGGTATCGGTCTGCTGGTGGCGTTGCTGCCGGCGGCCATGCCGGGGCAGATCGTCAACAGCAAGATGCCTGATCAGTTCATTGCCGAACATCAACAGGAACTCAGTGAAACCGCATCCCTGCTGAGCAACGACCTGGGCGCTGCCTCGGCGCTGGCATGGCGACTGAAACGTCCGCAGGTAGACCTTTACAACACCATCGGTGAACTGAAGTACGGCCTGGACGATCCGGCCATGGAGGCCCGTAAAGTCACCATGGAAAACGTCGGTCAATGGATGACCGAAGCCCGGAAAAAAGGCGCAGTGGGTGTGGTCTTGCGGGTCAACAGCACGCAGGAAGAGCAGGAAGTCGAATTGCTGCCGGTAGACGGCAAGCACTATCGTCGCGGCAACCTGCAGATCTTCATCTTCCCGCAGCGCCAGCCATGACCCTGCGCAATAGCGACCGGGGCGCCCTGCTGCTCCTGCTGGCGGCCAGCGCCCTGATGTTGCTGCTCGGTCTGGGCAGTCGCGAACTCTGGGGCGCGGAAACCCGTTGGGCCAACATCGCGTTGCAGATGATGCAGAGCGGCGATTACTTCGACCCGTACCTCAAGGGCGATCCCTATTACGACAAGCCGCTTTTGTCGTACTGGCTGATCACCGCGACCGCCTGGTTGACCGGCAGTCTGGATCACTGGTCGCTGCGCCTGTCTTCGGTGGTGTCCGCTTGGCTCAGCGTCTGGTTGGTGTATCTGCTGGGCGAGCAGTTGTTTCGCAAAGGCACGGGCCTGATCGCCGGCTGGATGCTGGCCACCACCTTCTATTTCGTGTTCTGGGCGCGGGTGGCCACAGCCGACATCCTCACGGTGTGCGGCGTGCTGGCAGCGGTCTGGTGGTACTGGCGCGGGCCGGAGGACACGCGGTTTTCGCGCTACCTGGTGTTCTGCGTGTTGCTGTCGCTGACGTCATTGTTCAAAGGCCTGATCGGTTTCGTCCTGCCCGGGCTGGTGCTGCTGCCGCACCTGCTGAATGAAGGCCGCTGGAAGCGTCATCTGAACCTGCGCCTGCTCGCGGCGCTGGTGATTGCCGGGGCGCTCTACATGACGCCATTCCTGCTGTCGCACCTCTACGGCGCGCCGAACTACGGGGAAAGCGGGCTGGGGCTGGTGTTGCGGGAAAACGTCGTGCGGTTTTTCCAGCCGTTCGACAACATCGGCCCGATCTACACCTATTTGCTGTACCTGCCGGTCTACACCCTGCCCTGGGCGCCGTGCTGGATCATCGCGCTGTGGGTGGCGGCGCGGAACTGGAAACACATCGAACCGGACACCCGCTGGCTGATACAGGGCCTGGGGTTGTTGATGCTGTTCTTCACCGCCAGCGGTAGCCGGCGCAGTTATTACGTGCTGCCGCTGGTGCCGTTCGCACAATTGCTTGGAGCCTGGTGGATCACCCGGCGCATGGCCGCTCGCAATGCCGTGAGCCCGTTTGGCGGGCGCGGCCTGAAAATCGGTTTCGCCGTGACCACGGTGTTGCTGCTGGGCATCCTCGGTGTGCTCTACCCCTGGACCAACAGCGGAGGCGGTGCGATCCGTTTCGGCGAAACCGTGCGCCTGCAAGCCAGCCAAAAGGCGCCGTTGAGTCAATGGCACTTCGTCATGGTCGAGGTGGACAACAAGGTTCCGATGTACCTGCAGACTGGTGGTGAGCCGTTCTACTACGTGCCGGAAACCCGTGATTTCCCTCGTGATGGCGACGCGGCGGCGATGTTCGAATGGCTGGAACGCACCAGCGGACGGCATTGGAATCCGCAACGGACGATCTTTGTCGCTCAGTACCGCACCGGCGATCCTGTTCCCCTTTCTCGGCTCGGTCGCGATCATCAAATCATCACGACCACCCCGACCCGCGGCGAACAGGTTTTCCATGGCCGCGAGGATCAAAGCGTCGCTTACCTCCCCAAAGACTCCTGAAAGACAACGCCGGGTTCGCCCGGCGTTCCCGCGCAGTGACTGCTAACCTGAATGGCAATGACATGTATTAACGGTTTGTTTGACGTTTTTTTCTCATTTGCCTCTCTACATTGCCAGCCAGCCAACATATGCAAATCATTCGCATTGAAGCTTTCCGGCGAATGCTCGCCCATAACGTCTAAAAAAACAGGAGCTGCTCCGTCATGAGTCCATCCGTTCCGTACTTTTTCAAGCACGCTGTTCTGGCGACCGCGCTGCTGGCAGCCGGCCAGGTGTTTGCCGCCGATTCCGTCGGCATCGTGGTCTACAACGCCCAGCACGAAACCCTGACCAAGGCCTGGGTTGCCGGCTTCACCGAAGAAACCGGGATCCCGGTCACGATCCGCAACGGCGACGACACGGAAATGGGTAATCAGCTGGTGCAGGAAGGCGCGGCATCCCCGGCGGACGTGTTCCTGACGGAAAACTCCCCGGCCATGGTGCTGGTGGACAATGCCAAACTGTTCGCCCCGGTGGCACCGGCCACGCTTGAACAAGTGGGTTCGGCCTATCGTCCGGCCCATGGCCAATGGGTCGGCATCGCCGCTCGCTCCACGGTATTCGTCTACAACCCGGCCAAATTGCCGGAGAAGGATCTGCCAAAATCCCTGATGGATCTGGCGAGCCCGGCATGGAAAGGTCGCTGGGCCGCCTCCCCTGCCGGGGCCGACTTCCAGGCCATCGTCGCCGCCGTGCTGGAGCAGAAAGGCGAAGCGGCCACTCTGGAATGGCTCAAGGGCATGAAAACCAACTTCACCGCCTACCGTGGCAACAGCTCGGTGCTCAAAGCGGTGAACGCCGGCCAGGTGGACAGCGGCGTGATCTATCACTATTACGCTTTCGTCGATCAGTCCAAGACCGGCGAAAACAGCAAGAACACCGCCCTGCACTACTTCAAGCATCAGGACCCGGGCGCGTTCGTGAGCATCTCCGGTGGTGGCGTGCTGAAGTCCAGCAAACACCAGGAAGAAGCGCAGAAATTCCTCCAGTACATTACCGGCAAGGAAGGTCAGGACGTGTTGCGCACCGGCAACTCCTTTGAATACGCCGTGGGCAAGGACGCGGCTTCCAACCCGAAACTGGTGCCGTTGAAGGATCTTGACGCGCCCAAAGTCGATGCGTCGAAGCTCGACAGCAAGAAAGCCGTCGAACTGATGACTCAGGCGGGACTGCTTTAATTGATGCCTGAAACTCTACCGGCGGGGATCGCTGCGGCGTCCCCCGCCAAGTTGCCACGCAGAACCCGCGCCCTCAACGGGCGCGGGAGTCCGTGGGTGGTCGTACTGGCGATAGGCGTTTCGCTGCTGTCACTGCTGCCGATTGCATTTGTCATCGGCGTGTCGTGGTACACCGGCTGGGCGACGATCGAGGCCATGATCTTTCGTCCACGGGTCGCCGAACTGCTGATCAACACCTTGCTGTTGGTATTGATCACCCTGCCGATCTGCATTGTGCTGGGCGTCACTCTGGCCTGGCTCACCGAACGCACCGACCTGCCGGGACGGCGAATGTGGTCAGTGCTGGCGGTCGCGCCGCTGGCGGTGCCGGCGTTCGTGCACAGCTATGCGTGGGTGAGTCTGGTTCCGTCGATCAACGGACTGCCGGCCGGCGTGCTGGTGTCGGTGATCGCCTATTTCCCGTTCCTTTATCTGCCGATCGCGGCGACATTGCGGCGTCTCGACCCGGCGATAGAAGACGTGGCCGAATCCCTCGGTCTCAAACCGTGGGCCGTGTTCTTCCGGGTGGTGCTGCCGCAATTGCGTCTGGCGATCTGTGGCGGTGCGCTGTTGGTGGGCCTGCACTTGCTGGCCGAATACGGTCTGTACGCAATGATCCGTTTCGACACGTTTACCACGGCCATTTTCGACCAGTTCAAATCCACCTTTAACGGCCCGGCCGCCAATATGCTCGCCAGTGTTCTGGCGTTGTGCTGTCTGGCGATGCTGACCGCCGAATCCAGCGCCCGCGGCCATGCCCGTTATGCCCGGGTCGGTTCCGGCAGCGCCCGGGAGCAGCGGACGGTGCGCCTCACATCCGGCATCGCAACGCTGGGTCTTTGCCTGCAAATCCTGACTTGCCTGCTGGCCCTCGGCGTCCCGATGCTTACGCTGGGCCGATGGCTGATCGCTGGCGGCGCCGACGTCTGGCAAGGCGAAGAACTGCTGCCCGCGCTGCTCCAGACCCTGTCGTTCGGCGTGGCCGGTGCGCTGTTGACCAGCCTCGCGGCGATTCCAATTGCCTGGCTGTCGATTCGCGCCCCCGGCAAGTTGCAGCGCCTGCTCGAAGGCTGCAACTACATCACCAGTTCACTGCCGGGCATTGTCGTGGCTCTGGCGCTGGTCACCGTGACGATCCACTTCGCGCGGCCAATCTACCAGACCACCCTCACCGTGCTGCTGGCGTACCTGCTGATGTTCCTGCCACGGGCGCTGGTCAGCCTGCGTGCCGGTTTCGCCCAGGCGCCGGTAGAGCTGGAGAACATCGCGCAAAGCCTCGGTCGCTCGCCGCTGCGCGCCTTGTGGCTGATCACCTTGCGCCTGGCCGCACCCGGTGCGGCGGCAGGTGCCGCGCTGGTGTTCCTGGCGATCACCAACGAACTGACCGCGACCCTGTTGCTCGCGCCCAACGGCACGCGCACCCTGGCCACCGGTTTCTGGGCCATGACCAGTGAAATCGACTACGCCGCCGCTGCGCCTTATGCGCTGCTGATGGTCGTGCTTTCGCTGCCGCTCACGGCCATTCTCTATCAACAATCCAGGCGCAGTGCCGGCCGATGAACGCTCTCGACATCATCAATCTCAGCAAATCCTTCGGCGCACAAACGGCGCTGGACACCATCAACCTGTCCGTCCCCACCGGCAGCCGCACGGTCATCGTCGGTCCGTCCGGATCGGGCAAGACCACGCTGCTGCGGATGATCGCCGGCTTCGAATTTCCCGATGCCGGCAGCCTGACGCTCAACGGCCAGACCCTGGTGGACAGCAGCCATGCCGTACCCGCCTATCAGCGCCAGATCGGCTACGTGCCGCAGGACGGCGCACTGTTTCCGCACATGAGCGTCGCCGACAACATCGGCTTCGGGCTCGCCGTCACTGGCAGTGCCAGAACCGAGCGCATCCAGTCGCTGATGGACAGCGTTGCATTGAACGCCAACATGGCCGGCCGCTGGCCCCATGAATTGTCCGGCGGCCAGCAGCAACGGGTCGCCCTCGCCCGGGCGCTGGCCCAGCAACCGCGCCTGATGTTGCTGGACGAACCCTTTTCCGCCCTTGACACCGGCCTGCGCGCCGACATGCGCAAAATGGTCGCCCGATTGCTGGAATCCGCTGGCGTAACCACGATTCTGGTCACTCACGATCAAAGTGAGGCGCTGTCATTCGCCGACCAGTTGGCGGTGATGCGAGAAGGACGCCTGGTGCAGTCGGGGCATCCGATGGATCTGTATCGTTACCCTGACGACGAGCAGACTGCGCGTTTCCTTGGCGAAGCAGTGGTCATGCCGGCGCGGATCGAGGCTGGCTGGGCCCATTGCGATCTGGGTCGGGTGGCGGTGAACACCAACGGGTTTGCCGGTCCGGCGCACATCATGCTGCGCCCGGAACAACTGTTGCTGTCCGATCATCCCGAAAACCCGCAAGGCTGCAATGCCGTGGTCACCGAGCGCGATTTCGGCGGCAATACCTGCACGTTGACCGTCGAATTGCTTGCCGGAGCCGGCGAATCATCGGGCCGCTCGTTGCTGGTGCGCAGTTCCGGAATGCACGCGCCACCCGCCGGCAGCGCGGTGCAGCTGTCGATTCTGGGAGCGGCCCACGTCTTCGAGGTGTCGTGACGCTCGACTACAGGTCGAAACGGTCCACGGCGCGACGCCGTTCATTGTCGTCGCGCACGTCGTAGTTGGCCGTGGTCTGGATGTTGCTGTGGTGCGCCAGTTTCTGGGCAATCGACAGATCGTGCTCTTCGATCACCCGGGTGATGAACGAACGCCGGAAATCGTGGGGCATGATTTTCACCCCGACCTGGGTTCCACGCTGGCGAGCGATGTAATAGATCGCGTGCTTGGTAATGCGCTCGCGGGTGATATGGCTGCCACGGCGGATACGGTTGAACAGAAACGCGTCGTCGCTTTCGCCCTCGCTGAGCTGGGAACGGCGAAATTCCAGCCAGGCGTCGAGTTTGGCGAAGGCCCAGGCCGGCGCGTACTTGATCAGTTGTTTGTTGCCCTTGGCCGTGACGCACAGACTGCGCTCGGCGAAATCCACCTGGTTCAGGTCAAGGTCCACCGACTCCGACTTGCGCATGCCTGTGCCATACAAAAGCGCAATGACCGCCGCATCCCGCAGACCTTGCGGACGCGGATCCGCCGCGCAGACTTCCATCAACTCATGGATCAACGTGCGTTTCAGATTGCGTCCCTGTGACAGTCGCGTGCCGGAAATCCCCTTGACCGAGCGCATCTTCAACAGATGATCCTGGCTGATCAGACTCATGCGCCAGGCTTCGTTCATGACACCACGAATGGCGTTTACATAAAGTGAAGAGGTGTTGGGAGCATAGTTATCGGCACGCAAGGCCGCGACTAACGCAACGACATCTTCCGGTTGCAGGGCGTGCCACGGAATGTCCTCGACATTCATGTCTTCAAAGCCCAGACGATCAGCGGCATCCTGCAGGACGTAGCGCATGGTCAGTTGGCTGGAAGGTGCCAAACGCGCCAAATACAAGGACAAAGGGTTACTTGCGATGGATTCTGAAGGGGTAACGGATAAGCTGCTCAAACGAAAGGCCTTGAGTAAAAACAGTCCAGCACAACAACTAACTACTGCAATGAACTTGATGTAAAGAAGAGTCTTTTAATGGGACTTTCCAGATAAAGCCGCGCAAATCTGAACAACGGCTGTATGACTTTCAGATAAACGATTCGCCGACCGGTTTTTCATATTCCTTTCACAAAATCGGGAATAACCTACGCCAGATAGGTCCTCAGTCGGTACCGCCCAACCTGCCGGGCAACGCCTGAAAAGTCAACCAACCCCCGACGTCATGCTTACCAAGCAACTTGTTGATGCAAAACCCGTTTTTTGTGTCTACGCTGGGATTGGATCCGATGAACAGATGGATCTGTCCATTTTTTTCGCAATGAGGTGTCCATGAGTCAGGCGTTTCTCCCCTTCTCTCGCCCGAGTATCGGCGACGAAGAAATTGCGGCCGTCGAACAGGTACTGCGTTCGGGCTGGATCACCACCGGGCCGAAAAACCAGGCACTTGAAGAACAGTTCGCGCAGTACGTAGGTTGCAAGCACGCCGTTGCCCTGTCCTCCGCCACCGGCGGAATGCACATCACACTGCTGGCCCTGGGCATCGGCCCCGGCGATGAAGTCATCACGCCGTCGCAGACCTGGGTCTCCACCGCCAACATGATTTCCCTGCTGGGTGCCACACCGGTGTTCGTCGATGTCGACCGCGACACCCTGATGACCGACGCCGCCCGTATCGAAGCCGCCATCACGCCGCGCACCAAAGCCATCATTCCGGTGCACTACGCCGGCGCCGCATTCGATCTGGATCCGCTGTACGCCCTGGCGGACAAGCACGGCATCCCGGTCATCGAAGACGCCGCCCATGCTGCCGGTACCCGCTACAAGGGCCGCCATGTCGGCTCCCATGGCACCGCGATCTTCTCGTTCCACGCGATCAAGAACATGACCTGTGCCGAAGGCGCGATGTTCGTCACCGACGACGAAGCCCTGGCCAGCCGCGTGCGCATGCTCAAGTTCCATGGTCTGGGTGTCGATGCCTACGACCGCCTGACCGGTGGCCGCAAGCCGCAGGCCCAGGTCATCGAACCCGGCTTCAAGTACAACCTGTCCGATATCAACGCCGCCATTGCCCTGGTGCAACTGCAGCGTCTGGACGCCATCAACGCCCGCCGCACCGAGCTGGCCGGTCAGTACCTGCACAAGCTCGAAGGCCTGCCGGTACAACCCCTGGCCGTGCCGCAATACGCCCAGCAACACGCCTGGCACCTGTTCATCCTGCGCATCGACAGCGAGCGCTGCGGGATGGATCGCGAAGCCTTCATGAAAGGCTTGCAGGAGCAAGGCATCGGCACCGGTATCCACTTCATCGCCACCCACCTGCACACCTGGTACCGCCAGCGTGACCCTGACCTGTATCTGCCCAACACCGAATGGAACTCGGCGCGGCTGTGCTCGATTCCGCTGTTCCCCGACATGACCGACCAGGATCTGGATCGTGTTGTCGGCGCCATCGCCACTCTTATGGACAAACGCTCGTGAGACCTTACCCGATTAAATGCGTGTCGATCGTCATCCCGGTCTACAACGAACAGGACAGTCTGCCTGAGCTGCTTCGGCGCACAGAAGCGGCTTGCGCCCAACTCAAACATGACTACGAAATCGTGCTGGTCGACGACGGCAGCCGCGACGAGTCGGCCAACATGCTCGAAGAAGCCGCCGGACGCGAAAACAGCCCGTTCGTGGCGGTCATCCTCAACCGCAACTACGGCCAGCACGCCGCGATCATGGCCGGTTTCGAGCAGTGCAAGGGCGACGTGGTGATCACCCTCGACGCCGACCTGCAGAACCCGCCGGAAGAAATTCCGCGTCTGGTGGCAGAAGCCGAGAAAGGCTATGACGTGGTCGGCACCGTGCGTGGCCATCGTCAGGATTCGGCGCTGCGTCGCTATCCGTCGAAACTGATCAACCTGGCGGTGCAACGCTCCACCGGCGTGGCCATGAGCGACTACGGCTGCATGCTGCGCGCCTACCGCCGCACCATCATCGACGCGATGCTGGCCTGCCGTGAACGCAGCACCTTCATCCCGATCCTGGCCAACAGCTTCGCCCGTCACACCACCGAAATCGTCGTGGCCCACGCCGAGCGTGAACACGGCGACTCGAAATACAGCCCGATGCGCCTGATCAACCTCATGTTCGATCTGGTTACCTGCATGACCACCACGCCGCTGCGTCTGTTGAGCATCGTCGGCTTCGCGATGGCAGGTCTGGGCGCGCTGTTCGCCGTTGCGCTGATCGTTCTGCGTCTGGCATTCGGTGCGGTCTGGGCCGGTGACGGCACGTTCGTCCTGTTTGCGGTGCTGTTCGTGTTCACCGGTGGCCAGTTCATCGGCATGGGTCTGCTGGGTGAATACCTGGGACGCATGTACAGCGACGTGCGCGCCCGCCCGCGCTTCTTCATTGAAAAGGTGTTGCGCAGCCAGCCGGCCTCCCCGGCGCCTGCGATCACCGTTGACGGCCTTACTTCCAATTCCACTTCCGATCAGGTTCTCTCATGAGTGCAAAAACTGTTGTCTTCGCTTACCACGATATTGGCTGCGCCGGCATTGAAGCCCTGCTTAACAGCGGCTATGACATTGCAGCAGTGTTCACTCACGCCGACGATCCGAAAGAAAACGCCTTCTACGCCTCGGTAGCACAGCTGTGCGCCAACAAGGGCATCCCGGTGCACGCGCCGGAAGACGCCAACCACCCGCTGTGGATCGAGCGCATCGCCAAACTCGACCCGGATTACATTTTCTCGTTCTACTACCGCAACCTGCTGAGCGAGCCGCTGCTGGCCCTGGCCAAAAAAGGCGCGTTCAACCTGCACGGCTCGCTGCTGCCACGCTACCGTGGTCGCGCACCGGCCAACTGGGTGCTGGTCAACGGTGAAACCGAAACCGGCGTCACCCTGCACCGCATGGTCAAGCGCGCCGATGCCGGCGCCATCGTCGCCCAGCAACGCGTGGCCATCGAGCGCAGCGACACCGGTCTGAGCCTGCACGCCAAACTGCGCACGGCCGCCAGCGACCTGCTGCGCGACACCCTGCCGAACATGCTGCAAGGCAAGATCACCGAAACCCCGCAGGACGAATCCAAGGCCACCGTCTTCGGTCGTCGTACGCCGGCGGACGGCAAGCTGGTCTGGGCCAAGCCTGCCGAGCAGCTGTTCAACCTGGTTCGCGCCGTGACCCGTCCGTACCCGGGCGCCTTCTGCGCCGTGGGCGAGCACAAGCTGATCGTCTGGAGCGCCGACGTCGTCAAGGGCAACGAAGGTCAGGCGCCGGGTCGCGTGATCAGCGTCGATCCGCTGCGCATTGCCTGCGGTGAAGACTCGCTGGTGATCAACGCCGGTCAGCGCAACGACAACGGTCTGTACCTGAGCGGCCCGCAACTGGCCAATGAACTGGGTCTGGTGGACGGCTCGCTGCTGCGCGGCGCCGAATCCGGCCGTGCGCCACGTCGCACCCGCGTACTGATCCTGGGCGTCAACGGTTTCATCGGTAACCACTTGTCCGAGCGCCTGCTGCGTGACGACCGTTACGAAATCTATGGCCTGGACATCGGTTCCGACGCCATCGACCGCCTGCGCGACCACCCTCGTTTCCACTTCGTCGAAGGCGACATCAGCATTCACACCGAGTGGATCGAGTACCACATCAAGAAGTGCGACGTGGTCCTGCCGCTGGTGGCCATCGCCACGCCGATCGAATACACCCGCAACCCGCTGCGCGTATTCGAACTGGACTTCGAAGAGAACCTGAAACTGGTTCGCTACTGCGTCAAATACAACAAACGCGTGATTTTCCCGTCGACCTCGGAAGTCTATGGCATGTGCCAGGACAAGAACTTCGACGAAGACAACTCCAACCTGATCGTCGGTCCGATCAACAAGCAACGCTGGATCTACTCGGTGTCCAAGCAACTGCTGGACCGCGTGATCTGGGCTTACGGCGCCAAGGGCCTGAACTTCACCCTGTTCCGTCCGTTCAACTGGATGGGCCCGCGTCTGGACCGTCTGGACTCCGCCCGTATCGGCAGCTCCCGCGCCATCACCCAGCTGATCCTGAACCTGGTGGAAGGCACCCCGATCCGCCTGTTCGACGGTGGCGAGCAGAAGCGCTGCTTCACTGACATCGCCGACGGCGTCGAGGCACTGGCCCGCATCATCGACAACGACAACGACGTCTGCAACGGCCAGATCATCAACATCGGCAACCCGGAAAACGAAGCGAGCATCCGTCAACTGGCCGAAGAACTGCTGCGTCAGTTCGAAGCTCACCCGCTGCGCTCCAACTTCCCTCCGTTCGCCGGTTTCCGCGACGTGGAAAGCAAGGCGTTCTACGGTGCCGGTTACCAGGACGTGGAACACCGCAAGCCAAGCATCGCCAACGCCAAGCGCCTGCTGAACTGGGAGCCGACCGTGGAAATGCGCGAGACCATCGGCAACACCCTGGACTTCTTCCTGCGTGAAGCCATGCTCGAAATCGCGGACAAGCGTTGATGCAGGCAGGTCTTCGTATCGATGTCGACACCTACCGAGGCACCCGTGAAGGGGTGCCCCGGTTGCTGGAAATCCTCGACGAAGCGCAGGTCAAGGCAACGTTTTTCTTCAGTGTCGGCCCGGACAACATGGGCCGGCATCTGTGGCGCCTGATCCGTCCGCAATTCCTCTGGAAAATGCTGCGTTCCAACGCCGCCGGCCTGTATGGCTGGGACATCCTGCTGGCCGGCACCGCCTGGCCGGGCAAGCCGATCGGTCGCGACCTCGGGCACCTGATGCGTCAGGCCCGGGACGCCGGCCATGAAATCGGTCTGCACGCCTGGGATCACCATGGCTGGCAGGCCAATGCCGGGACCTGGAGCGACGCGCAACTGATCGAACAGATCCGTCTCGGCGTCGACACCCTGAGCGACATCATCGGCGAGAAGATCCAGTGTTCGGCCGCCGCCGGCTGGCGTGCGGACGAGCGTGTGGTCGAAGCCAAGGAAACCTTCGGTTTTCGCTACAACAGCGATTGCCGCGGGAATCGGCTGTTTCGACCGCTGCTGGCCGATGGTTCAGTGGGTGCGCCGCAGATTCCGGTGGACATGCCGACGTTCGACGAGGTGGTCGGTCCGACCGTGGCGGCGAAGGACTTCAACGCGTTCATCCTGGACCGGTTCCGTCCGGACAACCTCAACAACTACACCATTCATGCCGAAGTAGAAGGGATTCTGATGGCCGAAGAGTTTCGCCGTTTGCTGGCTGATGCACGCCAGCGAGAAATCGAGTTTCAGCCTCTGGGCGATCTGCTGCCCGAGTTTCTCAACACCTTGCCTGTCGGCCGTGTGCAACGTGGCGTTCTCGAAGGCCGTGAAGGCTGGCTGGGAGTGCAAGGCGCATGAGCAAACGCTGGGCATTGCCGCTGCTGATCGGATTGCTTCTGCTCGCCTACCTGCTGCCGCTCGGCACCCATGGTCTGTGGATTCCCGATGAAACCCGTTACGCCCAGATCAGCCAGGACATGCTGCTGAGCGGCAACTGGGTGTCCCCGCACTTCATGGGCCTGCGTTATTTCGAGAAGCCGATTGCCGGTTACTGGATGATCGCGCTGGGTCAGGAACTGTTCGGGCAAAACCTGTTTGGCGTGCGTTTCGCCTCGGCCCTCAGCACCGGTTTGAGTGTGCTGTTGTGCTTCCTGGTCGCCCGTCGCCTGTGGAACGAGCCGAGCAAAAGCTTTATCTGCGCCCTGCTCTACATGAGCTTCACGGTGGTTGCCGGTCAGGCGGGTTATGCCAACCTCGATCCGCAATTCACCTTCTGGGTCAACCTGAGCCTCGTCGCCCTGTGGTTTGCCGTCGACAGCCGCAGCACCCGGCAACGCGTAATCAGCTGGGCGGTCCTGGGGCTGGCCTGCGGGATGGGGTTCATGACCAAGGGTTTTCTCGCCTGGCTGCTGCCGGTGCTGATCGCCCTGCCCTGGATGCTCTGGCAGAAACGCTGGCGTGAACTGCTGATCTACGGTCCGGTGGCGGTTGTCGTGGCGATCGTCGTCAGCCTTCCGTGGGTGCTGGCCGTGCACAGTCAGGAACCGGATTACTGGCGGTTCTTCTTCTGGCACGAACACATTCGCCGCTTCGCCGGTGACGATGCCCAACACGACGCGCCGTGGTGGTTCTACCTGCCCTTGCTGGTTGCCTTCAGCCTGCCGTGGGTCGGCATGCTGGTGCCGGCGTTCAAGCAAGCCTGGCAGACCCGTACCCAACCGGGGATTGCCTTCCTGCTGCTGTGGCTGGTGATGCCGCTGGCCTTTTTCAGTACGGCCAACGGCAAGCTGCCGACCTACATCCTGCCGTGCCTGCTGCCGCTGGCGCTGTTGCTGGGTCATGCCCTCGCCGACCGACTGCGTCTGGAACAGGGCCGGGCACTGAGCGTCAATGGCCTGCTTAACCTGGTGCTGGGTGTCGTTACGCTGATCGCACTGGTTTACCTGCAACTGAAAAAACCGGTGTACGACCACGAACTGCACAGCATGGTGCTGGTGTTCATTGCCCTGATCGGCTGGATCATCTCCAACCTTGCGCAGGCCTTTCTGCCGCTGCAGTGCTGGGCCGCTCCGGCGCTCGGCAGTCTGCTGCTGATCGGTGTGCTGCCGGCCGCGCTGCCGAAGTCGGTGGTGGCCAACAAGACGCCGGACCAGTTCATCCTGCATCACCTCGATGAACTGTCCGGCACCACGCACCTGCTGAGCAACGATCTCGGTGCCGCCTCGGCACTGGCCTGGCGTCTGAAGCAACCCAAGGTGGCGTTGTACAACACCGTAGGTGAGCTGAAGTACGGCCTGAGCTACCCCGAAGGCGCGCAGCAGCGGATCACCACCGATGAAGTCCAGCAGTGGGTACGCGACGCCCGCCGCACCGGCTCGGTCGGCGTGGTCATGCGGGTCAAGGGTGACGACGAGCTGCATGAAGTCGACCTGCTGCCCAAGGACGGCACCCGTTACGAGCAAGGCAACCTGGTGATCATCGTCCTGCCCAAGGATCGGTCATGAGCTGGTTGCTGTTGCTGACGGCGTGTCTGCTGACGTGCCTGGGCCAGGTTGCACAGAAGTACGCGGTGGAGAGCTGGCGCGGTGTCGACTCGTCCTGGGCCGACAAACTGCGCTCGCCCTGGCTGTGGCTGGCACTGTTCGCGCTCGGTTCGGGCCTGCTGGTCTGGCTGCTGGTGCTGCAACGCCTTGAAGTGGGCATCGCTTACCCGATGCTCAGCCTCAACTTTGTGCTGATCACCCTGATCGCGCGTTTCGTGTTTCGCGAACCGATCGATCGCCAGCACTGGATCGGCGTGGCACTGGTGATCGGCGGTGTGGCACTGCTGGGGCAACAGTCATGAGTCAGGGACGCGGAATCGGCTTCGCTCTGGGCAGCGTCTTGCTGGTCAGCAGCGCCCAGCTGGGCATGCGCTGGAGCATGACGCGCCTGCCGCAGCCGGAACAATGGTTGTTCGCCCTGAGCGCCGGCAATGTCGATCTCTCGGCACTGGCGGTGGTGTCCACGGCCATCATTGCGTACGCACTGTCGATGCTCTGCTGGCTCGCCGCCCTGCGTGACCTGCCGCTGGGCCGGGCCTACTCGTTGCTGAGCATCAGCTATGCGCTGGTTTATCTGCTGGCGGCCAGTCTGCCGCTGTTCAACGAATCTTTCAGTTTCACCAAATCGCTGGGCGTGGCTCTGGTCATGCTCGGTGTCATCACTATCAACACTCGTCCGGCACAAGCGCCCGATTTGAGGAGTGCTCCATGAAAATCACAGTATTTGGAAGCGGTTACGTCGGCCTGGTGCAAGCCGCGGTTCTGGCCGAGGTCGGCCATGATGTAGTGTGCATGGATATCGATCAGAAGAAGGTCGAGCTGCTCAGCCAGGGTCACGTCAGCATCTTTGAACCCGGGCTTTCCGGCCTGGTCCGTGAAGGCCTGGATTCCGGTCGCCTGCACTTCACTTCCGATGAAAAAACCGCCGTGCTTCACGGTCGCGTCGCCTTCATCGCCGTGGGCACACCGTCCAGCGAAGATGGCTCGGCCGACCTGAAATACGTGCTGTCGGTGGGTGATGCCGTCGCCCGCCATCGCGAACAGCCGCTGATTCTGGTGGAAAAATCCACCGTTCCGGTCGGCACCGGCGACACCCTGCGCGCCCATATCCAGGCCGCACTGGACAAGGCCGGTCGTACGCTGCAATTCGATATCGTCTCCAACCCGGAATTCCTCAAGGAAGGCTCGGCGGTCTCCGACTGCCGTCGTCCGGACCGCATCGTCATCGGCTGCGAAGGCGATGAAGTGCGCGACGTGATGCGCGACCTGTACTCGCCGTTCAACCGCAACCATGACCGCATCATGTTCATGGACCTGCGCAGCGCCGAGCTGACCAAGTACGCCGCCAACTGCATGCTGGCGACCAAGATCAGCTTCATCAATCAGATCGCCGAGCTGGCCGAACACCTGGGCGCCGATATCGAGTCGGTCCGTCAGGGCATCGGTGCGGACACGCGCATCGGCTACCACTTCATCTATCCGGGCTGCGGCTACGGCGGCTCCTGCTTCCCCAAAGACATGCGCGCGCTGATCCACAGTGCCGAGCAGGCCCACTGCTCCAGCGACCTGCTGCAAGCGGTCGAAGCGATCAACGAGCGTCAGAAGCACAAGCTGTTCGACCGCATCAATGCGTTCTACAAAGGCGAGTTGCGCGGCAAGACCTTCGCCCTGTGGGGCCTGGCATTCAAGCCGAACACCGACGACATGCGCGATGCGCCAAGCCGAGTCCTGCTCGACTCGCTGTTCGCCGCCGGCGCCAGCGTTCGCGCCTTCGACCCGGAAGCGATGCAGGAAACCCAGCACCTGTACCCGAACGAAGAAAAACTGATGCTGATGGGCACCCCTGAATCGGTGCTGTCCGGTTCCGACGCGCTGATCATCTGCACCGAATGGCAGCAGTTCAAGGCGCCGGATTTCGACCTGATCCAGCAACGCCTCAAGGATCCGGTGATCTTCGACGGCCGCAACCTGTATGACGCCGATCGTCTGGCGCGCAATGGCTTCAAGTACTTCCCGATCGGTCGGGGGGATTCGCGCAAGCTGCCGATGCCGCTGCATCAATGGCCCAACACTGCGGACGTCGCTTGATTACGTTGTCGCCTGCCATCCGCCGGCAGTCCCTGATCGCAGGGCTGCTGGCACTGTTGTTGTTTATCGCCGGGGTTTATGGACAGGCACCCATCGGCTTTGATTCACGCTTTGTACTGTTTGCCCAGGAAATGCTGCGACACGGGCCGACGGTATTTCCGACCACCTACGGCGAGCCTTACGCCGATTATTCGGCATTGTCGACGTTGTTCATCTGGCTGTTGGCGTTGCCTTTCGGCGCGATCAATACCCTGACCGCCTGGCTGCCCAGCGCCATCGCCGGCGGGGTGATCGTGATGCTGATGTACCGCTTGCTGGCGGTGCATTCGCAGCGCTGGGCATTGATCAGTATTGCGCTGCTGATGCTCACCAGCACCTTCATCACGGAAGTCCGCGCCGTGTCGCAAGACCTGATGCTGGCCGCCGTCGCACTGTCGGTGTTCTACCTGGGTTACGCTCACGACCACTTTGGCTCCGGTCGGCGCTGGCCGCTGATATTTGCCCTGTTGCTGCTCGGCTTTGGCATTCGCGGGCCGATCGGGCTTGTGGTGCCGACCGGCATGCTCTGCAGTTATTACCTGCTCGATCGCCAGTGGACCCGGCTGTTCGTGTTCGGCGTGCTGGCGTCGATCCTGCTCGCGGTGTGCGTGGGGCTGCTGCTGTGGCTGGCCCGACTCAGCGGTGGCGAGGCTTTCCTGCAAGACGTGATCCGCATGCAGTTCATGGGGCGCATGGATGGCAGTGAAGGTGTCAGCGGTTCGCTGTATTACTTCACCAGTTCACTGGGCAACTACGCGCTGGCGTATCCGCTGGCGCTGGTGGTACTGGCGGCGGCGTGGCTGAGCAAACCGCATCAGCGCGGGCCGGCATTGCGTCTGGTGCAATACTGCGCAGCTGCCGGGCTGATCGTCATGGTCGGCCTGTCGATTCCGCAGGCGAAGAAGGCGCGCTACCTGCTGCCGATGTTGCCGATGGCGGCGATCATCGCGGCGTATCCGTTTCAGGTGGCTCACGGTCGAGTGTTTGCGTGGCTGCGCGGCATCATTCAGGCCCTGTGGCTGCTGACGCCGCTGTTGCTGATCGTTGCCCTGCTGGTGGCTCGACGCAAATTCCCCGAACTGTTGAGCGGTGTGATGCCGGTACTGATCGTGCTGGGCGTGCTGCAACTGCTGGCGCTGTCCCGACTGTGGAAACCGCGCTGGCGTGCCGAAGTGTTGGCATTGAGTTCGGTGCTGGCGTTGTGGGTGGTCTACGCCGCGGTGTTCGAGCCGGTGGAGCGCGCGCTCTACGATACCCGCGCCTTCAGCCGCGCCGCGTTCGCCCAGGTCCGGCAGAACCCGGCACCACTGGTGCTGCATGGCATGGGCAAGGACGCCAAGGCGATCAAGTTCATGGTCAATGTCGAACAGGACCTGCAACCGCAGTTCACCGAAACCGTTCAGCAACTGGAAGCGTTGAAGGGGCCGGCCTGGCTGATCATGGACAGCAAGGACCTGCAGTCGCTGCAAGGCACGCAGTTGGCCAGTCTGCAACCGGTACTGAGCGGGCGCTTCGACAAGAACGATTACGTGCTGTTGTACCTGAAACCCTTGTAGACCTCGTTGAAGGCTGCGATCTTTCCGTGTTTCCGCATCAGAAGATCGCAGCCCTTGATGACCCTTTCCATTCGCTCTGCCCGTCCTGCCGACGCTGCCGCCCTCCCCGCCATCGAGCGTTCGGCCGCTGCACTGTTTCGCCTCGATCCCGCATTGGCCTGGCTGGCCGACAGCGATGTCCCCGATGCCACTCAACATTTGCAGGCCATAGAACAGGGCAAGGTGTGGGTGGCAGAACAAATCGACGGACAACTTGCAGGTTTTCTCAGAGCGGTTGAAATCGACAGGCAACTGCACGTCGAGGAACTGTCCGTTCACCAGCACTTTCAAGGTCGCGGCTTCGGTCGCAAATTGCTGTCGGGCGCGATTGAATACGCACGACGGCAGCAACTACAAGCCGTGACGCTGACCACTTTTCGCGACCTGCCATGGAATGCGCCGTTCTATCAGCGGATGGGATTTGTCCTGTTGCGTGAAGAAGATATCGATGCGCATCTGATCCAGGCCCTGAACGATGAAGTCGCCCACGGGCTTCCTGGCGAGCGCCGCTGTGCGATGCGCCTGTCGCTTGACTGACCTTTTCTGCGAGCCGACTTGACCGGTGTCCTGCGCCCGGTGAGGATGGCGACGACACTTGCTCCTGAATCTGCAATAAGGACATTGATTTTCCGTGGCCACTTACTCGCGTCTGATCCGCCGGCTGATGATCACCTCCCTGACCATCGTCATCAGTCGGGCACTGATCAGTCCACTCCTGACGCTGTTCCTCAGTAACAAACTGGGCCTCGACCCACAGGATGTCGGTCTGCTGCTGGGCATCGCGGTGTTCAGTGCCACGCTGTTCTCGCTGTACGGCGGCTACGTCATCGACCGACTCGACAAGCGCCAGTTGTTGATGCTGACGATGCTCTCCAGTGGCATCGGCCTGATATTGCTGAGTCTTGCGCAGAATCTGTACCTGGTGACATTGGTGCTGATCGTCAGCGAAACCGCCTCGGCGCTGTTTCTGATCTGCTCCAAGGCGATCCTCAGCGAAAATCTGCCGGTCAGCCAGCGAGGGAAAGCCTTTTCGCTCAACTACACCCTGACCAACATCGGCTACGCCGTCGGCCCGATGATCGGAGTGGTGATTGCCGGGGTCCAGCCGACAGCGCCCTTCATCGTCGCGGGGGCGATTGCCTGTGGCAGCATTTTTCTGCTGACCGGGACCTCCCGTGAAGCGAACCCGGCGGATTCATCCAGCCAGCCGCAGAGTTTTCTCAATACCCTGCTCATCCTGAAAAACGACCGCACGATGATCCTCTTCACCCTCGGTTGCCTGCTCAGCACGCTGGTTCACGGGCGATTCACGCTGTACCTGTCTCAGTATCTGTTGGTGACCCACACGCAGGAGCAGACCCTCGACACCATGGCCGCGTTGCTCGCCTGTAACGCAATCACCGTGATCCTGCTGCAATACCAGATCGGGCGCCTGCTCAAGCGTGAACACCTGAGGCGCTGGATCGCTGGCGGCACAGCCTTGTTCATCGCCGGGTTGATCGGTTTCAGCATGGCCGACAGCCTGATCGGCTGGTGCGTGGCGATGTTCATCTTCACCCTGGGTGAAATGATCATCTATCCGGCGGATTTCCTGTTCGTCGACACCCTGGCCCCCGAGGCCCTGCGCGGCAGCTATTACGGCGCGCAAAACCTGGCGGCACTGGGTGGGGCCTTGAGCCCGGTGATGTGCGGATTCCTGTTGATGCACACCCCTGCGCCGAGCATGTTTTATGCATTGAGTGCACTCGCCGCGCTCGGCGGTTATCTGTGTGTAGTAAGCGGTCGCCGGGTGAAAACAGTTCAAAAATAATGCACTGAAGATGCATTTATATGAATTTGTCAGCATCGAGATTGATTGGCACACTGTGCGCGTTCCTCCCCCAATCGTTGGAACGCTTCGAAGGACTTTCCGGGTTGACGGACAAGTCCTTTTTTTTGCCTTCGGTTTTCTGCAAAGGATCGTTTTTTCATGCTCGCTCGCTGGTTGCCCGCCGCCATCAATACCCGCCCCACCGAATGGAGCCGTGCCGCCATCGGCATGGCACTCGGCACGTTGTTCAGCGTGTGGGCGTGCAGTCAGGTGTTCGGTATCGAAGTGGCGTATCACCTGATGGGCCCGCTGGGGGCATCGGCGGTGCTGCTGTTCGCCGTATCTTCCGGCGCCCTCGCCCAGCCATGGTCAATCATCGGCGGTTATCTGTGTGCCGGCGTTGTTGCATTGCTGGTGGCTCATGTCCTTGGCCGAACGTTGGGCAGCGCCTGCCTGGCGGCGGGCATGGCGCTGATCCTGATGTGCTGGCTGCGCTGTCTGCACCCGCCGGCCGGTGCGGTGGCATTGACGATGGTGCTGGCCGATCCGACGACCATCGCCATGGACTGGAAAGCCCTGGAACCGCTGATGCTCAGCGCCGCATGCATGCTGTTGGCCGCGTTGGCCTACAACAACCTGACCCGCATCCGCTACCCGAAACGCCCCGCCGAGCCTGCGCCAGCCGTGGCACCGGTCGATTCTCAGGCCATCACGGCCGAGGATCTGAAATTGGCGCTGGCCGATATGGAGGCGTTTATCGATGTCACGCCGGAGGATCTGGAACAGCTGATTCATGCCAGTGAGTTGCATGCCAGACGGCGCAGTATCGGACAGGTGTTCAGATAAGCTCCGGGCCTGTCCCTGTCAGCATTGTCGATAGAAAACAAGCCGCGATCCGGAGCATTTGGCCTAAGGCAAAAATGCAGACACCCCATGCACATATCCCCGTTGTACACGGCAAATTTGCACTGTTACGATCCGTCAACGCCCGTGCCCGGGCTTCTCGAATAAAGACAATAAAAGCAGGGAGTTAGTGATGACTGCTCAGGCTTCATCCCCGCGGACTTCGCCCATGGATGCCACGCAAGACGAAGTGCTGGCCGAGGTTCGCAATCATATCGGTCACCTGACCCTCAACCGCCCCGCCGGCCTCAATGCCCTGACCCTCGACATGGTTCGCCGGCTCCAGCGACATCTGGATGCCTGGGCTGACGATGACCAGGTACATGCCGTGGTCCTGCGCGGAGCCGGCGAAAAAGCCTTCTGTGCCGGTGGCGACATTCGTTCCCTTTACGACAGTTTCAAAAGCGGTGACACGCTGCACGAAACATTCTTCGTCGAGGAATACGCCCTCGACCTGACGATCCACCATTACCGCAAACCGGTGCTGGCGCTGATGGACGGTTTTGTCCTCGGCGGCGGCATGGGCCTGGTGCAAGGCGCCGATCTGCGGGTGGTCACCGAGAAGAGCCGTCTGGCGATGCCGGAAGTGGCCATCGGGTATTTTCCGGATGTCGGCGGCAGTTATTTTCTGCCGCGCATTCCCGGTGAGCTGGGAATTTACCTGGGTGTCAGCGGCGTGCAGATTCGTGCGGCGGATGCGCTGTATTGCGGCCTCGCCGACTGGTATCTGGACAGCAGCAAACTCGGCACCCTCGACGAACAGCTCGATCACCTGGAGTGGCACGACACGCCGCTCAAAGACCTGCAAAACCTGCTGGCCCGCCACGGCGTGCAAACGCTGCCGGACGCGCCGCTCGAAGCCTTGCGTCCGGCCATCGACCATTTCTTCGCGTTGCCCGATGTACCGAGCATCGTCGAGCAACTGCGCGCCGTGACCGTCGCCGACAGCCATGAGTGGGCGACCACCACTGCTGACCTGCTGGACACCCGCTCGCCGCTGGCCATGGGCGTGACCCTGGAAATGCTGCGTCGTGGCCGGCACCTGAGCCTGGAACACTGCTTTGCCCTCGAACTGCATCTGGATCGCCAGTGGTTCGAGCGCGGCGACCTGATCGAAGGCGTACGCGCCTTGTTGATCGACAAAGACAAATCACCACGCTGGAACCCGCCGACGCTGGCTGCGTTGCACGCCGAGCAGGTCGCGAGTTTCTTCCACGGTTTTGATGAGAGCGGGAGCTGAGTCATGCACGATCTCGAATTGACTGAAGACCAGGTCATGATCCGCGACATGGCCCGGGATTTTGCCCGGGGCGAAATCGCCCCGCACGCACAAACCTGGGAAAAGGCAGGCTGGATCGATGACGCTCTGGTGGCGAAGATGGGCGAACTCGGGCTGCTGGGCATGGTGGTGCCGGAAGAATGGGGCGGCACTTACGTCGACTACGTGGCTTATGCGCTGGCCGTGGAAGAAATTTCCGCCGGCGACGGCGCCACCGGTGCGTTCATGAGCATCCACAACTCGGTCGGCTGCGGGCCGGTGCTCAATTACGGCAGCGAAGAACAGAAACAGACCTGGCTGGCGGATCTGGCCAGCGGCGCGGTGATCGGCTGCTTCTGCCTGACCGAGCCGCAGGCCGGTTCCGAAGCGCACAACCTGCGCACCCGTGCCGAACTGCGCGACGGGCAATGGGTGATCAACGGCGCGAAGCAATTCGTCAGCAACGGCAAACGGGCAAAACTGGCGATCGTGTTTGCCATCACCGATCCCGATCTGGGCAAACGCGGTATTTCGGCGTTTCTGGTGCCGACCGATACGCCGGGCTTCATTGTCGACCGCACCGAACACAAGATGGGCATCCGCGCTTCCGACACCTGCGCGGTGACGTTGAACAACTGCAGCATTCCTGAAGCGAATCTGCTGGGTGAACGCGGCAAAGGCCTGGCAATTGCTTTGTCCAACCTTGAAGGCGGACGTATCGGCATTGCCGCGCAAGCACTGGGCATCGCCCGTGCGGCATTCGAAGCGGCGCTGGGTTACGCCCGTGACCGGGTGCAGTTCGGCAAGGCCATCGTCGAACACCAGAGCATCGCCAACCTGCTGGCGGACATGCAGATGCAGATCAACGCGGCGCGTCTGATGATCCTGCACGCGGCGCGGCTGCGCACGGCGGGCAAGCCGTGTCTGTCGGAGGCTTCGCAGGCCAAGCTGTTCGCGTCGGAAATGGCTGAAAAGGTCTGCTCATCAGCGATTCAGATTCATGGCGGGTATGGATATCTCGAAGATTATCCGGTGGAGAAGTATTACCGGGATGCGCGGATTACCCAGATTTACGAGGGGTCCAGCGAGATACAGCGGATGGTGATTGCTCGGGAGTTGAAGAACTATCAGTTGTGACTGTGTTGACCCCTTTCCCCTCACCCTAACCCTCTCCCAGAGGGAGAGGGGACTGACCGTGGGATATTCATGAGTTACACCGACTTGAACGATCGTTTGTGAATCCATAATCGACCCGGTCTCTCAGGTCGATATCGGACCTGAGACACCCCGGTCGGCTCCCTCTCCCTCCGGGAGAGGGCTGGGGTGAGGGCATTTTGTAATTGCGCCGCGTTACTTGCCCTGGAACTTGGGCTGCCGCTTGGCCACAAACGCCGCCATCCCTTCTTTCTGATCCTGCGTCGCAAACGCCGCATGGAACACCCGGCGCTCGAAACGCACGCCTTCGGTCAGGTTCACTTCAAAGGCGCGATTGACGCTTTCCTTGACCATCATCGCAATCGGCAGCGATTTGCTGGCGATGACTGCAGCGACTTTCAGCGCTTCATCCAGCAGCTCATCGCTCGGCACGATCCGCGCAACGATGCCGCAACGCTCGGCTTCCACCGCGTCGATCAAACGCCCGCTCAGGCACATTTCCATGGCCTTGGCCTTACCCACGGCGCGGGTCAGGCGCTGGGTCCCGCCCATGCCTGGCAGCACGCCGAGGTTGATTTCCGGCTGACCGAATTTGGCGTTGTCGCCGGCCAGGATGAAGTCGCACATCAGCGCCAGCTCACAGCCACCGCCAAGGGCGAAGCCGTTGACCGCCGCGATGATCGGCTTGCGGCGGTTGGCCACGCGGTCGCTGTCACTGAACAGGTCGTCCATGTAGATCTGCGGGTAGGTCAGCTCGGCCATTTCCTTGATGTCGGCACCGGCTGCGAAAGCCTTCTTCGAACCGGTAATGACGATGCAGCCAATGTTCGCATCGGCTTCCAGACCGTCGAGGGCGCGGTTCACTTCGCTGACCAGTTGCGCGTTCAGGGCATTCAGCGCCTGCGGGCGGTTCAGGGTGATGACGCCGACGCGGCCGTGGGTTTCCAGCAAAATCGTTTCGTAACTCATGTGCAGATTCCTTCTCAAAGATTGCGCGAAATGACCATGCGCTGAATGTCGCTGGTGCCTTCGTAGATCTGGCAGACCCGCACGTCGCGGTAGATGCGCTCCAGCGGGAAGTCGTTGAGGTAACCGTAACCGCCGAGGGTTTGCAAGGCCATGGAGCAGACCTTCTCGGCCATTTCCGAGGCGAACAGTTTGGCCATCGACGCTTCGACCAGCGCCGGCTGACCGCTGTCACGCAGGGCGGCGGCGTAATGCACCATCTGCCGCGCCACGGCGATCTGCGTGGCCATGTCCGCGAGGCGGAAGGCCACGGCCTGATGCTCGATGATCGGATTGCCGAAGGTGTCGCGTTCACGGGCGTAATCACGTGCCGCTTCGAACGCGGCACGGGCCATGCCCACCGATTGCGAAGCGATGCCCACGCGGCCGCCTTCCAGGTTAGCCAGGGCGATCTTGTAGCCTTCACCCTCCTCGCCCAACCGGTTGGCCACCGGCACCTTCACGTCTTCGAAGAGAATCTGGCAGGTGTCCGAAGCGTGCTGACCGAGTTTGTCCTCGATGCGGGCGACTTTGTAGCCCGGCGAGTCGGTCGGAACGATGAAGGCGCTGATCCCGCGCTTGCCGGCACTCGGATCAGTGACGGCAAAAACGATCACGATCCCGGCGTTCTGCCCGGAGGTGATGAACTGTTTGCAGCCGTTGAGCACGTAGTGATCACCTTCCAGCCGTGCACGGGTTTTCAGGCTGCTGGCATCGGAGCCGGCCTGGGGTTCGGTCAACGCGAAAGCACCGAGCATTTCGCCGCTGGCCAGCGGCTTGAGGAAGCGCTCGCGCTGATCGTCGTTGCCGAACTTGAGGATCGGCACGCAACCCACCGAGTTGTGCACGCTCATGATCGTCGAGCAGGCGCCGTCGCCGGCGGCAATTTCTTCCAGGGCCATGGCGTAGGCCAGGTAACCGGTGTCGCAACCGCCCCACTGCTCCGGCACCAGCATGCCGAAGAAGCCCAGCCCGGCCATTTCGCCGATGGCTTGCTTCGGAAAACGGTGCTCGCGATCCCATTCGGCGGCGAACGGTTTGAGCCGTTCCTCGGCAAACTGCCGGGCCATGTCGCGGATTTGTTGCTGGTCGTCATTGGGAATCATGGCAAATCCTTAATTCTGATTGCAGCGCAAAACCTGTGGGAGCGAGCTTGCTCGCGAAAGCGGTATGTCATTCAGTTACTTGTTAACTGACAGGATGCCTTCGCGAGCAAGCTCGCTCCCACAGAGTTTGTCGTCCGCTTTAACCCAGGCATTCCACGGCCATCGCCGTGGCTTCGCCGCCGCCGATGCAGATCGCCGCGACGCCGCGTTTCAGGCCTTTCTGGCGCAGGGCCGAGAGCAAGGTCACCAGAATCCGCGCACCGGACGCACCGATCGGGTGGCCCAGGGCGCAGGCGCCGCCGTGAATGTTCAGTTTGTCGTGGGGGATTTCCAGATGGGTCATCGCCGCCATGCCGACCACGGCGAACGCCTCGTTCACTTCAAACAGATCGACCTGATCCAGCGACCAGCCGGTTTTCTTCATCAATTTTTTGATCGCGCCAATCGGAGCCACCGGGAACAGGCCCGGGGTGTCCGCGAACGCGGCGTGACCATGAATCACCGCCAGCGGTTTCAGGCCCTGTTTCTGTGCTTGCGACTGGCGCATCAACACCAGAGCGGCAGCGCCGTCGGAGATCGAGCTGGAGTTGGCCGCCGTCACGGTGCCGCCCTCGCGAAACGCCGGTTTCAGCGAGGCAATCTTGTCCAGTTTGGCTTTGGGTGGCTGCTCGTCGTTGCTGATCACCACTTGTTCCTTGCCGACAGTCACGGTCAGCGGGACGATTTCGTCCTTGAAGCTGCCGTCCTTGATCGCCTGCTGGGCACGGGTGGTCGAGGCGATGGCGAATGCGTCCTGAGCCTCGCGACTGAAGTCGTTGGTTTCAGCGCAATCCTCGGCGAAGGTGCCCATCAGGCGGCCCTTGTCGTAGGCGTCTTCAAGACCGTCGAGGAACATCGAATCCAGCACCCTGCCGTGGCCCATGCGGTACCCGGCACGGGCGCGATCCAGCAGGTACGGCGCGTTGGACATGCTTTCCATGCCGCCGGCGATCACCACATCGGCGCTGCCGGCCAGCAGCATGTCGTGGGCCAGGATGGTGGTTTCCATGCCCGAACCGCACATCTTGTTGACGGTGGTGCAGCGGGTGGATTTGTCCAGGCCGGCGCCCAGGGCAGCCTGACGTGCAGGCGCCTGGCCGAGCCCTGCCGGCAGCACGCAACCGAACAACACTTCATCGACCGCATCGGCGGCGACACCGGCGCGCTCGACCGCCGCCTTGATTGCCGCCGCGCCGAGTTGCGGCGCGGTCAGGCTTTTCAGTTCGCCCTGGAAACCGCCCATCGGGGTGCGGACGGCGCTGACGATGACAATCGGATCGTTGGAGATGGTCATGGGAAATCCTCCTTACTTGGCGGCCATGCGCAAGGCGCCGTCGAGACGGATCAGCTCACCGTTGAGCATGCTGTTTTCAATGATATGCCGCACCAGCGCGGCGTACTCGGCAGGCTTGCCCAGACGCGGCGGGAACGGCACGCCAGCGGCGAGCGAATCGCGCACTTCCGGGGTCATGCCGGCCATCATCGGGGTTTCGAAAATGCCCGGGGCGATGGTCATCACGCGGATGCCGAAGCGCGCCAGCTCACGGGCGGCAGGCAGGGTCAGGCTGGCGATGGCGCCTTTGGAAGCGGAGTATGCGGCCTGGCCGATCTGACCATCGAACGCCGCCACGGACGCCGTGTTGATGATCACGCCGCGTTCACCGTCAGCGTTGGCCTCGCTTTCGGCAATCGCTGCCGCCGCCAGGCGCAGCATGTTGAAGCTGCCGATCAGGTTGACGTTGATCACCTGCGCGAAGCTGGACAAGGCGTGCGGGCCGTTCATGCCGAGGATCTTCTCGCCACGGACGATGCCGGCGCAGTTCACCAGCCCGTTGAGGCTGCCGAAGGCTTTCACGGTCGCCTGCACGGCGGCTTCAGCGGCGGCTTCGTTGCTGATGTCGGCCACGACACTTTGCGCGCCGAGGCGCTGGGCCTGGGCGGCGACGGCTTCGGCGTTCATGTCCACCAGCATCACTTTGGCGCCGGCGCTCACCAGCAATTCAGCGGTGGCGGCACCCAGGCCGGACGCGCCGCCGGTGACGATAAAAACCTTGTTTTCGATCTGCATGACTGACTTCCTGATTCAAGCTGGAACGTTGTGCGCCGCGGCCTCTTGAGCCTTGGCGATTTCCTGGTTGCGCAAGATAAAGCGCTGCAATTTGCCGCTCGGGGTTTTCGGCAATTCGCTGACAAATTCGATTTCACGGGGGTACGAATGCGCGGCCAGACGCTTACGCACGTGTTGCCGAAGTTCTTCGGCCAGCGCAGGCTCGGCGCGGTATTGCGGGTTGAGCACGACGAAGGCTTTGACCAGTTCGGTGCGCTCCGGATCGGGTTTGCCGACCACCGCCGCTTCGACTACGGCCGGGTGTTCGATCAGCGCGCTTTCCACGTCGAACGGGCCGACCCGGTAGCCGGAAGTAGTGATCACATCGTCGCTGCGACCGACGAAGCTGATGCTGCCGTCCGGGTTCCACTCCACGGTATCGCCGCTCAGGTAGTAATCGCCGACGAAGGCCTTGGTCGGCGCGCCTTCGTAACCGGCGAACCAGCACATCGGCGACTGTGTGCGGTCGATGGCGAGGATGCCGGGCTGGCCGATGCCGAGTTCGTTGTACTGGTCGTCAAGCACCACGATGCGATGGCCCGGCGAGGCGAAACCGGCGGCACCCAGGTGGATCGGGTGTTCGAGGCCATGATGGTTGCACAGCACCATGCCCAGTTCGGTCTGGCCGTAGTGGTCGTGAATGACCACGCCGAGGTTGTCGGCGAACCAGCGGATCACTTCCGGGTTCAACGGCTCGCCGGCACTGCTGACGATGCGCAGCCTGCCCTTGATCGAACGGGCGAATTCATCGCCGCCGGCAATCAACAGGCGATACGCCGTGGGCGAACCGGTGAGGTTGGTGATGCCGTATTTGTTGATCACCCGGCAGGTGCTTTCGAGGGTGAACGGGCCATCGTAGAAAGTGATCGGATGCCCCATCGACAACGGGCCGGTCACGCCGAAATAAATGCCATAGGCCCACCCCGGATCGGCGACGTTCCAGAACGCATCTTCCGGACGCAGATCCACGGCGTCACGGGTGTAGCTCTGAAATGCGACGATGGCCTTGAGCGGCACCGACAGCGCTTTCGACGGGCCGGTGGTGCCCGAGGTGAACATCAGCAGGAACGGGTCTTCGCCGGTCAACAGCACCGGTTCGCAGACATTGGAATGGTTGGGCAGCTCGGCCCAGAAACTGAAATCGCCACGGACAATGCCCTGGCCTTTCAGGCCGCCGACGGTGACCAGCGTCGGGCAATCGGCGACTTCGCTGAGCTTCGGCCGGTTGACCGCGTCGGTCACCACCACTTTGGCGCCGGAGCTGTTCAGGCGATGTTCGAGGGCTTTCGGGCCGAACGCGGTGAACAGCGGTTGATACACCGCGCCGATGCGCCAGGTGGCGAAAACGGTGATCAGCAGTTCGATGTTGCGCGGCAACAGGCCGGCAACCTTGTCGCCCTTCTGCACGCCTTGGGCGAGGAGGAAATTGGCGAAACGTGCGGCTTTGTCCTGCAGGTCACTGAAGGTGTAAGTCGCACTGGCGCCGTCGCGGCCTTCCCAGAACAGCGCGATGCGCCCCGGCAAGGCGTGACGGTCACAACATTCGACGCAGGCGTTGAGCGCCTCGAGCGAGCCGCTGAGTGCGGCGTCCACGGTGTGCTGATAATTGAACTGTTCGGTGGCAGACAAGTAATCGCGCATTGCCAGAATCCCTCTGTGTTTTTATTAGGTCGGGGAACCGTAAACATCAGAGGAATACTCGCGCCGCACGCCGGTTGCGGCAATGGCCAAAGCCTTCAAAGTGGATGACTGGTTTGGCCATGAATCCGGACTTTGATCGTTCCCACGCCGTACCGCGATGATCGTTCCCACGCTCCGCGTGGGAATGCCTCAAGGGACGCTCCGCGTTCCAGCTCTGGAGGGGACGCAGAGCGTCCCGGGCTGCATTCCCACGCAGA